>LPNH01000001.1:0-195723 GCA_001543385.1 Candidatus Hemicellulosilyticus sp. P3
ATACCGCCATAATTACTTATTGCACAGTGGCAATCCTCGAGAAAACGCTCAACCTCAACAGAAGCGTCTACGAGGTGCTGCGCATCCTCAGCGGATCGCTTCTCACGAAGGACAACATCCCCGAGCTCTTCCTTCCAACGGCAGTGCCTGTACAATGTTTGGACGGACAACTTCAACTTGAATGCTAAATGTTAAATTTTTTAATAGACACTAGTGAAATACTTTATACTTGAAATTCTACTAAAAAATCAAATATGTAAAATATGGCTGAAGCGATTGATTATTTGCATATATTTGCACCCATACATCGACGAGAGTTGTCGTGCGATGCAAAGAGAGCATTTGTTGATGTCTAAAAGAGTGTTGAAACCGGCAACACGAGTTCTAAAAACAAAATCCTGTTTTAAATTAAAAATCTCTTTTAAATCTCATAATCTATTATAATGTTGTGTATAAGATATTTATAGGCAACTCTCGTTTAGGTTTTGCATTTTTCGTTTAAAACTCACTTAACCAAACCCCATTTCTTTTCCTCGTTCACCATTATCACATTGTGAATTCTCAGGAATGATAGCAGATTCGTGATCTTGTTCTTCTTCTGCTGTTCCGACAAGACATCCGACAACTTGTTCATCAGCAGCTCGTCTATCTCCGATCGGCTTGCTGCTCCAAACTTCTCAAGATATTGCACAATCAATCTGCGGAAGTACTCGTCGTCAAAGCTCTTATTCTTCACATACGTCGATTTCAAGCCCACGTTGCCAGTATTCTTTGTAACGACTTTCGAAAGGAACAACCCATTTTTACGCCCCTCAACGTATTTCTTCTTTCGCAGATACTTAATCTCTTCGTCTCCCAATTTCTTTTGCTTCTGCACCTTGTCGAGCAGAATCAAGTCCGACATAGACAAATCTGGCACACTGACCAATATCCTTGCAAACTGCTCATTAATAACCTTGCCCTCGATATCAACAGTCACCATCCCTCCCGAGGTGTCATATTCCGGCATGGGGAAGAAACGCTTCTTCTGCTGCTCGAACAATTTCTTGATGCCGCCACCTTCCGTATCCACCATGTGTACATTCCTCATTGCCTCAACCAAGAACGGATTCCGATAGATGGATTCAGGACTATTGTCCAGCACCACCTTTTCCACCGACTCGGGCAGAAACACCCCATGGTTGCGGAACACAAGATGGTCGTTCTCATATTCAATCACCTCAATTCTTGCGCCCTTCTCATAGTCTTGGTGAGCGATAGCGTTATTCAACGGTTCACGCAAAGTGAACTCGTCATATCGGAACAATTTTTCAGGAAAAATGTTGCCACTGATGGTAAACTCGTATGATGTGTTGCGAATCTGATGACCGATGTCTTCAATGGCTAAGATCATAGGGATGGAGAATACCTTGAAGTCAAGATTCTCCGCCCGCTCGTTCTTCAGCGTCCACCTTACCTTGCACACCTTCGGCAGCAAGTAGTGTTCCGACTCTTCGCGTCCCACCAGGATGATGGCCGCTATGGTTATCTTGCCCTTGATGGTGATATGTGCCTTGTTCAGGAATGTCTTGTCGTCCCATCCGTCCACCTCCTTGTCCTTGCCGGGATGCACTTCCTTGTATTTCTCGCGAGCTTTCAAGATGGCTGCAGGATCGAGGTCATCAATAGTGGCATCCGGCAGTATCTGTGCCGTCCAGTCTTGTTGCAGCAATCCCTCGCTCAATATAACCTCCTCGCGTTCGTATGTCAGAGGGACGAGGTTGTCTTTGATTCTCTGCCAGGCTTTCTTGTGGGCATACACAGGCCTGCGGGGAAGATGCTTGGGAATGTGAATGACCCATACCACCTTGTGGGTGTCGCTGGTGATGTATTCGTCGATATAAAGACCTTCCGAAGAAACGTTAGTGCAATTCTCCTTAATCTTATAGACGGCAGAATTGGTATCGAGATTGAACTGCGAGAGGTCTGTACCGACAATCTCCAGCGTCTTATCCTTGACACCGATTACCAGCACGCCACCCTCCATATTTGCGATGCCTGAAACATACGACATCACATCATCCCCCTCATGCCCATTGAAGGAGTTCTTTAGATTCTTCATCTCTTTCCAATCGCACATCTCATCCTCTACAGGATAGTGTGCAATCAAGAAATCTCGTAATTCTTTCTCTGTCATATTTCGTTTTACTTTTTTTCTATAACTTCTTTCCACATAAATTATTACTTCACTCATCCAATAGTAGGATAGGTGCCTGTCTCCCAGCACAACACACGCGAGTGTATTCAGGTATTGCTTGATCTTTCATCGGGAATTATTGTTGCGTTGCTTTTGCTATTTTAAAGCATTTCTTTGAAATACCCGAAGTTCTCATCAACCAACGCTCTACGATCCAATCCCAAGTCGCGTTTCTCACATGATGTTTCCGAAACCAAACAGCACGAAAAACAAGCTGCAAGATTCAATTGGTCTTCATTTTCCCAGCATAGGGGATCGGAAGAGCATTCTTTGGCATTGTTTATCGCCCTTTTTATTATTTTCTCGATGAGTCGAGGTTGCCCTTGCCATACGAGTCCACCCATACTTCCTTCTGTACCATCTACTGTGTAAATCAATACACCACACATTCTATCCGAATAATAAAGTCTCTCTTGAAGGCTTGCAGTTGGATATCCGCAGGAAAATTCCAGCTCTTTCATAATAATGTGAGAGAAAGTGTGTAGCAGATAAAACTTTGGTGCTCCATATTGATCAATTTCCGCCTTCAATGCTTTACCGATTTCACCTTCAGGTTGATTATATCGAGTTTTAAAAAGCTCGTTATACTCTGCCATCCATCGGTCAACAGCGTCTTTGTTGAACTCAAAGAACAGTCCTTCTCCCATGCTCTGATTAGCCGGCAATGAATACACCTTTCCAACTGGCTCATTAAAAATCCTTTGACCTTCGTTTCGAACCACTGTTCCGCCAATTCTCATGGGAACAGGCATTGATACTCTGCTAAATCCCAGCTGGGTTAGTGTCATTGCGAGTGTGTCAACTTGCTGTATTTTCTTAAAGTAAGGCTTTAGGTCGGTTGGTAAATCAATATCTTTGAATTCTAGATTAGGAGTCTGTGGCAAAGACTCCGAGTGACTTGTAAACACTCTATACTCCTCAAAACGATATTGCTCGTGTGTGTCTTTTGAAACCTCTTTAACCGCCAGAAAGTGATTCTTGATGATTTCAGCCTGTTCTTGGGTGATATCGATTTCACTATCATAAGCCTTTTCAACGATATCCATTTGCTCCATATAGGTTTCTTTCGTAAGGTTAGGTTTGCGTTCCAACGCCTTAGGATACCACCTAGTATTAAGCAAATCCAACACTTTCTGAAGTAATGGCCCCAATATCTCGTCAGGCATATACTTTGGTGGAATATATAGACTGTTAAACGAATCTGCATAATACACACTGTTACTGGTCACGAGAGCCATTTGCATAACACTTTTTGCCCCGTTAACATCTTTGCATGGTTCATCCGACTTTGTTCCATATCCGTTCCACGGAGTATCTCCTTTACAATAAGGATGAATATTCATAATACCTTCTAGTCCATGAGTCTTACCGCATTTTTTGCATTTCAATGTACCCCAACTTTCAGAGTTGTTTCTGTTCTCAATCCATTGAAGTTCATGTCGACCTCCTTTCTCACAATCTTGACATGGATAATCGAACAATTCGAATCCAGCAGGTTTCTTCATATCCTCCATTTTATGATCTATTCCTGCACAGAACAATTCATACCATGGAATATCTGAAATATGCCCATTCTTGCAAATCAACAAAATAGGTATTTGAACCAGCGTGTCATATATGTCTATAAGTTGGTTATTGTCTTTGAATGATCGATTTGTGTTAGTGTAAGGATCTCTTGGAGGAGCAAAGTATTGTAGTTTTGTATCTCCCGTCTTTTGTTTCCATAAGCTCTCCCATTCTTCTAATGGCTTGAAGTATTTTTCTTTTCTACTATAAAACCATCTCGGGAAATGAATTGCGGGGATATAGAAATGATCCGGCTTCAATTCATGTCCTGTATTCTCTTTGCAACGTAGATATAAGGGATGATCCTTTTCTTTTGGATAATTCCAATTGCTCAGGGATAGGTGAGGAACGTCTATTAGATATTTTAATTGGGGAATTCCTTGATTGTCTTTCAAAAAATCCACAAATCGAGGGTCGTTTATTATATCAACGCCAGCAAATCTTGACAAATACTCAGGATCTGGATCTTTATTATTATTGCTATCGCGATAGTTTTCTATCTGTTTGTTCAAATCCCTAACGAATCCCCAAAATGAAACGGATTTGGGCATAATAAAAAAACCCGCCTTCGTGGTAACTATTGAACCAACTCCTGCATTTGAGGATAGTACCTTATATTTTCCAATACCTTGATTGTATTGTATATCTTTATGTATTTCCATATCACTTGTCTTTTATGTTTAATACTGCTTCGGATTCAACTGTTCGTAGTGACATCGGAACAGCCCACATATAATCAGCTTCATCATCAAGATATGCATCTAATGCCAAGAATAAGTCTTTCCATTTTACTCTCTGACGGCCAGTAGAATTAAGGAAATCTGACCCTGAATAACGAAGGTGATATTCTCCTTGTTGTTGGTTGTCTACTAACCCTTGCCAATTGTTTAAGGCATCTTCGATAAATAGTTCGATGTACTCCTCCAACTCTTTTGTAAGTAGTTCTTTCAATTCGCTCGTGAGTTTGTTTGTCCTTTCTAAACGTTCTCTAAAATACACATACATTTCGTTCTTGATTTTATTCTGCATCTTTACCGAAAGAACTGAAGCGTTTTCAACATTGGCCAAATCATCATAATGATGCCGAATCATTGCCGCATTGTATAGAGGCAGATACTTGTTAATTGATTTTTTTGAGAAAGGCGTGATTGAAATTGGCTCAACATAGTAATACAATTTCTCGTGAAACTCCCTGAATCGCTCAAAATGAGACAAATCTCTTGCTCTAAAAGGATTATGCAATGTAATTACAAGTCCAAGTTTATTGCGCGCTACACGGCTGCTAGCCTGAATATATTCCGCAATATTTCTGGGCATTGAATTCATAATGATTGTATTGAATCTGTCCACATCCAATCCAACGGAAATCATGTTTGTGGCAAGTATCAAGTCTGGTGGGGTGGTTCCATGAATCCACTCTGTCTTTGCATCATTTTGATGTGGTAATCTATAAATCGATTTCCAATGCTTCCCAATTTTTTCAAGCTCATTTACGACTTCAGCTCCCGAAAGTCGGCCCGTAAGTTCTGATTTGCTAAATGAAGAATCATAACCATATAGACACTCCAATTTGTCGCTATATCGTAAAACACGTTTAAATAAACGGCGCGTGTATTTGGTGAATTCGGTATAGAACTGGGCATCGGTTTTTCCGACTTCTTTCAAACTATTGAAATAATCAATAATAGAATGATAAAAGTCCATCGCTTCTTCAACATCTCTTTCAGAAAGACGTGACGCATATTCTTTTTCAAACAGTGCGCGATGAACAAACATTGTTGCAACCATACGCATTTGAGTGGTCATATGTGTTCTTCCCGTGGGTAGTATCCCTATATATTTCCTTTTGGAAACAAACTGTACTTCACCATCGACTTTTTTGCGCTGATAGAATGAGAAAAACGAATCGTCATAATCAATACCAGGCTTAGGGAAGATGCTTACATCCCTATCATAGAGTGCTCGGATTTGTAATTCAGTATTCCTGGTAGTTGCTGTTGATGATATTATCTTAGGACGGATTATTTGGTTCGAACCATCTTTATATGAACAAAGCTGGTCGATAGCACATTCAAACAAACTAACAGCTGAACCAAGCGGACCAAGTAACAGATGCAACTCATCTTGAATAATTAACGAAGGAGGCAGATTATTTAGCCCACCTTTCCCAAATAGTCTTCTTGAATCTTGCTTCTCTTTCGATGTAGAGACCCTATGTCCAAGCATTGCAAATTTATCCACGGTGCCAAATAGCAAAGTGGGAGGTTCCTGATAAATATACTCGTCACACAACTTTACAGGAAGCACATCGGAAAAAGTACAGTCAATATTGTCGCATCTAAAAATGATTTTAGGATCTGACACAGTACCTTTGTTTTGGTATTTTAAAGGTTTACCACAGCATGGACATAAATCTAAGGGTATTTTTGATTCACGCCGCCTTCCTAAATCATCTATGGTATTCCACTTTTGGCATTCATCAGAAAGGGATTTTGCATTATTTGGAAGTGAATCGTCTCCAACATAGAGTCCAATCGAAATAGGCTCGTTCCCTAATGCATATAAGTCCCATCGACGTAATTGCTCTAATGCCAATATTAAACGCATAGCACGTTGGAATTGCTGTGTGGCAAGAAGTCGAAGTGTATATCTCATTATTGCGGTCGTCCCACCTCCGTTTTTTTGTTGTTGTCTGCGACGGCAAATGATGGAAAGTGCAATAATACCCAAATATGCTTCAGTCTTACCGCCACCAGTAGGGAACCATACCAAATCAACAAGTTCATTCCGGTATTTCCATTCAGGGTCATTCTTGCGCTGAATGATGCCATCAAGATTAAGGAGGATGAATGCCAACTGAAAAGGTCTCCAAGCTGCAGATGTATTCCCAAACAGGTGATCATCTGCACGTTTTTTGTAGAAATCATAATTTGTTTCTTTGTCAGTCGACCTTTTACTATGCCATAATTGAATAAACATGGCAGAATTCATCAAACGAAAACACATTGTGTTGTCAGCGTTCCCTTCGAGAATTAGTCTGATGTTTTCCACCATTCTTTCACAGTCTTTCTGACATTTGTCAAGGTTTTCAAAACCAATCCGCTGGTCTCCTTGCTCTCCTTTCAACACAACCCTTTGCTTTTCGATCCATGCTTGATATTTGCTTACAAATCCATGTAAATGGGAAATGATTTCATTGTCTGTAGCATCAGAAAAAAGAGAAAGCCACTTAAACTCCAAAGCGCGCTGATCTTCTAAAATAGGCCGAGGTACTAGTATGCCGTTTTCTTCCACATATGAAAACTTATCGCGAGGGATAGGCTCAACATCTGGTGTCTCAAAAGAAGGGATGAACTCGGAACGAACCCATTTCTTACTTTCAGTTATCTTCCAATCCACTGAACATAAATGGCCTACTGCGTAATCTTTAATCGAACGATACAGATAATTCAAGTGCTCAACATCTTCTTGACGACCGTTATTCGTTCTTTCTTGGTATGGAGCCAACAGACCACTTTCAATCTTGATTTGAACTCCGAAAAAGCAACGTTCATTAACTTTTTCCGTGACAATGGAAAAATAATGATCAGATGATTCTACAAATGGTGTTGAACTATTTTCAAGTTGTACTTTGAAATACACTTTGTTAGTAGAGTTGTTAGCTAATCTGGAGACCTGTAACCATACGGATAATCTGCGAAGATATTCCGACTTTTCTTCATCGTTACCCCCAAAAAGGACATTTAGATTTTCGTGCTCGCGTGGTGAATAGATGACTTTATTACCAACCTTATTCAAATCAATTCCACTCAAATCTATTGTCTTGCAAAATGTATGAGATTGCCAAAAACCAAACGACTTGTTGTTACAAATATTCATCGCATCTTCGAGATAGGATAAATATGTTTCATATCGTTCAATTTCTTTTATCCTGCTATTGATAGATGTTAATTCCCCGTCAGTCAAATAGGTGTCTTTGAAATATTTCAGTTTCCGCCAAAGACGTTCTTTGTACGACTTAAGATATCTGTAATTATCGCCGATTTGTTCGTACTCTCTATCGGTGGTTTCATCTGGATTAAGAGCAACTTTTTTGCACGACTCTTTATTTACTGAAAGAATAGTGTCTTTTACTGTCTTTATTTCCTTGGTAATATCCCTTGTGAGTCGGATGCCACCTTCTGTTATTGCGAAACATTGGTCAAGTTGCGTCTTATACTCATCAAAGAATGTCTTAAACCCATCTTCATCTTCGATTTTTATGACAATGTTACAACATTCTTTATTTGAGATTTTAGTGTAATAACGCCCTGAAATTGTAACTAATAAATCAGTTGGAAGGAGAGGGGCTCCTTTCTTATCCAGACAACACGAAACTCCTATTGTTGTAGGGAATCGTTGACTTAGAGAGTATAAGTCTTCTTCATCTGCGCCTAATCGATTTACTTTTTCGTCAAGTTCTTCACTGCTATTATCATCCATCGATTCTTGATATATGGAATCACTCTCCACTTCTGATTCATCCGTCTTTGGAGTTGCAGTTGCGCTATCTAAAGAAGTGTTTTCTGCCACTTTTCTTTGTGGAAATAAAACAGCAGTACTATATAATGAACCAGGCGTAGTATTAATAACCTCTTCACCAATGCCATTATCATTGATATAACCAAAATGGTCATTGCATCCGCCAGGGCCTTCCATTTGTTCCCTCAGGAACTTTTCAAGGGAGTTTCGTTTTGTCTGAATCATATACTATTACTATAAATGGTTTCAAATTGATGTCTAATAATTGTATCAACATTTTAATTTCTGATGCACTGTTTATTTCGAGTAAAGTAAGTATCTCGGAATGTTCGTCAAATAAATCATCAAAACTACCGTCATTAATAGGTGAAGTTAATATAGATTGAAGTAATGATTCAATTTGATTGTTTAACATCCTAGTATTACTATTTTTTAGCAGTTTCTTGGTCAGAATAACTCTATGATAAGGGGATCCCAAACTAAAACCCAGAAAAGACAATAAACTGTTTTGACTTCTCCTGCTTCTCGGCAAAATCATAGGATAGTCAAAATCAGTCCAACGCTCAAAACCTTTCAACGAAATATCTTTGTCTTTTGGGAATATTGCTTCATAAGTTTTTTCCAGCCCCAACTCATCTACTTTTCTTTTAAGAAGATATTTCCAGAGTTCTATTCCAGAATTAATCTGTTCCTCTGATAATCCATATTGAGAGTCTCTTCGGATAAAAGACTCAGCTTTAAGATCGGAATCAGTCCTCTTTATTAAATTGTCTTTTATCTGTTCTACAAGATCATCTAATAATTGTATCTTCACGTCTTTTAGCATAAGAGCCTTCTTTCCTTCCACCTCAGAAACAACGCCTTGGAACTGACTTTTTTCATGTAACAACTCTTTTAGACTAGATACACATAAGCGATCACCATCACTGTATAGGATACGCTCCGACACAAGCTTTTTGATAGTATTATGATCATTAAACACGATAGAACACCTTTCTGCCATGTACTCACGAGCATCGGCTTCTGCTTCGTCCAAGTTACTTATAATATTGGGTATTACCGGCTTTTTTATGTTTCTTTTATTCCAACCAATAAGCTCACTTCTAAACGAAGAGAAAAGCAATCCGTTAAGATCCTTATCGTAAAAATATCTGTTCCACTCATAGTAATTATTATGAGTGAGCCTATTTATGATAGTCAATCCATGTTGCCCATCTTTCAAAGGAAGAGGATCAAAAGAATTTGGATAAGTCTTGTATTTTTCGTCTGTGTATCTGAAAGAAAACAAAATAACGAGTTCTACATATAATCCATCTCTAAGTTGGTTGAAATCGACTATGTAAACTTTTCTTGTTTCCGAGGAGAATATTTTTCTTATGATATCTTTATATACTTTGTTTATGCCTGGAGGGAGAACAAAAGCAACTGTGTGGTAATGGTTCAGCTCATCAATAAGCCGAAGCTTAATTTCCTCATCCCAGAAATGCTTATAGTAATTGAGAAATGATTTAACGTCTTGAGGAATAGAAATACCCGTCTCTTCTTCACACTCTTCTATAAAAGCGTTTTGCGTTGCATATGTAAACGCCAAGGATAGACTGTTCTTGATCCTATAATTATGTGGAAGTTCATCAAAAAACGAATCAATATTAGATGTGAAAATATCACGTTCATCAGAATCGATCATTCTGAATTGACCTTGTTTTGGATCTCTGTCAAAAAACAGATCTAATTCTTCAGGTGTAAAAGTAATAAAGCCATCGAAGTCATTGAACCTCTTAATCTCTCGTTTTAACAGATTTGATACAATTGTCTCTTTGATGTTTTGTTTTGCATAATACAAACGAAAAGGCTGTTCTGAAATGTAAAACACAAAACAGTTTTTTATACCCACCCCATATTGATTCAGACGTTCCAATTGATCCAAATTATACGAATAGGTTGTTTTACCTCTATTTTGAGAATGAAAAACGAAGATGTTTTCAATGTTAGGCACGTTATTTCTGTTGCTCCTAATTGTCGCTTCGACATCGTCTGCCATTTGATCACAGGTTACTATTGCACTGTAGTCACTATATAAAAAGTCTGTCGCGTACAATTGCTCAAGCCATGGGTTTTTGTCTTGCTTTCTTGTTGTTATATCTTTTTCTTGAACAACAAATAAAGACTTCCCTGCGGTTTCATTCTCAATTGTTCTATTCCCAAATAGTTTTAAAAGCTTTGTATAGTATGCCCTTTCCTCCTGAAGAACCTTAAATCGCTTGTGCTTTGAAGACACGCCCACGGGTAGTACTATGGGGCCAGTCGTTTTCTTTTTGGCAATTGAAAAAAACTTCGATGAATATGTGAAGGCAACCTTTTGAATTAAAAAACGCACCAACAGTTCTCGCGCCCAATCGGGACATGTAGGCAAATAAATAACATGATAATTAATACCTTGTTCAGGAACTCTTTTTGTGTAATAATCGACGATGTTGTTCATTGCACATAAAAAGTTTCGCCCTAAATCTACTTTCGAATGAAACATTATATTACATATGGCAGAAAAGCTGGTGCTTTCTTGCATAATTAAATCAGTGAAACCTTTATGTGTGCCCATAGCTATTGCAAAACTAATAATTGAACATCCATTATTGCCCTGGTCATACCGACATACAACTCAAATGTGCTTATTTCAGTACGTCCATTTATAATCAGAATAACATGCTTGCATTCTAAACCTTTGTAGGCTAACATTGAAGTAAAACCTATTTCAGAAGTATCTTGGCATATATTCCTAGTGGTTAATTCTTTGATTCCTTCAATTGTAGCAATTCGATCGTATAGTTTTTCGTTGCCTATTGTTTGTTCCTTTTTTGTGCCAGAATCGGCAAGCATAACATACTCGTTCCAGTTTTTAGAACCTTCTCTTATCTCTTTCTTTATCTGGTTGATGTGTTTTATCAACTGCTTTGCACCATCAAAAAAGAAAACCTGCGTTGACGCATAGTTATCATTGATGATACATTGAAACAATTCTTTTGCAGAGATACCATCAAGTAGTTGTTTGGCAAAAGAAACGATTTCTTTGTTCGTTGGAACACGTTTATTTGTGTCCAAAACAAATCTAGCTCCATTTAGGGCCAACAGATCTGCAATTTCGTCAATCTGTCTAGATTCTTGGTTGTAACCTTGTTCTGTGTCAAAAAACACTAAGTAGCGACCAGTAGAAATCCCGTCTTTTGTAACTGATGTTAAAGCGTTAAGAAGGGGAATTGCCCCTTTATCCAAAACATCTTGTGCTTCATCAATTACAACATAATCGTATGGAACAAAGTCGTGTTGTTTCCTAATTGCAGAAAACAAAAACTCCAACTTGTCGTTGGCGACACCGCTTGATATTTCATCCAATGAAAGCTTCTCCGATAAGACCTGGTTTTGAAGAGAGAAGATAAATGATGCGAATTGTTCAACACGGCAGTTGGGAAGACCAGCATGCCACAATTCACTCTTGATTTTTGCCTCTAGCAATTTATTCCAGCACAGATACAATCCCTTAAGTGTATGATACTTCTCAATATATGCACGAGCAATTGTTGTTTTGCCTGTGCCGGGACCGCCTTCAATAAAAATTCGTTCATTCTTTTGGAGGCTATTGAAAGTACTGAGATTGTCAATATTTAAGCGTTGTAAAATCGCTTCCATTCCTCTTTCCGAGTAAACATTTCTGCTGCGGTCGTCAAAATTGAATAATAATGACTGTATCGCAATTTCCACGTCTTGTGCTTGAAGATCTGGTCTATGCCATCCGTTATTCTTCTTATCTGATTCTAAAACTTCAATGCAGAAATCGGCAAATGATTTGGTAGAGTCGTTATGTTGAATTTTTGACCACAGTTTATACCCCAAATCAGTTCTCGGATTGACATTAGTATGCTCTATTCTAGTGTGAGGGAAGGCACACACTGTATCAATAAACAATTGCGAAGCGCTAATTACCCTATTGTTTATAAGAGCGTACATGTAATCTCTTGCTTGGTCAAAAGGCGATCTCTCCATATAGGTTCGCTCTCGAGATACTTCGTAATAAAACAAGCCCTGTTCAATGCCGATTTTCCCCCCCTTTACTTCTATTACGATTACGCCTTTTCCCGATATCAACAAGAAATCAATTTGTATTTCGTTCTGATTCTTAACAGAGACAGGCAGTCTTAGATTATGCCAAAAATGCCACGTATACTCACTTTTTGAACAATCAGAATAGATGCGCCTAAACATCTCTATTTCACCATAAAGGGGACTGCCATCATTTTGGGTGATGATTGCTTCCAAATCACTGGAGTTGTTATAGCTGACATGAGATATGATGGGCATGTTATGCAGTAATTACAGGGTTCTCCCATAGTTTGGGATTGATTAGGTCTGACATCTTATAGTTGAACATTTCCAAAAGCTCCTCACGATGCTCGGGAAACATCTCCAGCACATCCAACAACGACTGTAAAGTCTTACAGATCTTACGCACTTTCCCGCGCGAGTCCACTCTTTCGTAATAACCAGTCTCAAAATCCCTTTGGAATTCGACAAACGATTTGATTTCTTTTTGCACATCAAACCCAGCCTTTTGTTCCCAGTAGGTTTGATTACGATAAGTATATTCCCAGAACGACATCTTTTTATAAAAAGCTTGCTGGTTGCACCAACGTGCTATCTGGATATAGAGATTTGAAACAGGTGCCTTTTTGTAGTCTTCATGGCGCATAAGATAGCCCACGCAACCATAAGACATCAAAACTTTTATGCGTTGGAATATTTCCCAAATATCTTTATAGAATTTGCCTGGATTATTCTCACTTTGCTTAAATCCGCAAAAAAGGTAAAATTTGGTGCCTTTATTGGGATTATAGTGCTTCCATATCTTCAAAGCGCGTTCTATCAGTGGACGGTCTTTCCAGTTGTCAAATGCAAAGATGAAGTCGCCGTGATAACGAGCATGTGAGAGCATTTCTGCCATTTCCTCTCCATGTGGGCTCTCTGCCAACATTCGCTCATCAAGACCTTGCCGGAACTGAAAGGGACGACCAGTATCTATTAGTTGCTGTAGTTTTACCCGCCAGACATCAGGTTCTGAAGCAAGGAAGTTGTCATCCCATAAGTAAATGTACGGACGTACTAAACGACCGTGTTCATCGCGCTCATCGTCAAGGAACCATTCGAGGTTGGAATAGGGGAAAATTTTATCTTCCAATTTATTGATGCAGAACGGACAATGACGGATGCATCCTCTCGTGAGGAAACCAATGCTGTATTTTTGATAGTCTTTATACTTATCCCGTTTGAAACCATCTGACTTTTTTCTGTCAACAAACTCATCGTAAAGGTGATAGTACGGCATCTGACGAGCCAAGTCAATGCCATGAGTGCGAGATCCTCCACGATGATTGGGATACTTGTTAAGGAACTTGTCGCATTCCAACTGGCTCATATCCTTCTCTCGTTCGTACCGATACTTGTTTACGTTCAATTCGTTGGCATAAAAACCAGTGCCACCTTCACGAATCTTTCTTTTCTGAGCATCCGTTGCTTTCTCATAGAATGCGGGCATCCTCGTGAAGGTAAAAACGCGAGAAATGTAGATAAGATTATAGGGAGTGATGTCTTCGTCTTGATTGATAATCAGTTTGAAGTCTATTCCATTATCGTTGAGGAATCCAGCGAGTTTCATCAACACAAGGTTAGGATGCCGAGTCCCGTTGCACATCAGGTCGGCATCCACAAGCCCTATCTTGATGTTTTGTTTCGCCATAGTTATTAGTTCTTTGTAGGACATATCAGTGTCCTGACATCCACGTCCAACACTTTGGCAATTTCGGTCAATTGTGGCAAGGATGGCTGTACTTTGTTGAGGCACCAGCGGGAGACGGTGTTCTCCTGCCGACCTATCTGCTCGGCCAACCAACGGCTGGTTTTGCCCTGCTCCACAAGCACCACCTTGATACGATTGTAGTTTTCGATCGGTTGATTATTCATCATATTTTGTAGATTTTTCAATTTGTAAAGATACAATTTATTTCTGATATGGCTAAAAAAATATATGAACATCTGATCTGTAGTCAAATGCTCTAGTGTTGCAATATGGCGGTTTACAAGTTCTTTTTATTGGTTTTGCGATACAAATAAGTCGTTCGGAGTAGGTGGACAAAGTGGAATCAATGTTCAAAATTGATGTCTATTCTTATCTCCCGACAAAATAGAATCCCTCATCAAGAGCACACTCAATATAAAATTCTGGGGATTGCAGTGATGGTCTCTGTGGTTGAATCTTTCGTGTGGCAAAGAATTAATGTGTTATTGGTTTGTTGTTCAATTCTTTAATTATGTATCAAATATATTTGCACTTTTTTTAGTGCGTTTTTGTGCGATATTTGCACTTTTTTTAGTGCATATAAAAATTATTCGTAATTTTGATGCCGAAAACGTAATACAACATATACCATATATACCATGATTGATGATGTTTTAATGGAGTTTATGCGCGAACAGTTGGCTATGACAAGCCTTGATTTTGTGCGCTATAACCATTCCGAAATCGACTGGTCGCTGAGAATGTTTGGGATTGTGGGTCCCCGTGGAGTAGGCAAGTCAACCCTCATAAAACAGCATATTATTTTTGAAAAGGAGAACCAGAAGGCTCTCTATGTGTCTGCCGACTACAGTTATTTTCCCCAACATACTTTATTGGAAGTGGCATCCGCTTGGATTAAAGAAGGTGGCACTCATCTATATATCGACGAGATCCACAAATATGAAAACTGGTCTACGGAGTTGAAGAACATCTATGATGGACACCCTTCATTGTATGTCATCTTTACTGGCTCCTCTGTTCTCAACCTGCTGAAAGGGCAGGCCGATTTGAGCCGCCGTGCGGTGATGTACAACATGCAGGGGTTGTCTTTACGAGAGTACCTGGAGATGTTCCACGGCATAAAGATGCCTAAATACACATTAGAGGAGGTGATTGACAATAAAGTTGACGAAAAGATATTGCCGCATCCGCTGCCCTTGTTCCGACAGTACTTGCAGGATGGCTATTATCCGTTCAGCAAGGAGGGGGCTTTCAAATCGCGTCTCGACCAAATCATCACGCAGACTCTTGAATCTGACATACCGCAATACGCATCACTGTCGGTCTCTACAGGAAGAAAATTGCGCAGGCTGATGGGCATCGTGGCACAGAGTGTGCCATTCAAACCCGACTATTCCAGCATTGCCAACGCCATCGGCGTGAGCCGCAACGTGCTGCCAGACTATTTTCTTTATATGGAGCGTGCCGGCATGATTGGCCAGCTGCGTGACGAAACCGGTGGATTGAGAAGTCTCGGAAAGGTAGAGAAAACCTATCTGGACAACACCAACATGATGTACGTACTTGGAGCGGACAGCACAAATACAGGCAACATCCGCGAGACATTCTTCTTCAACCAGACTCGGATGGTCTGCGATGTCATATCCTCCAAGGTGTCGGACTTTGCAATCGGAGAACACACCTTTGAGGTGGGAGGAAAGAAAAAAGGCAAAAAGCAGATTGAGGATGTTCCCAACGGCCATATCGTGAAAGACGACATTGAGTATGGCCACGGAATAAAGATTCCACTTTGGACTTTCGGTTTGTTATACTGACCGAACACACCTGACTGAAACGGGTCTGTCCTACCGAGGTGCAGGTCAAACTTTTTGATGCAGTACAGTCCACTTTTGAGGAGAGGTATATCTCCAAACAAACATTCCGGTATTTTCAGTAAATTTAGTGTGATAAATCTACGTATTTTTACATATTTCTCGCAAATAAATTTGTGTAATTAAAAAGAAAAGCCTATCTTCGCACTTGAAATAATAATATTCATACTGATATAAGTTTGATTTTCAGAAGAAAGCTATACAACAGATTGCTCGAATGGAAACGTGTTCAGGATGGGAAGACAGCCATTTTAATTGAAGGCGCACGGCGTGTAGGGAAATCGACATTGGTTGAACAATTTGCCCAAAATGAGTACGAATCGTATATTCTCATTGATTTCAATGAAGCATCATCCGAGGTGAAGTCCTTGTTTGAAAATTTAATGAATTTGGACTTCATCTTTTTGCAACTACAGTCGCTGTACAATGTAGTATTGAAAAAACGCAAGTCCGTTATCATCTTCGACGAAGTACAGAATTGCCCCTTTGCCCGTCAGTCCATCAAATATTTGGTGAAAGATGGCAGATACGATTATATAGAGACGGGTTCGCTTATCAGTATCAAGAAGAATACCAGGAACATCACACTTCCAAGCGAGGAAGAGCGAATAACGCTTCATCCTATGGATTACGAGGAGTTTCGCTGGGCACTGGGCGACGAGGCCTCTGTGCCACTGCTCCATACCTTCTACGAAAACAAACTTCCACTGGCGCAGTCTTTCCGCGACAAAATCCGTGATTTCAGACTTTATATGCTCATTGGGGGAATGCCACAGGCTGTCAGCACCTACATCGAAACAAATAATTTTAGTATGGTCGATTCGGTCAAGCGTGGAATTATTCAGATATATCGTGACGACTTTCAGAAACTTGACCCGTCTGGACGCCTGGAAACACTCTATATGGAGATACCATCGCAGCTAAACCAGACGTCCAATCGTTATAAACCCTATGCAGTTCTCGGCAATGTGGACGGGGATAAACTAATTGAAATGATGAGGAACTTAGATGACAGCAAGACTGCGCTTTTTTCCTACCATTCCAGTGACCCGAACGTAGGAATGTCGCTCACAAAGGACATTTCAAAGTACAAAATCTTTTGTGCTGACACAGGCTTGTTTGTCACGCTTTCCTTCTGGGATAAAGACTACACGGAGAATGACATATATCAAAAGTTACTAAACGACAAACTCAGCACCAACCTTGGTTACATATATGAAAATGTGGCTGCGCAGGCACTTGCTGCATCAGGCAACAAACTATTTTATTATTCCTGGCCCAAAGATGCTACCCACAACTATGAAATCGACTTTTTGTTGTCAAAGGGGTCCAAACTGTACCCTATAGAGGTGAAATCCTCAGGATACAGCACACACAAGTCTCTTGATGCATTCTGCGAGAAGTTCCCCTCGCGAGTGGGCGAGAGATATCTCATCTATACAAAGGACTTCCGGAAGGACGGATCAACGACGCTCTTGCCAGTATTCATGACAATGTTTCTATAGGAATGACGTCTGATAGCATGGTCGTTTATTTACAAAAAGGGGTGGGTTATTGACATAGCATTCGAGTTAATGCCTATGCAATGACCCTTCAAATCAAACGAAAGACCATCTGTGCCATACTTTTCTTGATCTGGAAAAGTTGACTGGGCAATATCAATCAGCCATCTATCAACTCAATAAAAATCCTACCAACTTGATGGGAAATCTGGAAAAACAATACTCCACCAGTCTGGTAGAGAAAGACCCCATCCTTGTCAAAAACTTATAGATTGAAAAAAACTATAAGAATTTTTGTATTTTGGCATCTCTTTAGACACCATTGTTGTGTCCCAAGTCGTGTCATTCTTGGCCGTCTTTTGGCCACATTTTTTATGCCCGTCACAGGTATTACGAAACCAGTGGCCCTCACTCGTCGCTTTCCACCAGCGAGTTGAGCAAATCGACATACTGCCGGGTCACAATCTCCTTCGTATAAAATGCGGTCACCTCCTGCAGCCCTGCCGCCCCCATCGCCCGCAACTTCTCCGTCGTCACGCCGGCGAGCCATGCCGCCATATCTTCCACAGCCACCCCAATCTCCGGGGTGGTGACAATCTTGGCGCATCCGATGTTCTGCAGAAACTTCACGACAGGCGTCCCTGCTCCGGACCACACCAACAGCGGCTTTGCACACGCCATCACGGAATACACCTTCGATGGAAACCCGTGCATCCCCATTCCGGGATTCATAAAAACAAAATGCAGGTCGGCATAATCCAAAATCTGCGGCATCAGCCGGTGCGGCTGATAGGGCAGAATATGCAGCCGCGGCAGCCCTCGTGCCGCCTGTGCCTCCTCCAACTGTCGTTTCATCGCCCCTTCCCCGACGACAAAAAAATCAATCGCCCTCTCCCGGCAGCGCTCCGCCAGCTCTATCAGCGGATCCCAGCTCTGCGCCAGGCCGATATTGCCGGCATAAACCACGCGCAGCGAATCCGTCTCGGGAAACAGCGCCGGGTCAAGGCCTTCGTGGCCTGTGCCCGGTCGATAAAACCCCGTGTCCACAAAATTGGGGATAACATGCAGCCGTCCGGGGTCGCTGAAACGGCCTGCAATCGTGTCGGCAAACACCCGGTCGATGGCAGTCACCGCATCCGAACGGGCGTAGATGCGCCGCTCCATGCGGCTCAACATGCGGTAAGCCACCCCCGAGTGATGCTCTAACAGGTCGGGATAAATCTCCTGTACATTATACACCACCCGGCACCGCTTCAGACGTCCTATCCACAGATTCAGCTCTCCGATCGTAGGCGGTGGCGACGGAGAGAGAATCACATCCACACGGCGCATACACAAGATCAGAAAAAACGAGACAGCATGCCAGTACACAAAACCCGCCATGCGCAGCAACGAACGCCTGAACTTTTTTTGCGGCACATGAAAAACCCGCATTCCATGATAACGGCTCTCCTTCAACATACCGGGCACCCTCCATCGCAGCGGCTGTTCCTGCAGCTGCTCCGCCACCGCGTTGAAATGCGGCGTCGTCGTCACCACCGTCACATCCCATCCGTTCCCCTGCAACGCCAACGCGATGTCGTTATACAGATACGCCGTCGAATCCCCGTCCGGCGAAAAAACCAATGTATGAATCAGAATCCGCTTCAAACAATAAAAATTCTGTTTCCATCAATCATCCCCCGCCGTCAGCCCCGTTCACCCGCTCACAAGCGCACCTGTTTGTCACAAAACACCTACAAAAATACTCAAAATTTCGTTCGTATCATCCGTTCCACAATAAACCGCATTCAATAATTTAACCAATGTGTAGATAATCAACGTGTCGCATATTCCATGCCGGCTGATATATGCTTTCGACTTGTCAGTCCCCGCTCTCTGCCCAGTTCCGCCAGCGGGTAATATTTGTGTGATTTGTACGATTCGTGTTCAAGATGTAGAATAACACCACCGTATATCGCCACAATCCCCCCCATCTTGGTTCACTTATCATTGTTAAAATTCATTATACAGCACAATACTGCTATTTATAAATAATTCCAGTTTTGGAAATATTTTGTACTTTTGCAAAATAATTGCACCGCCAATCCGTGTGTCCATCGAAATGAGAGGTATTGCAGCCTTTCATTGTTTTGCACACATACACATGTAACTGGCGTTGGCATTGCCTTACGTCTTCATTTGAGACCCATCCACCGTGCAATGTTAATCCACGGAGCGGAATCCTATTGGAATTTAGTTGATTATTTGATTGATACAGTATGTTTCATTTAGATAAATTCATATCCGAACACATCACCTGCCGTCCTTGCAGCATGTTCGAGGAGGATATCCAGTCTCATGCCGCCGAGCTCTCCGATGCGATAGCAGGCAAGTCGGTCTGCGTCATCGGAGGTGCAGGCTCCATCGGATCATCCTTCATCAAGGCCGTGCTCCGCTTCCGCCCGGGCAAATTGGTCGTTGTCGACCTCAACGAAAACGGGCTGGCCGAACTGACGCGCGACATTCGTTCAACGGAAGGTCTCTTCGTGCCGCAGGAATACCGCGCCTACACACTAAATTTCGCCGACCCCATCTTTGCAAGAATCTTCCGCGAGGAGAGAGGTTTCGACATTGTCGCCAACTTCTCCGCCCACAAACATGTGCGCAGCGAGAAAGACAAATATAGCGTGCAGGCTCTCATCGAGAACAACGACATCAAGGCCAAGAAACTCATGGACCTCCTGTGCGAGTTCCCGCCCAAACACTTTTTCTGCGTCAGCACCGACAAAGCCGCCAACCCTGTCAACATCATGGGTGCCTCGAAACGCATCATGGAAGACTTGGTCATGGCCTACAACGGAAAGTTCAAAGTCACCACCGCCCGTTTCGCCAACGTCGCTTTCAGCAACGGTTCCTTGCCTGACGGTTGGATGCACCGCCTGCAGAAGATGCAGCCGCTGGCGGCCCCCAACGATGTAAAACGCTACTTTGTCTCCCCGGAGGAGAGCGGCCAGATCTGCATGCTGGCCTGCATCTTGGGCAATGGCGGCGAAGTCTTCTTCCCCAAGCTGGGTGAAGACCAAATGCTCACCTTCAGCAGTATCTGCGACGACTTCATACAAGCCAATGGCTTTGAAAAGGATATGTGCAGCACTGACGAAGAAGCCAAGCACAAAGCCGCTGAAATGAAACTTACCGAAAGCCAACAGCTAATAGCTAACAGCCAACAGCTGAAATATCCAACCGTATATTTCACCTCCGACACCACCGGTGAAAAAGCCTACGAAGAATTCTACATTCCCGGCGAGAAGATCAATATGGAGCGATTCAACGCATTAGGAGTTGTCGAAAAAACAACCCGCCGTCCGATGGCCGAAGTCGAATCTTTCTTTGCAAAACTGGAGAATCTGTTCGCCGGCGACTTCACCAAAGAGCAGGTGGTGGATGCCATCAAAGACTTCATTCCCAACTTCGAGCACGAAGAGAAAGGGAAGAATCTGGATCAGAAAATGTAGCGATGCGCAGTAGGACTGCGCTGCCATTAGCATTTTGCTATTAGCCGTTAGAATTTAATAACGACAAATACCATAATAAGAAGCCAACCGCTAACTGCCAATAGCTAACAGCCAACTGCCAACCGCTAACCGCCAACCGCCAACAAGAATATGCGTGACTTCAGGAAGTATGTTATTTGGCAGGAAGCAATAGAACTTACTGATAGAGTCTACTCATACACGGATAATTTCCCCATGTCGGAAGTTTATGCGCTATCAAGCCAAGTGCAAAGGGCATCAGTTTTGATCGCATCGAATATAGCAGAAGGTTCGTCAAGGTCTTCGGAGAAAGATTTTGCTCATTTCTTAGAAATAGCCATTGGGTCTGCTTTTGAGGTTGAGACCCAGCTTACAATTGCCCAACGAAGAGGCTATATTAGTAATGAGGTGTACAATAAAGAACTCTCAAATATAAATTATCTTGAAAAACAGATAAATATTTTTATTCAAAAGCTAAAGGCCGATAGTGAACACTAATAGCTAACTGCCAATAGCAAATAGCTTAACCAATGAGTTACAACAAAGTCATTAATTTCATAAAAGACCTCTACGGCAACCAGGAATTCACTCCTCTTGCGGTCCCTGTATTCCCCGGTAATGAAAAGAAATATCTCAACGAATGCATCGACACCACCTTTGTGAGCAGTGTCGGTAAATTTGTTGACCGTTTTGAAGAGGATATGGCACGTTATACGGGTGCCAAGAAGGCTGTCGTCTGTGTGAGCGGCACCAATGCCCTTCACATGGCCATGATGCTGGTGGGCGTCGAACGTGATGATGAAGTGTTGACGCAGGCTCTTACATTCATTGCCACCTGCAACGCCATCAGCTATATTGGTGCGCACCCCGTATTCATCGACGTAGATCGGTCCACCATGGGCCTCTCGCCCGACGCCTTGAAAACCTGGCTGGCCCAAAATGCCGAGATAAGAAACGGCCAATGCTATAATAAAAATACCGGGCGGCGGGTAAAAGCCTGCGTGCCGATGCACACTTTCGGACATCCGGTGCGTATTGACGAGATCGCGGCCATCTGTAACGAGTATCATATCGAACTTGTGGAAGATGCCGCCGAAAGCATCGGCAGCAAATACAAAAACATCCATACAGGCCTCTTCGGCAAAGTAGGCGCTTTGAGCTTCAACGGCAATAAGACCATCACCACCGGTGGCGGCGGGATGCTGCTGTTTATGGACGAAGAATTGGGCGCAATGGCCAAACACCTCACCACTCAGGCCAAAGTGCCGCACCGTTGGGAGTTCCGTCACGACCATATCGGCTATAACTACCGTATGCCCAACATCAATGCAGCGTTGGGCTGTGCCCAGTTGGAGCATCTGGATGAGTTCATCGAAAACAAACGCCAAACGGCGTCA
This sequence comes from Candidatus Hemicellulosilyticus sp. P3, assembly GCA_001543385.1. Lineage (GTDB taxonomy): Bacteria > Bacteroidota > Bacteroidia > Bacteroidales > P3 > Colimorpha. The sequence goes on from LPNH01000001.1 coordinate 22,454, forward strand.
GCCTACGCAGAGTTCTTCAAGAGTGTTGATGACATCGACTTCTTCACCGAGCCTGAGAACAGCTTCTCCAACTATTGGCTGAACGTCGTGATTTTGAAAGACCGCAATGCTCAACAGCAGTTCCTGCAGGAGACCAACGACAACGGTGTGATGACACGCCCCATCTGGGAACTCATGAACCGCCTGCCCATGTTCGAGAAATGCGAACACGACAGTTTGGCGAACACTGTTTGGTTCGCCGACAGGGTGGTGAATATTCCAAGCAGTGTAAGGCTGTTGCAGTAATAGGCTACGTTGCAGAGACGCAAAAGTTGATTTTTTTCAGTTTCTTAGTGCTGTTTTTATTTGTGAATTCGCAACAAATAATGTGTTAAATATGTATATAATTTATAATAGAATATTCGTATATTGAATAATTACATTCGCATGCAAAATATGTACTTTATGAAAAAAACGACAAAAAAAAGAAGAATGATGGCGATGTGTGTTTCGTTGGCAGTGGCAATGCTTCTGGTCGACGTAGCTTATTCGCAAGACAAAAATGGGACGGATGTCAAGGTGGTTACACTTGACAGTGTGGTGATAGAGAACATCATCAGATCCGACGTATTGAGGGTCTTGTCCGACGTGAACGCTGTCATTGAGTACAATGTTGTCTCCTCAGGTGAAAAAACATTAACGTTACCTATGGATGAGTACTGGGTTCGAGAGGGTAAAGGACGTCGCTTGACTGACGACGAGGTGAGTATTTTGTATTCGCAAATCGTCAACAATCCCCGTAACTACTCTAAAAGTTTTGCTTACATAAGCAATCCGTATATCCCCGAAAAGGAATACTCGATTATTGACAAAAATGGCGACTCGGTGGAGGTTCGAATCTCTCCGTCGGATAAGACCTGGACGATTTTGCATAAAGGCAAGAGCATCTTCCACAACCGTTTTATTGCAGACGTTGTTGTAAATTTCTCGCGTAATTAGAGCCGTTTTTCTGTGAAATAAAGTATGAGACGTAGTGTTTGTTGCGGTCTATTGTTATGCTTGATGATCCTGGGGTCTAATCCTCGGATGCAAGGCCAGACGATACATGCATTTTATTTCATTGCAGCAACCGATAGTGTCACTTTCGAAAATGCTGCACGTAACATTGACTTGATACGGGCTAAGAAGGCTGTCGGCAAAGTCGCTAAAAGACTCAACTATAAGTTAGATGCTCGTAGCGAGCATATTTTCAAAGGGAAATATTGTTCGAAGGAAGGATTGAATGCTGCCTTTTCTGACTTCCATTGCTCTGATAAGGATATCGTGATCTTCTATTATTCAGGTCACGGACAAAGCACAGGTGACACTGCCAATCAGTTGCCAGTATTGAACTTGATGTATCCGGGTGACAGTCGCGATGCTGTGCCATTGAGGGTTATAGCGGAGCGGCTGAAGACTTGTGGAGCACATTTGGTTTTTATGGTTACTGACTGTTGTAACAGGTCGTGGAGTGAGTATGACACTGCTTGGCGGATAGAGGAAAAGGGAATAGGTTTCGACGACCCGAAAGGGAGCGACCACTGCATGGTGCTGGCCCTGACAGCTTGCGAACAGGGGGCAGTTACGGCCTACAATGGAGATTTGTCCAGCCAAAAGAGAGATGCCCGTTTTTACAGACGACTTGTCCTCGGTGAGATTGAAGACTATGATGATGAGAAAGGGAACCTTCCTTTGGGCAGTTGGTTTACCCATATTTTGAGCGACAATGTTTTAGACATGTTATCACAGGACTCCTACGATAGAAAAGAGACACGCATTTCGTGGACCAAGTTGATAGACATTCTTACGAGCAATCTTTGCGATTATGTTTGCGGCTACAACTACATTCAGAAAGTCCGCGAGGTCTCCGATGTGACCCAAAAATACAAGCCTTACTACGAGATAATTTTCAATTAGAACCAGTATACATCTTCTGGAAATTTTTTATTGAATTTCCTCAACGATAATCAACCCCCCAAAGATTATTGTCCTTGTCGTTTATATCCTATGTAAGTAATAATCAATGCTCGGCGGAGAATTTGAAATAGACCTCAGCATCCAACGCGATGCTTTCCAACCTGATCCTGACACGTATTATTATGCCTCGGGAAGGGCGGCGTTGTACCAAATACTGAAATCCTTGAAAACCAAGGTGAACAAGATTTGGTTTCCTGACTGGCTCTGCCACACCATGGTGGAAGCGGCACAAAAGGCAGGCTTTGAATATGATTTCTATGAGCTGTCAGGCAAGTTCATGGTGACAGTTGAGGCATTGGATGCCAAAGGCTTCAAGGACGGATGCTTGGTTTTGCTCATCAATTACTTTGGTTTGCAAGACCTCACCCCAACAGCAAAGACCATCAAAAAAGCCTATCCCCATGCCATAGTGATAGAAGACGATGTGCAAGCGTATTTCTGCTTTGCGGAAGAGACGAACCATTATGCCGACTATCGATTCACAAGTTTGCGAAAAACTTTTTCTTCTCCTGACGGAGGACTGGTCTACACGAAACAACCGATGCCGTCGGTGTCGCAGCCGAATACATTTGCACCTTATAAGATTGAAGCGGGTGTAATGAAAATGCACCGAAACGAAGGTGATATAAAAGACGAAGATTACCTGCAGCTTTTCGACAAAGGAGCGGCGCTGATAAACGAAAACTATGAAAGCATAATGAGCCATGACAGCGAAATGCTGATGGCCGGTACCGATTTGCAATGGGTCAAGAAAAGGCGGCAAAATAATGCCCGTCATCTGCTCGATGGATTAAAGTCTTTGGGCATAAATCCGTTGATGGATGTTCCGTCCGAAAAAGCGCCGCTCTTCATTCCAATTTGCTTGGAAGAACGGGATAAAACGCGCCGACGTATGTTCCAGAACGAGGTGTTTTGCCCGTTTCATTGGCCGCTTGAAGGTCTCTCACTGAAAAAAGGGACTGAAATGGCGCAACACGAATTATCGCTGATTGTGGACCAAAGGTATTCTACAGAAGATATGGATTTAATACTTTCACTGTTATAAACACATTTTATGGATCTGACAGGGAAAAAACTGCTTATATTGGGGGGAGGTGCCACTTCGATTGACATAGTGGAAGCGGCAAGGGCTTTGGGTGTTTACACCATCGTTACTGACTGGTACGACACCAAGCGCTCCCCTGCAAAACTCATCGCTGATGAATATTGGAACGAAGAGATATTCAAACCCGAACTGATTGCTCAGCTCATCAAGGAGCATCATGTTGACGGGGTGATAACAGGTTTTACTGATTCATATCTGCTGCAATACCATAGAATCTGTGAGCTGTCCGGCTTACCCTGCTATGCCACTAAAGAGGTCTTCGAGACCACGATGGACAAAGCAAAATTCAAACAGTTGTGCAGAGATTATGATGTGCCAGTGATTCCGGAGTACGACTTGGCATCTTTTGACCCGAACACGATTTCCGAGAACCATAAGATTATCATCAAACCAGTTGACAACAGCGGATCACGTGGTGTTATCCTGTGTGAAAAGTCCGAGGACTTCCAGCATTGTTTGGAGTTTGCACTTTCATTCTCCGAGAAAAAACAGGTGGTAATTGAGAAATACATGGAAATGGACAGCATTTCCGCATCTTACACCATACAGGACGGTGTGGTTTCTCTTTCCACCTTGAACGATAGGTATGTACATAAGGCAAAAGGTGCTGCTGCCGTAACATGCGCTGGCATTTATCCATCCCGTTATTACGATTCATATATGGAAAAGATGGATGGTAAAATGAAAAATATGTATCAGAAAGCAGGATTGAAAAATGGTGTCGTTGCCGTGCAATTCTTCACCGATGGAGAAGAATATTATGTCATGGAAATGGGTCATCGCCTTTCTGGTGGACAACACTACACATACACGAAACAGGAAAATGGCATCAGTGCATTGGATTCCCTTATTCATTTTGCGATTACCGGGAAAATGGCGGATTTCTCCATCGCCGAGAAAGACAATGCAAACTTCAAACATACATATTGCCACCTCTTCATATTAGGCAAGCAGGCCAAAATAGCACGATTTGAAGGGTTGGAGTATTTGAAGAGTCTACCGGAATTGATACATTTCTCTCAAATGAAAATGGTGGGCGACACCATCGGGGCCGACGGAACATCTGCCCAAAAGGTTGTCGGACTGCATTTGAAAGTGGATAATATGAGCCATTTGGAAAAAGTGCTGAACGAAGTTCGGGCTAATTTCCGGATATATGACGAACAGGGCAATAATCTTGTTATAGAACTGATGAAATAATAATTAACGCCATGCAATACCACACCATGAAAGAAACCCGCGCTTTCCTTGAAAGCGTCGGAATGCCGGGCGGCGACCTGTATGACCTGCCCACATCAGAAAAACGTTTTCCCGACGGTGGCCAGTACCGTTTTGAAGTGCCCGGAATTCAAGGGCCTGCTGCCATGAAGGCTTTGCTGGAGGCTTTGGACGAATACGGCATCCGCATCCACCGCGTCACACAGACCAAAGGCATCATGTTCCTCACCGACGAGGAAATATCGAAAATGGTGGAATACGCCAAAAAATGGGACGTTCAACTCATCCTGGCCTGCGGGCCGCGTGCCACCACCGACACCAGTGCCTCCGTCAAGACCGAGGAAGGCCAGCGCATGGGCTATCGTCTGCGCGGCCAGGAACAGATCGTGCGCGGCATCGAAGAAATCCGCCGTGGCGCCCGCCTGGGAGTCCGTGGTTTCCTCATCTACGATGAAGGACTGCTGTGGGCCCTGGGTGAAGCCCGTAAGAAAGGCTTCATCCCCGCCGACTGCCACTTCAAAGTCAGCGCTCACTCCGGACACGGCAATCCCTGCTCAGCCCACCTGCTTGAGACCTTGGGTGCTGACTCCATCAACCCCATTCGCGACATCCAGGTGCAGATGCTGGCAGCCATGCGTGCCGCCGTCAACGTGCCGATCGACTTGCACACCGAAAACCCGAAATCCAGCGGCGGTTTTATCCGCCACTACGAAGTACCCGACTTCATCCGTGTCGCCGCGCCCGTCTACCTGAAAACCGGCGGCAGCGTTGCCGCCAACCACAGCTACGACACCACCGAGAAGGAAGCCCGCCAGCGTGCCAAACAGGTGAGCCTTGTCAAGAGAGTTATTGACACATACTATCCCGAAGCTATTGTTTCGCCGAAGTGAGTTGAAAGTTCAAGGGTAACCGCATCGCTCCTTGAACCGTCCGCAGGGAAAATTGAACTGCTTAAACTTTTTGAACGTTTTCGATAAGCCGAATACAGACGAGCTTGCTCGTATGTTGAGGCGAGAAAACGCCTGATGAAATCGAACCATAAATTGCAACGCAATGGCTGCAGTACGAGATTTTGAGGATTTGGCGATATTTCAGAAAGCAAGAGAGCTTTCAAAGAAGATTTATGATATAACCGAAAAAGAAAAGTTCAAGTGCGATTACCGTTTTGTTGCGCAGATACACGCTTCGGTTGGTTCCATAATGGACAATATCGCTGAAGGTTTTGAAAGAAGCGGTAATAAAGAGTTTGTGAACTTTTTGTTCATTGCCAAAGGATCTTGTGGGGAAGTGCGTTCACAGTTGATTAGGGCCAATGATGTTGGCTATCTTGAAGCTGACGAATATAAAGAAATATATACTGAATGCCGAAAACTATCTGCTGGTATAATGAACTTCATAAAAGAAATCAAGGAAAGTAACCTTTTAGGGCCTAAGTATAAATAGTGTTCAGGTGGTTCAATGGTTCAAAAGGTTCAATGGTTCAAAGGGTTCAATGGTTCAAAGGGTTCAATGGTTCAAAGGGTTCAATGGTTCAAAGGGTTCAAGGTTTGAATCCGTCGAATATTTTGAACTTTAGAATTGCCCTTAGGGTGACTTGAACCATTTGAACTCCTTGAACTCCTTGAACTCCTTGAACATCTTGAACTATTTGAACTTCTTAAACACCTTGAACCATTGAATTATTTAGAACGATGAAGCATCATCAGTATAACCCGAGCTATCAGTTCGTAATCCCGCCTGTGGACTTCAATAAGTATACAGACCGTAGTCTGCTGCAATACTGCTTGGGAGCTACCATGTATATGCCCGGCACCAAGGACTTTGCCCAGGCCATCATTGACAAAAAGTATCCCGGACTTACCTCTATGGTGATGTGTTTTGAGGACGCCTGCAAAGAAGAGGATGTTCCTGCCGCAGAGCAAAACTGCCTACGAGTACTTGAAACCTTGCACCAGAAAGTAGAAAACAAAGAACTCGCTTATGAGGACATCCCGCTCATCTTCTTCCGTGTGCGCAACGTAGAACAGTTTCGTCACTTCGCCAAACTCCTGCCGATAGAGAGTGTCCCCTACATCACAGGTTTCAACTTCCCCAAGTTCAACAGTCTCAATGCTGCGGCCTACATGGACCATCTGGTGGACCTCAACAGCCGCGCCGGCGAGGTGCTCTACGGCATGCCCATCATCGAAGACGCGCGTGTGGCCTACAAAGAAAGCCGCCTTGACGAGCTGATTGCCGTCAAGCGTGTGCTCGACCAAAACAAAGAGCTGGTCCTCAACGTGCGTGTAGGCGGCACCGACTTTTCGTCCTGCTTCGGAGTGCGCCGCGGCATCAACTACACCATCTACGACATCATGACCGTCTCCAACTGCCTGATGGATATTCTCAACATCTTCACCCGCAACAACGACTACACCGTTTCGGGTCCCGTATGGGAATACTTCCGTGCAAACAAACGCATGAAAGGCATGGAGGAACTGCCCAGGATAGACCTTCAGCAGACGCTGATGAAGCGCAAAGCCCTTGTCAACGACGCCGTCGACGGACTGATGCGCGAGTTGGTGCTCGACCAGGCCAACGGCTTCATGGGCAAAACCTGCATCCACCCATCGCACCTCAACTACATCAACGGCATGCTGGCCGTGACCAAAGACGAGTACGACGATGCTTGGCAGATTATGCACACCTCGGGTGGCGTCGTCAAAGGCACCAAGGGGATGAACGAGATAGGCCCCCACCGCAACTGGGCCGAGCGCATCATGATGCGCTCGCAGGCCTACGGTGTGATAGAAAACGACGCCAGCTATATTGACTTGTTCAAATCATAAATCCATTTAAATGACAAGCAACACTAACACTTCCTTCAGTCTTAGGTATGATTTCCAAAGTGAAAGTACGGAATTCTGAATTCCCCCCCCCCCAGTCCTATCAGTAAAGAACAGAGTTGAATTTTTTGATTTGGCAAAAGGTTTTTGCATTCTCTTGGTGGTTTTGTTCCATATTTCCCAGTTCTACGAAATAAAGGTACCTGCGAGTGCCATGATAAAATCCATGAGACTACCTTTGTATTTCTTTTTGTCAGGTTGTTTTTTCAAGAAATATGATGGTTTCTTTGATTTTGTGGCAAGAAAGACCAACAAGCTACTGATACCTTTCATATTTTGGTTTCTGATAACATCGTTACTGCTACCGCTCCTCTTTAGCCGTTGTGGTATTGTTCAGTTCCCTAAATTTCAAAGTGTCAAGTCTGTCCTGATTGGATTTATCCATGGCAATTTTCCAAATCCTGCAATATGGTTTTTGCTGTGTTTGTTTTGGGTGAATATCATATTCTATCTGATTACGCTTATTGCAAAGAGACACAATAATTCCTTACCAGTGATAATAGCCTTGAGTATAATGGCGGGTTTTGTAGGTGTGACACTTGGCAACTTTTCAATAAGAATACCGTTCTATATTGACTCAGCGTTCACAGCAGTTCCTTTTTTCACCTTTGGATACCTTACATATCGTCATTCTTCGATTGCGGAGCCAGGCAAATATGATTGGCTGATACCATTTGTTGTTTCTGTTTTGTTTGTACTGATGTATTTTTTCTCACCATTCTATTCTTTAAAATTCAATAGGAACGTAACCTATTATTCCTGCTTGTTCATCTATCTGAGTGGTTTTATCGGTGCTTTAAGTATTATTTTGTTATCAAAATGGATTAAAAGGCTGCCTGTTTTCAATTACTGGGGGCGATATTCAATCATGATACTTGTCAGCCACGGCATGATTTATCATCTCGTAGGCTATCTTTTGGGATTTACTAAATTGAGTGCAATTTGGTGCTTTGCCCTGAATCTGTTGTTCACAATGGGGATATGCTCTTTGCTCATACCTTTGTTTATAAGATATATGCCTCATGTAACGGCTCAAAAGGACATTATTCCTGTCGGTTAGCAACAACAAAAGGATAGCAATACAAAAAATATGTAGGGTTGCACATTGATTAGATAGGGTATGTCAATCAAAAATATTTAGATTATTAATATTTATAAAATATCATGAACAAAAAAAGTATTATTCTTGATTGGATTTATTTTTGGAAGCAATCAAAGAAAAGTGTGGGTAGGAAGTGCAACCGCCGTTCAAAGTATATGAAGTTCGCCAAGAAAGCAAGGAACGAGGGAGTTGCATTTTCGCGTATTGACAGAATTGCCAAAGAATACACTTTGGATTATTTTGAAGGAGGCGGAAAAGAGTCGCCTGAAAAATGGTATTTGTATGACTATGGAATTGCAACGTATAAGGCAAAATGGTACGGTATTACCAAGGAAAACTGCAACCGTTTTCTGTCGGATTATGATTTCTATAATTTAGAAAATTATCTGAACAAGAAGTTTGTCTTCTGGTTTGACCATAAATTAAGCACTTATTATATATTGCATCCGTTTATTGATAGTATGCCTATTCATCATTATTATGTGAAACAAGGCGCATATTTACCGATAGACCGTAGATTTATCAAAGAAGGTTATCGCCACAAAAGTGAAGATGTCATAGAACTGATTAAAACCAGACCTCTTATTGCCAAAGCATGTAAGGGGGGACATGGCGAAGGACTGTATAAATTGGTTTACGAAAATGGTGAATTCCAGGTAAATAATCAACCTGCCGATGTTTCAGAAGTCCGCAAGGTGTTGGGGAGTCTCGATGATTATATTATCACCGACTTTATTGCACCTCACGATGATTTGGTCCGTATAGTGGGAGAAGATAATTATGCAGTGGTTAGACTCACCATTTTCTATGACCAGCAGGATGGTCCGCAGTTGACCTCTGCAAGAGTCAGACTTGGATGTAATCAAGCTGGGTTTAGAACCGATTATGATGGTACTATCTATAGCGGTCTGACGTTTAAAGAAGGAAGGACATTTGGCTCGTGGATTAGAAGAGGCGAGTTTCAGTATGATGAAATTCATAAGCATCCTGACACGGGTGTCGACTTGGATGGTATAGTAATTCCTAATTGGGATAAACTGATGGAGCTGATTTCTGATATTTCTAAATATATTCCTATGACACCTCAACTCGACATTGATGTTATTCCAACCAATGAAAGTTTCTCTGTTTTGGAAATCAATAGCCATGGACAGTTTATAGAGTGTCATTATCCGTTTAGGGATAACAAATACAATCTTAAACAATATAAAACCAAAGATAGGGCAATTAGATAATACTATATGCAAATAGTTATGGTTAGGGGTATGTTTATTAAAGTGTTATAGTTTTGGTTAGTATTCAATTGAAAATAAATAGGGGATGACGAAATTTACCTACAAAAGAATTTCATATAAAGAATTCAAAGACGGCACATACAAAAATGCCTATATTCCACAGGATGACGAGTTCTCTGTCACATCCCATGTTACATCTTCTTTTCGAGACGCTTTGATAGCGTGTCCATGTAACAACGATGATTCAAAAACTTTCATGCATTTATTTGTTGATGAAGAAGGCAAAGAAATTGGTCGGACTATTCGTTTTGGTACACGTATTAAGGCTGGAGACAGAGTGTATGGTGCAGAAAGTGGGTGTGGATTTGAAGTCATCGAGGAGTATCGTAAAGAGGGGATAGGTGCTGATTTGATCATGATTACCCTGCAAAATAATGAATATGATTTTTCATTAGGCGCAGGATTGTCGCTAAAGGCATATCCTCTGCACCGTAAATTGAAATATATCTTGTTCGAAGTCCCCCAATATTTCAAGGTGATTAATTCACGATTTGAAATTAAGCCCAATCCCTCAGAATCAAATTTTCAGTCGTTTAAACGATTGATCTCTAATATTAGGCTAAAACTCAAGGATATTCCAAATCATATCAATTGCAAAAAGCTGGAAAAAAAGTTTGTGATTAAAAAAGAAACCATAGTTCCTGAATGGGTGACTGGAATGGTTGCAAATGATGGTCATCAGTTTATGGAAGTGCACGATAGAGAATGGTTTCAGTGGAATTTAGACTACAACACATACGGTTACGATGAAGACATTCAGTCTTTTTACAGTGTTTTAGATAGGGATAACAAGCCGATGGGCTTTTTTATGACAAAGGAAAGAATAATTAAGAAGCCTGGCCGCAATTATGGCTTTATTATTGGAACTGTAGTTGAATGGGAGTCATACGATCATAGTGTATTAAGCGAAGCCGATATTAATTTATTAGCGATGCGTACTTTTTCAAAGAATATTGATGCGATATTTACCTTGGCATGTGAATGCGGCACTGCAAGTCAGTTAATCAGTATGGGTTTTAAAGAAAGAGCTTCTTTCAAAGTAAGTGTAAAAGACAAAAAGAAGTTGCTCGAAAACATAGGTGATCAAAACTTATGGCGTTTACGTTATGGAATGACAAATATGATAATTCTATAGTTCATGTTTGATTCTTATTGTTTCACCACATTCGTTTTCATGAACACTTATTTATAGTTAACGGCGTATTGCAGGTGTTGACATATAATCAGTTGGTGTGGTTTTATGTTATGATATGGTGATAAAAGGCGAGTGAAATATGGCATTTTTCAAATTCAACAATATATGTGTTGCGGGCGTGGCATGTGCTGTGCCTCGCAACGAGGTTAAAACCGAATCATACAAGCAACTCTTCGGTGACGAGGAGGTCGAAAAATTCATGGATATGACGGGAGTGCGGGCGTCGCACCGCACGTTGGAGCACCAGACCTGTAGCGACCTCGGTTTCCGTGCAGCAAGAGAGTTGTTGGCACACAAAGGAGTGAAACCCGAAGAGATCGGTGCAGTCATCTTCTCGTCGCATAGCCCCGACTACCGTCGTCCCGCTACAGCTTTTGTGCTGCAATACCGCTTGGGCATCCCAAAAGAGGCGGTGTGCTACGACATAAGCTTGGGTTGTTCTTCATTGGTTGTGGGTATGCAGACGGTGGCTTCCATTATGAATACTGGCGACATCAAGAAAGCCTTACTTTTTGTGGGTGACACGGCTGGTAAATCGGTCTATCCTGAAGATCGAAGTTCGGCTATGCTCTTTGGCGAGGCTGGTGCCGTGATGCTGCTGGAAAAGACCGATGACCCGAAAGACGAAATCAACGCCCTTGTGCGCAGCGACGGCAGTGGCTATCGCTATATGATTGTGCCAGGAGGTGGCTACCGCAACCAGCACGCCAGCGAAGATGTGGTGATGTGTGAGGACGGCAACCCGCGCACACTTATGAACAGTTTTATTCAGGGTACTTCAGTGTTCACCTTTACCATCTTCGATGTACCGCGCCTCATCAAGGACTTCTTTGCTCAAACCGAAACCACACCTGACCAGTATGACTGCTTTGCCTTCCACCAGGCCAACCTTTACATCCTCAAGCAGATTGCTAAGAAAACGAAGATCGACTTCGGAAGAATGCCCATCACGCTCGACCGATACGGTAACACCTCAGGCGCCTCGGCCATCGTGTCGCTGTGCGACCGTTATGGCAACGACAGCGAAAATAGGACTATCAAGGTGATGGCCTGTGGCTTTGGCATTGGCATATCGTTGGGTGCCACTTCTTTCGAAATCAACACAGCCGATATATTACCCATCTTTGAGGATGATGCCATCTTTGAAGACGGACTAATCACCGACCCTAATCAACTTTACGAGAAGAAATAATGGTGACAAATATCCTTGAGTATTTAGAGAAAACTGCCCGTCGTCTAACCGAAAAGACGGCTCTTGCTGACGATAAGTTGAGCCTGACGTTCGGACGGTGGTTGCAGCAGGCTGAAAGCATTGGTACTGCCATTGCCCATGCCACTAATAGCACCATACGTCGTGCGGTGCTGGTCTTCGTCGACCGTCGTATCGAAGGACTGGTTGGAGCAATGGGTGCCGTGGAAAGTGGCAACTTCTATGTGCCCATTGACTGCAAGATGCCTTTCGAACGAGTGCGCCTCATCGCTGACGTCTGCAATCCCATCGCTGCGGTAGCCACCACTGAGGTGGATTTGAAGACGCTCGATCAGATAGAGTTTGCAGGGCCAAGATTTCTTTACAACGAGGTCAAGGATCACTCTGCCGACCAGCAGGCGCTGGCCATGATACGTGAGCAGATTATTGATCTCGACCCTGTCTATAGCATCTTCACCAGTGGTTCCACGGGTGTTCCCAAGGGTGTAGTCATCAGCCATAGAGGTATGATTGATCTTGCCGATTGGCTGGTGGAGACATTCGAGTTTACCGACCGGGATGCTTTGGGCAATCAAACTCCGTTCTATTTCGATGGTTCGGTCAAGGATATTTGCATCTGCCTGAAGAGCGGAGCCACGTTGAATGTGATTGGCAAGAAATATTTCACCTTTACCAAGCATCTGATGCCATTCCTCAACGAGCGTCGCATCACGGCCATCCTGTGGGCGACCTCAGCCATCGTGCTGGTGGGAAACAGCGACATCCTCAATGTTGCCCTGCCCGAACATCTGCGCCTCGTTACTTTTGCCGGCGAAGCCATGCCCGCCAAGCAGCTTCGGACTTGGCAGGAGAAACTACCCGACGTGCGTTTCGTAAACCTCTATGGTCCGACGGAAATCACAGTGGATTGCACATTTTTTGATGTTAAACGCCAGTATGCTGATGACGAGTATATCCCCATAGGCAAGGCTTGTCGCAATATGCAGGTGTTGGTGCTGAAGGACGACGACACCGAAGCTGCTGTGGGAGAGGTGGGTGAACTTTGTGTTCGCGGCAGCGGTGTGGCATTGGGCTACTATGGCAACCGCACAAAGACTGACGAGGTGTTTGTGCAGAATCCGCTCAACCCGCTCTATAACGATATTATCTATCGTACCGGCGACCTTGTGAAACCCGATGACGAAGGTAATCTTGTATTCGTGTCGCGCAAGGACTTCCAAGTGAAGCACAAGGGCAACCGCATCGAGTTGGGCGAGATTGAGGTGGCTGTGAACGCTATTGATGGTGTGACCAATGCCGCTTGCATCTTCGACCAAGAACAGGACAAACTGGTTCTATACTACACCTCCGCTGACGGTCAGCCGTTAGACATCATCAATCTTGTGAAAGAACGCATCCCTGTATATATGTTTCCCGAGGTGGTGAACCATCTGTTCCAGATGCCGTATAATTTGAATGGAAAGATTGACAGGATAGAACTGAAGAAGCAATACGATGCCAGTAAAGATTGAAAATCACGAGCAGTATATACAATTGGTGGAGCGATACAACCGAAAGGGTCGCTTAACCAACGACTACCTCCAAAACGAGGCCGCTGACCTGATTGCCCGCGATCAACTGTATTCCATCTGCGGTCAAGACAATGTCTTACTGTTGGCCACCAAAGACGGTTTCTTCCGTATATATTATTATATCAACAACACCGAGGAGATCTTGTCTTTGCCAAAGAATGAGCTTGTGACGGAGATTTTGTTCCGTGGCGAAAACGCTCCTGAAGCTGAGGTTCAATGGCTCGAAAAGACGGGCTTTCGTAAAAACCTTGTGCGTGACCAATATTTTGCCAAGTATTCTTCGATAACCGCACCTATCTTCTTGATGGGTGCCAAAATAGAGCTTGCCGAAACGATAGAGGAAGTGCGTTGGTCAGCGAAACTTTTCAACGACAGCTTCGACAAATTGAGTGGAGATTACGTCTCGGAAGAAATGTGTGAGTCGCTGCTTGCCGGGAAGCAGATTCTGGTGGCGAAAGATGTGGCGGGTAAGTTGTATGGTGCCTTGCATTTCGAGAAGCGGCAGGGGGCTTGTTGGTTGAACCACGTGGCGGTAGTGCCACAGGCTCGTGGCAAGAAGATAGGCCGTGGGCTGACGGAAGCCTATATTGAGCAAGGCCATGTGGACGACAACAGCCGCTATATGTTATGGGTACAGCGGCAGAACAAACCCGCTGTCAGTCTTTATCAGAAGAAAGGCTTCACCTATATGAATAAGTCAACATTATCGATGATTAAATTATAACCAGTGAATACAATGGAAAAGTTATTGGAACTATTGAAGGGTGTCCGCCCCGATGTGGACTTTGAAAACGAAACATCACTTATTGACGACGGCATCCTTGACTCTTTTGATGTTGTCAGTATCATTTCCGAGTTGGACGATCAGTTCGATGTACAAATTCGTATCACTGAACTTGATCCCGAGAACTTTAATTCTGCTGAAGCGATTTGGAGACTTGTAGAACAATTAAAAACTAAATAAATGGTATCACCAAATAGTATGAAAAATAAACTTGTTAAGAAAATTCTTTTTTACAAGAAAGGATTTGCTGATGCATTTAAGTTAGCTCCGATTGTTTCCGAAAAGTATGGTTTCAAGCGGGGGGGGGTGATAGCCAGTGAGTTATGGTGTTTGCTTCGTTATGGAGCCTCACCTGTTGACTATGTGCGGTTTGAGTTTTACAAGAAAAACCATCAAGAACGCAATCGCTATCTTACGATAAGGCGTTATAGAAAGCTCTTAAAGAAGTTTGGATTCTACAATAAAACAACGTATGGTAAAATAGCCGAATATAAAACTTTTGCCAACTATATTCACCGGCCGTGGATTGTTGCCGACAAAGAAACAGAGACACAGTTTATAATAGATTTCATTAACAAACAGGGTGTTGTCTTTGCAAAGCCTGATCATGGGGATCAAGGCAAAGGTGTGATGAGAATCAAGGCGGACGATAGCAAAACCATAGAGCAGTTAATCAACGATTGTAGACGACGTGCCTATGTAGTAGAAGGTACAATAGAACAGGCGCCTGAGATTGCTGCCATCAATCCCTCGTCGGTGAATACTGTCAGAGCCTTTACGTTATTGAAACATAATGGCGAAGTACAGATTCTTAGTATCATGCTGCGTGTAGGGCGCAAAGGTTCGCATGTGGACAACTGGGGTTCGGGCGGAGTTGCTTATGATTTTGATATTGAAACGGGTATATGCGTAGGCTATGGTCGCGACAAACAGAACAATCCATATATTTTCCATCCCGATAGCAATGTGCGGATGGTGGGGTTTTGTTTGCCCAATTACGATCAACTAATAAAAACCATTGTTGGACTTGCCAAATTGGTACCGCAAGCCCGTATGGTCGGTTGGGACATTGCCATTACGCCCATCGGTTATGAGTTGGTTGAGATGAATTGTCCCGGCGGACATGATATACTGCAGGCATTCGGGAAACCGTTCGGCGATGTTTTTAGAAGGGAATTTAATTAAAGTATGAACATCATTGATTTAACAAACAAGACTTATATTGTAACCGGTGCGGGTTCCGGCATTGGGCGGGAAACTGCCAAAGTGCTTAGTGAGCAAGGAGCAAAGGTAGTCATGTTCGACTTGAATCGAGAAGGACTTGAAGAAACCCATTCGCTGATGAATGGTACAGGACACCTATACAAAGCATGTAACTTGACTGATTTTGAGTCATTGCCTTCACTTGTAAAAGAGGTCGTAGATCAATGTGGTCCAATAGATGGCTTGGTTCACTGTGCAGGCATTAGTAGTCGCAAGCCGTTGAATGTGTTGAAAGCCGAAGGTTTCACAAAAGTAATGGATGTGAATTTCTATTCTTTTGTGGAGTTGGTGCGACTGGTTACCAAGAAGAAATATTTCAATGATGGTGGCAGTATTGTAGTAATGTCGTCTATCTCCAGTATCAGAGGATACAAGGCAAAAAGTGAATACTGCGTTTCTAAGGCAGCGGTTGATGCTTTTGTTCGTTGTATGGCACTGGAATTGGCCGATCGTAAGATTCGCGTGAATTCCATTATGGCAGCCGAGGTTCTTACACCATTGGCTTTAAAAGCGAGAGAAACCAATGCGACGGTGGGTGCATCGGATTTCAACGCGCCATTAGGCCCTTCCGACCCTTACGAAGTGGCCAACACCATCGCTTTCTTGTTAAGCGACGCAACGAAAACAATCACAGGCACCAGCATCTTGATTGATGGGGGTGCATGTATATAAAAAATTGAAATATAATCAAATATTACTAAAACAATGGGTCGCATCAAGAGCAGAATAAATAAAATTAAATCCTATACACACCAAATCGGACTTCGAAGAGTCGATAGGATAAAAGTGTTCATTGATTATGTAATCAGTAATTTGTGCTATGGGTTCAGCATAGATGATTATGTCGTAAAAGGCAATGGGTACACATTGTCAAAATATGAAAAAAAGCGTTTTTTTACCCTTAAAAGAGCTTTTTGGTTGCAGGATCACGTGAATAACCCTGAATACATTCACTTATTAGAGAATAAGGTCGAAGCCTTGTCTCTATTTAAAGACTTGGTTTCAAGAAGTTGGCTATACACCCCTAAGTCTTCGTTTGAAGAATTCAAGGCATTTGTAAATATGACGCCTGTGTTTATTGCAAAACCCGTGGGTGGTCAGGAAGGTGAAGGTATCGAAAAACATTCCACGAATGGAGTTTCGGAAGAGGACTTGAAAACACTTTTTAATCATCTGGTAAAAGATGATATGTTAATAGAGGAGTGTATTAAGGCTCACGATGATATTCATCTGGGGACGACAGCACTTAGCACGTTTAGGATTTACACCATGATTGATAAAAAAGGCGAGGTTCATATTTTAAAAGCAAAATATCGTGTGGGTACAGGTGATGCAATAACAGACACTGCCAATGGTTGTATTGCCTATCCTATTTCAATCAAATATGGTGTCATAGAAGGACCAGGAATCAACGAAGTGTTGTATAGTGATAACTATTTTTATCATCCCGGTTGTGATAAGTTGGTTGTGGGTATGAAGATTCCAATGTGGGATAGTGTATTGGAAATTGTGGCAAAGGCGGCAAAGAAAATACCACAGGTGAGATATGTAGGTTGGGATATTGCTATCACTAATAATAGTGTCGAAATCATAGAAGGTAATCATAATCCGTATCATGGTACTTTTGAAATCATGGGTATAGAAAGACTGTGGTGGCCTAAATTAAAAGCATTGATATAAAGTGATAATATGAAAATACTTAAAAGAATAAAGCATTTGAGAAGCAGAATAAAACGTTTGCTGAAACGAATAAGGCATTCAATACGTGATTATTATGTTTTTTATGCAGATTCAACGGAATTGTTGGATAAAGCTCAAAAGTTATTACGACCTTTGCCTGAAGGTTGCGAATTGGTGAAATTGACATCTGAAAACAAGAATCGGTATAAGTGCCAGTGGAATGTAAGACAGATGTTGCAAGCCGAAGGTGAGGCGTGGGCTGTTGTAAAAGATGACAACGAAATTATAGCTTGGCATTATGGGACGTATCGGGATAAAACTTCTATGTTCTTTAAAGTCAAGAATTGTGACTTCGAACATATAGAACTGCTTACTGATGAAAGGTTTCGAAGAAAAGGGATCGGACTTTACCTTTTGTATCAAACAGTTAAAAATTTGGATCCAAAATATGTAAAAAATAATAAAGTAGGTACATGCATCAAACCTGATAATATTCCTTCAATAAAGTTACACGAACTCATTGGATTTAGAAAATACCATAGGGTAATACTTTTCCATTGGACAAGAAAAAAAGATGGACATTACAAATATATAAATATACCACATTATACTATTTAATGGTGGGGAATCTTAATTAAAATGAGAGCGATCTCATAGGTGTTCAAATTATAACACAGCAAATCACAAAAATCGTAACGTTTTCGATAAGTCAAATGACCAGAGTCAAGCTTGCTTGAACTTTGGCGTGGCGATAAAACGTCTAATGAAATTGAACAAATATTTCAAGGATTAACTTATTACCACTAATAATTAACATTAAAATTAAGAAAATGACACAAGAAGAAAAAATCGCAATGCTTGAGAACATGCTTGAACTTGAAGCTGGCTCTTTGAAACCCGAAATGGAATTAAAGGATGTCGCCGAATATGATTCTATGGCAAAGTTGTCACTCATCGTTATGATGGATGAAGAATGTGGCAAGAAACTCACTGGCGAGCAAATCCGAGAGATAAAGACCGTTCAGGATATTCTTGACTTCATGGGTTGATTTTTCGCAAGTCAGGCAGATTATCAAGAACGTGTTTTGTTGTTTAATTGGGATTGTTTCATAAAGTAAAAAGAGGACCTCATCTAATCACAAAATGATAGAATTAACAACCCCATTGATTGAAGAAGCCGTCGACCGTCTGCACGCCGGCGACGTGGTGACGCTTACGGGCTACATCTACACCGGCCGCGATGCGGTGTTGCCGAGAATTGTGGCTGCGGCGGAGAACGGCACCTTGCAAACCTTGGGCATCGACCTTCGTGGCGCTGTCATTTTCCACACTGCGGTCAGCCCCGCCGGCGTGGGGCCCACTTCAAGCAACAAAGTGGAAATAGAAAGCACTATAGAGCCGTTGTCAAAGGCGGGCGTGAAACTTCACTTGGGCAAAGGTGCCATAAGCCGTGATACCGTGGAGGCACTTCGTAAATACAACGCCGTCTACGCCGTCATCCCGCCGGTGACCGCGCTTCTTGGCAGCCAGACCGTCGAACAAGAAGTTATCGCCTTTCCCGAGTTGGGCATGGAGGCTATGAACCGGCTGAAAGTGGTGAAGTATCAGGCTATTATCGGCGCAGCAAAGGGGATTTCAATCTACGATCGACTTTAGCTGGTGGCTAATAGCTATTAGCTGGTGGCTATTAGCTGTTGGCCGTTGGCGTTATAATACCTTAAACTATGAGGAACTTCAGGAACTATGAGATTTGGAAAAATGGAATGGACATCGCTGACAAGGTTTGTTCTGAACAGTTTAATGGCCATTTGTCTATGTTTCAAGTTGAAGAGAAACAGCTGAATCAGTTTATTAATCAGTTAAGGAACAAGTAAAAGGCCAATAACCAATGGCTAAAAGCCAAAGTTTAAAGTCATGAAGATACAAGAAAAAGTAGCCGACTGCCTTGTCCGTGCCGGATCCACTTTCCGCGAAGACCAAAAAGCCGCCTACCGCCGTGCCATCGCAGAGGAGAAGAATGAACAATCCTGCTGGGTGATGCGTCAAGTGCTGGACAATGCACTTGTGGCGGAAGAGAGAAGAAGCCCGCTTTGTGACGACACCGGCATCCCGCACCTTTTCCTTGAAGTGGGAAAGACCCGTTCCGTTTCGGGAGGAATGATGCAGGAAATCATGGAAGGCATAGCCTTGGGCCTTCGCCAACTGCCTGGCCGCCCGATGGCCATCAAGGGAGACGATAGTGCCCGCATCGACCAAAGCGGAGGTCTAAATGAAGATAGCGGGGCCTTGGAGCCCTCGCCGATATTGATAAAGCCAGTTGACGAAGATGTGCTTCGACTCACCGTGCTGATGTTGGGTGGAGGCCCGGCCATCCGGGGTGTCACACAGCGCGTGTTTCACAAGCACAGTGTCGACGTGGTGATAGACGAAATTGTCAGTCGCGCCACAGAGGGTGTCTCTAAGTTAGGTTGCAGCCCCTGCGTGTTGGCAGTGGGCGTTGGCCGCAGTCAGTTCGAGGCCACCAGTCTGATGATGGAAGCCATGGCCCACGGCGACTTCGGCAAGCAAACAGCATTTGAGCGGCGCATCACCGACAAGGTGAACACATCCGGCATCGGCCCTCTCGGACTGGGCGGCAGCCACAGCGTACTGGCCACCTTCGCCAAGGTCGGCCCGCAGCGTGCCAGCGGCGTCCGCATCGTGGCTTTGAGACCTTGCTGCTGCTTCGAGCCGCGCAGAGCCAGCGTAGACCTATAATACCATGCCTAAAATACTGCACACAGCCCGCTACAGCGGCCTGCCGTTAGAAATACTGCAAAAAGCCTGCCCTGAAGGCTTCACCGTCAAGACCCTTGACGAGGCCACCCACCCACAGATCGTCAAAGAGGCCTCCGATGCAGACTATTTTCTTGTCAGTGGCCGCCTGCCTATAGACAAAGCCGTGCTCGATGCCGCACGGAACTTGAAAATGATACAGCGCACCGGCGTCGGCACCGAAATGTTCGACATGGTTGAGGTAAAACGACGGAACATCCCCGTCTACGTCAATGCCGGTGTCAATGCACGCAGCGTGGCAGAACACACCCTGCTGCTCATGCTTGCCATGTTGAAGCGCTTGCCGCAAATCAACAGCCAGACCCATTGCGGAGTCTGGAACAAACAGCAGGCTGGCCTCACTACCGGCGAGCTTTACGGCAAGACCGTCGGGTTGGTAGGCATGGGCCACATCGGCCGATTGGTTGCTGCCATGCTACAGCCTTTCGGTGTGGCGATCGTTTATACCGATGTGACAAGACAGAGTCCCGATGTGGAATCATCGCTTTCCCTTAGGTACAGTGAAAACTTCGAAAGCATGCTTCCCGAAGTCGACATCTTGAGCTTCCACTGCCCGCTGACAGTCGGCAACACTGGGATGCTGGACGGAAAACGCCTGTCGATGATGAAAGAGGGATCCATAGTCGTCAACACAGCCCGTGGCAAGTTGATTAACCCGGACGACCTATATCAAGCACTCAAATCCGGGCATATCAAGGCGGCAGGGTTGGACACCCACTACGAAGAACCCGTTGGAGAGGGATATAAATTGGCGGAATTAGACAACGTGATATTGACCCCGCATATCGGCGGCCTGTCATACGAGGCATTCGAGGCCATGATGAAAGAAGCTATGCAAAATATCGTGGCTTTCGAAGAGGGCAGGCAGTCGGAAATCGAAAGAAAAAGACTTTTGTAATGTCTCAGAATCTGACAGATATTTTTTTACAAGGACTCATGGCCAAGTCCCAGGCAGTTCCTGATGCCGCAATCAGGCAAGCCAAGAACTGCCTGCTGGACTATTTGGGAGTCACTGTCGGCGGCGCCATATTTTTGCAGGAACATCGTCCGGCTTTTTCCCATGTATGTGCCAACGATGAGGGGGCGTGTACTGTGCTTGGCACCGAATACAAAACCACGGCGTGCAATGCGGCACTGCTTAATGGCTTTAGCGCCCACGTGTTGGAACTCGACGACGGCCATCGAATGGGCATGATTCACTTGGGAGCATCAGTCATCTCCGCCATCCTTGCCGTCGCTGAAAAAGAGAGACTGCCGTTCAACACTGTTCTGAAAGGTGTCGTCATGGGCTACGAGGCAGCAGTGCGCTGCGCATGTGCCCTGCAGCCGGGCCATAAAGTCCGCGGCTATCACGTTTCGGGGACATGTGGAACAATAGGCTCCGCAATAGGAGTGGCATTCGCCAAGGGTTATGACAGCGCCCGGATGAAATCCACGTTGGCTTGTGCCGTGACGAGTGCTGGCGGGGTCTTGGAAATACAAGAGGAGGCCTCGGAACTGAAGCCCTATAACTTGGGCCGTGCCGCCATGGATGGCGTTGCAGCCGCCATGATGGGAGGGCTGTCTATGCCGGGACCGGACGACATATTGGGCGGCAAACGTGGGCTTCTGTCTGTCATGACAGACACACCCGCCCCGAAACACTTGACCGATTTCGATCACGAAGGTTATTGCATCGAACAAATCTACCGAAAAGTCTACGCTGCATGTCGTCACTGCCACCCTGCCATAGAGGCGGCAGTAGCCATCAGAAACGATGCCGGATTGCTTCCGGAACAGGTGGACAACGTGACCGTGCGTACCTATCGTCTGGCTATCAGTGGACATGACCATGCTGACATCCAGGGCCTATCCTCCGCCAAACTCAGCACACCGTTCAGTGTGGCATTGGCGTTGGTCCGGGGCAGAGCCGGCAGTGTCGACTTTTGCCGGGAAAACATCAACGATGCAGAAATACTCCGGTTGGCCGAGAAAGTGCATGTTGAGGAAGACGAGTGTCTCACGGAGCAGTCGCCCGCTGTCCGTGGAGCCCGGGTCTCCATCCGTTTGACGGACGGCCGCCGGTTCGAAAAAAGCGTCCTCTATCCCAAGGG
The DNA here is from genome assembly GCA_001543385.1 of Candidatus Hemicellulosilyticus sp. P3. Taxonomy (GTDB): domain Bacteria; phylum Bacteroidota; class Bacteroidia; order Bacteroidales; family P3; genus Colimorpha. Next base: position 44,685 of record LPNH01000001.1, read on the forward strand.
CGAGCCGGAAAATCCACTGACCGACGACGATATCAGGCAGAAGACCATCTCTTTGATACAGGGCTATAGAAATGAATGGACAGATCACATACTGAAAAAGATATGGGAATAAATAGTTTTATAAAAAGACTATTCAATATCTGTCGGGAAGAGAGGATGTGAGACAGTAGAGGATTTTAAAATGGCTATATTAGAATAGCAGATTTATGGCAAAAGGAAAAAATTTAAAGCAGAAAGCCGCTTCCGGCATGGTATGGACGGCCTTGCAGAAATATTCGTCGATGTTTGTCACTTTCATCGGGGGCATCATTCTGGCACGTTTGCTCACGCCTTACGATTACGGGTGTATCGGGATGTTGTCCATTTTTATAGTGTTAGCCGAGTCATTCATTGATGGAGGGTTCGGATCGGCGCTCATACAAAAGAAAAATCCCACGCAGGAGGACTATTCCACCATCTTCTATTGGAATCTGGGCATGGCGGCCCTCATGTATGCCATCTTGTTCTTTTCCGCACCTGCCATAGCTAAGTTTTACGATATTCCGTTGTTGTGTGACGTATTGCGAGTGCAGGGGTTGATTCTCTTCATCTATGCCTTCAATCTGGTGCAACGCAATCAGCTGCGGAAGAATCTTAATTTCAAACTCCTGTCAATTGTCACGATCACCACTTCCATCATATCGCTGGGTGTGACCATCGTCATGGCCTACAGCGGGTTCGGGGTATGGGCCTTGGTTACTTCAAACCTGATATCGGCTGCAATCCCGTCAATCGTTTTCTGGTTCTTCATCAAATGGCGCCCGATATGGACATTTTCCATACAATCGTTCAAGGAAATGTTCAGCTTTGGGATGTATATGTTCTTGACGCATTTGGTTAATAGATTTGCTGGGAAATTAACGCATTTAATAATAGGGAAGGTTTTCTCTCCAACAGTGTTAGGTTATTATTCAAAAGCGGGAGGGGTGGAATACTTGGCATCGACGAGTGTTTCGTCAGTGGTTTCACAGGTGACATATCCGGTATATGCACAAATTCAGGATGATAAGGTTGCGATGGGATCTATGATAAAAAAGTTCACAGGTGCGGTTGCTTACATTACTTTTCCAATGATGTTTATTCTGATTTTAATTGCTAAACCACTTTTTGTGTTGTTGTACTCGGATCGGTGGTTGCAAAGCGTTCCTTATTTTCAAGTTCTTTGTTTAATCGGGTTGTCTGAATGTTTACAGTCTGTAAATACACAAACAATCGCAGCTATTGGGAAAAGCAAGACTATGTTTTTGTGGGCATTGATAAAAAGGACAACAGGTTTAGTGATAATCATAGGAGGATTGCATCTTTGGGGAATGAAAGGTTTGTTGTCTGGTGTTGTCGCATATAACTGGGGCTCTTATTTTGTAAATATCGGGTTAGTATCTAAGTATATAGGATATAAATGGAGTCAACAATTGTTGGATTTGTTGCCGATAGGGGTTATTTCTGTTAGTATTGCTTTGATTACTTTTTTATGTGGATATTTTTTAGAGCTGAATATATATTTGGATGGCTTATTTAAGGCATTTATTTATATTGTTTTGTATATAGTATGTTCTATTGTATTTCAACCTCGGTCATATAAAGATGCTATAAGTGTCATACCTGAAAAATATCTGGTTTGGAAAAAATGTAAAAAATAACGAAAAGAATTATTAAAAATATCTTTAGTTGTATTCTGTGCAAAAGATGTGAAAGAAAGGGAAAACAGTATTAGTTATAAAATAATTAAACGAAAGATCCTTATCAAGGGCTACTTGCGATACGGTCCTGAGGGATGGGAGGGTGTATGGAGTTGATAAGTAGGATATTATGGCCATGACGCAATGCCCATTTTGAGAGCTACAAGTAGTTGTACAATACAGTTTAGAGTAATATAAATCAAATGGGTGAAAATTAATTCTGTCACTTGAGCAATGCTACATTGTGGCAGAAATATTTGGACAGACTTCCGAAAGATAGAAAGGATGTCTATTTTTCTCCTGCCTATTGCTCTCTTTATCAAAACTATGGTGACGGGGAAGCTGTATGCTTTGTGTTTGAGAAAGACGGTGATATTGTCCTTTATCCATTTCTCAAGAACCCTATAATAACGTTAGGCTATGAGTGAGTTAGAGGAGTACTACGACATCCAAGGGGCTTATGGCTATAATGGCCTACTACAAAATGTCTAAGATAAACAACCTACGGTTTAAGGATTTATAATTGAATCTTTGCGACTTAGGAAGAGAGACTGAAGTGCCTGAGATAATCCGCACGGCATCAAGAACACTATACTATGAATTTCACCTTGGGATGGGGAATAACTCATAAAAATGCTAAATGGCAACTTTGTGAGCCGCACGTGTGAAATAATAAGTGTAATTTTACAAAAAGTATTGAGCCATGTATATAAAACTCTTGAAAATACGGGACTTTAAGTCTATCAAGAATTTAGAGATACATCTGGACAAACAGTTCAGTATTCTAACCGGTATAAATAATAGTGGCAAAACTACCATATTGGAAGCTTTGTCATTATGGGTGGAGTGTTTTGAGAAGTTATTGAATATAGCTCAACGCTCCGTCACAGGAAAGTATTTGAAGGGCGATTACATCCTTGGCCCAACTAATAATAAATACTTTAATTTTGACGAAATCAACAGCGTACGCTGCCCGGACTTCGAAGACATCTTTCGCAACCGCGATGTGAAGCGGTCGGTAATGATAGAAGCAATTGTCGTAAATGAAGAGAAAGGGAAAGAACAGAATATTGGTTTCTCTATCAGTAACTCGACCAATACCAGATATGTGATTTCATTGATAGGAGAAAAGACTTTTGACTACCGCCTTTTCAATGTGCTTTTTTCTCAATTGGCAAATGGTGGCGTCTCATCCTATTTTGCTTCGCCCGTTGCCAGTATCGAGCAGCGCGAGGATTTTGTTACAGATCCTATCCTGACTGATGCTATCCGCCAAAGACATTCTTATCAATACATCAGGAATCGTATTTACAAACTTTATCATTCTTCTGTATTTAAGCGGTTCCAGGAGGATCTTTCGTTTGTTCTCTATGGTACGGCCTCGGCTGTTCATATTGTGTTAAGGAGCCAAAGTGATATCAACAAGGACAAGCGAGTGGTCATCACATACAGTATAGGTCGTGAGACGGTAGAGAAAGATCTTGCCCTGCTGGGTAGCGGCACGTTGCAGGTAATCGAGATCCTGCTTGACCTATACCACCAGAGCGATGAGCGCCGTGACCTGAACCTCGTACTCCTCGACGAGCCGGATAGCCATATCCATCGCGATATTCAGGAGCGTTTGATTCAGACATTGAATCGCTCCGGTGCCAGCAACCAAGTTGTGATAACCACACACAACGAGTCTCTTATCCGTACAGCAAGCCCCGCCAATCTCTTTCATGTGGACGGTACAGGTCTTGGTGTGGTAAGATGCCTCTATAAAAAAGAACTTCCTAAACTTAACAGCCCTCATTTCTCCGGACCCTATCCGGCATTGGACACTCCTGTCATCCGAAGCATCAACAGCACTTCCAATGGTCTTGACTTCATATCTGCCATAGAGGCGGACAAGATTGTCTTTGTGGAAGGTGATGATGACGCTCGTTTGCTATATCGACTGTTCAATAATAACATTGCTAATAAAAACACGAAGTTGATGTTCTGGGTGATGGGCGGCGTGAGTAAGGTACTTGACAAGGTGGACATGTATCAAGCTTTCTTCAGCGATATCAAAAACGCTCAAACGCTATGGGAGAAGTCTATACTGGTATTCGACAGAGACCGTCTGACAGATAACCACTTGAAGGCATTACAGGACGGCTTGCAAGATAAGAAATCTCTTCCGAACTATGCTCATAAGGAATACACGCAGGAGTCGGTTTATCTGACCGACCTGCACCTGCTGGCCGTGCTGTTGTCGGTAAGCATAGAGGCAGTTGGTCTGAAACCACTCGCTGATGTAGAGACGGCATTGCAGACTGCCATGACGGCACAGGAGGTTGTAATAAAATCGCGGTTTGATTCTGCCCGTTTGGACGAACAGTTTGTGAAACAATACAAGGGAATGTATTTGGAGAAACTGGACAAGGTGTTTGGTTGTAAGGTGGCAACCAGTGATATCAAACTGGAGCATGAGTTGCAAGCCTACTATGAGGCACAACCAGCGGTACGACTGTCGAATAAAGAAGACCTTGTGACAGTGGTTAATCAGGCTTTGGCTACACTGGGAATTTCAGAAACCGTGGATGAGAGTATTGCCTACACCTTGGCGCAGCATAGTAGTTTAGGGACGATGTACCCGCAGTGGGAGGAAATGGTCAAGTTTATGGAAGGATAGTATATTAGTCAGAAATTATTGAGGAAAGGATGACAAATACGTCCGGATGTTTTTTTAACATTGCAAATAATGATATATAGTATATTAGATTTGACCAAAAGCGACAAATGGCAGGCGGCTCTTCAAAAGCTGCCATTTGAACGACGGGATGTGTATTTCACCCCCGAATATTACTCCCTCTATCAAAACTATGGTGACGGGGAAGCCTTATGCTTTGTGTTTGAGAAGGACGGTGACATTGCCCTTTATCCATTTCTCAAGAACCCTATTACAACGTTAGGCTACGAGTTGGACAAGGAATACTATGATATCCAAGGGGCATACGGCTATAATGGATTGATTGCTTCAACCGATAATGCAGAGTTTATCGCTGACTTTTGGAAAGAGTTTGATGCTTGGTGCCAAGAGAATGACATCATTGCCGAGTTTATGCGGTTCCATCCCCTTATGAAAAACTATAAATTGGGTGAAGGGCATTTCAAATTGATTCATGACAGAAATACGGTCTATCTTGATTTGTTCCAAACGGAGGAAGAGATATTTCAAGGTTTTGAAAAATCGACCCGCAAGCATATTTTGAAAGCGGAAAAGACCATTGAAATACGACCCGCAGAACGGACGGAAGAAAACGTGCAGGTTTTCAATCGAATTTATCGGGAGAACATGGAACATGTTCATTCCATACCCTATCTTTTCTTCAGCCTTGAACATTTCCGCAATATGTTTCAGATGGAAGAAATAGAGTTTTTCATCGCCTATCAGGATGACAAACCCATTGCTTGCTATTCGGGATTGGTGTCACCCGTGTACTACGGTAATTATTTGAGAGCTTCGTTAACGGAATATAACAAAACGGGGGTCAATACTTTGATGTATTGGTCAATGATAAAATCCGCCAAGTCGCACGGCTGCCATTATGTACATTTTGGCGGTGGTACCAGCGGAGACCCTGAGAACTCCTTGTTGAAATATAAGATGAACTATTCACGGACTTTGTCGGAGTTTTGGATAGGAAAAAAAGTTCATAACCAAACCGTTTACGACCAGATTGTTGAACAATGGAAACAAAAGCACCCAGAGAGCTATGAGGCTCATAAGGTGATGCTTTTGGGATACCGTGAGATTTAAAAGAATTAAACATGAAGAATAAAGTATTGGTGGTTGCAGTCCATGCCGATGATGAAACCCTTGGTTGTGGTGGGACGCTTTTGAAACACAAAGCCCAAGGAGATGAGATTTATTGGCTGTTGTTGACTGGACCGACAGAAAACCATCCGAGTCATTTCACAGACGAACGCATTCAAGCGAGAAAGGATATTGTAAAACAAGTGTGCGATGCCTACGAGTTTGATGGCTTGGAGTATCTGGAATTACCCACACAGTTGTTGCACACGCTGGACTTGCGCGATATTATCAAAAGGATTTCCGAAGTGTTCAAGCGCATCCAGCCCGATGTTATCTATACGATGTTTGCCAACGACGTGCACTCTGACCATCGTGTGGCATTCGACGCCGTCTATAGTTGTACGAAAAGTTTCCGATATCCCTTTGTCAAGAAAATCTATATGATGGAAGCCTTGTCGGAAACGGAGTTCGCCTTGTCAGTTCCGGCCAAGACATTTATCCCCAATGTCTATGTGGATATTACAGACTACATGGACAGGAAATTGGAGATTATGCAGATGTATCCGAAGGAAGTCATGCAGGAGCCTTATCCACGCAGCCTGAGCAGTATCAAGGCGTTGGCTCGCGTTCGCGGCAGCCGTGCCGGGGTGATGTATGCCGAGGCGTTCCAATTGTTGTTTGAGAGGAGGTAGTTGTTTCATGTATGCGTTTGAACACGAGCATTGGGTTGTTCTTCCATTATAGTTTAGATGCAAATGGACAAATTAAATAAAATCCGGGTGGCCATGATTTGCCACTTCTCCAATGCGGAGATGAGGTCACACCTGCCTTTAGATAACAGGAGGTTATACACTATGCTTCGCAAAACTCTTAGGATGCCTACCAAGGACAAGGGTTATGGCGATATTGCTTCATGGGACGCGAATACCATTAAGTATTTAAGAGGGCGGGATGACATTGAACTTCATGTCATCTCAGCCCACTCCGGATTGCGGAGGCGTGTGGTGTCGTTCGAAGAGCGTGGGGTGCACTATAATTTTGTGAAGTGTGATGTTGCCACGATGTTAAAGCGTATCATACCAAATGATTCACTTTGGCGGAAAATGAATCCCATGGTCAGGGACATCCGTCGGTTGGTCCATCGGATACAGCCCGACATGGTCTTGTTGATGGGTGCTGAAAACGCTTATTATTCAAGCACCGTTCTTGACATCGGCAATTATCCTGTTTATACCTTGTGCCAAACCGTCTACAACAATCCTGAACGGGCTGAATATGGATCTGTTGACAGCAAGAACGCTTCGACGGAGATGGAAATCTTCAAGGAGCACAATTATTTCGGAGTGTATTGCAAGAAACACTATGACCTGCTGAAAACAATCATTCCCGGCAAGTTTATATTCAAGTTTGGATATCCTTCTACTGGGTCAATGCTGGAACCAGTTGTGTGTGAGAAAAAATACGACTTTGTGAATTTTGCCTTGGGCATGTCGGCCAAGAAAGGTTATCCAGATGCTATTGAGGCCACGGCTTTGGTGAAAAAGAAACACCCGGAGGTGAAACTGAATCTTGTGGGGGGGGGCAGTGTGGAAATAAAAGCCGAATTGCAGAAGATGGCAGACGACCTTGGAGTGCACGACAATGTGATCTTTACACCGTTCTTCGAGAAAAAAAGCGATTTGTTCCGGCATATTCAAAAATCTCGCTTTGCCCTTCTTCCCTGCAAGATGGACAACACATCGGCCACGATGAGCCAATCCATGAAATTGGGCCTGCCTTTGGTGGTTTATAAGACTACCGGGACACCCGCCTTCAATCGAGAGAAAGAGTGTGCTTTGATTGCGGAGAATGGGAATGTAGAGGAATTGGCTCAATGTATGCTCGACTTTTTGGAGCATCCTGAAAAGGCGCAAATGCTGGCCAAGAATGCCCGTGAATATCAAGAAAAGTTAGCAGGGCAAAAGAAACAAAACGGAGAACGACTGATGGCGAACATCAGGGCCATCATTGACAATTATCGCAATGGCACGCCTATTCCTCAAGAACAACTGTTTGATCCTCAAATGGATGAATAAATAATAAAATGAAAATCAAAAAGATATATGTAAACGCGATATTGCAATTCCTTGAAGACAAGGTTTTGCTGGTCCATGGCTCCATTGATGGCATTTATATTGATAATTTAGCCGAAGTTGAACGCGTAAACGAAACCACACTGGATTGGATAAAGCCATCTAAACCTAACAAACAGGAAATTGCAGAAAGCAGCAAGGCCCGTGTTCTTTTGGTTGATTCCAGTGTTTTGCCCATTGAAGGAAAGACCTTGATAGTTGTCAAGAGTCCCAAAGTGGCTTTGGCCGAGATAGGCAATCATTTCTTTGTGGAAAAGGTTGCTCCGGGCATTCATCCAACTGCTACCATCCATCCAGAGGCTAAGATTGGAGACAATTGTCATATTGGGCCTTATACTGTTATTGGAAAGACTTCAATTGGAGAGAATTGTATCATAGATGCCCATGTGAGGATATATGATGACGTGGTGATGGGGCATGATTGTGTGGTGAAGTCAGGGGCTGTTTTAGGAGGAGCCGGATTTGGCTATGAACGTGATGTGGATGGTGATAGATTCCGTTTTCCTCAAATCGGGCAGTTGATTATGGGTGATTTTGTGGAAGTCGGTTCCAATACCTGTATTGACCGAGGGGCCTTGGCTGATACCGTTATAGGGGATTACACGAAAATCAATAACTTGTGCCATATCGCCCACAATAATAAAATAGGTAGAAATGTCATGATTACCGGGTGTGTAAATATTTCCGGATCGAATGTCATAGACGACAATGTCTGGATAGCACCTAATGCTTCTGTCCGAGGCTGGGTGCATATTGGAGAGGGAGCAACCGTAGGGATGGCGGCTGTGGTGGTAAAGGACATACCTGCACATGAAACCTGGGTCGGAAACCCTGCCCGTAAGCTGGAAAAATGATGAAGGAGTTGGTACGTCGGCTGTGTATTGAAAGCCAGTCGTCGATTTTGGCGGCGTTGAAACAAATGGATTCGATCAAGCGCAAACTATTGATTGTGTTGGAGAATGGACATTATCTGAGTCTGCTGAGCGTCGGCGACATTCAGCGGGCGATTATCCGGGGTGACAAACTGGAGCAGCCCGTCACGGCCATATTGCGCGACAAGACCAATGTGGCTACAATTCATGATGACCGGCAGGAAGTCGAACGTTATGTCAAGGAGCATAAAACCGAATTTATGCCCATTATCGATGATGACGGAAATCTTGCAGATGTCATCTTTTGGGATGAGCTTTTTCATACTCGGGTGGAACGCGTTTCACCTAAGTTCAATCTTCCCGTCATTATTATGGCGGGCGGTAAAGGTACTCGCTTGCGTCCGCTGACCAATGTGCTTCCTAAACCGCTCATTCCCATTGGAGAGCAGACTATGATGGAGGATATCATGGATCGTTTTGTGGAATGTGGTTGTCATGATTTTTATGTTTCGGTGAATTATAAAGCAGAGATTATCAAGCGCTATCTGGATAATCTTGACAAGCCGCAATACCATATCAGTTATTTCCAGGAGGACAAACCTTTGGGTACGGCTGGAAGTCTGCACTTGTTGAAAGACAAAATCAACGACACATTTTTTGTCTCCAATTGCGACATCATTGTCGACGAGGATTATGGAGAAATACTGAGCTATCATCGCGAGAATCGCAATGAAATCACCGTTGTGGCAGCCATCAAAAATATGGCCATCCCCTACGGCACCTTGGAAACCAAAGAAGAAGGGTTGCTGTCCGACATCAAGGAAAAGCCGGAATATACTTTCAAGATTAATACGGGAATGTATATTCTCGAGCCGAGTTTGATTAAAGAGATTCCTGAAGACGAGTTCTACCACATCACCTACCTTATCGAAAAACTGATGAAGGAGGGCCGTCGTGTGGGTGTGTATCCCATCAACGAAGGCTCGTGGATTGATGTGGGGAATTGGGATGAGTATCTGAAATATATAAGAAAGTGAGTTTCAAGATAGATATGCGTTCAAAAGAAAAGATATTTATTGGCGTTGTCTTGTTTTATATAACATGTTTGTTTTTCCCTGTTATTACGGGATTATTGCATATTCCAGTATGGTTTCCGAGTATACTTGTCTCGGTAATTCTTTTGGCTATGTACCCCAAAGTGGTATTGCGAAATAAAACCTTTTATTGGTTGATGTTGTATTTTCTCATAGTTTTCTTATTTATTATTTTTGGACGCACAGTAAAACTAGATATTGGTCGTAGTAGTAGTTATGTGCAATTGATTATTGAGTATGCTTTTTTATTGCCGAATGTTATTATTTGTTTGATATTGTTGTACTTGGATGATTATCGCATTGTTACGATATTAATGAAATCAACTGTAATGATAATAATTGTATCGTTTGTGGTATTGTTAGTGCTAATAGGAAATGTAGATTTAAGAAGGTTGTCGACTGCCTACGAAAATGATATAGAGGTACAAACTCCTTCTTTTATCAATTATACCTTGTTGCATGTATATGCACTTCTAATCCCTGTGGTTTATTATTGTTGTGTGAAAATTAATGGATTATATAAATATCTATGTATAGTGTTGTTAGTTCTACTTTCATATGTAGTGTATAAATCAAGTATTACAGCGTCCTTAATAATCGGAGTGGTCAGTTTGCTTTTGTCCATCTCTTTATCTTCAAAAAACATTCATAGAACTGTATTTTTCATAACGGTATTATTTGCTACTTTTATCGTTTTTTATTATTCTGGTGTTTTTGTTAGTATTTTGAAAGGAATTTTACCTTATTTTGAAGGAAGTGCCGTGGAAGAAAAAATTGAAGATGCGTTGTTTTTGTTATCTACAGGAGAGTCTGGTGGATCCTTTGCTGCGCGTGAGGATTTACATCAAAGATCGTGGGACAGCTTTTTCTCCAATATCTTGATCGGTGGAGGTATGGCAGGGGGTCATTCCTCGTTGATAGATAGACTCGCAACCATGGGTTTGTTAGGTTTCATTCCCTATTTTATGATTTATTATTCTATTATTAAACAGTGGGTCAAGCATTTTGATCGTTTTGGGAAAAGGTATTATTATTTGGGTGTTCTCTCTGTTGTCGTCATGTTATATTCAAAAGGTTTGTTTGGGCAAGAAGGCAATTTGGTTTTTATGGTGTTAATGCCATTGTTTATAATGTTCCCCGATACATTTCTACAAAGAATGGATTCTAAATGACCAAAGCTTTAGTATTTCATCGTAATTAATTACAAAACAAATATGTTATGAAATTTAGCATCATTCTTCCTGTCTATAATATTGAGAAGTATCTTTCTGCTTGTATTGACAGCATCCTTGTACAGACCTTCAAGGATTATGAGATGGTTTTGGTTGACGATGGATCGACAGATTCATCAGGCATAATATGTGATAACTATGCATCAAAACACGTTTGTGTTAAAGTAATACACAAATCCAACGGAGGTCAATCAGATGCTCGTAATGTTGGATTGAGAGCGGCATCCGGAGAATATGTTTTCTTTATGGACAGCGATGACTTGTTTTATACGAACGAAGTGTTGGAAAAAGTCGCATCAAAAACAAAAAACAATCCAGATGTTGTTTTTCATAAACATATAAAATGGTTTGAGAATACTGGTAAATATTCAAAGTGTGATTATGATTATGATGAAAATATTGATGGACAATCTTTTGAAGAGGTTCTGTGCAAGCTGATAGACAATGACGCTTATGGGAATGCGGCATGGAAGAAATTTGTGCGACGCGAACTCTTGGTTAATAATGGTATAGAATTCCAAACGGGTATTTCGGCAGAAGACAACGATTGGTTTTACAAAGTCGTATTGGTGATGCATTCTGTTGAATTGATTGATGAGGTGTTTTACGTTTATCGCCAAAGAGAAGGTTCTGTCACACATGGCAAATCTGAGAAATTGTTCGACAATATGATGTGGATTATTGAAAAATGGGCTGAAACAGTAAAATATTCAGAAGTGAAGAATGGTGTCTCCGTAATTTCAAATGATCTTGCTTATCAATATTGTAATGCTATTATTAATTACTCTCAAACTGCCAAATCAAAAGATTCATTTAAAAGATTAAAGCAATATAAATATCTCTTTCAGTATGGCAATAATCCAAGGGTGAAATCATTCCGAAATGTTAGTCGGTTGATTGGTTTAAAGGGATTAGTCGTGGTCTTATCCATATTACGGTAAACTTAGATAAAGATAATAATTATGGCGTTGATAACTTTAGTAAAAAAGATGACAAAAAGCAGAAGTAAATTCACCCAACAATTATATCACAAATTGGTTAGGCTTATTTATGCGTGTGATTTTTCCCCAAAATGCAAAACGGGGGGGGGGGATTGTATTGAATCACAATTGTTTAGGAAGTGTTATTTATGCTGAGAGAATTGGTAAAAACACACAAATATTTCAGAATGTTACAATAGGATACTCTCATGGGTCTAATAAAAATAAATCAAAAGGCTGCCCAAGAATAGGAGACAACTGTATGATTTTTTGTGGTGCTGTGATTATTGGAAATATAACAATAGGAGACAATACAATTGTTGCAGCAAACGCCGTTGTGACAGAATCGACCCCTCCCCATTCTATTGTTGGAGGCATACCTGCTAAGGTCATAAAAATAATGGATAAAAGCCATCCTCGCTAGAAAGAATAAAAATGAATCTTCCATCTGTACTAGTAGTTGCTATAGAACCATGGCGTGAAGACGGGACTGCCCATACTTTAAAAGATATCTTTTCGTGTTGGGACGCGTCCAGAGTGAGCCTTATCTACACAAGGTCTGGGTTGCCGTATACCGATGCTGCATCTCGTTTTTTTCAAATAAGTGAAAATGAGGTCTTGAATAATTTGATAAAGCCATGGAAATCTGTTGGCAAAGAAGTAAATAATTCGGTCAAAATAGATGAAGAATTGACAAAAGATGAGGATGCGCGATATGCCAAAGCGCACAAACACCACTCTATGGTGCTAACTTTGTGCCGAGAGTTTGTGTGGATGCTTGGGCATTGGCGCGGCAGGGCGTTGAATCAATTTGTACAGGATATAAATCCTGATTTATTGTTTATACCCATCTTTCCAACGGTTTATATGGGGTGGATACAGCGATATGCTATCCGAAAGACAAAGAAACCATTTGTATGCTATCTTGCCGATGATAACTATTCGTATGATTCCTGCAAGGGAGTATTGTCGTATTTGCATCGTTTTTGGCTGAGAAAAAATGTTCGTTGGCTTTCAATCCATTGCAGTAAGATGTTTGTGATTGTGGAAAAGGAAAAGGAAGATACGGACAAGATGTTTGGAACAAATAGTGTGATACTAACGAAGGCTATCGATTTTTCAAACAGGCCATACAATCCCCATCCGTTAAACAACCCAATACGTTTTGTCTATACAGGAAGCCTGATTATTGGGCGCGACAAAACAATGGCGATGATAGCGGATGCTATTAATAGAGTTAACAAAGAGGCTGGAGAGGTAAAGGCGCGTTTCGATATTTTTTCAGGTGACGAACCTGTTGCAGAAGTAATGGGACATCTTAACAATGGTGCATGTAAACATCGTGGTTTCCTGCAGCGTTGCGAGGTGGACAGGGTGCAATCCGAAGCAGACGTGGTTGTTTTTGCCGAGGCATTGGAAGGAAAGGATTCAAATATTGCACGGCTTTCTTTCTCAACAAAAATCACTGACTATCTCGCCAATGGCAAATGCATACTGGCTGTGGGTAAAAAAGACATTGCCCCAATTGATTATTTTGAGAGAAACGATTCTGCCATTATCGCCTATAACGAAGAGGATATCTATAAGCAAGTGTCAAGAATAGTGAAGAGTCCAGAGTTGGTGTCAGAATACGGTAAGAAAGCATACGATTGTGCTATGAGAAATCACGAGAAACAGACAGTGAACAATCGATTTATTGAAACCATGTGTAACGTTGTGTCAAAATGAATCTCATACTGACTGATAACCCCAGGGAATGTCCTGGCGATATGCCGGAAGGATATAGTCTTGTCCAGGTGGATAACAACACAATAAAACAGTATGATGGTAATGCCAGGGTGGTGGTGGTCTTGTGTTCACGAGGTCTTGCAAAAGACTTATGGCGAATAAGTCTTCCGTCATGCAAGTTGGTGCAGCTTTTTTCTGTGGGCTATGACAATATTGATCTTTCAAAGTACAAAGAGAAAGATGTTCCTTTGTGCAACGCTGCCGGCATTTATGACAATGTACTTGCCGAGTATGTGGTATATGCGATGCTTCTGTATGCCAAACGTTTTCATCATAGCCTGAATAACAGATGGTTCCGACCTTTGCGTAACTATCACTATATGACAGAAATAGCGGGTAAGACAGTGGGGATTATGGGCTGTGGGAGGATAGGAACAGCCGTGGCGCGCCACTTATCGGGTTTTGGGGTGACAATTATTGGCTATGCCAAGCACACAAAAGAGAAAGATGGATTCTCAAAGATATATCATGAGGATTCAATTAATGAATTCTTTTGCGAGAGTGATTTTGTAGTCAATACGCTTCCTCACGATGATTCAACTATTGGCTTGATAAATAGTAAGGTGTTGGCATCTGCCAAGCCAAACATGACATTAATAAATATTGGCAGAGATTCCATCTTTAATGGGAATGACTTCTACAATCACTTAAAGGCACATAAAGACACTACAGCTATTTTTGATATGTTTGAACTGATCCCCAATCCAATAACAAACAAATTCAGGCGGCTTTCGAATGTGTTGGTTATGCCTCGAGTGGCATCGATTTCCAAAGAAAGTGTGGAATCGTTAAAGCAATTGATATCTGACAATATAATTGCTGCAATTAGTTTAGGCGAATTAAAAAACAGAGTTATATGACGCGCAAAGTTTATGCATCATTAGATGTGGCCAAGTTTATTATGGCTGTCTTGATTTTGGTGGGTCATACCGCTAACGAATGGGCGCATACTGAGGGAATATGGCATTATATATTGTCTTGTGATTTTACTGTGCCAACATTTTTTGCAATCAGCGGTTTTTTGTTTTTCAGTAAAATAAAGCAATTGGAAGACCGCGAAGAAAGAAAAAAATACTATAAGAAATGGTCGCTGCGTATTGGAAAAATGTATTTGGTATGGACACTGATTTATTTTGCTTTTATTTTGACTAATTGGATAAGGAGCGGTGTGGATGTTTCTCGTGTTTTACTTTGGATAATGCGATGTTTTACACAATCTTCTTATGCAACTATATGGTTTCTTCCCTCTTTATGGGTTGGAGTTTCCATATGTTATTTTTTGACAGAAAATAAAATAAACAGAAAAACCATCTATTCCATAGTTGGTATTTTGTGGTTGATAGGGGTCTTAATGAATCCATATCGTTATCTCGTGATACAAAATGCATTGGTATCGAGAGTATACGAAGGATATATGTTTGTTTTCTACACATTCCGTAATGGTGTTTTTTATGGTGCTCCTTATGTTTTACTTGGTTATATTGTTTCAAATAAAGAACAAATTCCAAGTCTGGTAAAATCCGGGTTAGGTGTAATAGTGTTTCAAATATTGTTTGTTGCTGAAGCCGTGCTGATGAAGACATATAATCCAAATTCATGTACGGATATGGCAATAATGATGTTTCCGTCAGTTTACTATATTTTGATATTGCTATTAAATATAGGCCTCAAGAGTAGTGCGTTTACAACTTTGTTACGAAAATACAGTATGCTGATTTTCTTGGGTCAGCGTCTGTTCCTTACGGCCATTCCATCCGTTGCCCCGAAATCCTTTTCATTAGCAATTCTGGCATTACCACAAATTGAAATATATTTGATTTTCTCTTTGGTTACAATTCTGTTTGCAGTAATCATAGAATTGCTTTCAAGAAGATTTCGTATTCTTAATTATCTAATGTAATGAAAGTCGATAAAAGCATTGTTTCCATAACAACCATTGCCGGCACGATGGAGAATTTCGTGCTAGAGTCTATGGAATATATGCAGCAAATGGGCTGGGATGTGACGCTGATGTGTAACACTGACCAGCATCTGATGGATAGGGTTCCCCATGGGATGGATTGCGTTCATGTCCCGATGGAGCGCAGTTTCAATATTATCAGGGCGATTAGGTGTACGCTGCAACTGGTGAAAGAGTTCAAAAAAAGAAAGCCGACTATTGTGCAGTACGGCACTACCCACGCCGCTTTGTTTGGCAGTATCGCAGCATGGCTAAGCCGGGTGCCAATACGGATCCATCTCCAATGGGGTATCTACGAATATGACAAGATGGGTCTTGCGGGCAAATTGTACTGGTTTGTTGAATGGCTCACCTGTAGGTTATCTACCGATATCCGTCCCGTCAGCCACAAGAATCTACGAGTGGCTGTGGAGGAAGGGTTATTCAAGGAGGGGAAAGGTAAGGTGTTGGGCCAGGGCGGTACCATAGGTGTCGATTTGGCCCGATATCCGTTGGACGAAAAGCCTATGTGGAGAACCCGAATTCGGCAACAATATGGTATATCGGAGGATGCCTATGTTTTCGGATTCGTCGGCAGAATCAGCAAAGACAAGGGCATTAACGAGTTGATGTCGGCATATAAAAGACTGTCCGATGGCAACGATGCTGTTTTATTGTTGGTCGGACCGGACGAGGGGACGGTGGAAAAAAGTTTAATGGACTGGGCAAAACATAATCCTAAGGTGGTATTCACAGGAAGTGTCGGCCACGAGGAAATTCCCTGTTGTTTAGCTGCCATGGACACATTGGTTCATCCCACCTATCGTGAAGGATTCGGCATGGTATTGCAGGAGGCGATGGCCATGGAGGTGCCTATAATCACAACCGATATCCCTGGCCCGTCCGAGGTGATTGAGGACGGTGTGTCGGGAGCGTTGGTCCCGTCGCATGACACGGATGCTTTGTATGAAGCCATGATGGAGTTCCTTGAAAACCAGGAGCGATATCGGCAATTTGGAGCGAACGGACGTGCTCGTGTGGAAAACTGTTTCGACAGGACTGTCATGGTTAAGAATCTCTATCAGGACAAGGAAGAGTTGCTCCTGAGATTGTCAAATAAAACACATTAAACGATATATTATGGCGCTTACTTTAATGTATATTACCAACAACCCCGAAGTTGCACAAATAGCGCAGCGTTCCGGGGTGGATCGGATCTGGGTGGATATGGAGTGGATTGGCAAAGAAGAACGTCAGGCGGGGATGAACACCGTCAAGTCGCATCATACGATTCAAGACATAGTAAAACTCCGTCCCGTTGTCACGGATTCGACCCTGATGGTCCGTGTCAATCCTATGCATGAAGCTACAAAAGATTACTGTGGCTCAAAGGAAGAGATAGATGAAACCGTAAAGGCCGGAGCGGAGGTTATCATGCTGCCCATGTTCAAAACAGTTCGTGAGGTTGATCTTTTTGTCAACTATGTGGCAGGAAGGGCGAAGGTCCAGTTGTTGGTCGAGACCAAAGAGGCAAATGAATGTATCGAAAAGATTTTGGAGGTTCCCGGTATTGACGAAGTCCATATCGGCTTGAATGATTTGCATCTGGCCTATAAAAAGAAGTTCATGTTTGAATTGCTGTGCGACGGTACGGTGGACCGTTTGGCTGGAATCTTGAGACAGAAGGGTGTGAAATATGGATTTGGCGGCATTGCCCGTGTGGGATACGGCATGCTTCCGGCGGAATACATCATTGCCGAACATTACAAACTGGGCTCGACAGCAGCTATCCTGTCCCGGAACTTTTGTGATGCCAATGTGGTCAAAGACCCGAACACCATAGCTGATATTTTTGCGGAGGGTGTTCGACATATCAGGGAGAAAGAGATGGAAGTGGCCGGCTTTACTGCAAGGCAATATCAAGCCAATCATGAAATAGTTGTGGAAAAGGTTGGGCAGATTGTGTTGAATATTACAAAAAAGCAATAATGGAATACGAAATCAGGCAACTTCAGTTCGAAGACGGCGACTCTTCTTTGCAAAAGGTGGTGGACCTTCAGAATTTAGTATATGAAGGGAAACATACTTTTAGTGTTGATGGATTCAGGCAATGGTATCTGAATAATCCTATGGGCAAGGTCATATCGTTCAATGCATTTCATGGGGATGAACTGGTTGCCCATTATGCTTGTATCCCATATAAAATGGAGATTGACGGGCGTGTAGTTACTGGGTTGTTGGATATGGCTACGGTGACCCATCCTGACCATCGGGGTAAAGGTCTGTTCAAGAGGTTGGCTCAGACGACTTATGATTTTGCCAAGGAGCAGGGGTTCGAGTTTGTGCTGGGGGTGGCCAATGCCAACAGTTATCCCGGTTACATGAAATATTTCCCATTTATTTTCGTTGGACGGTTGCAAGTCAAGATGGGGTTTGGGACAAAGATATCATGTGATGGGGAAAAAACTTTTAAGGTGTATTGGGATACAGCCGCTTTTAACTGGAGATTGAATACTTGCAAAGCAAATTACAGTAGAACGGGGTGGTCTCTTATCGGACAATACAATGCGTGGGCGCAAACGTATATGGGTTCATATTCTGAATCATTTTTGAATTCCACGGATGCCCAAGATAAGCATTGGGGAATTAAACCCAAGCTGTATGTAGGTATGGGGGCGAAATTCAGCAGCCCGTATCTGACTGTGCCGAGATTCGTCAAACGTTCACCCTTCAATCTAATATTTCTTGACTTGACAGACGGGAAATTGCCGAAGATTGATAAAGACAATATTTTTTTCCAGCTATTCGATTTTGATGTTGCATGAATATACTGACTTTTGACATAGAAGAATGGTATCTCGAAAAGGCTTATTTCGGGGCAAAAGAATCAAAGTATGCGGATTACGACCGTTTGCTTGATGAAATTCTGGTGAGGCTCTCGGATAAGGGCATAAAGGGGACTTTTTTCTGCGTGGGGAAGATGGCTTCTGAATTCCCGCATGTTGTCCGCAAGATTGCTGATGTCGGGCATGAGGTCGGTTGCCATTCAAATATCCACCAATGGCTGAACAAGATGTCCTATGCAGATGCTCTTGAGGATACCCGTGCGGCAGTGGACTCTCTGCAACAATGCATCGGGAAGAAAGTGGTTAGTTTCCGTGCCCCTGCATTCTCTATCGGGAGCGGCAACAAATGGGCTTTCGAGGCGCTGGCAAACAATGGTATCACCTGCGATGCATCTGTTTTTCCGGCTTCCCGTGACTTCGGAGGGTTTCCTGGGTTTTCCAAGATGGAACCGACGATTGTCAGATATAATGGAATTGAGCTGCACGAGTTCCCGATAGTGACAACGAAAATCCTTGGCAAGGATTTCGCTTACTCTGGCGGAGGTTATTTCCGCTTCTTTCCTTATGGGTTTATTGAAAGGGAAATGCAAAAGACAAAATATTCAATGACTTATTTCCATCTTGGAGATTTGCTTCCGGTTATTTCCGGGGTTATGCCAAAAGACGAATATGAACGCTATTTCAATGAACCAGGCACTGTAAAGGCACGCTACCTCCGCTACGTCAAGACAAATCTGGGAGTAAGAAGCAATAAAAAAAAGTTGTTCAGATTGATAGATGGTTTGGATTTCAATAATATTTCCGAGGCGGATCAACAGATAGACTGGTCTTTGGCCCCCGTACTTTCTTTATAATCAGTTTCCCATGTATAAGCATTTTTTCAAGCGGCTGTTTGATTTCCTGATTTCGTTGGTGGCTTTGTTGCTTATTGGTTGGTTTCTCGCCGTCGTGTCCATTTTTTTGCATTTTGCAAATAAAGGCGCGGGTGCATTCTTCTTCCAGGAGCGTCCGGGTAAGGACGGAAAGATTTTCAAGGTCATCAAATTTAAGACTATGACCGATGAAAGGGATGAGAACGGAAATCTTTTGCCGGATGAAAAACGGTTGACTAAGGTTGGAAAGTTTGTGCGAAGCACCAGCATTGATGAGTTACCTCAACTTATCAATGTGCTGAAAGGTGATATGTCGTTGATCGGGCCGCGGCCGCTGTTGGTCCAGTACCTGCCGCTCTATTCCGCCGAGCAGGCCAGACGTCACGAGGTCCGTCCTGGCATCACCGGCTGGGCGCAGTGCCACGGGCGCAATGCCATCAGTTGGACGGAGAAGTTTAAACTGGATGTTTGGTATGTCGACCATTGCACGTTGTGGACAGATATAAGGGTGATTTGGATTACTGTCATGAAGGTGCTGCAACGCGACGGAATCTCGCAGGAAGGGCAGGCGACGACAACGGCGTTTAACGGAAATAATTAGTTTTTTGTTTAATATGAATCGCATCATCTTTTTGACGGAGGATGTAGATGTGAAGCCATTGGTTAGACAAATGTTGAGCAGTATGTGTAATACATATTTACATATACAAAAAGATAATAATTACAAAAAGATAATAATAGAGATAATATAAAAAAAAGCTGCATCGTGGAGGTGTTTCACATGAAAAAACTCGAATGCAGTTGTGTAAATAAGAATTATATATTATGAAAGATATTGCGATTTTTGGTGTCGGAGGCTTTGGTCGTGAGGTCTTAACTTTGATACAGGACATTAATCGTCAAGAGCCAATCTGGAATATTATTGGTTTCTTTGATGACGGACACCCTCAAGGAGAGGTTGTCAATGGCTATATGACATTGGGCGGAATGTCTGTACTAAATCAATGGCCCACGCAGTTGGATATAGTTGTTGCTATTGGAGACCCTTTGACAAAGAAATCTATACTTGGTCGAATATGCAATCCTAATATTTCTTATCCATCATTGATTCATCCTACTGTATTGATTGGAGATAGAAATTACGTTGAGATTGGTCAAGGATGCATTATTTGTGCGGAGAATATAATAACCACTAATGTCAAGATTGGCGATTTCGTATTGTTTAATCTGGCATGCACAACAGGTCATGATACTGCAATTCAGAACTTCTCCTCATTTATGCCTTCTGTCAATATATCAGGTGAAGTTAGTGTTGGAGAGGGGGTTTATATGGGTACAGGGGTGAAAATCATCAATCAAGTTTCGATTGGTGATTATGCTACTATTGGTGCCGGTGCAGTGGTCACTAAAAGTTTACCGGGCCATTGTACCGCGGTTGGTGTTCCGGCAAAGGTCATAAAATGAGAAGCGTCGCTAACATTCATTCATTGGCTACGTACCGGCAAATGGTGCGTGGCGGGGGCAGGAGCAGCATTTGTTGGCAACTGGGGCGATAATATGAAGATAGCCGGGGTGCCGGCAGCCCCTGTCGGCAGGCGGCAGTGATGGGTGATGGAAGTGGATCTGTCAGGAATCGGAGGAATGAGGCAAAATCAAGACTACCATAATATGCAAGCGGATCAGGATGCTGAGACGCTGATGGTTTTTGAGGAGACGGGTCTCTTTTTGAGTTTCGTCTCGTATCCGTTTTACAAGGACGGGATGGAGATATACACAAAAGTGTTTAGCCCTTTTTTCGAGGAGCATAAGATACAAATAGACCGCTTTGATCCAGCAAGCGACGATGGGTCTTTGCTCTATCGTCCGGCGGGTTACCGTATGTTCGGCTCCCAAGGGCTGGCCATATTGTCGTTGGTCGACGATTTTTCGTTCCATAACCGTTTCTTTAACAAAAACCATATTCAGACGCTGCTTCAGAACAGCGATGTTGATTCGGATGGTATCGACCTGGACTTCAAAAGTGTCGTCATCTCAGGTGTGTCGGAACGGTGTTTGACGGACCGGACGCTGGAACAGTCCGCCGTCGCCACGTTTCTACGCAAGGACGGCCGATACCCTTTTATCGGCATTATCCGGCTGAAGATTGACTATCAACTGTTGTCGGGATCGGGGCGTGGCATTCATACTACAAGATGTATCAAGAGGCATATATCCGGTCTGGCCGGGCGCTATGGGAAAGGGGAGCTTGATTATATTGCGGTCGACTGTTTCGACAATGATGAAATGACGGTGGTTGCCTTTGCGCACCAGCTTCTTTCACTTTACAATTTCCTTGGCGAAATCCGGAGTATAACCACCACGGATTTAAACCGGCAGAATGCCGGTGCGGTGCGGGGTCACACGAATCCCCGGGAGGAGTGGCATGTGTTCCGGATGGCGTACCTCTGCTATGGATACGATGTCGAACAGGGCTTACCCTGGGATATACTGGAACAGTATACCATCAGATGTCATGTTGAGACCAAAACAGGACACCGCGATGTTTTCCGCCGTTATCTTGCAGATTTGGATAAGGCGGACAGCGAGGAGCAGCGGCTGGGGTTGAGAAATATAGAGTGCAATATATCAGGTGGCTGCAACCTCAGTTTTACGATGCCGTTGAAGAACCTGCCGCGTCTTGAGTCGCTTTGCCGTGACCGAAGCCCTGAGTCGGTTTTTTGTCGCGACGTGCGAAAGGTGAAGGTGACGCTGAGCGACGTGGCGGATGAACGCCGGACCACCAGCGATATTGACGAAGACAGCCATCTCCACACCAGGGAAACGCGCCATGAGGGAATAGAGCGGGAGGTTTTTTCCTCGGCCAAGAGACTGCTGAAACAGGCGGGAGTTTCCAAAATGGTGCGAGAGCGGCTGCTGGCTTTGTTTGAGTTGTATAATCTGTCGTGCCAAAACTTGCTGCAACGTTTCTACCTGGAGGAGCTGAAGTCGGCCATCAACAGTTTTGTTGATAAAATAAAGGATATGTCCGAATCGCCCGAAGAGAATCTGAGGTCGATTGAGGCGATGTTGAACGAGGAGATCACCAATCTGGAGAATGCTTGCTACGACCGCCTCCACAATCAAAAAAGCGACCAGACCCCTTTGGAGTACAGCGGAGGTATACAGCAGTACCTGACTTCGTTCGATTTTGCATACAAGCAAATTTACCAGGCTTTCTCGCCCAATGACTACAGCGCTTCGTTTCTGGCCGTCACCGGCGCGGAGCGGGCCTCATCCGAGCGTTCGCTCTTCAAACTGAACATTCATGACATTGTCTTCCCGGAACTTTTTGCCACCACCGTGTGGAAGGAGATTGCCAATTTTGCATTGAAGACACAGCAGTGTTACACCGACGTTGACGCCGACGGGGAGGTTTTGTTTGTGATGAATACATGGAACGGCTTCACCAACAGCCCCAGGTCGTTACAGATTCTCAAGGACGCTATCAGCCAGTCCGCGTCGCTTTTGCACAGCGATGATGTCAGTGAGTGTATCAAAAGTCTGATATCGAACGAGCTGGTGGCGTATTTTATAAAGGATTTCATCGTATATCACTTCGCTTTCTGCGAGAAATACAACCTGCTGTGGCATTTCTATTTCAAGACCATGCTGCAGACAACCGTCAGCTACAGTGACCTAAACCGGGTGGACAAGAAATATTTTATTCATACGCTGATGCGGTTGTTTATGGTCGGGATGCTTGCCGACGGGCGTGCCGCGGAGTCCCCGGCTACATTCATCCAACAGCAGTCGCGGGCACCTTTCGACAGTATTTTGGCATCCGCATGGATAGAATGCTATGATAAAGTCCGGATAGCTTGCGGAGAGATATATGAAGTGCTGAACCGGTACGGTTTCCGGGAAATGGTCGAATACAATGTCAGAAGCTGCGAAGCCAATATCTATTCGATGGAGCATCCCGGCGAGGAGATTGTCCCGTACAACAAGACAACGGTTCGGCAGGAGCGATGGCAGACGGTTGAAAAAATGCTGGGTTACTTCGAACAGGGAGTTCTTTTGGAAAACAGGACCGGCAGCAAAAGCGTTTGCACATTTGTGATTTGCCTTCTTAACGCCTACCTCGAGGCGGTGTATCATATCGATGGTTCCGGATCGAAGGATCGCCCTGTCCGGTGCGTGCCGCGTAATGCCTCGGGCGAGGTTCACGATATCATGGCCTGCAAGAGCGATGCGGGGCTGCGGGAACGGATGACGCAGATATTGGTGGACACCACGGGCGGTTTCTTCGTACCGTCAGCCGAGGTGCGAAAGCAGTATTTCCAATTGCGGACCACGCTGTACCGTAGTTTGTGGCATCATCGTTTCGTAAACCAGGCTGTTGAGTCAAACTCCCATAGCGTTGCACAATGAAACGGCCCGTGTCCATATTGTTCCTGTCGGACATCCACTACAACAGTTCAGGCGACATGCATGCTGTTGACACCTTGTACCGTGATTTTGCCAAATACCTTGACCAGGATGTCTCAAGAAGAAGATGGCAGCCGGACTACGTGGCGGTTGTGGGCGACATATCCGACCATAACTGCGGCTATGACGGTGCTGCATCTTTGCTGAAGCGATTGATCGGACGGGATGTATTCAATATTCCTTCCGACCATGTGATTTTGGTTCCAGGCAACCACGACAAGACGGTGCCGGAGGACGATGCCGAACTGTCATCCGACAAAGCATTGTTCGAAAAGTTTTCAGGTCATCCGGAGAGGCATGCAGGCGAGTTCGCGAAGGTCTTCTCGCAGCGGTTCAAATCGTATATGGACTTCTGTGACCGTTTCCAGGGCAGCTATCGGAGTCCCCGCGACGGGAAGGAGCGACTGCTCTCGGACGAGCGGATGCAGTGTCTTTCCGGTGTCAAGGCTTTTGAGGAAGATCACCTTTGTTTCCTGACGGTGAACAGCGAGTGGCTTTACGTCCCTCGGAAGCGGTTTGTGAAAAAGATGGAGGCACAGACGGGAGCGCAGGACAGCCATGTCGTCATCAACGAGCGGTGCACGCTGTGCGCCCCGTTGGTCAAGGAAGCCCGCGAGGTTGTCAGAAGATATTACGGCGGTTGGACGGTGGTCTCGTTGATGCATCGCGGCTTTGACCGGCTGTACGCTAATAGCGGTCTCCAGGGCGAGTCATTGCATATTGATGCTGCGGACTCGTTGGTCAAGGTGTCGGATTTGATTGTCACAGGTCACGACCATACCCTTTCTCTCGAACCTCCCACTTTCATACAAAACCGTACCCAGCACATCCGTTTGGGTGCGGTCGGCCGTACCGAGCCCAAGGGCGAGGAGTTGTTCCGTTCAGCCGAGATTGTCCATATCGATGCTGCACGGGCGACATTCGAGCAATTGTTTCTTTCGTATGAAAGCAGTGATGAGCATTGGCATTTCACCGAAAAAGGGGTCACCTATCCGTTGCCATCCTATTACAGATCGGAGCAGCGGTATCCCGGTGAAAGGGAGCCGGTGAGGGGTCATAGAACGGTCCTACAGGCTGCCGGCTGTTCCGAGACAGCTGTGCGGCGTACTGTAGAAACCTACTTCGGTGATATTGCCCCGTATCAATTGGTTTTGGTCAAAGCGGGTGACAATCTCTGCGAACGGTTGCGGCAGGTTGTTGAGAACAATGTAGGAAGCCTTTTTGTTGTTGTCTATTCGCTATATCCGGAGCATCATGCTGTGAGCGGCAATTTTTCGGCCGATACGAAACAGGCCATGGCCTGTTTTCGGGATGAAATGATGAAGGAACTGATGTCGGGACGCATGGTGCTGACCGAGGTGACCGTGGATTACCCCATAGACTATTCTGCATGATATTTTGCAAAAAAGTTGTATATTTGCACAAGAGTTTAAAATTTATAAAATATCAACGAGTTTGATATATAATTCGTTATGTGGTGCTCCGCCGTTGCCGTACGGGCTGTTGGCGGGGTGGGTGTCTGTTCCCGATACATCGCATAGCAGGAATAATATTGAAGGATGATACATCTGAAAACGTCGGAAGCAGCCGACCGTTACATTAAATCACAGGGCAAACGGTGGCATTCTCAACCCGTTTCGTATAGTAATGAAACCATCGGCAAAGAGCTATCTCCGACTGAATTTAAAAAATTCCTGGATGTTGTAAACAAACCGAGGCCGTATAGCTCTTTCGATTTCAAAAAACAGCATTTCATTCCGGATTTGGATTGACCCGGGCTGTGACGCAACCCGTCCCTGGATTCAATCATACATTTGTTTTTTTATTGGCCACCGTGCTGTCGGTATAGCAAGGTGGTGTTGTTTTGTTTTTTATTTTCATTTTCTTTATTTTCTGTTATTATATGTCCATTTTTAAAGACCGTACCCTCTTGATCACTGGAGGGACAGGAAGTTTTGGCAACGCGGTGCTGAACCGTTTCCTTCGCAGCGACATCGGCGAAATCCGCATCTTTTCGCGCGACGAGAAGAAGCAGGACGACATGCGGCACGACTTTCAGACCAAGATGCCCGAGGTGGCTCACAAAATCAAGTTCTACATTGGCGACGTGCGTTCGCTGGAGAGTTGCCGTTCGGCGATGCCGGGCGTGGACTATATCTTCCATGCGGCGGCGCTGAAGCAGGTGCCGAGCTGCGAGTTCTTTCCCATGGAGGCGGTGCGTACCAATGTCATCGGCACCGACAACGTGCTGACGGCGGCTATCGAGGCGGGGGTGAAGAGTGTCATCTGCCTCTCGACCGACAAGGCGGCCTATCCCATCAACGCGATGGGCATCACCAAAGCCATCGAAGAGAAGATAGCGGTGGCCAAGAGCCGCTACAGCGGCACCACCAAAATCTGCTGCACGCGCTATGGCAACGTGATGTGTTCGCGCGGCAGCGTTATTCCGTTGTGGATAGATCAGATTCGCAAGGGTAACCCTATTACCCTTACAGAACCTAAGATGACCCGTTTCATCATGAGCCTCGAAGAGGCGGTGGACTTGGTGCTCTTCGCCTTCGAGCATGGTCAGAATGGCGACATCCTGGTCCAGAAAGCGCCTGCCTGCACCATCCAGACCCAGGCCGAAGCGGTGTGCGAGCTCTTCGGCGGAGACAAAAGCCAGATTAAAGTTATCGGCATCCGGCACGGGGAGAAGATGTATGAGACCCTCTTGACCAAGGAAGAATGCGCCAAAGCCGAGGACATGGGCGACTTCTACCGGGTGCCCGCTGACAACCGCGACCTGAACTACGACAAATTTTTTCGCGAAGGCAACGCCAAGCGGGCTGAAATCGAGGAGTTCAACTCTGACAATACACTGCGCCTCAACCTTGAGGGGACCAAAGCCAAAATCGCCTCGCTGGAATACATCCAGAACGAGTTGAACGGCATTCCTAATATTGTGAAATAATAAGAGATTATACTTAAGCATGGAGGTCTTCGTATATCGGAAATCAGTGGCTTGTCAGAAGAAACATTAAGTTTTATATAAATGAAAAATTTCAAGAATAACGGGAGATTAAAGCTGTTAATCATCGTCGGTACGCGACCCGAGATTATCCGCCTGGCGGCGGTCATCAACAAATGCCGCCAATACTTCGACTGTCTGTTGGCGCACACGGGCCAGAACTATGACTACAACCTCAACGGTGTCTTCTTCAAAGACCTGAAGTTGGAAGACCCGGACATATACATGGAGGCCGTGGGCGACGACTTGGGGGCCACGATGGGTAACATTATCGACAAAAGTTACAAGGTGATGGTGGCGACACGTCCGGATGCCGTGCTGGTGCTGGGCGACACCAACAGTTGCCTGTCCGTGATCGGTGCCAAGCGGCTCCACATCCCCATCTTCCACATGGAGGCGGGCAACCGCTGCAAAGACGAGTGTCTTCCCGAAGAGACCAACCGCCGCATTGTCGACATCATCTCCGATGTCAACATGGCTTACAGCGAGCACGCCCGCCGCTACCTGGCCGACTGCGGCCTGCCGAAAGAGCGCACCTATGTGACGGGTTCGCCGATGGCGGAGGTGCTGCATCAGAACCTCGATG
Organism: Candidatus Hemicellulosilyticus sp. P3; assembly: GCA_001543385.1. Lineage (GTDB taxonomy): Bacteria > Bacteroidota > Bacteroidia > Bacteroidales > P3 > Colimorpha. The sequence continues at coordinate 72,005 of LPNH01000001.1, forward strand.
CGATTAAGTCCTCAAACATCTTAAAAACCTTAAACCTTAAACCGCAGAATTATATCCTGCTTTCCGCACACCGCGAAGAGAATATCGACACCGAGCGCAATTTCAACAGTCTCTTCACCGCCATCAACCGCATGGCGGAGCAATACGACATGCCAGTTCTCTACAGTTGCCATCCGCGCAGCCGCAAGCGACTCGAGACAAGCGGTTTCCAACTCGACCGTCGCGTCATCCGCCATGATCCGCTGGGTTTCCACGACTACAACTGCCTTCAGATGAATGCCTACGCGGTGGTGAGCGACAGCGGCACTTTGCCGGAGGAGTCGAGCTTCTTCACCAGCGTGGGCCATCCCTTCCCGGCGGTGTGCATCCGCACCTCAACGGAGCGTCCTGAGGCGATCGACAAAGGTGATTTTATCATCGCCGGCATCGATGAAAAGAGCCTGCTGCAGGCTGTCGACACCGCTGTGGAGCTTTGCAGGAACGGCCATCACGGCTTGCCCGTGCCCGACTATGTCGACGAGAATGTCAGCACCAAGGTGGTGAAAATCATCCAGAGCTACACGGGCATCGTCAACAAGATGGTTTGGAGGAAAGAGCAATAAAGGGTAAGGTTTTAAACTTTTTCATGAGATGAGAATTTTGGTGACAGGAGCGAAGGGGTTCGTGGGCAAGAACCTTTGCGCCCAGTTAAATAACATAAAAGACGGCAAAGACAGGACGCATCCCGGCTTGACCATCGAAGCCGTGTATGAATATGATATCGACAGCAAGCCCGAAGAGTTGGATGCATGGTGCCGCGACTGCTCTTTCGTCTTCAACCTGGCCGGCGTCAACCGCCCGCAGACGCAGGAGGAGTTTATGCAGGGAAATTTCGGTTTCGCCTCCACGCTGCTTGACACACTCAAGCGGCATCGCAACACCTGCCCTGTGATGCTCAGCAGCTCGCAGCAGGCCAGCCTTGCCGGCCGCTTCGGCAACAGCGAATACGGGCGCAGCAAGCGGGCAGGGGAGGATCTATTCTTGGAGTATGAGAAAGATTTTTTACAGGCCAACGCGCCCTCGATTGGTCCCTCATGTGGGGAATATGAGGGTTCTCGGCTCGTGCTCTCACCGAGGGTGCTCATATATCGCTTTCCTAATTTGTTCGGCAAGTGGTGTCGCCCCAACTACAACTCGGCGGTGGCCACCTTCTGCAACAATATCGCCTGTGGACTGCCCATCCAGGTCAACGACCCGTCGGTGGAGCTGGAGCTGCTCTACATCGACGATTTGGTCGACGAGATGATGGCGTGCTTGGAAAACCGGGAGCACCGGTGTGAGTTCGACGGGCTGGAGGTGCTTCCGCGCGAAGGCGGTCGCTACTGCTACGCCCCCGTCACCCATCGGGTCACGCTGGGCCGCATCGTCGAGCTGCTGCATCAGTTCCGCGACCAGCCGCAGACGCTTAATATTCCTGCCATGCCGGCCGATTCGTTTGAAAAGAAACTTTACAGCACCTATTTGAGCTACCTGCCGAAGGACAAGGTGTCGGTCCCGTTGAAGATGAACGTGGATGCCCGCGGCAGTTTCACCGAGCTGGTGCACCTGCATGACTGCGGCCAGGTGAGCATCAACATCAGCAAACCCGGCATCACCAAGGGTCAGCACTGGCACCACAGCAAGTGGGAGCAGTTCATCGTTGTCAAAGGACACGGACTTATCCAGGAACGAAAAATAGGCTCCGACGAGGTGATCGAGTTCGAGGTAAGCGGCGACCGCATCGAAGCGGTCACCATGCTTCCCGGCTATACTCACAATATCATCAATCTCAGCGAGACGGAGGATCTGGTCACGGTCATGTACTGCAACGAAGTGTTCAATCCGGACCGTCCCGACACCTTTTTTGAGGAAGTATAGGTTCAAGGTTTATTCTTGATGTTAATAATATTATTCACATAAATAATTTTATATATAATATGGCTAATCGTGACAGAATTTATTTGTGTTTGGCACACATGTCTGAAAGTGGCTTGGAACAGAAATACATAAAAGAAGCATTCGATACCCATTGGGTGGTGCCGCTGGGCCCCAATGTCAACGGTTTTGAGAAGGACCTCGAGGATTATGTGAACACGAATATCACGAATAACGCGAAGGAACTCTCCAAGAGAGTTGTTGCCCTGTCGGCGGGAACCGCTGCGGTGCATCTGTCGTTGCTCGACTGCGGGGTGGGGCAGGGCGATGAGGTGCTGGTGCAGAGTTTCACTTTCTGTGCCTCCAGCCACCCCGTCACCTACTTAGGTGCACAACCTGTCTTCGTCGACAGTGATCCGCAGAGCTGGAATATGGACCCCGCCCTGCTGGACGAGGCAATCCGTGACCGCATGGCCAAGACCGGCCGCAAGCCCAAAGCTGTCGTTCCGGTGGCGCTGTACGGCATGCCCTACGATATTGATGCCATCATGGAGGTGGCTGGCCGCTACGGCATTCCCGTTGTAGAAGATGCCGCTGAGGGATTCGGCAGCCGCTGGAACGGGCAGGTGTTGGGTACCTTCGGCCGCTATGGTGTGCTCTCATTCAACGGAAACAAGATGATCACCACTTCCGGCGGCGGGGCGTTGATATGCCCTGACGACGAGTCTTGGAACCGCATTATGTGGTACGCCACGCAGGCACGCGAAGCCTACCCCTACTATCAACATGAGGCCATCGGCTACAACTACCGCATGAGCAACATTTGCGCCGGCATCGGCCGTGGTCAGATGACCGTGGCCGATCAGCACATCGCACACCACAAGCACATTCAACGCCTGTACGAAGAGGCTTTCAAGGGCATTGATGGCATCAACGTCCATTGCAACCCCGACAGCCGTTATGACAGCAACTATTGGCTCTGCACCATTGTGTTGGACGAGCGGCTGCATGTGAAAGGTCAGGAACGGGCCTATGGCGAGGCTGTCAGTGGAGCTGTGGGTGGCGCAGGCGGCGTGGTGCACGGTGGTGGCGGCCTGCATACCGACTGCGAGCCCAACGCCAATGTAGAGGCGATGCGCGTCTACCTTGACCAGAAAGGTATCGAGGCGCGTCCGCTGTGGAAGCCGATGCACAAGCAGCCGGTGTACGCAGGTGCCCCGGCTTATGTCAACGGAGTGAGCGAGAGTTTTTTCCGCTGTGGCATGTGTCTGCCCAGCGGCCCGATGGTGAGCGACGACGACGTGGCCTATATCGTGGCCTGCATCCGCGAGGCCATCGCATAGCGGTTGCGATAGAAACAGATATCACACATTGCAGGGCATGAAATTTTGGTTTCATGCCCTTTTTGTTTGAACGGTGAACCTCGTCTACAGGACTTGCAGCGGTGGCGGTGTTTCAGAACTTCCATCTTTGATATGCCGAGTGGATGTCGTTTTTGTACTGCTATGTCGTGGAAAATGTGTATTTTTGCGATAGAATGGACGGTATGACCATACATCCGGACGAGCAGACGCTGATTGCCTTGCTGCGAATGGCGTGGGGTGGGGCGGAGCAACCCTTGCCCGGTGGTGAGGTGGATTGGCAGTCGGTATATGAACTCTCTTTGCGGCAGGGCGTGACGGCTGTCGCCTGCGAGGGCTTGTTGCGGCTTCCGTCGGTCGACGAGGGGGTGCGCTACAACTGGATGGCGCAGACGCTGTTGTGCGAGATGGATTGCGAACGGAAGATACAGGCCACACGGAAACTATCGCAGATGTGGGCAGAGCAAGGGATTCATGGCGTGGTGCTCAAGGGGCTGGCCTTTGCACAGCACTATGCCAATCCGACACACCGGCCTTTCGGCGATCTCGACGTGTTTCTGTTCGACGGCTGGGAAGCGGGCAACCGTGTCGCGGAGGATGCCGGCGTGACGGTGCGCCGCGGCTACTATAAACATTCCACGTTGAGTTTCCAAGGGCTGACGGTCGAAAACCACCGGTTCTGTACGCCGATACGGGGCGGCAGACGGCGCAAACAATACGAGCGCTATCTGCAGCAATTGTTGCGCCAGGAACCGTTGACGCCTGTTGAAGGGGTCCCGTTGCTGTCGCCGCCACCCCTGTTCAACTTGATTTTCTTTTTGTCGCATGCCCGTAACCATTTTCTCAACGAGGGCGGTGTGACTTTGCGCTTTGTATGCGACTGGGCGGCATTGCTGCAGGCCTATGGTCCCGACGGGGATTGCCGCCAGCCGCAGGAGTTGTGGCATGAATTGCTGCGGCGTTGCCGCGATTACGATCTATCTTCATTTGCCATGTCCATGAGCCGTTTGGCGCAGCAGGTGTGCGGTGTGGCGGCGCCGTTCGGCTGCGGTGCCGACGATGCCGCCGACCGGTTGCTGCTGGCTGACATGCTGGCCTCCAACGTGGCGCCCGTCGAGTTCTCCCAAGGTTGGCGCACCCGATGGCAGCTGATACGCTCTGTGCTGGGGTCACGGCGCAAATTCCATTATTTTTCGCGCCGCTCCATGCCGGTCTCGCTGTTAGAATCGGCATGGGCGTACTGCACCGACCGCCATCCGTCGTTGTAGCCCCGCCCCTCAATTCGGCTTTGTGATTTCATAGGTTTCATATATTTATTGTATCTTTGTGGCAGAATGAAGAATAAAGAAGAATAAAAGAAAATAAAGAAGAATAAAAGAAAATAAACGAGAATGAAGAAGGTAGATGAAGGGAATCGTTGTGTTGTTTTTCAGCCTACGTTTGGTAACCGTCCGGACCAGTATATCGGGCGTGACGGGGTGATAGAGCAATTCATGGCCGGGTTGAGGGAGCCTGTGGGGAGCCGCAATCGTTGCTCGCTGTTCCTCGGACAGCGGGGTATGGGGAAAACGGCTCTACTGCTTGAGTTGAGTGATCGTGCGGAGAAGGCTGGCTATGTGGTGGCTCGTGTGACGGCTCACGAAGGGATGCCGCAGGCTATCATTGAACAGTTTCAGATGAACGGATCGGTCTTCTTCAAGGATGACAGGCGCAAGCTGACGGGCGTGACTGCCGGTGCGCTTGGATTCACCTTTGGTCTTACATTCTCCGAGGCTGCGGAGCGGCAGTACGGGTTCCGCTCGAAAATGTCGCTGCTTTGCGACAGACTCGCCGAGAAGAACAAAGGTGCACTGATTCTGATTGACGAGGTGCGCACATCGGCGGCCATGCGAGAGGTGGCATCGGCCTACCAGGAGTTGGTGGGAGACAGGAAGAATGTGGCCATTGCGATGGCTGGCCTGCCCCATGCCGTCTCCGGTGTTTTGAATGACAAGGTGCTCACATTCCTGAATCGTGCTACCAGGGTGGAGCTGGGATTGATTTCCACTAATCTGATCAAGGCGTACTATGAACGGGCATACAGGGGGATGGGTATCCATATTTCAGATGAGTTTCTGGACAGGGCTGCGCTGGCTACTCGCGGTTTCCCGTATCTGATGCAGCTGATAGGATATTATGTGATTCAATATACGCCGGAAGGTGGAACTGTCGACTGTGCAATCATGGATAGGGCTGAGAAATCTGCCATGGGGGACATGGAGAACAATGTGTTCAAACCGATTCTGAGTCCGCTGTCGGAAAACGACAAGATATTCCTGAAGGCGATGGCCCGACAGGGAGAAACCGTGAGCACGGCCAAGCTGCAGGCGGCTTTGGGTAAGATGGGCCCGGCGATGCAACCTTATCGGAAACGGTTGCTGGAGGCGGGGGTCATTGAGGCGCCTCGCAGGGGAGAATTGGTGTTTGCGATGCCTTATCTGGCAGATTATTTGCTGGACAATAAGTATTAGGCTACGTTTATTTCAGGGGTGTCGCAGTCGGTGATGCGCGGTTTCTGTTTTTTCAGGTCGCCGTTATAGGCTGTAGGTGATTCCGCCGCGCAGTTGCAGGCCGGGTTGCTCAATGCCTCCGATGTCGTAGTGGCGGCGGTTGAGCAGGTTGAGCAGCGACAGCGACAGCCGCAGTTTCCGCCAAGGGTATTCCCATTTCAAATCGACCAGCACCACCGGCGTGTACTCTGCCAAATCTCCGTTTTTGTCTGTGTAGCTCCCGTTGCGTTTTTGCACCGATGCCCAACCGCTCACGGTACTGCGACCCAGCTGTTGCACCGCGCCCAGCGACAGCTTGTGCCGCAGATGGTCCAGCGCATATTTCGACACATAGTCGCCGGCGCTTTTGTCGATATGATACCATGTGTAGTCAAGACGCACCTCGCGCAGCGACCCCCCAGGCCGGTAGGAGGCACTCATCTCCAGCCCGTTCAGATTCACGTGTGTCAGGTTGGCGCAGTGCCACAGCGATTCGTCGGGTTGGCGTATCCAGTCGATGATGTCGCGCCCGTTGCGGCGCAACAGGGTCAGCGACACATGCCAAGGGCCGTCGTGCCAGTCGGCCGACAGGGTGGCGATCCAGGCCTTTTCGGGTTGCAGCCGGTCGTTGCCCACCTGTACGGCATTGTGGTAATACAGGTCGGTGAAGGTGGGCATGCGCAGATAACGTCCGGCCGACGCATGGAGGTGCAGATGGTCGTTGAGGTGATAGCTTCCGCGCAGGTCGGCCCCCCATGAGGTCTGGAACATTGTATTCAGGTTGAGCGCGCCGCCGCCGCACAACTCCCAGCGGTGTCTATGTATATGATGCTGGATGAAGCTATTGACATTCAGCCTGTTTTTGCCGAAGTCAAAGGTTTTCCCGCCAGATTCGTAGACTATGCGGACCGGATGTTCCAGACTGTCCCCGAGCTGACTGCTGAGCACTGCCTCGTCGCGCAAATCTATGCCCAGCGTGGTGGTGGCGTGGCGATGAAAGATGGCCAGTGTGTGGTTGGTCGCCAGTGTGTTGCTCAGGTGATAGTTATGGCCGCTATACCAGTCCGGCGCCACGCTGTGTCCGTCGCGGAAGAGCTCGAAGCGGTCGGTGTGGGTGCGATTGGAGATATTCCATTCCCATCGGCCCCAGGCCCATTCGCGCCGATAGGAGGCCGAAGCAAATGCCATGCGCACCGATTCGTACTGGTCAGGGTAACTGAGCGAGTAGAAGGCATTGGCACCATAGTCTTTCAACTGGAAGCCACCCTGCAGGTTCCAGCTGTCGTCGTGCCGGCCCGGACGGTAGGCTTGGAGAAAGAGGTCGGCCTGCCGGTGGTCGGTGTTATGGATATATCCGTCCGAACGGCTGTAGGCGGCATGTTCGAGCAGATACCATCCGCCGCGGCGCTGGCGCAGGTTCAGCGCGGCTCCTGCCTCGCCGTGGCTGCCAGCATGCAGTGACAACGTAAGCGGTGGTGCCGTGGTGTCGGCAATTCGCGTGTACAGGGCGATGATTCCGCTGAAAGCCGACAGCCCGAAGTGTGCCAGCGGCGAGTCGTCAAGTAGCTCCATACGTTGCAGGCAACGGGCGTCGACGGGCAGGTCGAGGGTGTAATGGCCGGTGTGGGCGTCGTTCATATTGATGCCGTTGAGCAGCAGCATGGCTTGGTCGCTGCTGCCGCCACGCAGGCTGATGTCGCCCTGCTGGCCGCTGCGGTTGCGCACCTCCACGGCGGGCATGCGCTCCAGCAGGTTGTCTAAACTTTCTGACGGCGACGCGGCAATGGTGGCGCTGTCCACCTTGTTGGCGGCACGATGCACCCGCTCGCTGCGTATCTCCACCGAAGGCAGCTGATGTCCGGTGTCGGGTGGTTGTTGCGCTTTGCCGGCAATGGTGCCAAGCAACATCATGGCGAACGGGAATTTTGACAATGCAGATTTCATGGTGATATTGGTTAGGATGAAAAATAACAGCCGCCTCAAATAAAGGTTGGGACGGCTGTTGCGGATAAACAATATGGTTATGTCGGCGTAGCGGTGTGCTTCGTCGCAGGTGGTGTCGATGTGTGCCTGTACGGGCCGGCACAAAGACAATGGCGATTCTTCATGCCGTCCGATGCCGTCCCCGGAATTGCCGCCGTTGTCTTTGCGGCAATATTCGCGGTTGCTTTCGTCGACCGGGCGTCCGTTCTTGTGGAGCTGCAAGTCGGAGATATAAGCCGCCACACGGCCTATAGTCACCTGTCTGTGCATGGAACTGTAGGCGGCCCACTTCTGTCGGCTGAAACGGCGGAAACGGAAATGCGACGTTTTATGTACGGGTTGCAGCATGGGCTGGAAAGTGTCACTATAAACGCAGGGTCCGGGAAAAAATTGTGTGGCGGCTGTTAAAAGCGGGGTCTCTCTGTCCACAGTCGGTGGCTCATGTCGGCCTGCCGGTGCAGCATGGACAGTCCGTTGCATACGGTGGCGCCTTGTAGTGCCGCCTCGTGCAGCCAACGGCTTTCCACGGGGTTGTAGATTAGGTCGTAACAAAGATGTCGGGGACCTATGCCGCAGGTGTCGGGCAGCGGTGTCTGTTCCACCTGAGGCCACATGCCTACGGGGGTGGCGTTGACAACCAGCAGATGGCTGTTTATTAGTGCAGCCACCTCGCCGTATCCGATGGTGCCGGCACCGCGTGGAGTGCGGCTCACCCGTGTGACACCGATGCCTAACTGTTGCAATGCGTGGCTCACCGCGCGTGCCGCGCCGCCGGTGCCCAGCACCAAGGCCTGCCGATGCCAAGGTTGCAGCAACGGTTGCAGCGTCTCGGCAAATGCGGGGCAGTCTGTATTATGGCCGGTCAGATGCATCAAGCCTCCCGATCGCCGCACACTGACGCAGTTCACGGCGCCGATGGCCGATGCGTCGTCGTCCACGGTGTCGAGGTGGGGCAGTATGGCTGTCTTGTAGGGCAGCGTGACGTTGAACCCGTCCAGCTGTTCCTGTTCGAGCAACAGTCTCAGATTGTCGAGCGAGGGCAGCTCATAGGCACAGTAGCGGCAATCCTTATGATGCCGTGCGAAATAATCTGCCGAACCGCTGTGCCCCAGTGGAATGCCGATAAGTCCCACGTGTAACATACGGGCAAAAATACAAGTAATTATTTAATTATTGTGATAAGCTGAAATCACGCGGGTAGAAGTGCGTTGTTGAACCGCTCCAATTCAATAATAAAAATGTATCTTTGCAGACAAAACTGTGTCATTGTAGAACGGTGAAGAAGGTTTTGCGTTTTCTGTTGCTGTCGCTCAATCTGGTCTGTGTGTTGCTGCTGTTGCTCTCCACGCTGACCGAGTGGGTGTCTCCGTCGCAGATGAGTCTGCCTTCGCTGCTCAGCTACGTATGCCCCTACTTGTTTGTCATCAATGCGCTGTGGGTCGTGTTTTGGCTTTGCTTTGTGCGTAAAGCGTTCCTTATTTCGTTGGCCGCCATTCTGTTGCGGATGGGTTTTATACCGCAATATGTACAGTTGGGAGGCTCCTCCGAGGTGGCTGTGGACGACGCTTCCGTGTTGCGTGTGATGACTTTCAATGTACACGGGTTCCGCGGCCCCGACGACACGCTTTCGGCCGACAGCGGAGCAGCCCGTTTTGTCGCATTGCTCCATCGCGAGCAGCCCGACGTGCTGTCGCTCGAGGAGTTCACTGTGCCACGGCGCTATGCCTTGCTCGACACGCTGCAGGCGATGGGTTATCGTTACCGTCATGGTGCGCGTGACCGCATGGCCGGTGTGGTGCTCTTTTCCAAATATCCTGTCACACCTGTCGCGGGAGGCGGGCCGGGCAAGGTGTATACCGACATCGAATGGCGGCAACACACGTTGCGCTTTGTCAGTGTGCATCTCAACTCGTACCGGTTTACATCCAACGAAACGCTCAACTTGTCGAGTTTCAACTACAACGACACCTCTGCACGCAGCATTTTCTACAAGATGCGCGAGACCATTGCCTGGCATGAGCGCGAATGGCGCGATGACCTGCAGCCGATGATTGTCTCCTCACCCTATCCGGTGGTGGTGGCGGGCGACTTCAACGACACACCGGCCTCCTACATCTATCAGCAGATGTCCAAACTGCTCAACGATGCTTTTGTCAAGCAGGGTAGGGGCTTCTGCACCACCTATCACGGCCAGGTCCCGTCATTCCGCATTGACCACATCTTCTGTAGCGACAGTTTCTATGTTCAGGCCTATAGGTGTATCGCCAGTGATATCTCCGACCACTATCCGGTGATGGCTGTGCTGGCATGGAACACCGACAAGCCATGACGCTGTTGTTGAAAAACCTTAATACGTCCGACCTATCAAACTCGCTGAGAAATACGAACGCATGATAGCCCACTTCGAGGCCACCCGGCCCGACGCGGGGCCTGAATTGCACTATGCCGACGCTTATCAACTGCTGGTGGCGGTGATCCTTTCGGCGCAATGCACCGACCGGCGTGTCAATATGGTGACGGCGGCGCTCTTTGCCGCTTACCCTGACGCACGGGCATTGGCAACGGCTACGCCTGACGATATTCTGCACTATATCCATTCGGTGTCATACCCCAACAGCAAAAGCCGCCATTTGGCGGCCATGGCCCGCAAGCTGGTTGCCGACTTCGACGGCGAGGTGCCGTCCGACACCGACGCTTTGCAGCAGTTGCCGGGCGTGGGACGCAAGACGGCCAATGTTGTCGCGTCGGTCATTTTTCACCAGCCGGCGTTGGCGGTCGACACCCATGTCTTCCGGGTCTCCGAGCGCCTGGGGTTGACGCATAACAGCCCGTCGCCGCTCCATACCGAGCGGGCGCTCACACGTCATTTGCCACCGGACAAGATTCCCGTGGCCCATCATTGGCTCATCCTGCACGGACGCTACGTATGTCAGGCCCGCAAGCCGCGCTGCGCCGAGTGCGGCTTGACGGACATTTGTTCTTATTACTGTAAACATCACAGCACCTCTGACTGATGCTCTTTCTGGCACATCCCTTGTTTCTGATTGGATTGGCGGCGGTGGCGGTGCCTGTGGTGGTGCACCTTTTCGACCTGCGGCGCTATCGCAAAGTCTATTTCAGCAATGTGGACAGGCTTGAGGCTTTGCAGCAGGCTTCACGTCACGAGTCGCAGTTGCGTCGTCGGCTGTTGTTGGCGTCGCGTATTGCAGTCGTTGTCTTTTTGGTGTTGGCATTTGCCAACCCCTCGATAGATCGGGGTGGCGACACTTTGCAGCCGGGCACTACGGCAGTGAGCGTGTATATCGACAACTCGTTCAGCATGCTGCAACAAGCCACCGACGGCGATTTGTTGGAGTGTGCCAAGCGCAAGGCCGCCGAGGTGGCTTCCGCCTACAGTCCCGGCGACCGTTTCCAGTTGCTCACCAACCGTATGGCCGGCGAGGAGTTCCATTGGCTCGACCGCGACGACTTTCTTGCCGCCGTCGACGAATTGACGGTGTCGCCCAACAGTGTGATGTTGAGTGAAGCCGTGCGTCGCCAGCAAGGATTTCTCCACGACGCGCAGGTGGCTAACCGGCGTGCCTATGTTGTCTCCGATTTTCAGCGGACTACATCGGATGTAGCATGTTTGCCCGACAGCGCTTTCTCCGACGCCCCCTGTACCTTCATCCCCCTGCGTGCCGCTACCGTTGACAATGTCTATCTCGACACGCTGGTTTTCGATGCTCCGTCGTTTCGCGTCGGCGACCGCGTCGTGGTGGAGGTGCGGTTGCGCAACGCCTCCGGACGGATGCTTGAGCAGGTGCCGTTATACCTTTATGCCGACGGTCGTCGCCGTGCGCAGTCTGCAGTCACCCTCGCGCCGCATGGCGAGACGGTGGTGCCCCTGCATTTTGTAGTGGACCACGGCGGTGCTGTGGAAGGCTGTGTCGTCACAAGCGACAGCCCTGTGACCTTCGACGACACCCTCTTTTTCGCCTTCAATGTGGCGCGCAGAATTTCGGTGTTGGAGATCTATGGCAATAGTCCCAACCCCTGGCTGCACCGCCTTTTCGCTTCCGATACCACGTTGCTGTTTCGTGCAGTCTCTGCGGCCGACGGGGCGGCCTTGCTCTCCAGTGCGGCGGCAGGAAGCGGTTATGACTGTGTGATTCTCGACGAGGTGGAGCAGCTTTCGTCGCGGCTGGTGCAGACCTTGCACGACTATGCCGGGCGCGGCGGTTCGCTTGTGGTGGTGCCGCCGTCCAATGCCGACCGGCAGCAGTACGACGCCCTGTTGCAACCTTTGCACGCACCCTTGCTTGACGGTTGGTCTACGGGTGCGGTGCAGGTGTCGGGCATCGATTTCGACAACATGCTATACCGTTCCGTGTTTGAGTCACGCCCCGACAATTCCGAGACACCCCGTTTCAACGGGCGGCATAGGCTGAAGAATGTCGGCTCCACGGTGTCGCAACCGCTGTTGACACTGCCTGCGGGCGAGGCAGTGCTTTCCGTCTTCTATTCATCCTCACAGCGCCCATGCTATCTGTTCGCCGCGCCGTTGCGCGAGGAATACACCGACTTGGTCGCTCAGCCGTTATTTGTCCCAACGCTTTACAATATGGCGCTGTACAGCTGTCCGCCGCAACAACCTTACCACCTTGTTTCGGACGATGGGCCGCCTGTCGACTTGCCGTATTCTGTGACATCTCCGGCGACGCTCAGCGGTATTTACGGCGCAGCCGACGGCGCACAGCAGGGGTCGTTTACGGGGATGCCCCGTATCACGGCGACAGGCGGTCGCAGCCGGCTTTCAGCGTCGAACCTTGTCTCGTCGGCAGGGTGCTATCGGCTCTCGACACCGTCGTCCGAAACCTTGTCGTTGGCGTTTAACTATCAGCGGCGCGAATCGGTGATGGAGTTTCTGTCCGACGACGAACTGCCTGACTACGCCGGCCGCACACTGACGCTTGCCGCAGAACGGCCGGTGGCGTTGCATGCGGGACATGCCAGTAGTTTGTCGCACCTGTGTCTGTGGACAGCGTTGGTCATGTTGCTGGCCGAGGTGCTGCTGGCACGTGGCAGACGTAACCGCCCGGCTAAAGAATAAACGTCGCTTTCCCTTGTAAAGAAACCCATATTCCACCATTCGGTATGTCGCTTCTCTCTATCCAACATGTCTCACACTGTTTCGGCCCGCACCGGGTGCTACACGACGTCTCCTTGCAACTTGAAAGCGGCGTTGTCGCAGGCTTGCTGGGCCTCAACGGGGCGGGCAAGACCACGCTCATCCGTATTGTCAACGGCATGTTGCGTCCCGACGGCGGCACAGTGCTGTGGGACGGCAGGCCGCTGCGCGACGACGACCGCCTCAACATGGGTTATCTTCCGGAGGAACGCGGTCTCTATCCGCGCATGCGTGTCGACGAGCAGCTCTGCCACTGGGGGCGTCTCAAGGGCTTGTCTGCCGCCGAGTCGCGTCGCCGTGCCGCCCGTTGGCTGGAGCGGCTTGGTGTTCCGGAGGTGTCGCGCCGCTTGCCGTTGCATCTCTCCAAGGGGACACAGCAGAAAGTGCAATTAGCCGCGGCGTTGCTGCACGACCCCGGCTTGGTGGTGCTTGACGAGCCTTTCAGCGGGCTCGACCCGCTCAACGCGCAGTTGTTGGCAGCAGTCGTCGCCGAACTGCGTGCACGTGGGGCGGCTGTGCTTATCTCGTCGCATAATATGGCCTTTGTCGAAAAGATGTGTGATCGTCTGGCCGTTTTGCATGCGGGGCGCATCTGTTTCGACGGCACGCTTGACAGCCTGCGCCATGACTGGCCGCAGGCTTCGCTGAGCGATGTGTTTCTTCATCTGGTGGCTCCGGACGCCACTCAAGAGCCGATGTTATGAAAACAGTATGGATTATTGTCTGCCGTGAGTTTCGGTCACGGGTTCGCCGGCCGTCCTTTTGGTTGCTGTCATTTGTGATACCTTTGCTTGTAGCCGGGCTTTATCTGCTGCCACCGTTGCTGGCTTCACGCCCGGTCCGCCAGGTGCGGGTGGCCGTAGTCGACGAAAGCGGCATTTTCGCCACGCAGTTGCAGTCATCAGACGCGGCGGCATATCTCCCGGTGGGCAGTGTGACCTATGGCAGACGTATGGTGGACGATGGCGATGCCGACGCATTGCTGCTCATCTTGGCCCGCGAGACCACCATCCCCACCGATGCAGTCCTCTACTATCATGCCCACAGCCCGTCGGCGCCGCTGCAGGCCGACATCGACCATCAGCTGCAGACCATCCTGCGCAACAGCATCTTGCTCGATGTGCACGGCATCACGGTTGAGGAGTATGCATTGATGGAACGTACCCGTATCCGTCTGCGTACACAAGATATGGCCACCGGCCGTGAGGCGTATGCACAAGTTAAAAGTGTGCTGGGTCTGGCGCTTGCGCTGCTGGCATTGCTGTCTGTAGTGCTGTTTGGCGGCCAGGTGACGCACGGCGTCATGGAAGAACGGCACAGCCGTGTTGTCGAGATGCTGCTCTCCTCGACCCGCCCCTTTCCGCTGCTTGCGGGCAAGGTGTTGGGCATCGGTATGGCCGGGCTGCTGCAATTCACCCTGTGGTTGGCGTTGTCGGCGGCCGCCATCGGCGGTATTCGCACCGCTTATGCCGATATGTTTGCCCGTGTCGAGAGCCGTCAGTTGCAATCACTGGCCACCAAAGGCAGCGAGGCTACGGCCCAGTTTCAGGCTGCTTTGCAGCAGCAGCCGGTGTCGGAGCTGATGCAGGGTTTGGAATCCATCGACTGGGGCCCTGTTGTGCTCTGTTTCTTCCTCTTCGCCACGGCGGGTTACCTGCTCTATGCCGGGCTGTTTGCCGCTTTGGGTGCCCGGCTTGACAAGGATGCCGACAGCTCGGCATTCACACTGTTGCTGTCGGCGCCGCTACTGACGGCATGTTGTTGCATTCCCGCTTTGCTGTCCGACCCGTCGGGGCCGTTGGCTGTCGTCCTGTCTCTGGTTCCTTTCACGTCGCCCGTCGCGTTGCTGTTCCGCCTGCCTTTCGGCGTACCCGTGTGGCAGGTGGTGCTGTCGCTTGCGCTCATCCTTCTCTTTGTTCCGCTCTGCACCGCTTGGGCCGCCGCTGTCTACCGCCGTCGCATCTTGAAAGGTTGAGCCTTCTTTTTTCAGGTCCACCCCATTTGTTGAATCTACCCCGTGAATTTGCCAATGAGAAAATTTGGCTGTTTGTGAAAAACTTTGTATCTTTGCAAACGCAATATGGAAAGCAACAGGGCTTTTCCTTTTGATGAGAAGGTCGTTTGGCCGAGAGGTTAGGCACAGGTCTGCAAAACCTGCTACTCCGGTTCAAATCCGGAAGCGACCTCTGAACTGCGGCGATGGGAATCTCCCGTCGCCGCAGTCTTTTGCTGCATCTTACTCTGCATCGTCGTCAAAAAGGAGTTTGAGCCATCCGGACAGTCTGCTCTTCAGTGTGGGGCGATTCCTTTCGGGGAAAGATGATGAGGGGTTTACTGCACCTCCCATGGGGTTGTTTCCGGGGTCGAGACGGTTCAGTGTGTTGCAGAGCTCATTCAAATTGTCGGTCAGCGCCATCAGTTTGTCCCCGGCATGAAGCAGGGTGGTGCCGGTAGGAACAAAATAGTTGTCGCCCCGTTTGACCATGATGGCCAGTGTCTGGCGGGGCAGCCGCAGATCCATGAGTCTGGAGCCTCCACGCAGCATGACAGGGGTGATGGCTATTTCATACGTTGCGGAATGTATCTCTTCCGGAAAGTCGATGTCAAAATTTTCGTTGTCCCGCCGGACTGTTCTTTCGGGTCTCTCCGACACGCCAAGCCAACGGGCTATCAGTGGAAGTGTAGTGCCTTGCAGCACAAGACTTGACAGTGTGCAGACAAATACGATATTGAACATCACTTCTCCATGGGGCACATTCGATGCCCGGCACAGAATGGCGAAGATAACGGGAACGGCTCCCCTCAGCCCCACCCAAGAGAGAAACATCCTGTCATTGAGGGTGTATCGCGGAAATGGCAGCAGCGAAAGGAATACACTCAATGGACGGCTGATGAATATCATCACCATGCTGATTATTACACCGGGTACAAGCACGGTACGCAACTCGGACGGGTTGACCAAAAGCCCTAAAGTAAGGAATATGCCCAGTTGGGCGATCCATGAGACACCTTCGAAGAAGTTGCGCGTGGAACGTTTGTGTACAAAACGCCGGTTGCCCACCACCAAGCCTGCAATATAAACGGCCAGATAGCTGTTGCCCTTTAAATAGTGTGTCGCGGCAAAAACGAAAAAGCATCCGGATAACATCAGTACAGGATGGAGCGCCGCATTGTCTATTCTTATCTTGTTGACAAACCAGACCATGGCCTCTCCCAAGACAAAGCCGGCCAAAACTCCCACTGTCAGCTGGACAAGCAACAGGCCGATGGCCTGGACATAATGCGCTTCCCCGCCCTGCAACATCAGGGAGATGAATGTCACAGTCAATACGTATGCCATAGGGTCGTTGGCGCCGCTTTCCAACTCGAGTGTAGGCCGCAGATTGTGTTTCAGCCGAAGACCCTTGCCGCGCAAAATGGAAAAGACAGATGCGGAGTCGGTGCTACTCATTGTGGAGGCAAGGAGCAGGCATCCTAACAGTCCGATGCCGATATGCCTGCCGAGAAGGAGATGGATGATCAAGGCAGTGACGATAGCTGTAACAACGACTCCCAGAGTGGCAAGTATGACTCCTGGGCCCAGGACAGGACGGATGTCTGCGATTTTGGTGTCGAGACCTCCTGAGAAAAGTATGGCGCAGAGTGCCGCGGTGCCTATTATTTGTGCAATCTGGATGTTGTCGAAGTGAACCCCCAATCCGTCGCTCCCGAACAGCATTCCGACGGCTAGAAAAAGTAGCAGCGCGGGCACCCCCAGCCGGCTGCCGGCTTTGCTGGCTATGATGGCAGTAAAGAACAGGACGGAGAGAATCAGCATGGAGAATTCGATGTGCATACAATTCAGTTTTATTAAGTCGATATACAAAAATCATCAGTTCTGTCAACGTTGCCGGTTGACAGAGCATGGTGAAAAACGGTATATTGCTATATCGTTGTGGTCGGATTCTGAGACAGATTGTCAGAGAATGGTATGCAGTGTGTTTAGGGGCAGGTTCCGCTGCGGTGAAGATAGGTGAGTCGCTGTACGGGTAGGGGGGCAGTCGGTTCTCTCCTATTGTAACGGCGAAAAGCCGATGTTATTGTTGCAGCGCTGCTTGGATGGCCATCTCGTACAGTTGGGCGGTGCTGATGCCCATGGCACGGGCCTGCTTGGGCACGATGCTCTCCGCGCTTTGTCCGGGAATGGTGTTGACTTCAAGGAAGTAGAGCCGCTCGCGGTCGGTGTTGTAGATGTAGTCGAAACGCACAATGCCACGGCAGTCGAGCAGGTCGTAGAGTTTAGACGACACACTCTGGATCTCCTTGGCGATGGCGGGATCGACATCGGCGGGGGTCACCTCGTCGCTGAATCCGTCGTACTTGGCCTCATAGTCGAAGAACTCGTGACCGCCCTTGGGTATGATTTCTGTTATAGGGAACACCAGTTTTTCGCCGTCGGCCTTGCGGAACACGCCACAGTCAAACTCACGCCCATGGATACACTCTTCGATAAGCACGGCCTCGTCTTCGTTAAAAGCATCTTGGATGGCAGCGCTCAGCTCCTCGGCTGTCTTCACTTTGGTGGTGGCCACACTGCTTCCACCCGAGGCGGGTTTGACAAAAAGGGGTAACTTCAGACGGTCGATAACCGCCGTTTCGTCGATGTGCTGTCCTTTGTAGAAGAGGCGCGATTTGGCTACTTTGACTATGTGGAAGCTGCGTACCACAGGATTGCAATATCCCTTCTGGAAGGTGAGCGCCGAGGTGTAGAATCCGCAGGTGGTGTAGCGGATGCCAAGGGTGTCGAAGTAGCCCTGCAGCACACCGTTTTCGCCCGGGTTGCCGTGGATAATGATGAAGGCCAGGTCGAAGCGTATGCGCGTCCCGTCGGCTGTAGTGACACTGAAGTCGTTGCGGTCGACGGGTCGATGGCTGTTGTCGTCACACTGCCAGTACCAGCCGGCGCGTTCCACAACAATGCGGTAGACGTTATAGCGGCTTTTGTCGAGGGATTGGTATACTTGCTGGCCGCTGGCGATGGAGATGTCGTGTTCTCCAGAGTAGCCTCCCATGACCAAGGCGATGTTTTTCATGAATGGTTTCGGTTTTCGTGGGTTAATAGTTTAGTGGCTTGGTGGGTTAATGGTTTGGTGGGTTGATTGTTTGATATCGATGTTCCTTTTAGATTTTGCTGATGGGCCGATGCCGGTTTTGGCGTTGCCGTTGTTCGCTGCGGCGGCAGTGTTCGACGGCGGCAGCGGTCAGGTAGGTTTGCTGGAACCGTTGCCAGATGATGTCGACGGCCAGTTCGGAGGGGTGTACCATGTCTCGGTCGTAGAATCGGTAGTCACGCAGCTCGTCCATCATGATTTCATAGGCGGGAAAGTAACTGCAGTTGTCGGTTCGAGTCAACAGGGTGTCGAGGGCCAGATGCAGGGTGGCTTTGCTGAGCTGGTTGCCGTGGGCGCTGTCGGCAAGATGACGGATGGGGCTGACGGTGAAGATGATCTGTGGTTGCCGTGGAAGTTGCATCAGGCGTTGCAGGAGCGGTTGCCACAAGGCGGTTATCTGCTCTACAGTGAGGCGCCGGCGGTCGAAATGGCGTGCCGACACCTTGTGGCAGTTGGCCACTGGCAGAGGGTCGGCGAGGGTTGTGTCGTCGGCGGGATGAGCTGTGAGGTAGTAGGCATAGGCGGTGCCCCAGGTGATAATGATGGTGTCGCAGCCTTGCAGGAATACATGGGCTGCCGCTATGCGGGCATTGCATTGCTGCAGGCAGATGTCGCGGTCGGGGTGGGAGAGCGTGGTGTGGTGCAGCCATGAATGCCATAACCCGTCGTGTTGCACCAGCATCTGTATGTCGATCGGTCGGTCGTCAAGGCAGTGTTCCAGACACGTGGCGACGGAGAGGGGGTTATAGACTACGCCGAACGGGTTACGCAGCGTGTCCAGCCCCCCTTGCTCCATGCAGGCGCCCACGGAGTCGGTGAAGCATGATCCTAATAACAGGATATGGCTGTCGGGCGTGACGGAGGGAAGGCGGGATGCTGTGACAGGGGTGAAGAGCGCGTGATTCATGGCGGAGCGTTAACGGGTCAGCGGGGTGATGTCCTTCACTTCGTTGAAGCTTTTGAGTTCGTGGATGAAGCTGCGCGGTGTGACCAAGAGCTGGTTCGACTGCATCAGCAGGTCCAGATCGTTGTGTCTGTCGTGTATGCGGATCTGCAACGGTGTGGTGCCCTTGTGCCGGTTGGCCAGCTGCTCTATCCGCTGGCAGAATTCGTTGTTGACTTGGTCGAGGTCGACATGAAACAATATCGCTGTGGTGAACTGGTCCAACAAGTTGCCGAGTGTTCGAATCTCGCTGATGCGCAACCGGGGCGGCGAGGTCTGCATCTTGCCTTCTTTGTCACGGTGGCTCCACTGCTCCACGGTGCCGCGGCAGTAGAGGAACATGCCCTCTTCGATGTAGGCCTTGAACTTGGCCAGCTGGTCTTTGAAGAAGCGTAGCTCGTAGCTGCCGGTGTAGTCTTCGATGGTCATGAAGCCATAAGGGTCGCCGTTGCGCTGCGAGATGCCGGTGCGAGCACCGGTGACCAGGCCTGCAAAACGCAGGTCGTTGCCGACAAGGGGTCTCAGGTCTTTGAGGGCGGCGAGGTGTGTGTTGGTGAATGCCCGGATTTCGTATTTGAAGTCGTCGAGGGGGTGTCCGCTGATGTAGAGGCCCAGCACTTCGCGCTCATGACGGCATTGCTCAATGGAGGTCCACGGTTCGCTGTCGGGCTCGGCGGGGTGGTCCTCCTGCTTGATTTCTTCGCTAATATCAAAGATGGACATCTGGCTGCTGTTGGCCGACTCTTGTTTGCGTGCCGCCCAGCGCATCAGTTTCTCCAGAAAGGTGGGGCTGTCATCATCAGGCCCGTCGTGGTGGAAGTATTGGGCGCGGTGCATGGTGCCCAGTCCGTCGAAAGCGCCGGCTTTGACCAGCGATTCAATGTTTTTGCGGTTGACGGTGCGCAGGTCGATACGGCTAAGAAAATCGAATATGTCCTTGTAGGCGCCGCCGCGCTCGCGTTCGGCAATGATGGCTTCGGCGGCAGCTTCACCCATGCCCAGGATGGCTTTGAGCCCGAAACGAATCTGGCGTTCGCCCGTCACGGAGAAGTTCATCAACGACTCGTTGACGGAGGGTGGCATGATGTCGAGACCCATACGCCGGCATTCCTCCATGAGCTCGGCGACCCGCTTGATGTCCGTCTGTCCGCTGGTGAGGGTGGCGGCCATATAGTCCGCAGGGTAGTGGGCTTTCAGGTAGGCTGTCTGGTAGGCCACCCATGAGTAGCAGGTGGCGTGTGATTTGTTGAAGGCATAGGAGGCGAATTTCTTCCAGTCCTCCCATATCTTATGCAGCTTGTCGCGAGGGTGTCCGTTGCGTTCGCCGCCTTCGTAGAAGAGCACCTCCAGCTCGTTCATCTTGCTGATTTGCTTCTTTCCCATGGCCTTGCGCAAGGTGTCGCTTTGGCCGCGGGTGAAGCCGGCCAGCAAGCGTGACAGGAGCATGACTTGCTCTTGGTAGACGGTGATGCCGTAGGTCTCCTTGAGGTAGGTCTCCATGCAGGGAATGTCATACTCGATGGGTTTGCGGCCCTGCTTGCGGTCGATAAAGTCGGGTATATAGTCCATGGGCCCCGGCCGGTAGAGCGCATTCATGGCGATGAGGTCCTCGAAAACAGTGGGCTGCAGCTCACGCAGGTGCTTCTGCATACCTGCCGATTCGAACTGGAAAGTGCCTATGGTGTCGCCGCGGCTGAAGAGTTGATAGGTCTCGACATCGTCGATGGGGATGTGGTCTATGTCGACTTTCTCGCCGCAACGGCGCTCGATATTGCGCAGCGCGTCCTTGATGATGGTGAGGTTCTTCAATCCGAGGAAGTCCATCTTGATGAGACCCACGGTCTCAACGACGTGGCCGTCGTATTGGGTCACCAATTCGTCGTGCTTGGACTCTTTGTCGTAGATGGTGCACATCGGGGCGAACTTGGTCAGGTCGTCGGCGCCGATGATGACACCGCAGGCATGGATGCCGATCTGGCGGTTGGTGTCCTCCAGCTCCTCGGCATAGGTGAGCATGGGCTGCAGCTGCCGGTCTTTATCGTCATGGCTCTGCATGATGCTCTTCAGCTCGGGCACATACTTGTAGCAGTTGGCCAGGTTCAGCTTGGGAGGCTTTTCAAAGGGTTTGCCGTGTTCGTCCTTCATGCCGTCGGGGAACGCACGTTCGGGGATGTAGCTCTTGATTTGGTTGACGGTGCTGAGGGGAATCTGCTCCACGCGGCCGACGTCGGCAATGGCCGACTTGGCGGCCATGGTGCCGTAGGTGATGATATGGGCCACTTTCTCCCGGCCGTATTTGTCGGAAATCCATTCCAGCACTTTGCCGCGGCCGGCGTCGTCGAAATCGACATCAATATCGGGCAGCGAGATGCGGTCCGGGTTGAGGAAACGTTCGAACAGCAGGTCGTACTTGAGCGGGTCGACATCGGTGATCCTCAGGCAGTAGGCCACTACGCTGCCGGCCGCCGAGCCACGGCCCGGCCCGACGCTGACATCCAACTCCTCGCGTGCGGCGCGGATATAGTCTTGCACAATAAGAAAATAACCGGGGAAGCCCATTGTCTTGATGGTGTGCAGTTCAAAGTTGATGCGTTCCCTTATCTCGTCGTTCAGTTCGTCGCCATAGCGTCGCCGGGCTCCGTCCCAGGTGAGTTGTGCCAGATAGTCGGCCTCGAACTTGATGCGGTAGAGCTTGTCATATCCGCCCAGTTTGTGTATCTTTTCGTCGGCTTTCTCTTTGCTGAGCACCACCTCGCCTTTGTCGTTGCGGGTGAACTCGTCGAAGAGCTCCTCTTCGGTGATGCGGCTGCGGTATTCGGCCTCGCTGCCGAAGGTGTCGGGTATCGGGAACACCGGCATGATGGGGTCGCTGTTGATGCTGTACAGTTCCACTTTATCCGCCACCTTCTGCGTGTTTGCCAGCGCCTCAGGCAGGTCGGCGAAGAGTGACTCCATCTCGGCCGGGCTTTTCAGCCACTCCTGCTGTGTGTAGCGCATCCGGTTGGGGTCGTTGTAATCAGACTGGGTGCTGATGCAGATAAGGTGGTCGTGGGCCGTGCCGTGGCTCTCTTCGACAAAGTGTACGTCGTTGGTTGCCACGATTTTGATGCCGTGTTTGCGGGCCAGATCGATGATAACGGGGTTCACTTGCTGCTGGCGGCGGTAGACGTCGGTCGCGGCACCGGGCTTGTCGGTGGGGTGACGCTGCAACTCAAGGTAGTAATCGTCGCCGAACACCTGTTTGAACCACAACACGCTGCGTTCGGCCCCGGCTATGTCGCCGCGTAGAATGAGCTGTGGTATCTCGCCGCCCAGGCAGGCCGAACAACAGATAATACCCTCGTGGTAGCGCTCCAGTACGTTATGGTCGATGCGCGGTCGGTCGTAGAAGCCGTCGATATAGGCGATGGAGCTCAGTTTGCACAGATTGCGGTAACCTTGCTTGTTTTTGGCCAGCAGGATGAGGTGGTAGCCGCTGCGGTCGGTGATGCGTTCGCGTCCGGTTTCGGGATTGGTCTCTTTGACAGTCTTGTCCTTGTCGTAGAGCGTGCGGCGGGCACAGTAGGCTTCGATGCCGATGATGGGCTTGAAGAGCTCGCCCCGCAAACGTTCAATCTGGTATTCGGCTTCCTGTTTGGCCCCGGGGTCGGCGCCGTCGTTGTTCAGAATGGCCTGTTGCTCTTTGATGGCTTTTTTCACCTTGTCGTTTTCACCGTCGACGGTGTCCATCAGGTCTTTGATGCCAAACATGTTGCCGTGGTCTGTAAGCGCCATGGCATACATGCCGTCGCGTTTGCATTTGTGCACCAGATCCGGTATCTTTGACATGCCGTCAAGAATGGAATAGTGCGAATGGACATGGAGATGGGTGAATGCGGACATGATGGTTGAAATGAACTATGGGTTAATTCGGGGCGATGTTGTGTCGGGATGACGGTGATGGCGTGGCGGATGCTCAGGGGCGGATGGTGGTCCGGTCGATCAACCGTCCGTTGTCGTCGTAGCTGCGTTGAATGCGTCGTCGCAGCTGTCCGTTGCGTCGGTAGCGGTAGGTGTCGGAGAAGAGCAATCGCTCGTCGGCGCTATAAATCTCCATGCGTTGCACACGGCCATGGCGGTCATAGCCCGTCAGCGTGCGGGTCTCCACAGCGCCGGTGCTGTCGTCGTAGGTATAGACGATTCGGACAGCCAGTCGGTTGCGACTGTCGTAGATGTCGTGTCGCGACTGCTGCAGCTTGCCGTCGGCGGAGTGGGTGAGCTGTGGCTCTTGCGCCCGGAGAAAGATGCAGGCCGATATATAAAAGCCGAGTATAAGCAGGTGTCGCATAGGCGCAGTAGCGTGATTGTTGTCACGATTCGAATCGATGTCAGGTCAATTTTTTATAACGGATGCGATGCGGCGTGTCGTCGCCCAGCCGCTTTTTGCGGTTCTCCTCATACTCGCTGTAGGTGCCTTCGAAAAAATAAACCTGTGAGTTGCCCTCAAAGGCCAGGATATGGGTGCAGATACGGTCGAGGAACCAGCGGTCGTGGCTGATGACTACGGCGCAACCGGCAAAATGCTCCAATCCCTCTTCTAACGCCCGCATGGTGTTGACATCAATGTCGTTGGTGGGTTCGTCAAGCAGCAGCACGTTGGCTTCACTTTTGAGTGTCAGCGCCAGGTGCAGCCGGTTGCGTTCGCCACCGCTCAGCACGCCGGCTTTCTTGCTCTGGTCGTTGCCCGAGAAGTTGAAACGCGAGATATAGGCCCGCGAGTTGATGAGGCGTCCCCCCATCTGAATCTGCTCGTTGCCCTCCGACACAACCTCCCATACGCTCTTTTCGGGGTCTATCTGCAGGTGCTGCTGGTCCACATAGCCCAGCTTGACAGTCTCGCCGATGCGGAAGGTGCCGCTGTCGGGTTGCTCCAGACCCATGATGAGACGGAACAATGTCGTCTTTCCGCAGCCGTTGGGCCCGATGATGCCTACGATGCCGGCAGGCGGCAGGCTGAAAGTGAGGTCTTCGTAGAGCAGTTTGTCGCCAAAGGCTTTGCTGACGCCTTGCGCCTCAATGACGTTGGTGCCTAATCGTGGCCCGTTGGGAATGAATATCTCAAGGTTCTGCTCTTTCTCTTTGACATCCTCGCTCATCATGCGGTCATAGGCCGCCAGACGTGCCTTGCCCTTGGCATGACGCGCCTTGGGCGCCATGCGCACCCATTCCAGTTCGCGTTGCAGTGTCTTGCGGCGTTTGCTCTCCTGTTTCTCCTCGAGTGCCAACCGTTGGCTTTTCTGCTCTAACCAGCTGCTGTAATTACCTTGCCAGGGTATTCCTTCGCCGCGGTCCAGCTCCAGGATCCAGCCCGCCACATTGTCGAGGAAGTAGCGGTCGTGAGTCACCGCGATGACGGTGCCTTTGTATTGGCGCAGATGTTGCTCCAGCCAGTCGATGCTTTCGGCGTCGAGGTGGTTGGTGGGCTCGTCGAGCAGCAGGATATCCGGCTCTTGCAGCAACAGTCGGCACAGCGCAACACGCCTCCGTTCACCGCCGCTGAGGTTGGCCACGGGTTCGTTCTCGTCCGGGCAGCGCAGGGCGTCCATGGCACGTTCCAGCCGGCTGTCGAGCGTCCAGGCGTCATATTGGTCCAGCAGTTCGGTCAACTCGCCTTGCCGGGCGCAGAGCTTGTCAAAGTCGGCATCGGGTTCGGCGAAAGCATTGTTGACCTCCTCGTACTCGCGCAATGCGTCGACGACAGGTTGTACGGCCTCTTGCACCACCTCTTTGACAGTTTTGTCGTTATCCAGCTTGGGTTCCTGTTCTAAATAGCCCACGGAGTAGCCTGGGGCAAAGACCACCTCGCCTTGATATTCTTTCTCCACTCCGGCGATGATTTTCAACAGCGTGCTCTTGCCGGCGCCGTTGAGACCGATGATGCCTATCTTTGCTCCATAGTAAAAAGAGAGATAGATATCTTTGAGTATCTGGCGTGATGGCGGAATGAGTTTGCCAACGCCAACCATTGAGAATATGATTTTCTTATCGTCAGCCATGGGTTAAGGATTATCTACTGCGGTCTAATGGTGGTGGGGATGGGACTGATGGGGGAGGATGGGTTCTGTATGTTTAGTTATCGTCGTCGAACCTGATGTCTTTGACGTTGAGTTGTATCTCGGTCTTGCCGTTCCAATAGTTCTCTTCAAGCTGGTAGCAGAGGTCGAAAGACTGTCCGCCCCGCATGGAGTCATAACAGTCTGCCATCTGAAACGCTATGGCGGGATAGGAGTGGGATCGGGCGTCCAATTGGATGGCGGCGAACTTGAGGTGACGGTTGCCTACAATGCGGGCGTGTCCGGTGTCGACCATGTGGCGTGAGAGAAACACAGGCACGTTGTTCTCAGGGCCGAAGGGTGCAAATTGCTTCAGGATGCGCAGAAACTTAGGCGTCAGGTTTTCGGAGAAACTGATCTCGGCATCCACTTCCACTTCAGGAACCATGTCCTGTTCGTTGAGCGTCTGCGAGACCACTTCTTCAAAACGTTCGATGAACAGTTCGAGGTTTTCGGGCTTGAGCGATACGCCGGCGGCACAGCGGTGCCCGCCAAAGTGTTCGAGCAGCCCGGAGCACTGTTCCAACGCGGTATGCACATCAAACTCTTTGATGGAGCGGGCCGACCCGACAATCATGTCGTCCGTGGAACGGGTAAAGATGATGGTGGGTTTGTAGTACGCCTCCACCAGACGCGAGGCCACGATACCCACCACACCCTTGTGCCAGTCTTCACCGAAAAGCACAATGCTTTTGCGCCGCCGCAATGTCTCGTCAGACTCGATACGTGTCTTGGCCTCTTCAGTGGCCGCCGTGTCGAGACCTTTCCGCTCCAGGTTGTAGTTGTTGATTTCTTCCGCCAATGTGGCGGCGGTTGTTTTGTTGTCGCACAAGAGCAGCCGCACCGAGTCGAATGCCGAGTGGATCCGGCCGGCGGCGTTGATTCGCGGGCCGACAAGAAACACCAAGTCGGCAATGGTCAGCTCTTTCTCGAAATAGCTGGCGTTGTTCGTGCCGTTGGGGGGTGGGGACGGCAGCTCGTTCCCGGCGTGGGTGTTGCGTCGCGGTACAATATGTCCGTAACGCAGGATGGCTTCGATACCGGGGCGCGGGTGGGTGTTGATGACCTTGAGTCCATAGGTGGCGAGCACCCGGTTCTCGTCAGTGATGGGCACGATGTCCGACGCAATGCTGACAGCCACCAGGTCTAAATAGCTCAGCAAGGCAAGCATCAGCTTTTCCCGGGTGGCACGACGCTCATCGTCGAGTTGCTGCGGGTTGTCGCAGGCTCGCACCCCCAGCCGGTGTTCCATGTAAGCTTCGACAATCTTGAACCCGATTCCGCATCCGGACAACTCCTTGTAAGGATAGGGACAGTCGCTGCGCTTAGGGTCAAGCACCGCTATGGCGCGTGGCAACGTGTCGCCCGGCAGGTGGTGGTCGCCGATGATGAAGTCGATGCCCCGTTCGGCCGCATAGTCCACTTGTTCGACGGCTTTGATTCCGCAGTCAAGGGCAATGATGAGCCGCACCCCTGTCTCGTGGGCGTAGTCGATGCCGCGCAGCGAGATGCCGTACCCTTCGGCCTCGCGGTCGGGTATATAGAAGTCCAGATTGCTGCTCAGTGTCTGCAGAAAGGAATATAGCAACGCCACCGCCGAGGTGCCGTCAACGTCATAGTCGCCATACACCATGATACGCTCATGCTGTTGCAGCGCCTGTTCGATACGGGCGATGGCCTGATGCATGTCCCGCATCAGGAACGGATCGTGAAGTTGCTCCAGACTTGGTCGGAAGAAGCGGCGGGCCTCTTCGAATGTCGTCACGCCGCGCTCAACAAGGAGCGTGGCGATAACAGGGTCGACATTCAGTTTTTCGGCAAGGTCTTCAACAACTTCTACATCATAATCATTTCTAATTAACCAACGTTTCTGTTTCATCTTTTCCTAACTGCAAATATACAACTTTTCTTGCAATGCGGAGGGATGAAACAGACGCTCTTTTTTTATCGTTGTTCGGGGTGTTCCGAGTCTTTTGTTTTGCTGCCTGCCGCCATTTTTTCCATCATATCCAGTGTGCGGCTGCGTTTGATGAGCAGGCTCACTTTCCACTCGCCTTCGCGTTTGACCAGCGTGATGGAGTCGTTTTGGGTCTTGACGGGGGTCACCTTGCGGTAGTAGGCTCGTGCCAGTGTGTCGTTGAGAAGCCGGACACGCTTGACGGTGATTCGGGCCGGCATATTCTTCTCGATACTTTTTTGGTCAACATAGGGCATGATGCTGTGCTCGATGTAGTCGAGTGTGGTGGTTTGCGTCTGCGGGGTGGCATAGGGACGGGCTTCGGCAATGCGGTAGTTGCCCATGGCGTCCAGATAGCCGTAGGCGGCCTCTTTGACCAGCGTCCTTTCGCCGCCGCAGGTGGCCGCGGTGAGGGAGACGAACGTGATGATGACGAGTTGTATTCTTTTCATGCGTATTGGCTTTTCAAGAAAGAAAAAAGAGTGCCAAAGGGCACTCCTTTTTCTTAATGTGAGAAGAGTGATTATCTTTTTCTTTTGGTCTTGGCTTTCAGTGCCTCTTTTTCGGCAGCGGTGGTGTTGGTGATAATCTGGGCTTCTTCTTTGACGGCCTCGGTGGCAACCTCTGTGGCGGTCTCGGTAGCTGCGGTGACAACCTTGTTGGCAGCCTTGGTGGCCTCTTTTTTCACGGTCTCTTTGACGGTCTCGGTCTCCTCGACAATGGCTTCGGCCACCTCTTCTTCAGGAGCTTGCTCGACCATGGCTTCATCAACGCAAGGGAGGGTGTCGGCAACGGTCTCGGTGTTTTTGTTGTTGTTGCAGGCAACGACGGTGGCACAGGCCAGCACGGCGAGGGCCATCAGTTTAAAAGTCTTTTTCATTGTATTGAAACTTTAAAATGTTTTTTGGGTTGATTAGTTTTGGAAAGTACGGATTTTTTTTGCGGCTTTGGCTTGGTCCATCAGTTCAAGGGTGATGTTGGTGGCGGTGGCTGTCATGACTTTCTCGTCAATCTCTTCCATCTCATTGACGTATGCATAGTAGTCGTACATGGTCATGGAGGCATAAGCGCTTTCGATAGAGAGTTTGGTGGCATCGAATCCACTCAGACTGAATTCTTTCGGGAGTTCTTCGTCGTATGCCCATTCGCACAGATTGTCCACTATACGATTTGCGTTCTCGCTGTAGTAGGCGTTGTGGATATTTTCTGCGGTGAACTGCATTTGTGCGTAGGGGAGCGTGAAGTTTTCAAGGCTGCCTTTGCTCATGTGGGCAGCGGCGGCTTCGATTTGGGCGTAGGTGCCGTCAAAAGTGGCATCGAACCAGCCCATCGGAATGACTTGGCCCCCGAAGGTTACCTGCAATGTTTCGCTCTTAACTACTTCATCATCATCATCGTCTTTCGAACATCCAGCGAAGGTCATGGCACCGGCCACGGCCAGCAGTGCGAAAAATCTGATTGTCTTTTTCATGTTGTTGGTGTTTAAATTGGTTTGAAAAATAGATTGTGTTCTTGTTTGGGATTAACAGTGCAAAAGTACAAAAAAATATTATTATGGTACAATTTGTTTTTAACATTTGCCCCCGATGGTCACCGTTTCACATCGACAGCATCGCGGATGCCGGTGCCGAGGAGCATGAAGGCTAAGACGACAACCATGATGGCGGCTCCGGGCAGCAGGGCCAGGTAGGCGTTGTCGAGCAGCAGGTGGCCGGTGTTCTCTTTGACCATGGAGCCCCATGACACCATGGGCGGCTGCACGCCGATGCCGAGGAAGCTCAACCCGGCTTCGAGCAGGATGGCGGAGGCGAAGTTGGAGGCGGCGATGACGATGAGGGCCCCTACGGTGTTGGGCAGGATGTGGTGGAAGATGATGCGTCCGGAACGGAACCCCAACGCCCGGGCGGCTTCGACATATTCTTTTTCTTTGAGCGACATCACCTGGCCGCGCACCACGCGGGCGATGTCGACCCACATGGTGAGACCGACGGCCACAAAGACTTGCCAGAAACCTTTGCCCAGCGCGAAGGTGATGGCGATGACGAGCAACACCGTGGGAATGGACCATACGACATTGATGAACCACATGGTTGCGTTGTCGACCCAGCCGCCGAAGTAGCCGGCCAGCGAGCCCAGCGTGATGCCGATGAGCAAGGCGATGAGGATGGCGATGAAGCCTACCGACAGGCTGACCCGGCTGCCGATGAGCAGGAGGCTGAGCACGTCGCGGCCGTAGCTGTCGGTGCCTAAGATGAAGGTGCGTTGTGTCACCTCGATCACTTCGCTGCGGGCGAGGCGCAGTGTCTCGCCGTCGTTGGGGATGGAGCCGGTGTAGCTCTCGGCCACCAGGGTGTCGCCCTCGTAGTGCCAGCTGTAGACAGGCTGGGCGCGGTAGGGAAGCGGTTCCCCGTGGCACATGCGGTGCAACAGCCCGCGCCGTGTGGGGGAGCCTTCGGGCAATTTTGTGTGGACGAAGGTGGCACGGCTCATGGGTTTCAGGGCTGTCAACTCAAGATATTGCTGGTTGCAGTGGGGGGTGTGGTCGGGTGTGATCAGATAGCCCGCTATGGCTGTCAATGTCATCAACCCGATGAGAACCAGGCTGGAAAACGCCAGTTTGTTGCGGCGGAAACGACGCCACACCATACGGTTCAACGAGACACCGCTTGAAACGCTGTCGTCGACAAATTTGCGCCGTTTGGCTGACAGGGGGGCAAACCGTCCCATGGGTGATGGACTTCGGGGTTGGGAGTTACGATGTTTCTCTTTTATAGCATACCCAGCTCCGCTTTGATGTCGTCACTCATCATGTCGAAGCTCCAGGGCGGGTCAAAGGTTAGTTCCACGTCGACGCTTTTCACCCCTTCAATATAGCCGACCATTTGGCGCACCTCCTGGAAGATGAATTCGGCCTCGGGGCAGTCGGGCGCACTTAGTGTCATCAGTATCTTGACGTTCAGTTCGTCGTCGACATCGATGTTGTAGATGAGGCCCAAGTCGTAGATGCTTTTGGGCATCTCTGGGTCATAGATGTTGCGCAACACGTTGACTGTGGCGTCTTTGACGGTTTCAGGCGTCGGGCTCATTGTGTCTTGGTTTATTTGTTTGTGGTCTGGCTGAAGGCCAGGGCATAGAGTTTCATCTGTTTCACCATGGAGGTGAGGCCGTTGGATCGGGAGGGGGAGAGGTGTTCCTTGAGTCCTATGCGGTCGATGAAGCCGAGGTCGGCGGCGAGGATGTCGGCAGGGCTTTGTCCGTCGAGTACGCGGATGAGCAGGGTGATGATGCCTTTGGTGATAACGGCATCGCTGTCGGCCCGGAACCGGAGCCGTCCCTCTTCGTTTCGACAGCTGAGCCATACACGCGATTGACACCCTTTGATGAGGTTCGACTCCACCTTGTCGGCTTCGTCGATGACGGGGCAGTCACGCCCCAGTTCAATGATATAGGCATATTTGTCAAGCCATTCGTCGAATTGGGCAAATTCGTCGATAATCTGTGATTCGATTTCCGGTATGGTCATGTGTGAGTTTTTTGCAGTTGAGGCGGTTTATTTGGGCGCTGTGCGCACGAGAAGGAATGCGATGGCGGCGTAGAGGGCCTGGGGCAGCAGCACGGAGAGGAATGGCGGCAGGTTCCCGTTGGTGGAGAAGACGACGCAGGCTCGCATGAATACAATGAATGAGAAGGCCAGGCTGATGCCGACGGCCAGATGCACGCCGATGCCGCCCCGGGTCTTGCGTGACGAGACGGCGACACCCATGTAGGTCATGATGATGATGGCCAGTGGGTTGAGGAGCCGTTGGTAGAGTTCGATCAGGGCGCCGATGATGGCGGTGCTTCCACGCATCTTCTCGCGCTGAATGTAGCGGTAGAGCTCGACGCTGTTCATCACTTCGATGTGTTCTTTGGCGTGGCTGAAGTCTTCTGGCTGAAGTCCGAGGTCGACCTGGCATACGGCTGCACGGTCAAGGCGTTCGTTGAGTCCGTCTAAGGTGCGGTGGTAGTAGTTGCGGCATGTCCATGTGCCGTTGACGCTGTCATAGGTGGCCTGTTCGGCGGCATGGCGCTCGACAAGGATACCGCTGTCGTTGTAGATGTCCTTGTGTAGTTTGTGGGCCTGTAGTTGCTGCACATTATAGGATTCGGCGTAGATTTGGTGTCCTGGCTCCGATTGGAAGTGGATGTTGCTGAAGTAGTCGTCGCGGCGTGTGTGGATGTAGGTGCTGCTGAATTCCAGCAGCGAGCGGTTGCTGACGGGTATGACAAAATTGCTGAAGACGAATACGGCCAATGCCACGATGACGGACCCATGCAGGAACGGACGCAGCATGCGCCGGTAGCTGATCCCGCTGCCTAAAATGGCGATGATCTCGGTGTTGCCCGCCATCTTCGATGTGAAGAAGATGACAGCGATAAAAATGAAAAGAGCGCTGTAGAGGCTGACGAAACCGGGGATGAAGTTGACGTAGTATTGGAAGACAATTTCCCGCAGCGGAGCGTGATGCTCCAGAAAATCGTCCAGTTTTTCCGATACGTCGAAGGTGATGACGATGACGATGATGAGTGCCATCGCTGTCAGGAACGTCTTGAGGTATTTGTTCAAGATGTACCTGTCAATGATGCGGGGTTCGATGTGTGGCGTTCGGAGTCGCATGGTTTTTACGACAATCCCCGCGGAGTCGTTCCGCAGGGATTGCATGCTGAGTGCCGTCGGGCAACAGCCCGCGGCAACGCTGTGGTTACATGACGCCCATCAGTTTCTGGAAGGCGGTGAGGCACTCTAATGCGTTGGTCTTGACATGGATGAATTCGTCAATACCGTAGCTGCGGTAGGTGTCGACCATCTCTTTTGGATAGCCTGCCAGCACGATGCTTTTCACTTTACCTTTAAGCCCTTTGCAGGCGGCCTCGGCAATCTCGGCATATTCGTCGTCGCTGGAGCATAGCACCACTATGTCGGCATTGGCTTTTAGGGCGGCTTGCACGCCTTCTTCCGCGCTCTTGAATCCGGCATTGTCGATAATCTCGTAGCCGGCGACGCCAAAGAAGTTGGTGGCAAAACCTGAGCGGGCTTTGCGCATGGCCAGATTGCCGTAAGTGAGCAGGAAGACGCGCGGGCGGTGTCCGCATCGTTCGGTGGCTATCCGCAGGGCTTCGAAAGGCTCGGCACCGCGATAGGGGTGTAGTGTCTTTATATCGCCGTCCTGGCGGTCGCAGCAGCATCCGCAGGTCTCGGTGTGCATGATCTTGTCGCTCATCTGCTCGATGAGGTTGGGGTATTGGTTGGTGCCAAGAATGGTGGTCTTGCGTGTGGCGATGTCATTGTCGCGCTGGCGGGCGATGCGTTCCACCTCGTCCTGTACGTAACCGGCACGGATGGCTTTGCAGAATCCACCCTTCCCCTCGACAGTGACAAACAGATCCCAGGCATGGCAGGCGATGCTGTCGGTGAGGTGCTCGATGTAGTAACTGCCGGCAGCGGGGTCGACAATTTTGTCCATATAGCTCTCCTCTTTGAGAAGCAGCTGCTGGTTGCGGGCGATGCGGTAACCGAAATCGTCGGCCTCTTTATAGGCGCAGTCGAAAGGAATGGTGCTGATGGAGTCTGCACCGGCAATGGCAGCCGACATGGTTTCGGTGGTGGTGCGCAACATGTTGACGTAGGGATCGAAGACCGATTTGTTCCACGTTGACGACACGCTGTTGATGAACAGTCGGTAGGCGCAGTCGCACGCAGGGTGGTATTGTTCCACAATTTTGCTCCAAAGCAGACGTGCGGCACGGATTTTGGCAATCTCCATGAAGTAGTTGCCTCCCGTTGCAAAGTTGACGGCAATGCTTGAGGCCACTTGATCCGCGCTGCATCCCAGGTCGGTGAGCCGCGCCACCATCTCGTTGGCTGCGGCCATGCTGAACCCCAGCTCCTGGACAATGTTGCTTCCGGCGTTGTGAAGCATGCTGCCGCCTATGGTCAGCACACGGAAATGCGGCAGACGGCTCTTGGCAAATTCCACCAGGGCTTTGGCCGACAGCAGGTCCTCTTCTTCGCTGCGGTAGAACCGGCCGTGTTTAAGTGTGTAATGAAAAATGTCGAAATTGCAGGTGCCTTCCACTTTTTCAGGGTCGCGACCCTCTTTGTGCAACACTTCGATGAAGAGTTGCAGTGTGGTCATGTAGTCGCGTGAACAGTTGAAGTGGATTTTCACTTTTTCGGGGTTAATGCCGTCAAGCAGGGTCTGCATGGCATCGACGCTGGTGATGTCTTTGGCGCAGAGCCCCAAGGCGGTGGCGCCGCGTTGCACGGCATCGCGGGCAATGGCGTTGGCCCGGGCGGCATCTCTGACATGGATGTCCTGACGGATATCCCAGATGTTGTTGTCGCTTTTTTTGCCGCGTGTGTAGGGCTGGCTGGCCGGATTGCTGTCCAGGTATTCCAGATGCTCCAAATCTTCAGCGCGATAGTAGGGCTTTACATTGAACCCCTCGATGGTTTTCCATACCAGCTTTTTGTCGTAGTCGGCACCCTTGAGGTCTTTGTTGATGACTTCTTCCCATTTCTCGGTCGGCACGGGTGGGAATTCACCGAACAATTTATTGTCTTCCATTTTGTTGTAGGTTCTATATGTATTTTTTAAGTTTTACAAAGATACGTTTTTATTTTGAATTGGTGACTTGCCCCGCCATGTCGTAAAAATAACTATCTTTGCAACGGTAAAATGACGGCGTTTTATGCAGGATAAGGCTCAGTTTGTCATCTGCAAGGCTTCGGCCGGTTCCGGCAAGACTTATACGTTGGTGCGGGAGTATCTGCGTCTGGCTTTCGATGTGCCCGAAGCCGAATGGCCGCATCAATTCCGGCGCATTCTGGCCATCACTTTCACCAATAAGGCTGCCAATGAGATGAAGGAACGTGTGCTCACCTGTTTGGACGGCATGTCGCAGCACGGCACGGAGACAGCCATGGGCGCCGATTTGGCCCGGATGCTGGGGTGGACCGACAGTCGGATACGGATGGCGGCCGCAACAGTGCATGCCGCCATACTCCATGGCTACTCGGATTTTGCCGTCAGCACAATAGACCGCTTTATGAGCCGCATCGTTCACACCTTTGCCCGTGACCTCCATCTGCCGGTCGGGTTTGAGGTGGTGACTGACGGTTCGCAGCTGCTCGATGTCTCGGTTGACACGCTGCTTGACCTGGCTGGCCAACCCGGCGAGCAGGACCTCTCGGATATACTCTGTGACTTTATTGCCAACAAGATGGAGGATGGCAAAAGCAATTTATTTGAGAAGAAAGGTCTTGGCGGCAAGCACAGCATTGACGGCAGTATCAGGGAGCTGGCCAAAGCGCTTTTTCAGGAGGACGTGCCTGGTTATCTGAACCGTTTGTCGCACTTGGGCATGCATGATTTCCGGGAGTTGAACCGCACCTACCGTGCTGAAAATGCACGCCTCGAGCAGCGGGTGGCCGGCGAGGCTCGCGAGGTGTTGCGGCTTTGCGCCGAGCGGGGGCTGACGGGCGAGATGTTTTATTATGGCAACAGCGGTGTTTATTCTTATTTCGCCCGTTGCGCCGCAGGCCAGCTGGTGTGGCCTGCCCCCGGCAGGGTGGTGGATTTTTTCAGCGGCGGAAAACGTGCCGGGAGCAAATGCCCTGTTGACGCCGCGGCTGCTATCGACGATATTTACCCTCGTATGGAGTCCGCCTATCGTCATATCGACGCTTGGCTTGAGGTGGAACTGCCGCGCTACAACACCCGCAAGGAATTGCTCAGGCACCTCTTCCCGCTGGCGTTGCTGGGCCGTATCGCGCAGTTGGTGGAACAGCAATACGGCGAACAGGAGGTGATTCATATTTCGGAATTCAACAAGCAGATTTTTAATGTTGTACAGAATGAGCCCATGCCGTTTGTCTACGAGCGTATCGGCAGTCGCTACCGGTATTATCTGATTGATGAGTTTCAAGACACCTCCCGGATGCAGTGGCAAAATTTGCTGCCTTTGGTGTCGAACAGTGTGTCGGCAGGTGGTTTTGCCTTGGTGGTGGGCGACGCCAAGCAGGCTATCTACCGTTTTCGTCAAGGCGATGTGGAGCAGTTTGTGGCGCTGCCGCATGTGGACAATGCTGTGCACGGCGCTTTGCTGGAACATCCGGGTGTGGCCGAGACAAGGCGTTTGGAGCGCAATTACCGCTCTGCCGCCACGGTGGTGAGATTCAACAATGATTTCTATCGTTGGCTTGCGGCTGAGCATCTGTGCGGCAATGAGATGCTGCACAGTATTTTTATCGGGGGCGACGCCGGGCATCCTGACCTGTGGCAGGAGCCTGTGCGTGACGGCGGGTTTGTGTCGATGGATTTCTGGAAGTCTGCGGGCCGTGACGGCGGCGAGGTGGACAAGATGTGGCGGCGTGTTTATGACATTATCCGCCGGCAGGTTGACGAGATGGGTTACCGGCTGAGTGAAATCACTGTTTTGGCGCGTGACAAGAAAACGCTCAATGCCGTGGCCGCCTAT
The DNA here is from genome assembly GCA_001543385.1 of Candidatus Hemicellulosilyticus sp. P3. Lineage (GTDB taxonomy): Bacteria > Bacteroidota > Bacteroidia > Bacteroidales > P3 > Colimorpha. The sequence continues at coordinate 107,602 of LPNH01000001.1, forward strand.
CTCTCCTCGTCGGCAGACGGCCGCACGCCGGTGCCCATGGTCTCGGAAGAGTCGTTTTTGCTCCGCAACAGCACTGCGGTGATGCTGTTGCGGGCGGCGTTGCTGTGGGTGGCAGACGAGCATGACCGGGTGGCGGCGTTGCAGGTGCTGGAGTACATGCACCGGCTGGGACTGTTGGAAGGTGACTATGCCGCGGCAGTGATTGAACGGGGGCTGGTCCATTTGTCCGACATTCTCTCGGCGGCAGGCTACGATATTCCGCGGGACATGCTTTGCGATCTGCCTCTCTATGAGTGTTGCGAGGCCTTGGTCCGGGCACTGCGTCTGCACGAGATCGAGACAGGCTATATCATTAGCATGCTGGGACGTGTGCAGGAGTATGGCCGTCGCCATCGCAATCACATCGGTGAGTTTGTCGAGTGGTTCGACCGGCAGAATTTCTCACTCTCCACTCCCGACGTGCTGGACTCGGTGCATCTCTCCACCATCCATAAGGCCAAGGGTCTGGAGTCCCCCGTCATCATCTATGTCATCCCGCCTCATCGGGCCCCGCAGCAGAGTCTTTGGGTGGAGTTGGGGGAACATCTGGACGAGCTGTCGCTGCCGGTGAGCCCGGTGACTGTGGTGAAAGAGTCCACACCGTTGCTTTATGGAGCGCAGTTGCAGCAGGAGTCGTCGCGCCGTCAGATCGACGATGTCGACCTGCTCTATGTCGCCACCACACGACCGTGTGACAAACTTTATGTGTTGAGCGTCATGCGTGAAAGAAATGCCGGGGAGGGCTACGCCGAGTGGCTGTATGCTTATGTCAGGCGGGAACCGCCTGCAGAGCCGTCGTTGGTGTGGCATCACGTGGACGACGGCGACGGCGAATGTTTCTCGTGCGGCGCCGACACTGCAGTGGAACGGCGTGACACCGCGGCCGGGGCGCTGCAGCGTCGGACGGTGCGCCCTACATTGCATTTCGTCCCTTGGGAGGAGAAGGTTGTTGTGGCTATGCCGCCTTCAGACGAAACGGGTCTCCGCGACGATCCGCGCCACTACGGTCTGGCTATGCATGAAATCCTGTCGCAGTTGATGGATGACAGTGATGTGGAGCAGGCTGTCGGGCTGTACTGCATGCGTCGACAGGCGCCCGAGGGCTGGCGTGACAGGTTGTGCCGGCAGATCCGCATGCTCTTTGAACGACCGGAGAGCGTCTGCTTTTTCGATCACCGCCACACGGTACGCAACGAGTGCGAGCTGATGTGTGACGGGCAGGTGTTGCGTCCCGACCGTGTTTTGTTCCTGCCACAGGAGGTGTGGATTGTCGATTTCAAAACCGGAGAGCCCGAGCATGGCCATTATGTCCAGGTGGAGGCTTACAAGCAGGCCTTGGCTGCAATGGGGTATGATTCCGTGCGCGGTTTTCTGCTGTACACTCAGACGGCTGATGTGACGGAGGTGTAGGCTTTCGCGGTCTCCGTCGTGGTTTGGCACGGCGCTGGCGGCCAACTTTTTTACATCATTTTGTTCATAATTGAAAAAAAAGTGCTAATTTAGCGCTCTGAAAGGGGATGCAAATATACATCTCATTGTTGCGATAATCAGTTAAAAACAAGACAATATGGAGCTAAAGAAGAGTCCGAAGGCCGACTTGGAACGCAAAAAGGGCATCTATCTGGAGATAGGTCTCGTGGTGGCGCTCATCATTACATTGGTGGCGTTCAATATCAAGTCCTACGACATTGAGGAGATCGAAATTTCGCAGCGTACCGCCGAGAATGTGGTGGACGAGGTGTTTTTTCAGACGGCGGAAGACACACCTCCGCCTCCTGAACCGGAACAGCCCGAGGTGGCCACTGAACTGGTGGTTGTCGAGAACGATGCCGAAATCAAAAACGAGTTGGGTATTATCGACGCGAGCGACGATGCCAACAAGGCCCAGGAGGAGTTTGTGCCTGTGGTGATTGAAGAGGAGGTTGTTGTCGAGGAGGAGGAGATTTTCCAGGTTGTGGAGGAAGACCCTGAGTTCCCCGGCGGCATGGAGGCTCTCTATAAGTATTTAGGTGAATCCATCAAATATCCCACGCTTGCCAAGGAAAACAATATTGAGGGCAAGGTGTATGTCACTTTTGTCGTCGAAAAGGACGGCAGCATCGCCAACCCGCGTATTTTGCGCGATATTGGCGGCGGTTGCGGTCAGGAGGCCATCCGTGTGGTGAAATCCATGCCCAAGTGGAAGGCCGGCAAACAGAGGGGCAAGAATGTGCGTGTGCAGTTCAACCTCCCCGTCTCCTTTAAACTGAACTAAGACAAATTTATCAATACGGACGAGGCCGCCCCTTATCGGCGGCCTCTCTTTTTGTCAGATATTACCGGGCTATGATAGCTGTCAGCAACTTGTCGGTGCAATTCACCGGACAGAATCTTTTCGACCATGTGACTTTCAATATCGCCGACCGGGACCGGATTGGCCTGGTGGGGCGTAACGGCGCAGGCAAGTCGACACTGCTCAAAATTCTTTGCGGCCGGCAGTCGGCCGAGACAGGAAGTGTTGTGACGGCGTCGGGCCAGACCGTGGGCTACCTGCCGCAGGAGATGGTGCCTGACACGTCGGGCACCGTGGCTGACGAGGCGATGCGTGCATTTAGTCACATTGAAGAGTTAGAAGCTTTGCAGCAGCGGCTCACAGACGAGATTGCCGTCCGCACGGACTATGAGTCGCCGGGTTACGAGCGACTGCTTAACCGCCACAATGAGGTGACGGAGCAGATTGTGTTGATGGGAGGCGACAGCCGCCGCGAACAGACGGAGAAGGTGCTGCTGGGCCTGGGTTTCAGCCATGCCGACTTCGGAAGGCCTGTGGCGGAGTTCAGCGGAGGGTGGCAGATGCGGGTCGAGTTGGCCAAACTGCTGTTGCAACGCCCCGACTTTCTGTTGCTCGACGAGCCGACCAACCACCTTGATATAGAGTCGATACAGTGGCTTGAGGATTTTTTGGGCGGTTATCCGGGTGCGGTTGTCCTGGTGTCGCATGACCGCACTTTTCTTGACCGTATCACCCAGCGTACCATTGAGATTACGGCCGGTCGCATTTATGACTACCGCTGTTCTTATTCCGAGTATGTGCTCCAGATGCAGGAACGGCGGGCCAGCCAGATGGCACAACTGACCGCACAGCAACGGCAGGTGGCTCAGATCGAGGCGTTTATTGAACGATTTCGCTATAAGGCGACAAAGTCCCGACAGGTGCAGTCTCGCATTAAGATGCTCGACAGGATGGAGACGGTGCGGGTTGACGAGGTGTCGACGGACAGCATTCATTTCCATTTCCAGCCGGCGCCGCATAGCGGCAAGATTGTTGTAGAGACTCAGCATCTGGGCAAGGCCTATGGCGGACATCAGGTGTTCGACAATGTGGATATGCTTGTCGCCAGCGGCAGCAAGGTGGCTTTTGTGGGTCGCAATGGTGAGGGGAAGTCCACTTTGGCCAAGATTATTGTAGGCGAGTTGACCGATTATAGCGGCATGTTTCGTCTCGGAGCACAGGTCAAGGTGGGCTATTACGCACAAAACCAAGCTGCCATGCTGGATGGAGAGAAGACGGTCTTCCAAACAATCGATGACATTGCTGTCGGTGAAATCCGCCCCAAGATACGCAATATTTTGGGTAGTTTTCTTTTTGACGAGGATGACATTGAGAAGCGTGTCAAGGTTCTTAGCGGCGGCGAAAAGGCGCGTTTGGCCTTGGCCAAGCTGTTGTTGACGCCATTCAACCTGCTGGTGCTTGACGAGCCGACCAACCATCTGGACATGGATTCGAAGGACATTCTCAAAAATGCGCTGTTACAATATAAGGGTACGCTGATTGTGGTGTCTCATGACCGCGATTTCCTGCAGGGACTTACAGAGTGCCTGTATGAGTTTCGGGATGGCGGTGTGCACGAATTCAAGGGCGATATATTTGAGTTTTTAGACAGTCGCCGGATGACGGATCTCAAATCCCTTGACGCGGCACGGCGTCCTTCAGCGCCGACGGTCTCCGCTAACGGCGGACAAGTGCGCACTTCAAAGGAGAGTTATCTGCAGGCGAAGGAGAGGGAACGTAAGTTGCGGCAATTGCGTCAGGTTGTGCGGCAATGCGAAGACGAGATTGCCATTCTCGAGGAGCAGCTGGCTGTGAAGGAGTCGGTGCTGGCGACGGGTGAACTGCAGGATGCCGATTTCTATGCCGGTTATGAAACACTGAAGAATCAGCTGGAGCGGCGTATGGCAGACTGGGAAGCTGCCGGACAGCGGCTGGCCGAGGCGGAAAGCGACACGGTGCATGCCCGTGGCTGACCGACGGTGCCGGCTTATGTGCAGTGTGTGGCGGCGGCGTAGGCTGTGGAAAAGGCGATCTGCAGGTTGTAGCCGCCGGTGTCGGCGTCGAGGTCGAGTACTTCGCCTGTCCAATACAGCCCGTCGACAAGGCGTGATTCCATGGTTTGCGGGTTCACCTCTTTGAGGCTGACTCCGCCTTGGGTGACAATGGCTTCGTTGAACGACTGCGTGGCGGTGATATTCAATGTGCAGTCTTTTAGGAACCGAAGCAGCCGGTGCCGTTCTGCGGCGTTGATTTGGTGCAGTCTTTTGTAGTATTCGATGTGCAGCCGTTTCAGGGCCAGTGGGACCAGTTCGGCGGGGAGCCACAGCCGCAGCGCGTCGTGAAACAGGCGTCGCCCGTTGCCGTCGAGGTCGCGTCTCAGTCTTTGGTCCAGCTCGTCGTCGTCAATGGCCGGCTTGAGGTTAATATGGGCGACGAGTTGTTCTCCGCTGTTCAGCCGCCGGCTGACAAGGCGGCTGGCGGAGAGGACAATGGGGCCGCCAATGCCGTCGGCATTGAAGTTCATCTCACCGAACAGCTCGCAAAGCTTGTGGCCGTTGGCTTGGGTGAGGGTGAGCCGTACATTACGCAGCACAAACCCTTCCAGGTCGGGAGGCAGTGTGTCGCTGCAGACAAGCGGCACGAGCGAAGGTACCGGCGGGACAACGGTGTGCCCGCATTCTTGCGCCCAGAGAAAACCGGCGCCTGTCGATCCGGTGGTGGGGTATGAGAGTCCGCCTGTGGCTACAATGACGTTTCGCGCGGAAAGGCTTTCGCCGTTTTGGAGCCGCACGCCACGGATATGCGGTTTGTCACCGGCATGTAGCGGCTCCGCCATCAGCAGCGAGCGCACCATGCTGTTTTTCCGAATGGTGACGTGGCTATTGCGCTCTAATTCGCCGACGAGGGCCAAAAAGATGTCAAGCGCCCGTCCGCTGGCGGGGAAGACACGGCCGCCGCGTTCTTCAACCAGCGCCACACCCCGCTGTTCGAAGAATGACATTAATTCGCGGTTGAAGAAGCGTGAGTAGCAGTTGCGCAGGAAGCGGCTGTCAGAGCCTATATGCGGAAGGGTGTCCTTGATCGGGGCGGTGTTGGTCAGGTTGCAACGACCTTTGCCGGTGATACGCAGTTTGCGTCCCGGTTGGTCCATCTTTTCCAGCAGCAACACGCGGGCTCCCCGTTCTGCTGCCACGACAGCGGCCATCAGTCCGGCGGCGCCGGCTCCCACAACAATGATGTCGTTATCGGGCAAAGTTGATATAATCTTCGGGGTGGAGGCTCAACACCGGAATTTGCGACTTATGCACAATCTGTTGTGCGTTGGTGCCAAGGAAGAGCTGTTTGACAAATTTGTCCTGTTCCGTGTGGATGACCAGCAGGTCGGCATTGATTTCGTAGGCGTAGGAAAGGATGGTGTCGCAGGCGTTGGTCGACTTTCTGACCGTCATGGTGTGCGGGATGTGCTCCGCTTCCAGATAGTCGGCCGATTGTTTCATATATGCGTGTAACGTTTGTTCTTCGGCCGGTATGTCCTGCAGGCCCAGAATATGCACATGCGAACCAAATATGCGGGCCATCATGCTGGCCGGGCGTATCTTTTCGCGGGAACTGGTCGATACGCGGATGGGCACGACGATGTGTTCCAGGCTTTTGTGGAAGTTGAACCCCTGGCGGATGGAGAGGGTGGGGCAGGGGGCCTCCTGCACAATGCGCACGGCGGTGCTGCCCATCCAGTATTTCTCAAAGCCGCTGGCTCCGTTGGTGCCGATGACAATCATCTGGGCTTTCTCCTTGCGGGCTTGGTCGGCCAGCACGCTGGACACCCGTCCGTGCAGCACTTCGTAGTGTATCGACATGGGTGCGATCTGTTCCCGGTGTTTCTCGCAGAGGTCTCTCATTTTTTCCTCTGAAAGCCGTTTCAGCGTTTCGCGTTCCTGTTCGCTTACGAGGATGCGCTCCTGTTGCACCCATACAAGCTTGATGTCCGCTTTGAGGGCACGGGCTATGTCAGTGGCCACTTCAAGCGCCACATACGAGCCTTCTGAAAAATCAGTACCGACGATGATGGAATTCATAGTTGTTTTCAGTGTTTTATTTTTCAATAACGGAACAGTTTGCTTTTTAGTATGGGTGTGGATGCCATTTTCCCTCTTTTTTGTATCTTTGCATCTTTGTTAGGATTAAGAAGATAATATAGCTCCGAAATTATTATGAACGACAATCTGGATGCTACGGGACACGGCCAGTCCGCCCAGGAACGTGAGGCGGAACGGGCGCTGCGGCCTCAGGGGTTCGACAGTTTCGCCGGACAGCGGCAGGTGGTCGACAATCTGCGTGTCTTTGTGCGTGCAGCCCGTGAGCGCGGCGAACCTTTGGACCATGTGCTGCTCTATGGCCCTCCGGGTTTGGGTAAGACAACGCTTAGCAATATTATCGCCAACGAATTGTGTGTCGGTATCAAGACCACCAGCGGTCCTGTGCTGGACAAACCGGGCGATCTGGCCGGATTGCTCACGTCGTTGCAGCCCAACGATGTGCTTTTTATTGACGAGATACACCGTCTGTCACCCGTTGTCGAAGAATATCTCTACTCCGCTATGGAGGATTTCCGTATCGATATCATGATCGAGAGCGGTCCGGCAGCCCGTTCGGTGCAGTTGAAGCTCAAACCGTTCACCCTCATCGGCGCCACTACACGCAGCGGAATGCTGACGGCGCCGCTACGCGCCCGTTTCGGCATCAACAGCCGTTTGGAGTATTACGATGCCGAGACGTTGACCAGCATCGTCAACCGTTCGGCACGTTTGCTGGATGTGAAGATAACCAGCGAGAGCGCCATCGAGATAGCGCGTCGCAGCCGTGGCACACCCCGTATTGCCAACCGACTGTTGCGCCGTGTGCGTGACTTTGCCCAGGTGAAGGGTGACGGCACCATCACACTCGACATCGCCCGTTATGCTCTCCAGGCTCTCAATGTCGACCGCAATGGTTTGGACGAGATGGACATTCGTATCCTGAACACTATCATAGACAAGTTCAAAGGCGGACCGGTGGGTGTGGGCACCCTGGCCACTGCTGTCGGCGAGGATGCCGGTACGGTGGAGGAGGTCTACGAACCGTATCTCATCCAGGAAGGCTATCTCATGCGTACCCCCCGAGGGCGTGAGGTGACTCCCATGGCATACAGGCACTTGGGAAAAATCAAAGCCGGCGGCAGCCAGCAGGCCTTGGATTTATAATTTTATTACATTGTTTATGCGAACACTGATTACGAATATCAAGGAGTTGGTCCAGGTGGAGTATTGCCCCAAGCTTCGAGCCGTGGGCAAGGAGATGGCCCGGATAGAGACTGTAAAAGATGCATATCTTCTTGTGGAGGATGGTTTTATCAAGGATTTCGGTCCGATGGGCATGCTGGCGGAACAGACGGCGGACCGTGTTGTTGACGCCACCGGACGCATGGTGTTCCCGTCGTTTTGCGATTCCCACACTCATCTTGTCTATGCCGGCAGCCGGGAGATTGAGTACTGCGACAAAATACGCGGCCTTTCGTATGAGGAAATTGCCAAGCGGGGAGGCGGCATCTTGAACAGTGCCAAGCGTGTGCAGGAAGCGTCGGAGCAGCAACTCTATGACGATGCTTTCTTGCGTTTGGAGCAAATGATCGACTTTGGCAGCGGCGCCGTTGAGATCAAGAGCGGATATGGTATGACCGTCGAGGCCGAGATGAAGATGTTGCGCGTCATCCGCCGCCTGAAGGAGACTTCTCCGTTGACCATCAAGTCCACACTGCTGGGCGCACATGGTATACCGATGGAATATCGCGGCCGACAGGAAGCCTTTGTCGACCTCGTTGTCCATGAGATGATACCGCACGCGGCGGAGGAAGGATTGGCCGACTATATCGACGTGTTCTGTGACCAGGGTTTCTTTACGGTCGTTGACACGGACCGTATGCTTGAGGCCGGTGCCAAGTACGGCCTGCGGGCCAAGATTCACGCCAATGAGCTGGCCTATAGCGGAGGCATTCAGTGTGCGGTGCGATGGAATGCGCTCAGTTGCGACCATTTGGAATATACCGGCGACGAGGAGATTGAGGCGCTGAGAGGTAGTGAAACCATGCCCACAGTGTTGCCTGGCGCGGCGTTCTTTCTGGGTATGGTGCATGCCCCGGTGCGCAAGATGATGGATGCCGGCCTCGGGGTGGCTATGGCCAGCGACTGCAACCCCGGCTCATCTCCCAGCACCAATATGCAGCTTATCCTCAGTATGGCCTGCATCAACTACCGCATGTTGCCTGAGGAGGCCCTCAACGCAGTGACGCTCAACAGCGCCTATGCCATGGGGGTCAGTCGCGAACTGGGCACCATCGCTGTCGGCAAACGGGCTGACTTTTACATCACCAAGCCGATTCCCAGTTATGAATATATGCCCTACGCTTATGGTGAAAATAAGGTGGAGCGTGTTTTTCTCAACGGGCTTGAGGTATGATTACGGCCACTCATATTAACAAGAGTTACGGGTCGTTGCAAGTGCTGCACGATGTATCGCTGTCTGTCGGCAGGGGCGAAGTGGTGTCGATTGTGGGTGCTTCCGGCGCGGGCAAGACGACGTTGCTTCAGATTCTCGGTTCATTGGACCGTCCCGATTCCGGGCAGGTCTTTTATTCACTGACATCCGGAAGCGAACCGCAGCGGGTGGACATCGTACAGCTGCCGGAACGTCAGTTGGCGGAGTTCCGCAACCGGCATATCGGATTTGTTTTTCAGTCGCATAACTTGCTGCCCGAGTTCACCGCTCTGGAAAACATCTGTATTCCGGCGCTCATTGCAGGCGTCTCTATGCGGGAGGCGCAGCGACGCGCCATGGAGTTGCTCGCTTTTCTCCGCCTTGAAGCGCGAGCCGGGCACAAGCCGGCGGCGCTGTCGGGCGGCGAGCAGCAGCGTGTGTCGGTGGCGCGGGCGCTTATCAACCGGCCCGACATCGTGCTGGCCGACGAGCCGTCGGGCAACCTTGACTCGGTGCACGCCCGTGAACTGCACAGGCTTTTCTTCACTTTGCGCGAACAGTATAACCAGTCATTTGTAATCGTAACCCACAACCCCGAGCTGGCTGAGATGGCCGACCGGAAAATTTGGATGAAGGATGGACAAAACATTTCGTCAGAAAACTGAAAATAACATTGTCTACGGCATACGTCCTGTCATGGAGGCCATTGAATCCGGTCAGCGTATTGACCGGGTGTTGTTGCGGTCCGGTTTGCAGGGCGAACTGTCGGCTGAGTTGAAGTCTCGTCTGCGCGATAGCGGGCTGCCGGTGCAGTATGTGCCCGTCGAAAAGCTCAACGCGCTTACACGCAACAACCATCAGGGGGTGGTGGCCATGATTTCGCCCATTGCCTATCATGGATTCGAGGCGTTGGTGCAGTCGTTGCTCGACCAAGGCCGTCAGCCGTTTGTCGTCCTTCTCGACCACATCACCGATGTGCGCAATGTGGGAGCAGTGGCACGCAGCGCCGAATGCGCCGGTGTCGACGCTTTGGTGGTGCCGGCGCATGGCAGTGCACAAATCGGCGCCGACGCTGTCAAAAGTTCGGCAGGCGCTTTGATGCGAATCCCCGTTTGCCGTGAGGATAATCTGAAAACGGTGGTCCATACGGCCAAAGCCATGGGACTGCAGGTTGTCGCCGCATCGGAGAAGGCTTCTGTCTCCTATCTCGAAGTGGACTACGCCCGGCCGACACTGCTTTTGATGGGTGCTGAGGACAAAGGGGTTTCGAATGACTTGTTGCGTCTGTCCGATTGCCGTGCACGTATTCCTATTGTCGGAGGAATACAGTCCCTTAATGTGTCGGTCGCCGCGGCGTTGTTCATGTATGAAGCCTTGCGCCAGCGGGGCTGAGGCGTTCCCTTCCCCCTTTTCTTGTTTAGAAGCCTGTTCGGGGCGATTTTGATATTTTATAAAATATCAAAATGTCCCGAATAAGAAAAAAAATGTATATTTGTAACTGATTCGGAGTGCTGTTTTTATGGCGCTGAGGAAGTTCATTGTAAATACATTTTGTTAAAAAACAAGAAGATATAATAATTTCGCATGAAAAAGCAGTCACTATTTTTGCTCTGTTTATTTGTCTGTATGGCTATGTCGGCTGTGTCCCAAATCACTACGGTGTACCGACAGGGATTTGAGGCAAGTGAAGCGACCACTTATACCGTTGTCCAAGGCAGTGCGTCGCCACAGACTGCGGTGGCGGTGGCGGGATCGCGTGCACTCAAGTTGGAACACAATACGACCGGCACCATGATCCTGTTTGACACCATCAATCTGAATAACGGCGCATGGCAGCATTTCGCATTGGAGTTTTTCCATATCAACAATGTCGATCCCACCACTTGCGACCGGTCCTCTTTGGTGGGTGTGATAGAGGTGAAGCGTCCGGGTGTCGACAACGATTGGACCAAGGTCACGAATAATTTCTATAATGTCGTGGAGGGTGCCTACAGCACCGATTTTTTTGACCGCGGTTCTTTCTGTTCGGCATCCTATGAAGGTTGGGATAACATGACGGTCTCTGACAATATGTGGAAACGCGAGCGTTTCGATTTTGACGTTTTCTTGTCCAATCAGTCCGCGGTGGGACGAAAGCTGTTGATTCGTATGACGCTGATGGCACGAAACTCCGCCACCGCCACCACCGCAGGCTGGTATATTGACGATGTGGTGCTGAAGGCCAGTCCCGATCCCATGATCACTCCCATGTTGTCCATGGTGGACATGCCGGATGCCTATGCCTATCCGAGCAGCCGTGGCGCCCGTATTGCCGCTGATATCACCACCACGGTGTCGCAGGGCATGGATCCTGATTCTATATACGTGGCCTATAAGGTCGGCTCCGATCCCACGGAGTATCGGCTGCCGATGGCGGCGATGTCCGGCGTGGCCAACCGCTACGAAGCGCGCATCCCTTTCTACGGTTACGACACGGTGATGCAGTGGCGCCTTGTTGCACGCGACTTCACCTCCAACCGAAATACGGTCACCTATCCCTCCAGCAGTGCATCATGGTGCAGTTATGCCTGTGTGCGCGGCACGGCCAACAGCCGGAACTTGGTGTCAGACGTCAATGCGTTGGGAGGGTCGGTGGCTTACCCATTCCCGCTTTACGGCGATAACCGCAGCGAGTTTATTGTCGACAGCATACGCCTTCACGATGCCGGTTACCGCGCAGGTGCCATCACCTCAATGACTTTCACCACACAACAGAACGTAACCGCCCAGCAGCTTCGGGAGCGGCTACAGGTGCGTATGGCCAATGTGCCCACCACCTATGCTGCATCAGAGAACGGCTATTTTTACAACGGGTTCATGAAGGCGGTCTACGACGATGCTTTCATCATAGAGCCATCCACGACCGGTTCGCTTGTGACGGTTTTTTTCCAGGACACATTTTTCTATGCGGGTCAGGACATATTGGTCCGCATCACTTACGACAACAGCACCACTGATCCGGGTGCCACGTCCGTCCGTGTGATGCCGGTGACCGACGAATACAAAAAGACAGTCTATGTCTTTGGCAATTACGCCAATTTGGGGTCCGACTTCTTCAACGAGGCTTCGTTCAACCCCGATAATATGTTCATCACTACGGGCACCACCGTGCCGCATGTATTGCTCGGGGCTCACGGGAACATGCCGATGATGTATGACTGCGGCGTGTCGGCACTTGCCTACCCCAATGAGGATATTGCATCGCGTTCCAATGTTGACGATTCGGTGGTGGTGTGGCTCAAAAATTATGGGTCCAGCACTATAAATTCAGTTCCTGTCTACTATTCGTTGGATAACGGCGCACCGGTCTCCTACTTGTGGACAGGCACGTTGGCTGCCGGCGACAGCACGCGGGTCCGAGTCAGCACAACCCAGCGCTATACGGTTGGTTTTCACAGTATCAAGGCTTGGGTGGGAGATACATTGACGGTTTCAGGTGTCTCCTGGCGCGACCATGAACCGTACAATGACACCGTTGACGTTGAATTTATCGCCTGTGCAGGTGCAATGAACGGTGTGCGTCGGGTGGGCGGTGACAATGCCGATTATGCCACGATGGAGCAATTCTTGTTTTCGTTGTCGCATTGCGGTGTCGACGGCCCGCTTACGGTGAAACTGACCCCAGGCCGCTACGATGCCGTGGTGTTGCCTGTGGTGCCCGGTTTATCGTCCTCGAGTCCTGTCACATTTGAACCGTTGTCCGACAGCGTGTGGTTCGAAGCCGATGTTTCCACAACGGCCCTTGTCGATTTGCAACGGGTGGCATATATCCGTTTCCGCAACATCGGCTTTGCACGTCCTGCGTCGGCCACGGCGACCCGGTGTCTGGTTCAGATGGCTTCCTCCAGTCCCGACTGCCGATTTGTGAATTGCTGGCTGGCCGACAGCGGCGCCACCCCGGTTGCGGCACTGATTGCCACAACGGGTGCCGACTCGTTGCTGGTGGATTCATGCTCGCTGCAGGGCGGAGCCATAGGTCTCGACCTGACAGGCCTTGCCAGCGACAACCATTCCCGTGGCAGCCGTGTCGCGCATTCCGATTTCAGGGCGCAGAATGTGACGGCAGTCAAGGCGGTATATCAGGACGATTTGACGGTGGACAGCAACTGGATGAACAATGTCAAGACCAACGCCAGTTATGTGCTGTTGTTTCAGAGCTGTGGCGGTCAGATGCAGGTTACGGCCAACAAAATATACACCTCCAACGGTGCCAGCGCCATGGGTCTGGCTGATATCGCGGGTACAGCACAGCATCCGGCTGTTTTTGCAAATAACATGATTGTGAGCAACGACGATGGCCGGTCTGTGCAGTTGGCCACACCGCTGAACATTATCTCGGCGCGACATACGCTGATTGCTTACAATTCCGTCAAGTTAGTGGCCGGCAACCGGCGCAATGTGGCGACCGTCACGTTGGGAAGCGGGTCGGGTGTGCTGACCGACGTGCGTCTGGTCAACAATGTCATCGCCTGTATGGACGCTTCGAATCTGGCACTGAACTATGACTCGCGTTCCGCCACCAATACGACGGTGGGCCATAATGTCTACTATTCAGCCGGCAGTGTTTTGAACAAATACATCAATACGGCATGCAGTTCGTTGGCTGCATGGCAGACGCTTTATCCTTCCGACAGCCTTTCGCGTGTGGTTGAACCGGCCTTCCTCGACGGCGGATTGGTTGATTTGCGTGCTTACAACCCGTCTATCAAGGGGTGTGGCATCCCGTTGACAGAGGTCGTCACCGACATGTTCGGCACGTCGCGCGACATGCATAATCCCTGTGCCGGCGCCCTCGAGTTTGAGGCCCTCTACTATGATTTCAGCATCGAGTCGGTCAGCTCGCCCGAGGCGGAATACTGTTCAGTGCCGGCTTCCATACCGTTGCATGTGGTGTTGCACAATGCCGGTGTGCGTGACTACGACCCGTCAACCGCCGACCCGTTGACACTCTGCTATAGTTGCGGTTCACAGACGGGCAGTGTGGCTGTTACTTGCAGTGTCCCGGCAGGTGACACGGCTCATTTCTACAGTACGCAGAGCCTGCAGTTGTCAGGGGGCGGGCAAGATGATGTCACGCATGATATTTTGCTTTGGCTCACCTCATCGATTGACCCCAACACCTCCAACGACACTTTGCGTTACAGCACATTGATGCATTACAATCCGTCCGCTCCCGACGCGGTGTCCATGACCGTACCGTATGCCACGGCCGCCACCGTGCCTGTCTCATCGGGTGTCGCCAGCTGGCCTATAGGAGTCTATAGCAGCGGCCGCACACAGAAATCACGTGTCTATTGGTATGCCGACTCATTGACGTTCACTCCTTTCCATGAAGGCGATACGTTGGTGACGGGCTTGCTTTATGACGATACATCCTATTATGTGTCACAGCGTCGTGACTTGGCTCTGATTAAAATCACCGAGGTGCAGGTGTCCCGCACTGCCGCCGGCGTCACGAGCCCCTATCCGGATTGGTTCGGCGGCAGCACCAAATTTGCTGTCGAACTGACCAATGTGGGTGATTATCCGGCGAACCTTTCTGGCGACACGATACAACTTATCAGCGGCACTTCAACATATAACAAGATTTTTGTGTTGCCCGATGTAGTCGTACTGCCAGGTGCGACATTGGTTCTTCAGTTCTATTCAGGTGTTTCGGCCGACTCGTCAAAGACCCTTTATTATCCTATCAGCAATTCCAATGCCTCTCCGGCGCCGACAACCGGCTTCGCCGTGCTTTACCGTGATGGCGGCGGCCTGGCTGACGTGGCTGCGTTCAACAGCATCACCACGCAGTCTGTTTGGACCAGCGCACAGATCCCCGGTTATTTATGGACCGGTACGGGTGTCGTTCTCAACAGCGGCACAGCAGGTGCCAAGCGAGTGTCCTGGCCTGCCGATGCTTCCGCCACCCCTGACGATACAAAAAACCACTGGGCTTTGGCGTCGGTGTCCGACCCGATGACTTTGGGTGCTGTCGATTCAGCCTTGATTCTTTATGAACCCAGTGTCTGTGACGGTGAACGTGCCAAGGTGAGCGTTACGGTCTCCGCTCGGCCTGCTGTGGACCTGGCGATTGAGGAACCTGTGGTGCCGGAGGGCTGTGGGCTTGCAATGGAGCCGCTAACGGTGGTGTTGCGCAATTACGGAACAGCCGCATCGCCGGCATTCACGGTCTATTATACCGACGGAACAACCTCGGGCAGCGATGTTATAAGCACCGGTATTGCGGCCGGCGGCTCGCTGAGTCACACCTTTACCCAGCCGCTCAATATGCATGCCATGTCCGACACCACGTACCGAATCCGATTCTGGATCGACGCTTGTACCGGCGACGTGGTCCGCGCCAACGATACGGTGACGGCTGAAGCCGTTTCGTTGTACACACCGCTGCAACCGGCTATAGCCGCCACGCAGACTTGCGCCTATGGGCAGGCTTTGACTCTGACTCCGGCGCTTGAAGGCGGTGCCGCCCAGTCATTCCGCTGGTATGACAGTGGCATGAACGAGCTCGGTATTGCCCGCAGTTACACAACGCCGAACCTTTATCTGCCGGATACATTCTATGTCTCCGGTGTCGGACTCTCGGATTTCTACAGCCGTGTCGGGAGCGGCACGACGACGAATGTGGCTACCAGCACCACCCAACCTTCTCCTTACAACACGGTGCGGCGCTATGCCAAGGAACAGTACCTTTATACGGCGGCTGAACTGACGGCGGCCGGTGTCCAGCCGGGCGAGATAACCTCATTGTCTTTTTATCTCGACACTTTGACGGGGACCTCGGCTTCGGTGCAGTTTACTGATTTTACGCTCTCGATAGGTGCTTCGACTCAGACTGAATTCACTGCGTCGGGTAACAATTGGGCTGCAACACAGGTTTACAGTTCTTCCGGTGATTTTGCCATAAGAAAGGCCGACAGCAAAACTTGGATCACCCATACCCTTGATTCATCTTTCGTGTGGGACGGCGTCTCGAGCATCGTTGTGCAGATATGCCGTTCGCTGTCGTCTGTTTATTCATCCGGCTTGCGCACCACCTATACATCCAGTGCCAACCGTGCACTCTATACCAATGGCACGACGGCGGTTTGTTCGCAGACATCAGCCGGCACACGCAGCAGTTATCGTCCCAATATCCGTTTTGGCCAGCACCAGGTGCAGTGCGAGGGTGCAAGTCGGCGTGTGGTCATCGCCCTGACAGGCGTCCCGGCCTATGAAGCGGCGCTGCAATGGCAGAATGGTATTGACACGGTGTCTTTTACTTCGTGCGCCGGAGCCCAAGTGTCGGCCAAGGTCATGAATTTGGGCACCGAGCCGCTGGAGACTTATCAGCTACAGTACCGCATCGATGGCGGAGCATGGCATTCAGTGTCGTCCACCCCGGCTGTGGCGTCGGGCTCTTCGACGGTTGTGCCTGTCTCCCTGCCGGCATTGACGCCAGGCCGTCATCAACTGGAAATGGTGGTCGCTGTCAACGGCGATGTGGTGGCCTCCAACGACACCATACGCCATTTGATGCGTGTGCGCTTCTGTGCCGGCGACTATACCGTTGGTGCGACCGGACTCTACGCCTCTGTCGGCGAGGCAGTCGACACCCTTCTTCAAGCCGGTGTTTGCGGCGCAGTGCGTTTCTTGGTCGAGACAGGTGTCTATAGCGGTCAGTTGAATATACCGGCGATAGACGGTGCATCCGCTGCCAACACTGTCACATTCCGTTCGGCTTCGGGCGTTGCTTCCGATGTTGTGGTCTCTGCGGCCCCTTCGTCGTCGGCAAATTATGTGGTCAATATCGCCGACAACGCCGCCCATCTCCGCTTTGAACGGCTTACTTTCTATGCGGCAGGTACAAGCAATTACAACAATGTTGTCACGCTTGCCGCGGCATCCGACATTCAGTTCTCCGGTTCGACGCTCCGTGTCAAAGGTACGGTTAACAACACCAATGCCTCCTGTGTGGTGGTCGGTGCCGGTGTCAACAATCTCAGATTTTATGGATGTACGCTCGACAGCGGTTACTATTCGTTGAAAAGCAACGGTCTGTCTGCCGGCAACAGTGCGTCTCTGCATGTGGACAGCTGTGCGCTGACCAATTTCTGGTACCGGGGCCTCGATATAGATGGCTATCACGATGTGGTTGTTGCAAGCAACACCATTCGCTCCGGTGTGACGGTGGCGGGGCGTCCGCTCACGGGTGTCTATGCCGCCAATGCCTACGGTCAGCTGTTGATTGAAAAGAATAATATTGTCCTGTTCGACAACTATAACGGTGGAAAAACCGGCATATCGGTCAAGTCCTGCCAGGGCGAAAGCTTGGCCGGCAACAAGGTGCAGATTTTCAATAATATGATTTCGCTTTCGTCGACGGGCAACAATACAGACGTCTCCTCGGGTATCACCCTCGACGGCACCGCTGCAGTCCCGTCGCGTTATGTCGAGGTTTATTACAACACGGTGCGTCTCTATACCGGTGACAACAAAAACACGACGACCGCTTTCAAGGCCACCTCGTCGGTGAGTGACGCCTATGTGATGAACAACATTTTCTCGAACTTCAGCACGGGCTATGCTTACTATGTGGCCGGCACAAACTCCATTGTTTCGTCCGATTATAACAACTACTTCTCCACGTCGGCCACACGTCTGGCATACTGGGGCGCCGAGATGCCTTCTTTGACAGCCTTGCGGACGGCCAGCGGCGCAGACGAGGGGTCTCTTAATGTCCGACCCTATTATGTTTCCGATGTCGATTTGCATCTGACAACCAGCAACTGTTCGAACCATGGGCTTTACAATGCCGATATACCCGACGATATTGACGGCAGCATACGCCATCAGCTGCCACGTCCAACACTCGGAGCCCATGAATACACTATGCTCGCCCACGATATCTCGATTGCGGAAATTCTGCATCCAACGCTCTCTGATGCCACCGTCGAGGGTGACACGCTGATGGTGGTGGCCACCTTCTACAACAATGGCGCTTCCACCGAGACCAATGTAACCTGGTATGCGGAAGTGTCGGGAGTTGCGGGCTTGCGTTCAAACACAGAGACCATACATTCTATTTCTTCTCAAGGAGTGGTGACGGATACAACCTATATTGTTCTCTCGTTGGGACTGATTGACACCCAGACGGTGGTGGTCCGCCTTGATCTGGCTGGTGATCTTAACCTTGACAACAACGAAGCGACCTCGCGATTCTTCCTCCAACCGGCCTATAATCTCAGCGCCACGGCCGTGTCTGTGTCGGCCGGCTCTCCTGTGGCAGGATGCAATCTGCAGAATGCCACGGTGTCGGTCTCCCTTAAAAATATAGGCAGAAAGGCCATTACCACCTCCATGCCGTTGACGATAGGCTATCAAGTGGTATTGAACACCGCCAATGTGACGGTTTCGACACTGCCTATATGGCACGAGGAGACAGTGAATCTGTCTAACCTGTTGGCTGTCGGTGCTACGCAGATAGTCAGTTTTGCCACGCCCGCCAACCTGTATCCCACAGGGCTTGACACCAATATTTCGGTCAAGATTCGGGCGTGGGTTCATTATGAATATGACTTGGTTCCGGCGGGCGATACAACCAACTATATCACCAAACAGTCGTACTATACTCCTGCGGCACCTGTCGGCGTCGACCTGCATATTCCTTATGCCACGACCGACACCCTTTGGGCTTCGCAGGCACAGCAGTTGCCCATCCGCTGGTACCGTGACTCGACCGCGTCGCCTTTCTACAGCCCGACAACATACAGTGCCTCGACGCATTGGAACAATGCCCCGCAGTATTTCAACGACACGCTTTACTATCTCAATTGCCTGAGCGACAAGCGTTGCCCCAGCCCGTTCTCACCTATTCATGTCTACCTCAATGCCAGGGTTGCCGCCGATGTGTCGGCTATCAGTATTCTCACTCCGGCCACAGGACGTGTCTATGTCGATCGCGACACTGTTACGGTCCGTATCACAAATTACAGCAATCAGGCAATCTCCAACATTCCGGTTGTCTATCGTTTTTATTCGCGCGAGGGGAGCACTTACAACCTTGTTTCCGAGGTGCGTGAGGTGTATGCCGGGCCGCTCAGTCCGGACGCAACGGTCGACTATATGTTCGACTCCTTGTTGACTATTCCGTCCAACTATTTCAACACTTCGCGGACATACCGTGTCACGGCATGGACAGACCTGGACGGCGATATGGTGCGACAAAACGACACAGTGAATATGCCGTATACTTTTGTCACTCGGGCCGAGACCGCCTACTGCACGCCGACGGTGTCGAACAACGACGGCATGGATCTGACCCGCATCAGTCTGAACAGTTTTGATTGGGAGATGCCCGCGGTGGGCCGGGGCTACCTCAATCTGGCCTCCTTTACTAATTCAGAGACGGGTGCCATTACTTTACCCTATGGCATGGTTGACACCCTTACGGTGCAATGTGCCAACAGTGCCGATTTTAATGACAGTCGTTCCGAGGCACGGCTCAGCGTCTACATCGACTATGACCGCAGCGGTTCGTTCTCGGCAGACGAACTGGTGATGGATGAATTGCTGACTTCACGCCGTGTCACACAGTTCCCGCTAAGTCTTCCCGCTTCGGTTGTGTGCGGCCACATGAAAGCCCGCATCATCCTCAACCAGGACACCTCCGCTGCGCCGGATCCATGTGCCGCTGTCGATCATGGCAATATAGTGGACCTCCTTCTTTACGTCATGAAGGATCTGCCGGCTGTTGACCTGGCGCCGGCACATGTGGTGACGGCATACGACCGCGTTGTCGACAATAACATCCATGACATCCGTTTTGTCATGGTCAACAAAGGCTCTTCGACAGTCCGGTCGGCCGACATCCATTACACATTCTACAATCGTTTTGACAGCACAACGGTCAGCGACTCTTTCACGTGGACGGGTTCATTGGCGTCCGGGCTGTCGGCCTGCGTCACCCTGCCGTCCTACGACTTCATGCCGGGGACGACAGACCTCACGGTGGCGGTCAATGCCACCGGCGATGATAATTCCGCCAACGACACCTTGCGGTATCAGTTCCATCGTTTCCATACCATGCAGCTGACGGTCAGAGACAACTTTGACGGGCCCGATTACTGGTACGCCCCCGAAGGCTATAATGCCTATAGCCGCAACTATTGGGAGTTGGGCACACCGTCCAAGCAGCACATTGACATGGCCTATAGCGCCCAGAATGCTTGGACCACGGGATTGGACAATGCTGTGGCCACGGGGCGGCGCGGTACGGTCAGTATGCTCTATTCGCCCATATTCGATGTATCTCAGATCCAAGGCGACTCCTTGTCGTTTATGTTGGCAAAGAACTTCACCAACGGAAGTTATATGTATGTCGAATATCTCGATGCCGCGAACAGATGGACAAAGATGACGCTCAGCGACAGCACGCTTTGGTACGACAGCGAGGCCGGTTTCACTGGCACCACCACGGATAATCAGTATGTGAAATACCAAATACCCACGTCGTCCATTGTCGGTGTTTTTGCACACCATCTCCAGCTCCGCTTTGTTTACTACACCCCTGTCACCTCCAATGCAAACAGCGCTTTCTCCGACGGTTGTGCCATAGACAACTTTGTCTTCCACCGTGCTCAGCGCAGCATTGATGTGGGTGTATACGAGATTACGGCTCCGACGCAATTGTCATTAGGAATGACGGTGGCACCGACGGTGACACTTGTTAACTACGGATTCGACACCATCCGTTCTGTTCAGGTCGCTTATCGCCCCTACGGTTCATATCTGGCTCGGGAGGAGGTGTTCTCGGGAGTCATCGCGCCGAACGGAGGCATGGCGTCTTTCACCTTCTCGGCGAACAGTGCGTTTACGGTGACAAGCGACTATCCCGAAGAGTTCAGCATCTGTGCGTTCACCCGTAGCACAAGCGACCTCTATCGCGACAATGACACCGCATGCCAAAGCTATATATTGCAGACCCTCGAAAACGATGTGGAGATGGTCTCTATCCTCACTCCCGGTGCGCGGGTCATGGCGGGCGACTCGGTCAGTGTCACCATCCGGTTGCGCAACCACGGATCCAGCATCATCGCCTCGCTTCCTGTCGTACTCTCCGTCAATGAGTCCGTAGTCGAGGAAGTCATTGACTTTACAGCCTTGATGGGTCGTCAACTGGCCTCGATGGAGTATTTCAACTATACCTTCACGCGCCGTTTCCCGGTGGCGCTGGGCGTGATGAACATCATGGCCTATTCGCAATACGAAGACGACTATCGGCTGAACGACACTGTTGCCAAGCGTGTTGTAGGTATCAGTTCCCTCACAGACCTCAAGGCCAAGGAGATTGTTCTCGACGGCCGTCAGGTTCAGTTGGTTGTTGAGAATGTCGGTTCACTTGTGGCCTCCGGTTTCACGGTCGGTTACTTTTACGACGACGACATCTCCACGGTGGTACGCCAGACATACTCCGGCTCCGTCAGCGCCTTGAGCAGCGGATATGTTGTCTTCAACACATTGTTGCCCATGCGTGCAAGTGGATATAACCGCATAACAGCGTTTGTCCATATTGACGGCGACAACGATGCTTCGAATGACACCACCTCGGCCATTGTGTCCGCACGGGTCGACATTCAGGTCAACAAACTGCAGGTCGAGGAAAACATGAACGACAACTGCCGTGTACGCATGCTGGTGGAGAATGTGGGCAACTTCACACACCAAGGCAACTTCACCATCAGCGCTGTCATCAATGGTACAGCTATATCCACTGCATCGAACCAGGCTATCGCCCCGGGCGCTGTCTATGCGCTTGATTTTGGTGATTCCATTCCTAAGAGCAGCCAGCGCAGTTATGTGGGAACAGGTGTTTTCACCTCCTCGGTTGACGTCAACGACGAAAACAACCAGACTTCATTGATCTCTGTGCTCAATAGTTTCGAGGGGGTTCCTGATGCTGATGAGGCTTCAAACCTTGAGCTGGAGCAGAATTACCCCAACCCGTTCAGCCGTCTTACAACGATTGCCTTCAACCTTCCGCAGGCTGCCGATGTGCGTCTTTTTGTGATGGATGCGATGGGGCGGCTCTGCTATCAATGGCAGCGCCGTTGCGAGGCAGGACGCACCGCGGTGACGCTCGACGCGGATGAGATGCACCTCTCAACAGGAGTCTTCTTTTACGGTATCGACTGCGAAGGGCGTCGTCTTATGCGCAAGATGATTATCCGTTAATTGCCGTGCAGCAACGCCTGATCGGTTTTATTAAGGATCACGGACTGTTCGATGCTTCCACCCGATTGCTGCTGGCGGTGAGTGGAGGCATCGACTCTG
Organism: Candidatus Hemicellulosilyticus sp. P3; assembly: GCA_001543385.1. Classification (GTDB taxonomy): domain Bacteria; phylum Bacteroidota; class Bacteroidia; order Bacteroidales; family P3; genus Colimorpha. The sequence goes on from LPNH01000001.1 coordinate 129,815, forward strand.
TGGTGCTCTGCCACCTGCTTGTGTCGGCCGGATATCGGGTCGAGACAGCTCATTGCAATTTTCGTTTACGCGGAGCTGACAGCGATCGCGATGAAGCATTTGTCCGCCGGCTGGCCGACAGTTACGATCTGCCTTGCCATGTGGCTTGTTTCGACACACGTGCCTACGCGTCCGGACACCACTTGTCTGTCGAAGATGCCGCGCGACAGTTACGCTACCGTTTCTTCGCCTCGTGTGTGGCGGATTGGCGTGACGCACGTGTTGTCACGGCCCATCATCGCGACGACGCTGCCGAGACGTTTTTCATTAACTTGCTCCGAGGCACAGGCATTGCAGGTTTGGTCGGCATCCGGCCGCTGTCCCGCTTGGATTTCACCATGCCGCCAGTGATCGTGGCGCATCCCCTGCTGGCTTTCTCGCGGGAGGAAATCGTGCAGTATGCCGCCGACCACGCGCTGGAGCATATCGAGGATGCCACAAACAGCTCTTTGGAGTACCGGCGCAACCGGGTGCGCCACGAGGTGCTTCCCCTGTTGCGTCGAATCGCGCCGTCGGCCGACATGTCGTTGCAACGCACTATGGCGCATTTGGTTGACGCCGAAAAGATATACCGTGATGCGGTCGAAGATGTGCGGCAGCGCATTGTACGACCTTCCGGCGAGGGTGCCGCCATGGCTGTCTCCGACTTGAACCGGTTGCGTCCGTTGCGCACCTGGCTTTTTGAACTGTTGCGACCCTATGGTTTTCGTGAGTCGCAACTGGACGACATCGTCGCCGCTCTTGACCGTCCGTCGGGTCGTCATTTCTATAGCCCAAGCCATTGTCTGGTTCGTGAGCGCGACATATTGGACATCCGGCCGCTCCAGTCTGAAGACGAAGATCTGCCCCCCGGATATACTGTGCAATGCTTTGCGCGTGAAGCATATCTGCGTATTCATGGAACCTTTCGTGTCGACAGCCGCCAAGCCCTTTTCGATGCCGACCGTTTGCGCTATCCTCTGCGTCTGCGCCACCCGTGTCGCGGAGACCGTTTTCAGCCTTACGGAATGAATGGTACACGTCTGCTCAGCGATTTTTTTTCCGACAGTAAACTCTCTGCTGCCGACCGTCAGCGGCAGTGGTTGCTGTGCGATGCCGACGACACCATCTTGTGGGTAGCCGGCCGACGCGCCGACGGCCGGTATGCCGTCACCTCCGCCACCCGCCGCATTGCCTGTGTCTCATTGACATGATTGCGGTGTAGCTATAAGCCGTGGCTCTATAGACGGTTTTCTCCCCGTTTGTCTTATCGTACACCTATCAGCCTGTCGTACCGTTCACCCGGCAGCCGTGCATACACGTAGACATGGTAACGGTTGGGCGTTTCGCTATGGTCGCCTTCCAGCAGTGCGGTGCGGCCTTCATCTCCTCCGGTCGGCAGAAAAAGCAGCTGATAGGCGTAGTAGCCCTGCTTGAGGAACAGTCGGCAGGTGTAGGTGCGGAACTCACTGTTCCATTCCATGCGGCTGGCGTCATCCAGACTCCATTCTGTCAGCGCACCCACAATGTGGATGCTGCCGTCCAACACCGGACGGTCCATGGGCAGTGTGAAATGCACCCAGGCATAGTCGGCTTCGACAGTGGCGTCGTTGCGGTCCCACACATGGATTTTCATACCGCCGTTCAGCCCCTCCTCAGTCATAAAGGCTTTGCGACTGCGGTTCTCTTCCGGCCGCAGCATTACATGCGTCTCTCCGCCATAGCGTTCGATACGATGCACATTATAAATGGGAGCGCGCAGATTGCTGATGTCGAAATAGCGATAATTGTTTCCTCCGGCGAAACGGTTGGCGTCAGCCCACCGGTAACACAGTTTACCGGCTGCATAACCGGAGAAAGGCAACTCGCGCATATTGTCGATACGGCCGTTTTGCTGCACCCATGGATGCAAATATTCCGGACGCAGCATCATCTGCGTTCCGATGGCGTCGCGTCGTAGACCTTCAATGGTGAGCGACACTTCCTGGTCGTTGTGGAGCGCCCCGCCGGAGGCGGCTCGTTCCACCGTCAGTGTCATCTCCAGCAGGTTCTCATTGACGTAGAAACGGCGGGTCAGCAAGATGCTGTCGGGAACGTCATATCGGTACACTGCGACCACGTAATTACCTGACAGGGTGAAACGGCTGTATTCTGTCGGGAAAACGGTATGATAGTGTATGTATGGTTGCAGCGTCGTGAACGAGCTGCGATAATCGTCAATGCGCTGTTCTTCGAATCCGTTGTAATATTCGTGCGGTTCCAGCTCGTCGGCATGCCATGCACGGTCGCAGTGGATAAAACGGTAGCGGAGATCTTGCGGCTGTTCTTCCAACAGGTCGAACGACAGTGACAGCCGTTCGCCGGAAGTGCCGTCGTTGTCTAAAGTGAGCGTTGGTTTTTCCTGCTCAATACCGTCGCGGCAGAGCTGCACGCTTTTCACTGCGTCGCTCCACGTCGAGTCGCAGTATCGCACCGCCTGCCCCCGAGCCGTGGAACCGGCCCCTGCCAGAGTGGCTATCAGCAGTGGTATATATAATTTGGTCGGGATGGTCAATGGAATAGAATAAACGGTCAATTTCATCAGTCGTTTTCTCGCCATGCCCAAGTTCGAGCAAGCTCGACTTGGGTCATTTGGCTTATCGAAAACGGTCGGTCATATCAGTCGATTTGTCGGCACGGACTTGGTCGAAATGGGCCTTCATGGTGGGGTTTCCGGCTGTCAGTTTCTTGATGGTGAGTGCGTCGGCCTTGTCGTTAGCCAGTCGCAGGTTCCGTTCCGAACCCAGCAGCGCGTCTTTGATTTTCTGCAGGTGGTCGATGGATTTGTCAATCTCTTCAATGGCTTTGGCAAAGCGTTCGCTCGCCAGACGGTAATTGTTGGAGAACTTCTCCTTGAAGTCGTTCAGTTTATCTTCAAACGTGGTGATATCCACCGACTGGCTTTTGGCCACAGCGAGTTGACGTTGCAGGTCTATGCTCTTGCGCGATGTCTGCACCAGCAGCGTAATGATGGGGATGAAAAATTGAGGTCGGATGACATACATTTTCGGATAGCGATGCGACATGTCGACAATGCCGTTGTTGTAAAGCTCGTTGTCGAGCTCCAGCATGGACACCAGCACCGCATATTCGCAGCCTTTTTGTTGGCGGTCCTCGTCAAGTTTCTTGAGGAAGTCCTCGTTGCGGTGTTTGGTGGCGGTCTCATCCATCTCGTTTTTCATCTCGAACATGATGGACACATATTCGGTTCCGTTGTCATAGTCACGGAAAATGAAGTCGCCTTTGCTTCCCGCCGACGCATCGTTGTCCTTTTCAAAATAGGCATTGGGCATGATGGGACGTATAAGGCTGTTGAACTGAGTGCTGCAGTGCACCTCGAGAGTTTCGCCGACCATCTTGGTTGACAGCCGCACCTTCATGTTTTTATATTGGTCAAGCATGGCCTGTGTTTCGCGTAGCTGTGACTCATATTTTTCCTTCAGACTGACCTCACGGCCGGCGGCCATCTCTTGGTTGCTGGCCATCTGCACCCTCAGCGCATTGATTTCGTTCTGCTTCTGCGTAATTTCACGGTTGGCCCGGTTCTGCTCCTCCAGCACGGCCACCCGGACGTTGCTTTGGCTTTGGCTGACTTCATTACGCAGTTGCGCGAGTTGTTGCTGCAGGGCAGCCACCTCCTGACTGTGGCGCAGATGCTCCTCGTTACGCACGTGTGCCTCGTTGTCTTTCAGCCGCGCGATTTCGGTCTCTTTGTCACGGAGGGCATTGTCGCGTTGCTGCAGTTGGGATTGGAAGTTTTGGCGCATGACAAGTGCGTCGTTCTCCTGCTGTAGTCTCATCTGTTGCTCCTTGGTGTGCAACCGGGTCTCTAATTCCTTGTGAAATTCGGCTGTACGCACTTGATTCGCGATCAGTGCGTAGTCCGATTCGTCAACAGAAAAAATCTTGCCGCAGTGCGGGCATCGTATCTCTTTCATCGGTGTAAAATTCCGCGGTAGTTATAATAAACTTGGGATGACTGATGCAAAGGTAGGCAGAAAAATTGAGTCTTGCCGGGAATCTGTCGACAATCTTTGAACAAAACACGCCGGTTGCGCGACATCTTCTTCAATTTCATCCGTCGTTTTCTTGCCTGCAATCTTTTTCGTATCTTTGTATTTTCTCTTTTACGCCGATAATAACATCGCATGAATCTCTTTCTGGAAACTTACGGATGCCAGATGAACTTTGCCGACAGCGAGGTGGTGGCATCCATTCTGTTGAAAGCCGGCCATCAGGTGGTGGAGCGGTTGGAGGAGGCCGAATGTGTGCTTATCAACACCTGCGCCATCCGTGACAACGCCGAGCAGCGGGTGCGCAGACGGGTGCGTGAGCTGCAGTCTTTACAGCAGCAGCACCGCCTCTATATCGGTGTATTGGGCTGCATGGCCGAGCGGTTGCAGAGTCAGCTGATGGTTGAGGAGGAGAACGTGGCTTTCGTTGTCGGCCCCGATGCATACCGCCGGCTACCCGACATACTGAGTCGTTTGGACAATGGTGTCAGGCAGGCTGCAGTGGATCTGAGCACCGATGAGACCTATGCCGACATCCAGCCTGTGCGTCTGGGTGGAAACGGCATCTCAGCCTATATCTCCATCATGCGGGGTTGTCAAAACTACTGTTCCTACTGTGTTGTACCATATACACGGGGGCGCGAGCGCAGCCGTAGCCCGCAGACCATCGTCGAGGAGGCGCGTGAACTGTTCCGGCAGGGTTACAAGGAGGTGACGTTGCTGGGTCAGAACGTCAACTCCTACCGGTGGTGTGACGGGCCGTCGGGCAACGCCGTGACATTTCCGGAACTGATGGAACAGGTGGCTTCTGTTTCGCCGATGATGCGTGTGTGTTTCGCCACATCGCACCCCAAAGACCTAAGTGACGAGCTGTTGCAAGTGATGGCACGGCACGCCAACATCTGTCGTTGCATTCATCTACCCGTACAGAGCGGCAACAACCGCATACTCAAACTCATGAACCGTCATTATACCGTAGAGTGGTATCTGGACCGGGTGTCGGCCATCCGTCGCTATATGCCGGACTGTTCTATTACGACAGATGTCATTGCCGGCTTCTGCAGCGAGACGGAAGAAGAACACCGCGACACCCTGAAACTCTTTCGCCAGGTCGGTTACGACTACGCCTATATGTTCAAATATTCGCTGCGCCCCGACACCTATGCCGCCCGACATTTGCGTGACGACGTGCCCGACGAGGTGAAGACGCGCCGTTTGGAGGAGATAATCGCCCTGCAAGGCGAGATCGCCCTCGAAAACAACCGCCGTGAGATCGGGCGCATCTACGAAGTGTTGGTCGAAGGCACGTCGCGTCGCTCCAAAGAGCAACTCTTTGGCCGTAACAGTCAGAACAAAGTCCTTGTATTCGACAGAGGCGCGGCAGTGCCGGGCAATTACGTGCAGGTGCGTGTCACCGGATGTACTGCGGCCACTCTGTTGGGTGAATTGGTTAAGTAATACCACCTTGAAAATGATAATGTAATCAAAACTATATGTTCCAAAAACACCCTATATTGAAACACCTGCTTCTCATGGTGGCAGTGTCAGTGGTCGTCTTGACGGTGGTTTTCCTTGGCATCAAACTTTACGCCCGACAGGGACATGAGTTTGAACTGCCCGATATGGTCGGTGCTGACATCGAGGACATGCGTGCCGATGCTTCGCTGGATATAAACTATGTCATTATCGACTCCATCTATGACGAGCACGATGCCGGCGGCCGCATCCTCAGCCAAGACCCTAAAGCGGGGACGAGGGTGAAGAAAGGCCGCAAGGTGTATGTCTCCATCACAGCTTATTCGGCCGACAAAACCTTCCTGCCCGATCTTTGTGACCTCTCTGTGCGGCAGGCGGTGTCGCAACTGTTCAGCATGGGCTTGCAGGGAGGCACATTGCGTTTTGTTGAGAGTCCGGACCGCAATGCAGTGCTCTCATTGTCACAGAACGGCCGTACATTGCAGGCTGGACAGGAAGTGAGCCGTGGCTCACGCATTGATATGGTGGTGGGCTTGGGCGACGAGGGGGGATACACCGTGGTGCCCTTTGTCATTGGCAAAAACGCCAAAGAGGCGCGTCGTGATGTGCTCACGGCATCAATGAATGTGGGGCGCGAAATCTACGATGCAGGCGCCAGCCGTGCCAATGCCGTTGTTTATAGGCAGGAGCCCGGTTATACCGGCATCACACGCTATCCGCTCGGCACAGAGGTGCATCTCTACTATCGCGATGCATCAGAGCAAGAGGCGGAACGTATGATACGCGAATTCAAGATAGACTCGTCGGACATCGTCCAGCCCGAAGAACCCTCCGCTGAACCGATGGATGACAGTTATGACTTGGAATGGTAAGATAAACGGATGAAAAGACATTCCGGTTTGCATGTAATCAGACTCGCCACCCTGCTGTTGTTCGGTGACTGTCTGCCGGTAGTCCATGCGCAGGAGTTGCTGACGCCGCTGCAATGCCGCCCCGCGGCTATGCAGGTGTCGCCGGCTTCCAAGCAGACACCGGCATTGCGGTTGCCTTTCTTTGATGACTTTTCTGACTACACGGGAGCCCCCGACGCGGCACGCTGGCTACAGCCATCCGGAGCCTGGGTCAACCGCGACTACGATGCACTTCCCCCCACGCTGGGCATGGTGACCCTCGACGCCATTGACGCACGGGGCCAGCTCTATAGCCACGCATCTACATCGCTCTTCGCGGCCGACACGTTGCAGTCGCTCCCCATTCGTCTTGACTCTGTATGGGACAACGCGCCCCATGCCGCCCGCCCGTCCGATTCCATCTGCTTCAGTTTTTATTACCTGCCGGGTGGCGGATCAGGCCCCGAGTGGGAACGTGTGGGCAGTCGTCCGGGCCCGCAGGATTCGCTCATCCTTGAATTTTGGAACGCCGCACAATCCGCATGGTCGCGAGTCTGGTCGACAGGGGGCAACAGCGTCGACAGCTTGGTCGCCGCCACGGGCCATCGCTGGCAGCGTGTTGCGCTAATGATAGAGGATGAGGATTTTTTTTCTGTCGATTTTGCATTCCGCTTCCGCAACCTGTGCAGTCTTGACGACAACCCGCTTCCGGGCTTTGCGGGCAATGCAGACCAATGGCTTTTGGACTACATTTGGCTTGATGCCTGCCGCTCCCGGCATGACAGCACAATGCACGATGTCGCCTTCGTTGGCGCACCACCTTCCATGCTGAAACATTTTCAGTCGATGCCGGCACGACAATATACGCCCGACGCCATGGCCGACAGCCTGCAGATCGTTATCACCAACCGCTACTCGTCACCCATCGCCACCCGATATCAGTACAGTGTCTATGCCCCTGACGGATCGCGGGTCGCCTTCTACGACGGTGGCTATGCCAATGTGCCGCCATTCCTTCCCGATGAAGTGTACCAGACCGCGCCGGCCCACGCCCGCCCGCCGGTCCCGTTCACCTTTCCGGTGGGAGAAGGTGACCAAACCTTTCTGATACGACACGAGGTGCGCGAAGGTGTGGGCGGTGACGAACGTGGCGAGAATGATGTAATGACATTCGAACAGCATTTTGCCGACTATTTCGCCTATGACGACGGACTGCCCGAGAAAGGCTACGGGGTTGTGTCGACCGGTCAGTCTCGCATTGCCGTGATGTTCCAGATGTCTGTCGCTGATACACTGACAGCCGTAGCTTTCTTTTTTAACCGCACCCTTAACGATGAAAACACCGGTATCACCTTTCGTGTGGCAGTGTGGAACGATGCCGGCGGTGTCCCGGGTGAGATGTTGTATTGCGACGAGGCGTTGCGTGTGGCTGATGCCGCCCAGGTCGGCTCCTTCCAACGTTATGCCCTGGAGTGGCCGTTGGTGGTGTCCGGAACGGTATATGTGGGCTTGGTGCAACAGATGCCGGGCTATATCAATTTGGGGTTTGACTGCGGCCGCGACCGACGCAGCCGCTGTTTCTATTCGACAGGCAATGTCTGGCGGACCACTGTCTATAGCGGTTCACTGATGGTGCGCCCTTATTTTGGCCGTGCCGCCGTGACGGGATTGGATGTTCCGACACTCCGTGATCCGGCCGTGTTGACGCTCTTTCCCAACCCGGTGCGCGAGACGCTGCATTTGAATCTGACCGGCATAAATACGGAAGGGTCGGTTGCCGTTGTCTATGACGTCATGGGCCGTCCGGTGCTGACCGCCGCTGTAGGTGGGGGCCAGGCTGCTGCAATACCTGTCACCACTTTGGGCAAAGGATGCTACCTGTTGGTGTTGCGCGACAGCCGGGGCAATACAATAGCAAGCAAACGGTTTATAAAATGAGCGAGACAGACATGTCATTATCCTTGGACCCCTCGTTTGCAGACACGGACGCTTTGTCTGTCGGTACCGACGAGGGTGATCTCTACGAACATTATCATATCACGGTTGACAAAGGGCAGGAATCACTGCGTATTGACAAATATCTGCAGCAACATCTGGCTTCAGTGTCGCGCAATAAGATACAGGCGGCGGCCAAAGCCGGGTGCATCCTTGCAGGTGGGCATATTGTCAAGCCCAACTACCGAGTGAAACCTTCCGACGAAATCAGCATCTTGCTTCCTGATCCTCCACACGAGGTGGACCTGCAACCTGAAGCCATGCCGCTGCAGATCGTTTACGAGGATGACGACGTGCTGGTGGTGGACAAGCCCGCCGGTCTGGTGGTACACCCCGGCTATGGCAACTTCACCGGTACGTTGCTGAACGGACTTCTCCATCACCTGCGGGAACGTAACCGGATGACCGGCGGCGATGCGTACCCCTATCTGGTGCACCGCATCGACAAGGACACATCGGGCCTTTTGTTGGTGGCTAAGAACGAGGAGGCGCAGGTCACGCTGTCCAAGCAGTTTTTCGAACATACCATCGAACGTCGCTATTTTGCATTGGTATGGGGCGATTTTGAGGATGACAGCGGCACCGTGTCGGGACGAATAGGCCGTTCGCCCAAGGACAGGAGGGTGATGACTGTCTATCCGGACGATCCGTCGCTTCCCGAGGATCGACAGCCTGGCAAACATGCGGTGACCCATTGGCAGATAGTGGAGCGCTTTGGCTATGTGACAGCCATCGAATGTGTGCTGGAGACAGGACGTACCCATCAGATACGCGCCCACATGCGCCATATCGGACATTCGCTCTTCGGAGATGCTGCCTATGGGGGAGATGCTATTTTAAAAGGCACCACATTCTCTAAATACCGCCAGTTTGTCGTCAATTGTTTTCAGCTGTTGCCGCGTCAGGCGTTACATGCTCGCATTTTGGGTTTTGAGCATCCGCGCACGGGCGTTCACCTGCACTTTGAGAGCCCATTGCCATCCGATCTTGAATCTGTTGTCAGCCGTTGGCACAACTACGCCATACACCAGCGGTGACTTGGCCGGCAGCCAATGACCCTCTCTCTTGCTGACGTTCTCTGGTAATTAACGGTTGCCTTGAACACGAACCGCACGTATTCATCTCTGATATTAACGGTCCGTTTCCGATTGTTGCTTGGCTTTCAGTATCAAGCGGTCAATATGGGTGACTACAGAGAGTCCGAGCGCCTCGATACGGACGGCAAAGTTTCCGGCTTTGCTGTTATCAATAAGCGTTCCTTCCATACCGGCAAAAGGACCGTCCACAATTTGTACCGTTGCACCTTTTCGCAATTTGTGCGTCTCTTCGACAAAGAGTTCCTGTTTGTGTGAGATAAAACGGTGAATGTTTTCAATCTCGCTGTCGGGAATGGTTTCAATGACATTCTGGAAGGCTACAATATAGACGACTCCCGGTGTATTGCGTATCAGGATGGGCTCGTTGATACGTATTTTGACGAAGAGGTAGGAGGAGAACAGCGGCACCTGCACCAGTTTGATGCGGTCGCTCCATTTGCGTTTCACCTCAATGATGGGCAGATAGGTTTCGAAGCCCTGTTGATTTAATCGTGCCAGAACCTGTTTCTCGGCGCGTGATTGGGTGTATACGGCGACCCATTTTGGTGTTTTTGATAGCATGAGGCAGTTTGTAAAGTGTTAGTATTCCCACATATCTTCGCTGATATTGAGGAGTTTTATTTCGATGCGTTGCGACTCCAGCATAGCGTCTACGCCGGTCAGATAGCTGCTGATGGTGCGGTTGAAACGGTTGCTCTCGCGGGTAATGAAACTTTCGTACATGCGCAGGTCAAAGATATGAAGCCAAGTCGGCAGATGTGCGATATTGTCTTCATAATAGGCTTCGTTGCGGATAAGCGTGGTGCGGACATCGGCGGATTGGAGCGGAACCCAAAAGAGGGTGATGGTGCCCATGAACATACGATCGTTTTCAACCTCTTTGTAATAGTCGCGGCATAGCGCCAAGCCAATCATACGCACGTGTTGACGCGATGTGGTCTTATCGATGTACCATACCTCTTTCAGTTTGATTTGCAGAATGTCTTCCGAGTTGAATTCTTTTGGCACGAGGACTGTCTGATACTCATAGTTCTCATCTTCATCGGCAATTTCCAGGATGACAGTGTCTGTCTTGGTATAGCGTGCCACAAACAGGTCGTTGTCTATCGGTATTTTGAATTCATCATCTTCGTAGATGGGTATCTCGTTGGCCACAACGGCGTCCCATATCACACGGGCCAGACATTTACGGCCATGTGCGCCTGCCGCTTCAACGGGAAAATACATATATTGGTTGAATTTTTCGCGCAGGTCAATGGTGCGCCAAAGACAATGTTCCCACACCACGTCGTCTTCCCGTATATAGGGAAGTAGAGGGGCTTTCCGCTGCTGAGCAAGAGTCCTTTGATATAGGCTGTAGCTGTCCTGAGTCGGATTGTCAATGGTCTGCGCCTGAGCCGTGATTGAGTGCAGAGACACCGCTATGAGTATTGACAGCGGCAGGAGGTTTCGTATCGAGCGCAGCAGTGGCATTCCGGTATAAGAAAGAAGAGTCAAGAGTTTCGCAACTCTCAACTCTTCTTGATGGATCAGGACAATAAAAGAAACTTAGTATTCCCACATATCGGACTCGATATTGAAGATCTCATCCTCGATGCGCTGCGACTCCAGAATGGCGTCGGTTCCGGTCAGATAGGAAGCGATGGTACGGTTCATACGATTGGAGACGCGGTCCACATAGCTGTCAAAGAAACGGTCGACGAAAATGTCGTCGTAGCTTCGTACTGCACGGCTGTTGTTTTCGTCATAGGCAGGCATCTTGACCAATGCATTGCGCACACGCATGTCGTTCATCGGTATCCAAAACATAGAGACTGTCTGACAGTTATTGTCGCCGTCGTCGGTCATGCGGCAGTAGTTGTAGATGAACTGCAGTCCCAGAATGCGTACCTTCTGTCGGGTGTCCTGTTTATCGATATACCAACTTTCCTTCAGCCGGATTGTGTAGACACTGGCGGGGTCGAACTCCTCGCGGATCACGGTGTCGCGCGAACCTATCTCCTCGTCGGTCTCAGGGTCGTAAATGGGGATGGAAGTTTGACGTTCGCGGTTGAGTTCGTTGTAGATTTTCTCGTAGTCTTTCGGGATGGTGAGGTCTTCGTCGTCAAATGCTTCAATTGAACCGTCCTTCAGGGCTGCCATCACCGTGTTGATGAGATTGACACGACCTTGCGTGTTGCGCTCGGTTTCGATGGGGAAATAGAAAAATTGGTTGAACTTTTCGCGGAAGTCAATTCTGCGCCAGACAATGGTCTCCCACACCACGTCGTCTTCGCGTAAGAAAGCGTAGGGGATGGCTTGACGTGTTTTGCTTAGCGTCTTTTCGTAGAAGTTGTTGAAGTTATGGTCATCATCGGCGTCAATGATGCTTTGTGCATTGGCGGGAAGATTGCTTACTGCGAATGCGAACAAACTTAAACAAAACAGTAACTTTTTCATTATCCTTTTTTTTTATGATAGATTTCAACTATTTGATGCGGAAAGTCGCATCCAGGTTATGCGTCACGCCATCCGGTGTCTTGACCACGACATTGGTGATGGTGACCTTCTGTCCACGTTTGGCGTTGTTGAGCATGCTTTTCATTTCGGGGTTGAGCGCACGCCCTGTGCCCGTTATGTCCATTTTCTGGCTGCCGCTGACATTGAAGTCAAACGAGGCAATGTTAAGTGCCGGCAACTGGAAGTCGAAATCCTCCATGGCTGCACGGATCTGCCCAATGGCGAGGAGTTCCGCCTTCGTCACCACATCGCCGCTCTTAAAGTTACCGATTTTCAAGACGGGTTTCGGTATCTTCTTCACGCGGATTTCTTTGTTGCCCATGCTGCGCAGGTTTTTTCCGTCGGTTTTGGCGTCCACCTGAACGGTTATTTTGCCTAATTTGTTGGCACGTATCAGATAGTCGCCGGCCTTGCCGGAGGGGTCTTTGGTGATGGTGGCGCCTCCAGTGGGGATGGAGACATTGATGAGGTGGGAGGCGACTCCGGGTACGGAGATGGAGACGGGGTTGTCAATACCGGCGTAGACTACATTCATCTTTGTGAGTGACACGACTGCCACCGGTTCGGCGACAAAATAGACATCGTCAAATTCGTAGGCTTCGGCCGGGCCATTGTCATTCTTGACGTAAATCTTGGCGTGAATGCGTTTTTCACCCGGTGTATTACAGATGGCGCTGTAGGTCACTGTGCCGTTTTCATCGCTCGTCAGGCGTTGTCCGTTGACTTCAGCCTCGAATGAGGCCCGTGAGTCGTAGGCGCCGATGTTGATTTTGGTCTCGTAGCGGCCACCTTGGATGATGTAAGTGGAGGAAGGACGCCCCAAAACCGACACTTTGTCAAATTTGTAGTCGTCGGCGCTGACGCGGGCGTAGAGGCTGTTGATGGCGTCGAATTCCGCATTCATCACTTCGGCTTTCAGTCTCGAAAGCACCACCATGTCGGCAGCGGCAATTGTGCTGTGAAAATTATGTTGCTCCCATGGCACCATCTTCTTTTCGTGGTCGTTCCATTGGTCTTGTTCGACGTTGAGAGCCATCTTTACATTGATGGAGTCTTCGCCGAGCAGGTTTTTGATCTGGCGTTTGTAATCGATAATTTTGTTCTTCAACTCAAAGGCTTTTCCGTTGGGTGTTTCACCCTTGCCGTAGAAGAAACGTGTGCCGTCGTCGGTATTGTCCAGCTTGTCAATGATGCTCAAGCCGCCGTCACGCAGAGCGACGCGTGCGCTGTCAAGCATTGGCTTGCCGTCACTGTCGCGCAGCGGGATGGTCCGTTTAGTGTTATTGTCATGAACCACAATGACTGCTTGTTTCTGCACCAGACATACAAATTCGCATTGGGCATCGTCGATGGCTTGTATCAGTGAGTCAGAGATGCTTTTCACTGTCTGAGCCTTTTTCCACTGGTCACCCACTTTGTCGGGGTTGTTGTCGTATGCGTCGTGGAATTTATTATAGGAGTCAGCCAGCTTGATGGAGATGTTTTTGTTTGACTCGTCCATGGCGTTGCCAACGGTGACGAATCCGGTGAGAATTTCAGCTGACACATTCAATGCCAGCAGTGCAGTGTACACGAGGTACATCATGCCTATCATCTTTTGTCGCGGGGTTTCCGGACAGTTTGTTGCACCCATAGTCTAATTTTTTTTCAATTGTTCGTTTGTTGAATTTCAATTGAATTAGATGCGGGTCTGCATGGCTGCCAGCATGTTGCCGTAGACATTGTTCAACTCGGAGACTTTACGCGAGAGTGCATCAACCTGCTCTTTGTATTTCAGAACGCCTTCGGCGCTGTCGGCGAAGTTTTTCATCATGCTTTGCATACGGTCTTGTATCTCCTTCGTGGCTTCGATTTGGCTTGTCGAGTTTTGCATCTGCATTTCATACATGGCATTGATGGAGGAGAGGCTGGCTGCCATTTTCTTCATCTCGTCAGCGTAGGATATTTCGCCGCCGCTGAGTGACTGGGCGGTTTCTTTGTAGATGGTCGACAATGTTGAGACTGCCTCGGGGGCGTCCTTCATGCTCTCAAGCAGTTTGCCGGCGGCATCGGCGGCATTGTCCATGTTGTTGACAAACTTTTCGGTTGCGGCGGTGGCGCTGGCCATATTGCCGATGGCGCTGGCGTTGGAGGCCAGGTTCTCCATGCCTTGTCCTAAGCGGCTCAGCAGGTCGTGGGAGATGTTGGCGTCGGCTAACATCTTGTCCAACTGTTGGGTGAGCGGATCGCTGCTTTGCCCCAACTGCTCTTCTTTTTGATGTGAGTCTGGCAACATGCCGGCCAACTCAGGGTAGACAAGACTCCAATCCCATTCGACGTGTGGCGGCTCAAAAGCCGATAGGAAGAAGATGACGGACTCGGTTCCCATACCGATGATCAGCATCAAAACAGCGCCTGGCCAGTGATTGATTTTGAAAAGGGCTCCGATGATCACAACGGCAGCGCCCCATCCGTAAAGTTTGGCCATAAAGTTCTTGTATCCTTTGCTTCTAACGATGTTGTCAATAAAGCTCATGATAAATTTAGTTTTTGTGTTACTTATTTCTTGTTGATGTATTTTGTTTAGTAGATGTTGCTTGCTGTTTTCAGGTTGTCGCCTTTGACGCGGCCCAAATAGGGTTGTACACAGCGGAACCCGATGTAGGATTTCGAGGTGTCTTGATATTCATACGAACGAGTCTGCACCTGGATGAAGTATTTTTGATCTTTCCACGAACCGCCGCGGATTACTTTGCGTTTCATGGCTTTTGCGTCATTGTCGGCGGCGTTATAGTTGTAGTAGGGCGAGAGTGCGTTGGCAATGATGTAGGTTGTTTCGCTATAACTGTCGGCGCACCATTCGGAGACGTTGCCGGCCATGTCGTACAGGCCGTAGTCGTTGGGGGCGTAGTGGCCCACCATGAGGGTCTTCACACCACCATCGTCATCATAAGCTCCTTTGAGCGGCTCGTAGTTGGCCAAGAAGCATCCGTTCGGGTTACGTACATAGGGGCCTCCCCACGGGTATGACTGTCCCGATATGCCTCCGCGGGCTGCATATTCCCATTCCGCCTCGGTGGGCAGCCGGTAGTCGTTCATCTGGGCGTAGTCAATGGATTCCAGGTATTGGTTCAGGTAGTTGGACCGCCATACGCAGAATGCCTTTGCCTGTATCCAACTGACACCCACCACAGGGTAGTTGTCGTAGGCTGACGAGGTGAAGTAGTTGCGCGAAAAGTCCTCGTTCATGCTGTAGGTGTAGTCATGCACCCAGCATAGGGTGTCGGGATATACGTTCACCACCTCTTTCTTGATGAATGATGAACGGTTGTTCAACCCCTTCGGGCGGCTGGCAAACATTGAACCTTGGTATTCGCTCTTAACCGACGGGTTGCTTTCCTTCTGAGCGGCCTCCGCGTAGTCAATCCAGAAATATTCATAGTTGAGTTTCGCCGGATTGATGGTACGACGGTTGTAGAAACGGTCCTTTTCGGCGATGTAGAGGTCTTCCAATGCCTCGCGTGTCTCCTGGTCGTCCATGCGTATCTTCGTCTTTTTATTCAGTATGGCGGGGTCGATGGGCTCGCCATAGGCATCCTCTTCAATGAGGAACCCTTCGAGTCCCGCTTCACCCAAAGTTCGGCGGGCAATGGAGTCGAATACGTAGTTCACGAACTGACGATATTCGTTGTTTGTGATTTCCGTCTCGTCCATATAGAATGAGGTGACCTGCATGGTGCGCGGTTGAACCGGCGTCCCGTAGGTCGCATTTTGTGTCCCGGCGCCCATGCTGAAGTTGCCTTGGCTGATGAACACCATGCCCTTTAGGTCGATGTCTTCAAAATAGGGGCGGTTTTTTACACCGACCAGTTCGCCTTTGTCGGACGACTTGCAGCCGTAGAGCAGGACTACAACTGCGGCCATCAAGAAAAAGAATCTTTTCATATTTTCTGTGGTGCTAAGATTTCTGTCTGGATTCAGTTTGTTTTCTATTTTTACGTCGAAACGGTTGTAAATGTTACGCTAAACTATAGCAGGTAGCGTGTGTTGCGATAGATGGACGGCGCCTTTTGCGGGATGATGACTTTGAAGCAGTATTTGAGATACAACTCCACCGTCCCTTGGCTGCGTCCACTTTTGAAGGTGCCCAAGCGTGATGTTGTCAGGTCGTAAGCGGCACCTATCTGCAGTTTTTTCCAGTTGATTCCCCCCATGAATGCAAAGGCGTCGTGGACGCGGTAGGAAACACCGCCCCATACGGAGTTTTGATAGCTGAGCAGGCATGAAACATCGGCTTGGAAAGCTGCGAAATCGGCTGTTTTGACCAAGGCTGACGGCTTGAGCCTGAACGAGGGGTTGAATGGCAGGGTGTATTCGTACCCCCCCATCATGTATATGCTCCGCGCATTTTCGTAGTTGAGTATATCACTCTTGCTGCCGAGCAGGTTTTTTATCGAGAGACCTAAATAGTAACTGCCGGGAACCTGGTAGTAGAGTCCTGTGGACATGTCGATAAGGAAATCCGATTCCTCAGACGCAGCAATCAGCGGGTCGACAACCGAGGCGTCGATGGGGGTGGTCGGGATGCCAGTTTGGGAGCTGCTGCCGATCAGTTGGGAACCATCCAGTGTGTTGTTGTACATGTTGAGCTCCGCTGCGGCGGCAAGGTTGCCGGGGCCCCAGTAGATTCGGAATGCGTAGTCGACGTTGACGTTGATGGAGTTGTGGTAGCCGATTTGGTCGGAAATCACGGTGGCGCCGAGACCTCCGTGAAGAAATTTCACGGGCAGGTCGAAGGAGAACAGGTAATTTACCGGTGCAGAACCGCTTTTGTAGCCCGGGGCCGGAGCGTCGAGGCGTAATCCCATCCATTGGTTGCGGTACATCGCGGTGGCGCAGATGGAGCCAGAGCTGCCCGCGTAGGCCGGATTGTAGTACATCCGGTTGAACATGTATTGCGTGAATTGCGTCTCTTGCTGCGCTGAACATACTCCCGACAATCCCGCTGTCAAGATGAGCAGGGTCAGCAATATTTTGTTCGCAGATTTCATGCAGTATGTTGCTGGTTTCTTGATAGCTATATCGTTCTTATATACGATGCAACGCCCATACAACTCTGTGTTTCATCGCCAGAGGCAGGGACATTTTGACTTGCAAAGATAAAAAGAATTTTCTTTTCCATCGGTATTTCCGGATAAAAAATTAACTTTTTGTCAGTTCGTTAGTATTGGGGATCTTTGTATGCGGCCAGGGCCTGAATGATTACAAACGGGTATTATTGCGTTTGTTGAATAAGTTGTGCGTGCGGAAAGGCTTTTTGTATCTTTTGCAGTGTCCGTTCCGCCTCGCGTTTGTTTTGCTGAATGTCAAGCAGGATTTGTATGTCGGAATGCTGGCCGTCGGGAATCAGGCTGATGTATCTGCGGTAGGGGGTGGGGATGGCTTCCACCTGTTGGCGTGCTTGCTGGAGGGTGGCGCTTTGCCCTAAGTACAGGCTGTATCTTGTGTCGTCAAGACGGTCTCCGTCATGTTGCCCGGCAGCTTTTTTTTTGTCGGTTTTTGGGGGAACGGGGCGTGGCGCCGGGTCCATTTTGGTGTTGGAATCGGATGTCGGAATGGTCCGTGTGCCTTTGTTTTCGCTTGGTGTTGCCTGGCTGGTTGTCAAGAGGTTTAGCGGCGGGGGATCGTTTAGTGGGAGTTCTTTGTCCGGGGCGGATGCCTCGATCAGTTGCCGGGCGAATTCTTCGGAGGGGAGAATTTCAACGGTGACATCGGATGTGCCCCGGATGCCGATGCTCCGAGCCGCCGAACGTGTGAGGTCGATAAGACCCCGCTTGGGACACCGGTCGTTGATCTTGACGATTACCTGTTTGCCGTTTTTGAGGTTGGTGACACGTACCCAGGTGCCTAACTTGATGCTGATGTGTGCGGCGGTGGCTTTGCTTTGGTCGAAAATTTCGCCGCTGGCTGTGCGCCGTCCGTGGAAACGGTCGGCGTAGAAGGTGGCTTTCATGCGCAGGGTCGCAAGAGTGTCGTCCGGGGAAGGGGGGGGCGCGGCGGGGAGCTGAAACGATGCGGTCAGAATTACAGTCATGGCTATAACCCGTCGCAGGCCGGTGATGAAGTGGTGCTGGGCGGAGGCTACCATTCGAGCGCTTTTTGTTGAAACCATGTGCCATGCAGCCGCATGACTTGTTCTATGATGTCGCGCACGCATCCATGGCCTCCCGGGAAGGGGGAGATGTAGTCGGAAATCTCTTGAATCTCGACGGCGGCATCGGCCGGGCATGCCGCCACACCGGCGTATTGCATGATTTCATAGTCCGGGATGTCGTCACCCATGCATAAAATCTCTTCGGGCTGTAGCCTGTATCGGCCGATGAACTGATGAAGCGTCTGCAGTTTGTTGCTGCAGCCGGTGTAGATGTCGGTCACACCGAGCGCCTCCATGCGGTTGTTGATGCTGGGCGAGGTGGCCCCGGAGATGAGTGCGATGCGGTAGCCTTGCTTGACAGCGTATTGGATGGCATAGCCGTCTTTGATGTTGCCGGCACGCACTGTTTCGCGGTCGCCGTATGTCCATACGCTGCCGTCGGTCATCACCCCGTCAAAATCAAATACGAGGGCACGGATGGTGTGCAGTTTTTCTTTGTAGTTGGTCATGGCTGATTTTTTTATTGGTTGGCGCACCCGTAGTCCAGCACCTGTTTGAAGAGGTCGCGCCATGAACGCCATGCGGTGTTGTCGCATAGGTTTTGGTTGTGCCAGATGGCGCTGAAGGTGCCGTCTGCGGCCCGGGTTTTGTCAATAAGGTCGCAATAGATGTCAAAGGCATCTGAGGGGGAAAGGTTTTTGTGGCGGATGAGTGTGGTGTCCATTACGCAGAATGGATGTATGATGAGCGGGCATTCTTCGTCGCGCTCCAGGTCGTAGAACGGGTAGGGGGTGGCGGTGCCTGCCCGGAATCCCGGTTCGTCGGCGTAGCCCATGGTGTAGTCGTGAAGGATGTCCTCATGTGTCAGCCGGCGATAGGATTGCGGCAGTTGCAGACGCAGGTAGTGGAACCTGTTCCGCACGATGGGACGGTGTAGGATGTCGGACAGCCGCTGTGTCTCTACTTTAATCAGTCGCGGGTTGTCTGCCGACTGAAATGAAGCATGGATGCCCATTTTTGCGTGGTCTCCTAAAAACTGCAGCAATTCGCGGAATGCGGTGTTTGCATGAGATATGGGTTTGTCGTATTGCCCGTAGTCGCCGAGCAGTGCAAAAAACAGCATCTTGACGCCGGGGTGCGACCGGTGTTGCTGCAAGAGGTAGTCAAATGTGTCGAACGGATCTTGTTTGCGTCCGGACAGTACCTGTAAACGTTCCTGGATGGCGGTGCGGTTTGTCGGCGGGATGAGGTCGCGCGTCAGTCCTGTCAGTGTGCGCAACACTCCTTTGTGGCGATAGCAGTAGGCTGCGTCTATATCGACGGTGACTTCAAATCCGCTCCGCCGGTGGATGTCGGGTAGGGCAGGGTAGTGCTGTTGAAGCGTTTTGTAAAGCAGTTGTGCCCAGTGATCAACGATGGGAGTGTTCAGAAATCCATGCCGGTAGGCGACACTTTCGCTGGCGGGGAACCGCCCGAATTCGTCAATATGGTGGGGCAGGTACTCTTCGTAGCGGGATAATAGGAAAAATGTGGCGGCCAGCACGTCGAACGGCAGCATCGACTCGCGGTTGTGGACGGGGAAGAGTGCGGTGAGACCGTTGTGGTCGAAGGGTCGGAGATCCTGATCTTCAATGGCCGAGGTGAAAAGCAGTCCGCATGAATGCAAAAACGGACTATTGTCTATCCGTCCGGTGCCATAGCAGAACCGGATGTCGTTGCTGGTGCGGTACAATTCGGCATCTGTCGTGATGCTGTAGTCTATCTGCAGCAGGTGATGGAAGACGACGTTGAGCGTATACCCCATCCGGTTGGTGAGTTTGGGTATGTATATCAGCATGACTGCGTGATTCGGGTGTGTGTGTCGTTGATTTCCAATGTGGTGTCTGCGCCCAATATGAGTGCTCTGTTGTCTGTGCCGATGTGTCCGATGGGTACATGGAATGCAACGGGATAACAGTACTCGCGCACTGTGTCATAGATGATTTCTTCGGCTTGACGGCCGAACGGGACTGCATTGTCGTGCATTTCGTTCATGGCTCCCACGATGAGTCCTTTGAGCCTGTGCAGTTTGCCCGTCCGCTTCAGGTTCTGCATCATCCGGTCGATATGATAGAGGTATTCGTCCAAGTCTTCGATAAGGAGTATTTTGCCGTCGGTTTCGATGTCGCTATCTGATCCACATAGGCTGTAGAGTATGGACAGGTTTCCCCCGACAACTTGTGCTTGGCAGCGTCCGTTCCGGTTGAGCGGGCCTGCCTCGGTCGTTATGTCGGCGGATCGCTCGAAAAGAGCGCGGCGCAGACTCTCGATGGCGGGGGCGTTCCAGCAGGCCGGATCGGCCGGTATGTTAACGGGCATGGTGGCGTGGAGCGTTGCAAGGTTGCAGTGTCGTCCCACGTGGCTGTGGAGTACGGTGACGTCGCTATATCCTACAATCCATTTCGGATGCCGGACGAGCGGGCTGAAATCGATCTGGTCGACAATTCTGACTGTGCCATACCCGCCGCGTACACAGAACAATGCTTCGATGCTGTTGTCGTTGATGAAATGTTGCAGTGTCGCGGCACGTTGTGCGTCGCTACCCGCCAGTTGATGGTCGGCGGCAAACAGGCTGTCCGGCACAACAGGCTCCAGGCTCCACGAGCGCAGCAGTTCAACCGAGGGCTGTATTTCGCCGGGTGTCACCTTGCGTGCCGTGGCAACCAGCGCCACCCTCGATCCTTTCCGTAGGGGCGGTGGATGTATCATAAATTGTATGTTTAACGCAATTATGTTTTTTTTATTGTATGACATGGGTTTCTGTTTTTTGCGACGATGGTGTTTGACGATCGAAATTGTTTTGTTTTTCGATTTTTTGTACATTTGCACTTTCTGTTTGACAAATCGATAATAACATTATAATAAACATGACGCTACGTGATATTGTAAACAGTCTTGACGCCACCGTTTACCTGGAAGGTCCGGGGCTTGAAAGAGATGTGGAAACGGCTTTTGCTTCGGACCTGATGAGCGATGTGCTCACGTTGAAAGACACCCCGGTTCTTGTTACAGGACTATGTAATATCCAGACTATCCGCACTTGTGATATGGCCAGCCTGGATGTGGTGGTCTTTGTCCGTAATAAGAAACCCACTGACGATATGTTGGAATTGGCAGAAGAGAACGGCATGGTGGTGTTGGGCTGCCAATACTCCATGTTTAAGACTTGCGGCCTCTTATACCAGATGGGTCTGAAACCGTTGTATTAAGATAAAAAAACAGGAACTATGCATCAAGAATATACCGTTGTTGAAGGTGACTTTGTCAACGCCGGCAAGGCTTCGAGTTCTGTCAAGAAAACACTCAAACAGTTGAATGTCAACCCGCAAGTGGTGAAGCGTGTGGTTGTTGCATTATACGAGGCGGAGGTGAACGCCATTGCCCATGCCTACGGAGGCAAGGTGTCGGTGGATATTGATTCCGACAAGATACGCATGGTGGTGGCCGACAAAGGACCGGGCATCCCTGACATTGCGTTGGCTATGCAGGAAGGTTATTCCACGGCCCGTCCCGAGGTGCGCGACATGGGGTTCGGCGCTGGAATGGGGTTGCCCAATATGCAGAAAAATGTCGACAAACTCAACGTCACATCAGAAGTGGGTGTGGGCACCACCGTTGAGATGGAGGTGAATTTCAACACCTGAATTTCAAGCAATCAAGATGTATGATATTTAAAATATAAGCGATGTTTTATCATGCGTTACAGGTTGACGAGCCGCGCTGCATAGGCTGTTCGCGCTGCATGAAGACCTGCCCCACAGAGGCTATCCGTATTTATGGAGGCAAGGCTTCCATACAGGAACACCGTTGCATCGACTGCGGAAAATGTTATGAGGTCTGCCCGGCCCAGGCCATAGCCATCAAGGACGACGACTTTGAGTCCATCCATAACTATCCCCATTCCGTTGCGCTTCTGCCTGCGGTTTTTATGGGTCAGTTCCCTGATGAAATCAGTGTCTCCCGTGTCTATGCCACCCTTCAGGAACTTGGTTTTGCACATGTGATGGAGGTGGAGAGCGCCGCTATGATATATGCCGACGCCAAAAATAAATATGCTTTGAGTCACGCGGATCGCTATCCCTTGATTTCGTCGTTCTGCCCGGCCATTGTCCGCCTTATACAGATTAAATATCCGTCGCTTACCGAAAATGTCATGCCCATCAAAGTGCCGCTTGACCTCAGTGCCATGTATGCTGTCGCTGAACTGCAGCGCCGGGGTGTCCCGCGTGAAGAGATAGGCCTGTTCTATATCACCCCCTGCGCGGCCAAAATTGCCGCCGTGAAAGCCCCCGTTGGTGAAGAGCGGAGTCTCATTGACGGTGTTATCAACATGAATCTTCTGTATAACCGGGTGTACAAGCATATCAAGGATATGGGCAAGAATCACCAATATCCGCCCCAGTCGCGACAACGTCTTTCCGCCGACGCTATCCTCTCCACACTCACCAACGGTGAACGCCGCATTTGTGCGGCCAAGCGCAGCTATGCCATTGACGGCATACAGAATGTGATGGATTTTCTTGACAAGTTGGAAAACGAAGAAGTGGAGGGCGTGCAATTTTTGGAATTACGGGCCTGCGACCAGTCGTGTGCCGGGGCGCTGCTAAGCTGCGACAACCGGTTTCTTTGTGGCGAGCGTATGTACGCCCGGGCCCGCAAGGCGGCAGAGCGGGAGCGTAACGGCGAGATGCCGCGCGACCGCGAGATGGACAAATATAAGGAATATCTGATTGAAAACTCACTCGTCGACGAGGTTGAACCCCGCTCAATGATGGTGCTCGACACTGACATTTCGAAGGCATTGGAAAAGATGGAAAAAATAGAGCGTATGAAGGTCCATCTGCCCCAGATTGACTGCGGAGTGTGCGGCGCACCCACTTGCGAGGCATTCGCCACCGATGTCGTGTGCCAGCGTGCCGACCTGCACCGGTGTGTCTTCTATCGCATCCACCTTGAGCAGACCGGTAAAATGCAGCTGGCCGAGGGTGCGGCCAACATGATGCGGGTATGGGGGAAAGACCGTATCAACGGCGATATCGAGATGTAATTTTGTTTTGTAACATTCTTTTTTGTCAACTTGTTATATGCTGTGAGGCCACGGTACGGTCCACCGTTGCCAAAGCCGGTGTATAGTCTCGCCGGACATGGCAATACATTATTTTGCCGATATTAAGAAATTGTGTACATTTGCACGTCCGCACACTGTGAGTGGACTGTTTGTAATTTATTATAAGCAAGTAAAATATAATATTAAATCCCAAACTAACAAAGGAGTAACACTATGACAAAAGTGAAATCTCTGGCTGATTTGAAAGCCATGCGCGAGAAACTCCAGTCCAACCTCGATGTCCGTGAGAAAGCCGAGCATCCCGAGTCGCTGGTGCAGATTAAGGTTGCAATGGCAACTTGTGGTATCGCCGCCGGCGCCAAGCAGGTGATGGAGCACATGATGCAGAAGGCCGAAGAACTGAACATTCCGGCTGTTTTCACCCAGACCGGCTGCATGGGCTACTGCCATGCCGAGCCTACGCTCGAAGTGCGTGTTCCGGGCAAAGACCCTATCGTCTTCGGTCATGTCGACAACAACCGCGCCGACGAAATCTTGACCAAGTACGTCCAACAGGGAGAGCTGGTCGAGGGCATTATCCCGGTTAATTATGAAACGATAGACAAGTAAGGTTGAATCGGTCTGACGCGTCAGGCTAATCCGAACAGCCTGGCCAGTACGACAAAATCAATAAAGAAAGTATGGCAAAATACAAAATGCATATTCTGATCTGCGGCGGCACGGGCTGTAAGTCGTCCAATAGTCTGCAGATCATTGAAAACTTCCACAACATACTGGCTGAGAAGAATCTCGCTGACGAGGTGCAAGTCATCAAGACCGGATGTTTCGGCTTCTGCGAAAAGGGCCCTATCGTCAAGATCATGCCCGACAACACGTTCTACACCCAGGTGACACCTGAGGACGTGCGTCGCATTGTCGATGAGCACATCATCAAGGGCCGCAAGGTCCCGGATCTGCTCTACACAAACCCTGAGAACAAAGAGCATGTCTCCGACTCAAAACACATGGATTTCTATAAAAAGCAGATCCGTATTGCCCTGCGCAACTGCGGTTTTGTAGATCCCGAGAATATCGAGGAGAGCATCTCCCGCGGTGGTTACGAGGGATTGGCCAAGTGTCTGACCGAGATGACCCCCGAACAGGTCATTGCCGAGATGAAGGCTTCTGGTCTTCGCGGCCGTGGCGGCGCTGGATTCCCCACAGGACTGAAGTGGGAGCTTTGCGCCAAAAACAAGGCTGATCAGAAATACGTCATCTGCAATGCAGACGAGGGCGACCCCGGTGCATTCATGGACCGTTCCATCCTTGAGGGTGACCCCAACAGCATTGTCGAGGCCATGGCTATTTGCGGCTATGCCATCGGTGCCACCAAGGGTTTGGTCTATATCCGTGCCGAGTACCCCCTGGCCATCGACCGACTCAAGATTGCCATTAACCAAGCCCGCGAATACG
Organism: Candidatus Hemicellulosilyticus sp. P3; assembly: GCA_001543385.1. GTDB lineage: Bacteria > Bacteroidota > Bacteroidia > Bacteroidales > P3 > Colimorpha. Next base: position 154,534 of record LPNH01000001.1, read on the forward strand.
GATTGTTAGGCAAAGACATCCTGGGTACGGGCTTTGAGTTCGACATTGAACTTCGTTATGGAGCCGGTGCTTTTGTATGCGGTGAGGAGACCGCTCTTATCCATTCAATGGAGGGACAGCGCGGCGAGCCGACCTTGAAACCTCCGTTCCCTGCTGTCAGCGGTTACATGGGCAAACCTTCTAACGTCAACAATGTCGAGACCTTCGCCAATGTGCCTGTCATTATCACCAAAGGTGCCGAGTGGTTCAGCAAGATCGGCACTGAAAAATCCAAGGGTACGAAAGTCTTTGCTTTGGCCGGTCAGATCAACAACGTCGGCCTTATCGAGGTTCCGATGGGCATCACCCTCCGCGAGATTATTTATGAGATCGGTGGCGGTATCAAAGACGGCCGTCAGTTCAAGGCGGTCCAGACCGGTGGTCCTTCGGGCGGCTGTCTCACGGCCAAACATCTTGACACAGCCATTGACTACGATTCGCTCGTGGCAGCTGGTTCTATGATGGGATCCGGCGGCATGGTCGTCATGGACGAGACCAGCTGTATGCCTGCCATCGCCAAGTTCTATCTCGAGTTCACATGCGAGGAGAGTTGCGGCAAGTGCACCCCCTGCCGTGTCGGCAACAAGCGTCTGTGCGAACTGCTGGAGAAGATCACGAACGGCACCGGCACGATGGAAGACCTTGAATCGTTGCGCAACCTGGCCGCTGTTATCAAGGACAGCGCTCTTTGCGGCTTAGGCCAGACCTCGCCCAACCCCGTGCTGTCGACCCTTGACAACTTCTGGGATGAGTATGTGGAGCACGTCGTCGACAAAAAATGCCGTGCCGGCGTCTGCAAGAAACTTATGCAGTACGTCATCGATCCGGAGAAATGCATTGGCTGCGGTAAATGCGCCAAGGGTTGTCCGGTCGAGACAATCCAGCGTACCGACTACATCGCTCCCGGTCACAAACTGGCTTCATTCCACATCGAGGCTTCGAAATGTATCAAGTGCGGTGCCTGTATCAACAACTGTAAATTCGGTGCCATCTCGATCAAATAATTAATGGTTAGATTAAGAAGATGAGTTGGGAGGCAATCGTCGGTACCGACATACTTGTCACTTATTTTCGTAGGTGTGATTTGTTGTTTCCAGTCATCTCCTTACAACTCCAAAAAGAACAAACAAGATGATCAACGTAACAATAGATAATAAAGCGATTCAGGTCCCCGAAGGCACCACAATTCTAAAGGCTGCCCGCATGGCCGGTATCGATATTCCGACGCTCTGCTATTTCGAGCTCGACGGAATGAATTTTGAAAACAAACCTGGCGGATGCCGTGTTTGCATGGTTGAGGTCACCAAAGATTTCAACGGCAAGCCCCGCCGTAATTTGGCCCCTGCCTGTGCCACAGACTGTGTTGAAGGCATGGAGGTGCTCACCGCTTCGCCGCGTGCCCTCAACGCCCGCAAGACCGTTCTCGAGCTGATTCTCAGCGACCACCCGAACGACTGTCTCCAGTGCGAGAAGAGCGGCGACTGCGAACTCCAGTCCCTTGCCGCCCGCATGGGCATCCGTGAGATCCCGTTTAAAGGCGAACAGACCACCTATAAGAAAGACACGACCCTCAGCGTGTACCGCGACATGGACAAGTGTGTCTACTGCCGCCGTTGCGAGACGATGTGCAACAAGTTCCAGACGGCCGGTGCCCTGAGCGGCGTCAACCGTGGTTTTCCGTCGGTGGTGGCTCCCGCTTTCGAGCAGAAACTTGGCGACAGCAGTTGCATCAACTGTGGCCAGTGTGTCCAGGTCTGCCCTGTCGGCGCCCTCACCCTTGTGGATAATATCAAAAACGTCATGGACGCCCTTGCTGACCCGACCAAGAAAGTCGTTGTACAGACCGCTCCTGCCGTCCGTGTCGCCCTCGGCGAAGAGTTCGGCATGCAGCCTGGCGAAATCGTCACCGGCAAGATGGCCGCAGCCCTGCGCCGTCTCGGATTTGACCGCGTGTTCGACACCGATTGGAGCGCCGACCTCACCATTATGGAAGAAGGCACCGAGCTGCTTGGCCGCTTGAAGAAAGCTCTTGCCGGTGAGCCTGTCAAGCTGCCTATGTTCACCAGCTGCTGCCCCGCTTGGGTTGCTTTCTATGAGAAGAACTTCCCCGACCTGCTCGAGTATCCGTCGACCGCCAAGTCGCCCCAAGGTATGTTCGGAGCTGTCGCCAAGAACTTCCTGGCACCCAAGATGGGCGTCAAGCGCGAAGATCTCGTCGTTGTCTCCATTATGCCCTGTCTCGCCAAGAAGAGTGAGTTGGCGCGTCAGGAGCTGGGTAACGGGACCGACCAGGATGTCAACTTCAGCTTGACCACCCGTGAGTTGGCCCACATGCTCAAGCAGTGCAACATCGACCTCAACCAGCTGCCCGAAGAGGACTTTGACAATCCTCTCGGCCAGTCTACCGGTGCAGCCGTCATCTTCGGTGCCACCGGCGGTGTCATGGAGGCTGCTCTGCGTACCGCCTACGAGGTGCACACAGGTAAGACCTTACCCCGCATCGACTTCGAGGAGACCCGTGGATTCCAGGGTATCAAAGAGGCCACTATCGACTTTGACGGATTCCCGCTGAAGATAGCTGTGGCTTACAGCCTTGCCAACGCCCGCAAACTTATGGAACAGGTCCGCAACGGCAACCCCAACGGCTACCACTTCATTGAAGTTATGGCATGCCCCGGCGGTTGCATCGGCGGTGCCGGTCAGCCCTATCACCATGGCAAGAGTGACATCATCCGCAAGCGTATGGAGGCCATCTACCGCGAAGATTCCGGCAAGCCCATCCGCAAGAGCCATGAGAACCCCGACATCATCGCTATCTACAAGGAGTACTACGGTGAACCCTGCGGCCACCTCAGCCACGAGCAGCTCCACACCCACTACTTTGACCGTAGCGACAAACTGGAAGCAACGAAATAAAATAGAACACCGTCCGACAGGTCGGACATAAAAACAACAGAAACAATGGCAACAATCAAATTGTCCGAAGATAAAATCAACGTCATCAAAGACATCTGCAAGAGCTTTGGTAACAAGAGCGGCGAAGTCATCAACGTGCTGCACCAGGTTCAGGGCAAATTCGGGTATCTGCCTGCCGAGGTTCAGGAAGTCATCGCCCACGAGTTGAACATGCCTGTGTCCAAGGTCTATGGCATTGTCTCCTTCTACAGCTTCTTCACCATGGAGCCAAAAGGTGAACACCCCATCGACATCTGCCTGGGCACGGCTTGTTACGTGCGTGGAGCCGAAAAAGTTCTTGATGCGTTCAGCCGTGAGTTGGGCATTCAGGTCGGCAAGTGCACTCCCGACGGAAAATTCTCGCTGAATACCCTCCGTTGTGTCGGTGCCTGCGGCTTGGCTCCTGTCGCCATGATTGGTGAGAAGGTCTACGGCCGCCTCACCCCCGACATGGTTCCCGGCATCCTCGCCGAGTACAAGTAAAGGATCGTCTTACAGACCTCACTTGTAATAAAATGTGACGGGAGTGTCCATAGTGACGCTCCCGTCGCTTTATATATTCCGCTTAATGAAACGGTTGTTGTCTGATGCCTGTCGCCGCATGCTGTGCTGCCTTCCGAAGGAGGACAGGCGGGCTTTATAGCGGTTGCACCATACTGTCGTTTTCGCCATTCGTCAGACAACAGGCCGGTTTCCCGTTCGAGAGGGATGTGGCGCTATTGACAGTCCGTGCAGGCCGTCGGGTTAGAAGAAGAAGGTGAGGCCGGTGGAGGCCGAGACCACGTCGGAATAGAAATTACGGGCGTTGGACTCTTCGTCAAGCAGGTCGTTCAGCCAGGCCATTCCGAACCGGATGTTGAATTTCAGATGTTCTCCGCCGATGCGGAGCAGCATCTGCGGTTCAAGGAGCAGGTTCGTCCGGGTGTAGTCATAATCCGTTCCGGCCAGAATCTCGCCGCTGTCGCCGAGTTCGTGGTAGCTGAACCGGGGCAGATAGGCTCCGACTTTGAGTCCGACGGCGATGTCGATATGTGCTTTGGTGAGGTCGTGCCAGCCAAAATTGGCCTGCGCGAACGGCAGGAGGAAAGTTCCGTTATAGGCGAAGCTGTTGCTGTTGGCCGACCCTGAATTGGATTCCACTTCGTCAGACCATGCGCCGCCGAATCCGATGCCCGCGTAACCCTCCAGTACCGAGTGGTCACCCGTCGGATAGTAGGTGCCGGGTGCAGCCTGGACGTAGAAGTTGTTACCGCCGTAGTTGGCGTGCAACTGACCCGATAGCCAGTCGTTGAATCCGTGTGTCACGGTTCCGTTCACGGTGAATGTGCTGGGAATCACCATCCACGACAGGGCTGCCGAAGCGTCGACGCGGGTGTCTCCGTTGTGGTTGATCAAGGGGATGTCCACCGACTGGGGGTGGTAGATACTGCAGCCAGCGAATAGAATCCCGACAGTCAAAGTCAGGCTGGCAAGACGAAATATCTTTCTCATATTGAAAGGAGTTGACGCGAAGCGGATGAGCGGGTCGCTTTGACCGACGTTCTGCCGCTGATGGCGTGTGTCATGCGGTTACGGTTCTTGTACGGGGAAGTCAAAGTAGGTGTCGGGGTAGGGCTCGTTTTTTAATGTGAAGTGCCACCATTCGCAGTCGTAGGGTTTAAACCCGTGATGCAGCATAGCGTTGCGGAGTGTCATCCGGTTGGCAAACTGGGTGGCGGTGAGGGTGTCATTCTTACGATAGAGGCCGGTCTCCGGGGTGCCTCCGCAATCGGGGTGGCTCTCATGTCCGAACCAGTCGAAGGTCCCGCCCATGTCCACCTCCTTTCCGGTGTGCATGTCAAAGAGGGTGAGGTCCACCGTCGACCCCCGCGAGTGGCCGCTCTGCTCGGCGATGTAGCCCAGGCGAAATAAGTCGGCTTTGCTCACCTGTGGATAGAAACAGGCTCTCATCAGTGTGTCCTCGAGGTCTTTGCCCCAACGCACGAAATGGTCGACGGCGCACTGCGGGCGGTAGGCGTCGTAGATTTTGATCCGGTAGCCCATTGATTTGAGTTCGTCACTGACCCTGCGCAGGCTGTCGGCTGCCTGACGTGTAAGCAACGCTGTGGGTTGGAGGTAGCCGTCGATACGGGTTCCGACGAAGTTGTAGGTGCTGTAATAGCGGATCTCCAATATCGCATCGGGTATCACGTCGGTGATGCTGACAAAGTCGGCGGGCCGTGTCATGGCCGGCTCGGAGGCCTGTGTTGCGGTCGGACCGGTGGTTCTCTCTTTGCAGGCCGAAAGACAGAGCGTCAGGGCTGCGAGGAAATACAAGGTGAAATTTTTCATACGTTGGAAGCAGTTTTTTTTTGTAATAAAGACAGGTCTTGTGCAAAGATACGGTATGTTTTCCATTTGACAAAACAGCCGGCGATCATTCTCTGCGGAGATGTGCTGAATCCATTGTTTTTTTGTATCTTCGCGTCATGAATAATGCAGCTTCCATGATAGGGGACGGGATTGCACGGGCGGTGACTGCAGTTAACGGTTGCGTGTGGAGTCCGCCTCTTGTTGTTCTGTGTCTGGCGGCAGGGCTCTATTTCTCTCTGCGGACCCGTTTTGTTCAGGTTCGACGCTTTGGCGAGATGTTCCGCCTGCTCTTCGGCAGCGCGGGCAAAGACAAAAAAGCGCATGTCGGCATTTCGTCGTTCCAGGCTTTTGCCATGGCACTCTCAGGACGGGTGGGCACGGGAAATATTGTCGGTGTGGCCACTGCTATCGGATTTGGCGGCCCGGGCGCTGTCGTATGGATGTGGGTTATCGCCTTTTTCGGGGCGGGTAGTGCCTTTGCCGAGGCGACACTGGCGCAAATTTACAAGGAGAATCACAACGGCCAGTTCCGAGGAGGTCCGGCCTACTACATCGAAAAGGGCCTTTGCAGTCCCTTTTTCGGGGCCCTCTTTGCGGTGTTGGCCGCCGTGGCATGCGGGCTTTTTCTGCCTCCGGTGCAGTGCAACGGCATTGCCCTCTCCTGCTCCCGTTCCTTCGCTGTCGAACCGTGGCTTGTCGGGGTGGCGGTGTCAGTGCTGATAGGCTTGGTAATCATGGGCGGAGTCCGGCGTATCGCCAACGTGGCGCAGGTGGTGGCGCCAGTCATGGCCCTCATCTATATCGTCCTTTCACTCGTTGTATTGGCTGTCCACTACCGTGTCGTCCCCGAAGTTTTCATGCAGATGCTGCGCGGTGCCGTCGGGGTCAATGAGGTGGGTGGCGCCCTGTTGGGCAGCACTGTCGCCTGGGGCGTGAAACGCGGCATCTACAGCAACGAGGCCGGACAGGGCACAGGTCCCATTGTGGCTGCCGCCGCCAAGGTGAGCCATCCGGTCAAACAAGGGCTTGTGCAAGCCTTCTCGGTCTATATCGACACCTTGCTTGTATGTACAGCCACGGCTTTGATGATCCTTGCCTGCAAGACTTACAATATCATCGACACAGTGCAGCAGACGGATGGCGGCACTGTTGTCGCCTATTTGCAACGCAATCCGGCGGCACCGCCGGGCGAGCCGGGTGTGTACTACACAACCGGAGCTCTTGGTTCTGTCATCGGGCGGCGTACAGGCGACATGGTTATATCCGTTGCACTTTTTTTCTTTGCATTCACCACCATCATGGCTTACTATTACTATGCCGAGACCAACCTTGTTTACTTGTTCAACCGTTGGCGCCGCCGCCGTTTGTTGCACCACCCCGACCGCTATGAGGCGTTGGAGCGTGCCGATGCAGAGTTCGGAGATGACCGCGGAGAGAAAATTGTAATCTGGATTTTGCGAGTCGGCACCGTTGGAGCGGTTTTTGCCGGTTCCCTCACAGGCAGCGGCATTGCCTGGACACTGGGAGACATCGGTGTCGGCGCCATGGCGTGGATCAATATCGCGGCCATCCTGCTTCTTTCGCCAAAGGTGTTGCGTGTGCTGAAAGACTATGAAAAGCAAAAGAAACAAGGCTGTGAGCCGAAATTCAACCCCAAAGGGTTGAAAATTAAACATGCTGTTTTTTGGGAGAAGGAATAGTCCTTTTCGGCCGCCGTGCCATTTCTTGCATACGGGTGTCGTGAAGGCGTGAATATAGGGTGAAAATATTCTTCATTAACATGGTAATCAATATGCTACGTAATTTTCGCCGTGTTCTTTTGGCATGGCTGCCGCTGTCGGTTGCTGCCTTACAGGCACAGCCTGTGGAGTTTGACCGTTGGTTTGATGGGCGCACATTACGGATAGACTGCTTGCGGGAGGGCAATGCTGCGGGCGACACCGTGTGGGTGGAACGTTGGACAGACCGTGGCAACGCCTGGCATGGATCCCGCACGCAGTTGACGGACCCTTTCGACAACGGAGACTACCGGGTGGAGATGCGTGATGCAGTTTCGGGACGACTGATCTACAGCCGAGGCTACAGCAATCTGTTCCGCGAATACAAGGACACGCCGGAGGGACGCCGCATTCCGGCACGCTTCGAGGAAACCTTGTTGTTGCCTATGCCTCGTGGCGCGGTGCAGATCGCATTGCAGAAACGCGATATTGCGATGCACCTTTACGATGCTACGGTGTTACATTTCGACCCTGCCGCACAGCAGCTGCAGCAGCCCGTGCAGAAGGCTCGGCCGTATGTGTTGGAACGGCATGGGAATCCGGACAGGAAGGTCGATGTAGTGCTGGTGATGCAGGGTTATGACGGTCTGGATGGCGACAAGCTTCGTTCCGATATGCGCCGGATGCAGGAGGCGTTGTTCGGTCAGGAGCCCTTCACCTCGCACCGCACCGACTTCAATGTCTATGGAGTGTCGGCCGATGTCGGTGCCGCGTATGGCACCTTCGGCGCACAGCGTTATCTGATGACTTTCGATCTTTGGCATCTTCATGACGCAATCGGCGCGACACCATGTGATTTTATCATTATAGTGGTGAATGACAGCACCTATGGTGGAGGGGCCATCTACAACTTCTATGCCGTCACTTCGTTGCACCGACAGGCGGAGTTTGTCCTTCCTCACGAGTTGGGCCATGCCGTCGGCGGCTTGGCCGACGAATATGTCGACGAGAATTTGAGTTACGGGGCGATGCACCGCACCCCTCACGAGCCGTTGGAACCTAATATCACCAATTTGACGGATTTTGCCTCCAAGTGGCTGTCCATGCTGCCGCCCCACACCCCGGTCCCCACACCGCCCGACGACATGGTGCCGCGAAACGAGTGTGGCCCGCTGGGTGTCTATGAAGGGGCTGGCTATGCGACAAAGGGGCTCTACCGGCCAGCCATGCACTGCATGATGCGTGACTATGCCCCGTTTTGTCCGGTGTGCCGCCGGCGGCTCGAGGCTGTTTTCGGCCTATACACACGATAAAAAGGCAGTTACATTTCCCAGTTGTCTCTTTTGAAAAAAGATATCAACATTTTTTTTCTATCTTTGCAATTTATATAAATATGTGCAAACCGATTGCTTTTGTGATATTGCACTTGTAATCAGTTAAAAGTGTTAATCCTTGGGATCAGTCGGTCGAAAAAAGTAATTAACAAATGTTCTAAATATATGATGCAAAGTCGTATTATCTCCAAGTGTCTCCTGATTCTCTTGCTTGGCCTTTTGCCGTTTTCCCGGCTGCAGGGGCAGACGCAAGTGCAACGAGGGGCGTATTGTAGCGGTGTCCACGTGACCGATGTTGTTTCGCTACCGGGATTGACATTTACCATAGACACAGTTTTTTACAATGTAAACACTGGCCAGGCTCAGATTTATAATGTGAGCATCGGTGGTGTCTATAATTACTTGTATACCATCTATCCGAGTTATGACGTCACGGAGTCAGTTGACGAGTGCGACCGCTATACCTGGAACGTGGGCGCGGTGACGCGCAACTATACCGCCTCCGCGACAGATGCAATCACCTTGCAAAGTGTCGATGGCTGCGATTCCATCCGTCGTCTCAACCTGACCATCCGCCGTAGCACCGCGGCCACACAGACGGAGACAGCATGCGACCGCTTCGTATGGACAACCTCCGATCCGGACGTCAACGGACATACCAGTCATGGTACCTATACGGCCAGCAGCAGCGGTGACCAGATTGTGCTGGAAAACGCTGCCGGATGCGACAGCACAGTCACGCTCAACCTGACTGTGCGTTACAATTCCAATGCAGCCTACAGCGACAGTGTCTGCAAGACAGGTTTCACCGGCTCCTATACCTGGAATGAGGGCAAAGGCTATAGTGAGACCTATAGCCAGCCGACTGACGGCTCGTTGGTGGAATATCTGGTGTCATATACCAACAGCTACAACTGCCCCAGTGTCGACACGTTGCGGCTGGCACTGTTCAGAAACGACACCCTTGTCGAACCCGCTCAGGTGCGTTGCGACAGCATCTGGTGGCACGGTGTCAAGTACACCTCCGGTGGTGATAAAGAATACGTCTCCCACGATGTTGTCGGAGGTGTCTGTGACAGTGTCTATCAGCTCAGTCTGTCCATCTACAGCGACAGCGCCGCTGACATGGAGCACCAGACGCTGGCCGGTGCCGCCACCTACAGTTGGCGCGGGCGTGATTATGCCATTCCGGCCGGTGACACCGTTCTGTGCGACACGGTCCTGAATGCAGTGCAGGGTGTCTGCGACTCGATGTTTTCCGTGATGGTCAGCAACTATGCCGTCGTCACCTTCGACACCATGTTCTGTGACGGGTATCGGTTCACTCCCCGTGGTGGCGGGGCCCCGTTCGATGTGACAGCCGACACCTCTGTTCGCGACACGCTGTCTGCGACCATCGACACCATTTTTATCTGGAATATCGACATACAGCCGTCCTATGCCTCTGTCATAGAGACAGTGAATCTATGCGATTCGGCACGTTGGTATGCCGACGGCTATGTGGAGGACTACAACAGCGACCCCGCCTCCAACCATACGGGCGATTCGCTCTATGTCGCTTCCACCGCTATGCCTACGGTCACACTCAAGACATTCTCCAGCAACGGTTTGTGCGACAGTGTGGTGACAGTGAATCTGACCGTCTATCCCAGCTATACCGACACCCTGACCACTCCCGTTGAGGATTTGGGAGCGCATTGCGGCACCTATACCTGGCATGGCATCGTCTATAGTGAGACGACAGACCCGGCTTGCTTTATGGATGCCTCGGTGCATGGGTGCGACTCGTTGGTGGCTATGAAAGTGACGCTTCGTCCCACGGGCGACAGCATCCGTGTGGTGGAGGATTGCGGCTCATACGAGTGGCAGCCTGTCGGGTTGCCACCGGTGATCTTCACGGCCGACACCCTCCACACCATCGCCGTGCTGCCAGGACAGGCCGCCAACGGCTGCGACAGCCTGCTGTTGCTGCAGGTCTATGTCTATCCCACCTACGATACGACCTATACAGTCACTGCCTGCGATCACTTCCAGTGGGTTAACGTCAACCATCCTACGCAGGATGCCGACGGCAATCCTGTCAGCGATTCGCTTTATCGGGCCGATGCCACATTGGGCCCCGTCACCTACAACACCCATCCGCGCGTGTCGGAACATTGCGACAGTATTGTCACCATACAACTGACGGTTCTGCCCAACGACACCATTGCCGACACGGCGACAAGTTGCTACCCCTATCGATTCGGCGACTCCACCTACAGTGTGACAACGGTGGTTTACGACACGCTGCCCGGTTTGGCGGCCAACGGCTGCGCTGTCATCGGAGCGCATCATATTGTCATATACAATCCAGTGTCGCGCTACGACACGGTTGATGCGTGTTACAGCTACACATGGCTGAGCCACCGCCATACGCTGACAACCGACACCGTGGGCTATTTTGCCACTGTCCACGGGTGCGACAGTAATGTTTACATGCATATCATAATCCACGACAGCACGTCCACGACAGAGACGTTGACCACTTGCGGCGACACCACCTGGCACGGGATTTATCTGGCTGAGGCGGTAGGCTCGACGGTGAGTTACGACACAGTGGCGTATCATCTGACAGATGTTTACGGTTGCGATTCCACTGCACACATACACTTGACTGTCAAGTCGCAGGCGTATGATACAGTTGCATTGAACCCTTGCGATCGCTACACTTGGCGGGATGGCAACGCTTATACATCCGACACGGTTGTGTCGTACCGTTCGCCCGGCATTGCCGCCAATGGTTGTGACAGCATCACCTATCTCGAACTCTCCATAAAATATAGCACTTACCGTCAGCTGGACACAGCAGTGTGTGAATCATTTGTATGGCAAACGACGGTGCCCGACACCAGCGGAGCAACTTTCCATGGCGAGTTTACGGCGAGCAACAACACTGCCCAGGTCTTCTTGGTCAATGCCGCGGGATGCGACAGTGTTATCACATTGAATCTCACAGTCAATCATAACAATACAGGGGAGGACTCACTCGTCGTTTGCGATTCAGTCCTGTGGAACGGTTTGTGGTATAGTGCCTCGGGCGATTATACGACGACACTCCCCGGAGCCAACATCTATTCGTGTGACAGCACGGTGACCCTCCATCTGACGGTCAACAACAGCAGCGCCACCGTCGATTCCGTCGAATATTGCGACAGCTACACCTGGCCGATGAACGGTGCCACCTATGCACACAGTACACAGGTTCCGCAAGTCCGGTTGACCAACCGTTTTGGCTGCGACAGCACGGTGACCCTTCACCTCACACTGCATTCGAGTGACCGGAACGCCGTCGATGCTGTGTCGGCTTGCGACAGCCTTGTTTGGCACGGCGCCACCTATGCCGGCAACACACAATCGCCCACCTTCGACACCCTTACAGTGCATGGTTGCGACAGCACGGTGACCCTTCATCTGAACATCCGTCACAGCACTGCCGGCACACTTGACACCGCTGTCTGCGATTCGGTACTGTGGCATACGGGTGTCTGGTACACCGCTTCAACGATATTTCCCGACACCTTGACAGGACGCAACGGTTGCGACAGCGTCAACAGGGTCCGTCTTACGGTTGTGACCCCCGTGGTGACCGACATCCATGAGTCCGCTTGCGACACCTACACATGGACGCATAACGGCGCCACCTATACGCTGACAGGCGACTACCGAGACACCGTCTCTTCGTCGACGGGGTGTGATTCTGTCATTGTCTTGCACCTGACCATCCACCACAGCGACACGGTCAGCAATATATACAATACGGAAACACGCCACGAATGCAACAACTATGTATGGAACGGTTCCACCTACTGGCAGACTGGAATCTACCAATGGCGCACCACCGATATCCACGGTTGCGACAGCGTCACCTGGCTCAATCTGACCATCACCCCGTCGGGTCGCGACACGCTCTATCAAGCGGCGTGCAACAGCTACGACTGGGACGGGACTGTCTACACCGCCGACACGCTGTTTGTCTACGACAGCACCGTCAATGCCACCTGCAACATCTACCATTGGATTGACATTCACATCGCCCGTGACACTGCGACAACGGAAATGCAGATGGCCTGCAACGCATACGAATGGACCGACGGCGTCAATTTCCGTTACTACTACACGGAGGACACCGTCGCATCCATCACCTTGCACCGCCCCTATTCGGGATGCGACAGCACGGTGACGCTCAACCTCACCGTCAACCATCCCACTGTGGGCTATGATTCGGTGTCGGCCTGCGACAGCTACTACGGCACCCCGTTGCAGCGCACTTTCACCGCGTCATTCGACTCGGTTATCAACCTCACAGCACTCAACGGCACACGCAACCGCTACGGTTGCGACAGCCTGTTGCACCAGGTAGTCAATATCCGTCGCTCCTCATATCATCGTGTCGACACCGTGGTGTGCCAGGGTATAACCTGGAACGGACGTTACTACACCTCTGACATCTACGGCCCTGTCCAAGCCCGTGTCAACGACGAGGGGTGCCGCCATCTCGACACATTGAATCTTACCGTGCATCATCCCGACACAGCCGCCACCGACATACTGAGCGGATGCGACAGTCTGTTCTGGCACGGAGGGTGGTACACCGCATCCGGCATCTATTACCATACGGTCGACAGTGTGGCAAACGGTGTGTGCGACAGTGTCTATGTGTTGAACCTTACGCTCTATGCCACACAACACGACATGCTCGCCGACGGGGCCTGTTACAGCTATCAGTGGGCACGGAACGGCCAGTCCTACACGAATCCGGGTCTCTACAGCCACATACGTCCGTCTGTCGCGGCGGGAGGATGCGATAGCGTCTATTGGCTCTCGCTCAGTATCTATGGCGACGAATCGGAGCAGATATACAATGCGTCGTGCGACAGCCTGACGTGGCATGGCACCACCTATACCGCCACGGGCACCTATCGCTACAACACGCAGTCGTCCCACGGCTGCGACAGTGTGGTGTGGCTCAACCTCACCATTCACCACGCCGACACCGCCTCGGCTCATCTTTACGAGACAGTGTGCGGCAACTACATTTGGAAAGGTGCGGACTATCGGCAGTCAGGCATCTACCGCTACGACACACTGACCGTCAACGGATGCGACAGCACCGTCTGGCTCCATCTGACGGTCAACAGCTACGACACCATTGACACCGCTGTTGTGCGCGATGCCAACACCCGCAACTGCGACAGCTACACCTGGACGGTTGACGGTAGGGTCCACCACTACACCGCATCGGGCACCTACTTCGACACGGTGGTGCCCAACGTCTCCCTTTGCGGCCAGCTCCACCGTCTGGACCTCACCATCCTGCAGAGCACGGCCGACACAGTGGTGCGTCCGCAGTGTGGCAGTTGGACCTATAACGGAGTTCTCTATACCTCCGACACGATTATTGAGCGTGGCCGCGATGTGGGCGGCAACGCTGCGGGTTGCGACTCTGTCCATTACCTGCATATTGTCATCAACACTCCGGTCACCACTTACGATACGCATGATGTCTGCGACAGCCTGCTGTGGATTGACGGCAACACCTATACCGCAAGCAATTACACGGCCGTTTATGAAGTTCCCGGCGGCAGTGTCTTGACACAATGCGACTCGACGGTGGTGCTGCAGTTGACAGTGCGTAACAGCAGTGTCAAGGCGGACACCCTTGTGGGATGCGACCGCCGTTACTGGAGTCTGGTGGGCCGTACCTACTATGCCGACATTGACACGACGGTCAACTACACGGCGCTGACCGGTGTAGCCAATGCCGCCGGTTGCGACAGCTTGATTGCTATGCATATTTCCGTGCCCTCCAGCAGCAACACCGTCGACTCGGTGGTCAGCTGCGGTCCCTACCGTTGGTCGAACGGGGTCCGCTATCTCTCCAGCATCGACGGGCCTGTCTACTTGGATCGCAACAGATATGGCTGCGACAGTACCGTGACCCTCCATCTGGAGGTCTATCAGCATGTAAGCCGATATGAGGTTGACACGGTGTGCGATTCGGCCGTATGGCACGGCACCGCATACTTCACCAACGGATTCTACATCGATCAGCACAGCAATGCCGTACACGGTGTCTGCGACAGCACCTACTATCTTGACTTGACAGTATTCAACACTCATCGCGCTCCGGTTGAATCCGTTGTGGCGCGTGACTACTATCTGTGGCCGCGCACAAACCGTTGGTACACGGTGTCGGGACAGTACACAGAGACCGTCACCGACGCGGTCAACGGACACTGCGACAGTGTCTATACGCTGAATCTGGAGATTTATAGCGACAGTGTCAGCACTGTCAGCCATACAGATTGCAGCCGTTACACCTGGCGAGGGCGCACCTACACCACCTCCGGCCGCTACGCAGACACTGTCTACAATGCGGTGCATGGCGTGGCTGACAGTATCTATATTCTTGATTTGGTGCTGCACTATCCCGACACCGTCGCCTGGAATGCCACTGCTTGCAACGAATACGTCTGGACATCTGACGCAGCTGTCTGGGCACCCGACACACTGACCGTCAGCAACACTTACTATCATTACGACCGCAATGCGGTCGGTGGTGTATGCGACCGTGTCTACAAACTGAATCTGACCATCCAGCACACCTACATCGACAGTACGGCTGTCACGGCTTGTGGCGGTTACGATTGGCGCAACCATCACTATACAGTGTCGGGCAATTACAGCGAGACAGTGCGTCGGAACGCGGTCAACGCCTGCGACAGTGTCTTCAAGCTGCACCTGACTGTCAACCGTGAATACAGCGTCGTCGACAACCAGCAGGTTTGCGACGCCTACTACTGGGCTCCCTCCAACCGCACCTTTACATCCGACACCTCGTTTGTCGACACCTTATATACAGTCAATCACTGTGACAGCATTGTGACACTCAATCTGAACGTCTTCTATAGCAGCGATCGTGTCTCGCACCGCTATCCGGTCGCCTGCGGTCACTACACATGGCCGTTGACGGGTCGTACTTACACTGCATCGACCACCGACACTTACTCATGGAGCGACGGCCAGGTGTGCGACAGCTCCATCATGCTGCACCTGACAGTGTATCCCGTCAGCACCACCGTCATCCGCGACAGTGGTTGCGTGGCCTATACATGGCGTGGCCATGAATATACGGCCAGCGGTTCCTACTTCGACACATTGCTTACCGGCCATGGTTGCGACAGCATCCTCAACCTACAGCTTTCCGTCTACCGGCATCACCGTGATGCGGTCTATCACGATACGGCCTGCGACAGCTACACTTGGCACGGCCGCACCTACACCTCCAGCACCACGTCGCCCACATTCGACACGCTGACATTGCACGGCTGCGACAGTACAGTCCGGTTGAGCCTGACGGTGTACAACAGCCGCCGCGTTGTCGCCCCCCACGTCGCCTGCGACCGGTTTACATGGATAGACGGCATTACCTACACAACTTCGACACAGACACCGGTCTACCACACCGTCACGTCGCACGGCTGTGACAGCGCTGTCACATTGCATTTGACCGTGAACCGTTCCACCTCGTCAGTCTTCGACACTGCCGTCTGCGCTTCGCTGACTTGGGTGGACGGACAGACCTATACTGCCACGACCGACACTCCGACCTATCGTTATGCCGCCGGCAACGCTGTTGGCTGCGACAGCACCGTGACGCTCCATCTCACCGTCAACAACAACGGCTCGACCGTTGACCTGGCTGATTGCGATTCCCTTCTGTGGAACGGCACGGTCTACCGAGTCTCCGATACCGCCGTCGAGCACTACGTCAATGCGGCAGGCTGCGACAGCGTGGTCACCTACAACCTGCAGGTCAACCACAGCGTCACCACGCATGAGGCTGTGACCGCCTGCGACAGCCTCGTATGGCATGGCATCACGTACACATATAGCCCGGACAACGCCACCTACCTGACGCAGACCGAGCAAGGCTGCGACAGCATTGTCGTTTTGGATTTGACACTCAACCGCAGCAACACCGCTCTATTCTCCCAGACGGCATGTGACAGCTACACCTGGCATGGCACCACTTACACCTCCGGAACAGAGTTGGGCGATGCCTCCTATGTCAGCCTCAATGCCGCCGGTTGCGATAGCACCACGTGGTTGCTGCTGACGCTCAACCGCTCGGTGACTACTTCGATCACCGACCGCGGTGTGGACGTCTACACTTGGAACGGCGTCGATTACACCGCCTCGGGCACCTACAGCCAGACTCTCACAGCCACCAACGGCTGTGACAGTGTTGTCACGCTACAGCTGGTCATGATCGATTTTCCGTTGCCGCAGATACTTGTCCACGGTGACCGCCTGCTGATGGTCAACCACTATCCCGAAGGGGAGGGCACAGCGCAGGTGAACTACATTGCTTACCGCTGGTACCGCAACAACACCCTCATCCCCGGAGCCACCAACGACTACTACAACAGCTCCAACTATGCCACGCTTCAAGGTTGCTACTATGTCGAAGTTCCTGTTGACGCCAGCCGATCTATGTGGGTGTCCTCCAACACCATCTGCATCGGTGTCGGTGTCGACGAGGTCCATGGTGCCGACGCGGATTTCAGCGTTTATCCCAATCCAGTGGTGTCCGGCGACCGTATGACAGTCCGCGCCACCGTATCGCACGCCACGCTGACGGTCTACGACTTGCAGGGCCGCCAAGTGATGCGTCGTTCGATGGATTCAGATCAGACATCGTTCCTCGCTGACTTCCCCGCCGGTGTCTACACCTTACGTTTGGAGACAACTGACGGCCGAACTGTCGCCAAAAAACTCATCGTTCGTTAAACCTATTTTCTGCATTCCGATAATATGAAAAAGAAAATTCTGCCGTTTCTCATTGCCCTCGCAGCCCTCGTGCCACAAGCCTCTGCATGGGGTGGAGGCCTGATTCTGGGCTCGGAGTCCTATCTGAGCTTTGGCGTGCTGGGCGGCCCCGGCGGGCTCATGTTCAACGGTTCTGTCAAAGAGCCCAGTTCAATGGGATTCACCTTTGGATTCAACGTCAACTACACTTGCTACATCAACAACTACATCGGATTCTCCACAGGTGTCCATATCAACCGCATGAGCAGCGGCTACTACGAGAGCGATGTGCTCTCTTACGGGACGGGCAACGTCCAGGTCGGCGACGGTTCGACATTATGGACAGTAAATGCCCGCTATCACTTGAAAACGGGCCGGGTCGACGAAACCTATAAGACCTACTTCGTAGAAGTCCCTGTCTTGCTCGCCATGCAGTACCGCAAATGGTATTGGAACATGGGTCTGAAAGTGGCTGTTCCCGTCGCTATGCATGCCGACTATACTTATGACAAGAGCGATCTTTACCTCGACGAAGTGCTGGGGTCAGGGACAGTGCTCTCCAACCCGTTGCATGTCAACAGCTATGACGGTGCATCCGGCGAGGTGGATCTCTACGACAAACAGCGGCACCAGCTGTTAATGTTCTACGTGATGGCCTCGGCTGAAATCGGCTACAATGTGGCATTCTATGGCGGAGCCTCGTCGCTCTCGGTGGGAGTGTTTATGGATATGTCGGTCAATTCCGCCAAACTCAACAATGCCGCCAATACAGCGTCGATTACTCTGAACACCAATGAGTTGTACTACCATAATTCCGTGCAGACAGACAAGGTGAAATCCGTCGGTTGTTTCAAAGCCGGCATCAAGTTGCAATACAACCTTGGCATAGGCCAGGGCGCCCGACGGAGCACACGGGGCCTGCGCTACTTATAGACATCTAACAGACGGTCATCCCCTTTCTCGGCCGACATTCCGCCCCCTCGCTGTCGAAACAGTTTATTCTTAAGGGCGACAGGAGACGGTAAGACAGATATCCCTTTGGATCTGGCGCAGACGGCGCATGTCGGCCGGGTGGATGAGACAGAGCCAATGCCGGCGCAGGTTTTGCAGCCATTGGCGCAGCAGGGGGTGGAGCAAGGCGTTGAGGCGAGCCACCACGAGGGCTGTGAGCAGCGCCAGAACACCCCAGGCCAGTCCACGGCTGCATCCGACGATGACGGCGCAGGCGAGGATATAGATCAGTGAGACGATGAGCCGGATGCCGTAATTGAACGAACTGCGGAACTGAGGGTCTTTGACCCATCGTTTAGGAATCAGGTGCGTGGGCACTATCGGCAGAGGGTTGCACATCAGTGACCATAAAAACACATTGCGCAAAGGTTGACAGATGGCGGCGGCGACAGCCAGCGCCGCCACGGCGGCGGTCATGCCAACCGTTTCGGCAAGGTTCCAGTGGTCCGCCGCCGTGCGGATGTTGAGACGTCGCCGCCGGCAGATGTCTAAAAAAGCGCGAGCCTGGCGGATAGACTCAGGCAACTCGTTGTCCCCGTCATTGACAGTGGCGTTGAAATACCAGGCAATCTCACGCCGGGTGACGAAGCGTTGCCATGCAGTGTTGCGGCGGTGCTTGGACTTGCGCCACGACGGGTTCAGTATATGGCACAGGGCGTAGACCTCGTCATAATAAACCTTGCTTTCAATATGGTGCATCTGCTGCTTGAGCGCCGTGGACAGTCGTTCGCGCATTTGGTTCAGCGCCACTGGCTCGTCGGTTTCGAATTGTTGCATAAAGGGTTGCACAGGGATGGGCTCCCCGATGTCGACGACTAGATTGCTGTAAGGCGCTTCATAGTGGTCGAAGTCAATGCCGGCAGGGACTATATAAAGCGGTTCTTTCCCCAGTTCAGACTGTGTTTCGCCGGCAATACGGAACATACCTTTCACCAACGGGAGCAGCTGATGTCGGTCGTTGTGGCGCCCCTCGGCCATGAGGCACAGCGGCACGCGGTTCAGCAGCACCTGTTTCGACGCATCGAATATGGCCTCGTTTTTTGCCAGCGACGATTTGCCGTCGCGGATGCGGTAAACGGGCAGGATTTTCAAAAAGGTGAGAATACGGTGAACAGTGGGGTTGGCGAAGATATCGGCACGGGCTAAAAAAACGGTGGAACGGTGCATGAAATAGAGCACCGCCATAGGTTCCATGAGCGCGTTTTGGTGGCACGGAGCGATAATGTAATGTTCGCCGCGGGGCAGATTTCTGCGCCCGCGAACCACCACATTCCTATAGTGGCAGCGGGTGGCAAGAATAGAGACAGGCAGCAGGATATAGTAAGCCAGGTTGAAAGAATGGATAGCTTTCTTCATATCGCAAAGATACAATAAAAATGCGAAAAATGAGTTTGTTTAATAATGCGACGGCTAATTTTGTTCTTGTTACCGTTATGGACAATGCGCATCGTATGTGCGCAGCAACCATACGAGACGGCGCTGCAGGACCGCAAGGTGCGTTTTGCCACCGTGGTGGACGGCGACACCATACCGCTCTACTATCTGAAAGACGTACAGATTGAGAGCTCGTCGCTGTTGCTTACCCCACAGGAGATACGCAAGAACAGAAAACTGATACGCAACGTGAAACTGATGCTGCCTTTTGCCCGTGAGGGCAAAAGACGGTTGGATGCCCTGGAGGTCGAAATAGCAAACCTGCCGCGCGGCGAACGCCGTGCGGCTATCAAACAGGCCGAGCGGCAGCTCCTTGACGAATATGGCAAAGATTTAAAGAAATATACTTTCTCACAAGGGCTGGTGCTCATCAAACTCATCGACCGTGAGACAGGGCGCACTTCGTATAAGATTGTCGACGAGCTTCGCGGCCGTTTACGGGCCTCTTTCTATCAACTCTTTGCCCGCCTGTTCGGATATAATCTGAAGACAGGTTTTGATCCCGTGAACGACAAGCATGACGAGCTCATCGACCGTATTGTTATATCGATAGACAATGGCAAACTCTGACACTGCCCAGCGGGGCTACTGCTTCCTGTCTGCGGTGCCCATGCGGCGCGAACCCTCCGATCGGTCGGAAATGGTGAACCAGCTGCTGCGCGGCGACACCTTCTCCGTATTGCGTCGTGAGGATGCGTGGACGCTGGTGCGATGCGACCATGACGGTTACGAGGGCTGGATTGACAACAAGCAGTGGCGTTTCGCCTCCGGGAGGCGGCACACGTGTGCCGCGGTGGCGGCGAGTCCGTCCGATGTGGCATTGCGCAGATATTTAGGGTCGCCCTACCTGTGGGGTGGCCGCACCGTGTCGGGCATCGATTGTTCGGGGCTTACACAAGTCTGTTTCGCTGCCGCAGGGGTGTCGCTCCGGCGTGACGCGTGGCAACAGGCGGAGCAGGGGTGTGCAGTGGATTCGGTTGCGGAGACGCGCCGTGACGACCTTTGTTTCTTTCAGAATAGGGAGGGCAGGGTGGTGCATGTGGGCATCGCGCTGGGTGGCGGACGCATCATCCATGCATCCGGCCAGGTGCGCGTCGACAATCTGGACGAGAAAGGAATTTTTGACCCATCCGAGGGTGTCTATACCCATCGGTTGCACAGCATCCGGCGTATTCTGGCAACCTCCGGCATGAGCCAGGACGACAGGCCGTCCGGCGATGCTTAGGCAAACAGTTGAGCTATCTCTTCGCTGTGCAGCGCGGCAATCTTCTTCCGGCGGATTTTCAGCGTGGGTGTCAGGCATCCGTTGGCGGTGGTCCATTCTTCTGTGACGAGGCGGAACCGCTTGATCTGCTCGGTGGCGCCTAACGTGGCGTTATACTTGTCAATCACCTTTTGGTATCGGGCCAACACCACACGGTCGGCCACCATTTCTTCGCGTGTCTGGGCATAGACTCTATGTCGGACACACCAATCCTTCAGCATGTCGAAGTCCGGTGCGACAATGGCGGCGGCAAACTTCTCGCCCTCGCCTATCACCATCATGTCAAGAATGAATGCCGACTCCTTCATTTTTTCCTCGATGACCTCCGGGTTGATAAACTTGCCCATGGCAGTCTTGAACATGCTCTTCGTGCGGCCGGTCAGATACATATAGCCGTCGGCGTCCAGATAGCCAGTGTCGCCGGTGTGGAACCAGCCTTCCTTGTCGATGGCTTCGGCGGTCAGTGCCGGCTGTTTGTAATAACCTTTCATCACATTGTTGCCGCGGCATAAAATTTCGTTGGTTCCGGGAGCGAACCTGACTTCGATGCCGGGCAGGACAAACCCCACCGACCCGACACGGCGCCCCTCCTTGGCATAGGTGTTGGTGACGGCGATAAGCGGCGAACATTCGGTCAGGCCGTAACCCTCGTACAACTCCAGCCCCACACAACTGAAGAAACGGGTCAGTCGCGGCTGTATCGACGCACCGCCGGAAACCAGCATGTGGAAGTTTTTTCCCAATGACTTCCGTATCGTCCTGTAGACCAGCTTGTCGGCCACAAATCGGTGCATATTGTAGCGGCTGCTTCGCTTGGCGGGGTTCAGCTCATACTGAAAGGCCAGTTCCGACGCCCAGTCGAAAATCCGTTTTCGCATCCCCGTCATTTTCTCCCCGCGGCGATAAATCTTGTCGTACATCTTCTCTATGAAGCGTGGCACGGCGGCCATCATGTAAGGGTGAACTTCCTGTGCGTTTTCCGTCACTTTGGCGATACTCTCGACATAGAATGTCTCCATGCACAGATACTGGTACAGATAGTTCATCATGCGTTCATAGATGTGGCAGAGGGGCATCCAGCTGAGTGATCGGGTCCAGCGTTTGTCCGGAGAATCTTTGATTCCCAGTACGTTGGTTAGTATTCCTTTGTGCGACAGCATCACGCCTTTAGGTTCGCCCGTGGTGCCGCTTGTGTAGATCATGGTGGCCACGTCGTCAGTGGTGATGCGGTCCTTAATCTGTTGCAGCCGTTCCGGTTGCGGATCCCGGGACCCCATCTCATAAAGTTTTGTCAGACGCGCTTTCCCTTTGATAGGCTGTATGGTATAGATCTCCTGCAGCAGCGGCAGGTGGTCGCGTATAGTCTCAATCTTGTGCAGCAGCGATTCCGATTCGACAATGATATACCGCACCTCCGCGTCGGTGAGTATATAAAGATACTCACTTTCGCTGATGGTGGGGTAGATCGGCACCAACACAGCGCCTATCTGTTGCACACCCATGTCAATGTAGTTCCATTCGGGGCGGCCAGTGGAGATAAGCGCTATATTTTCACCGCGTTGCACCCCGAGGTGCATCAAAGCGTAGCTGATGAGGTTTGATTTCTCGATATATTCGTCAATGTAGTGATGCGCCCATGCCCCGTTCTCCTTATAACCGAATACTGCACGTCGGGGAGCTTGTCTTTTTCTGCGTTCCAGCAAGTCGAAAAGTCGTGTGGGTTCAGCTGTTCTCATAGTGTTCCGAATCTTGTTTCACATGCAAAGGTATGCCGTTTGGGACGATTCGGCCAAATGAATGTTTCATACGTCGTTCTTTCGGGTTGAAAAATATCTTATTGATGATAAAACGTGCAAATTAAGGGTCGAAAAATGTTAATTAACCTTATTGTCACTTAATTTTAGGTTTAAAATGTTGTGCTCGCAAGGTGAATTTCGTCACTGGACAGTCTTTGCCGTGGGGACAGTGCGGATGTTTTCCGGGAAAATATGTATTTTTGTCGTTAAAAATAATTGGATGTAACGCCATGGCCAAGCAAGTTGCGGAAAATATTCAGACAGTTTTGCGTCGGTTGCAGGAAGGCGATCTGCTTCCGGTCTATCTGCTCACGGGCGAAGAAAACTACTACATCGATGTGCTCTCCGATTTTTTCGAGAACAAAGTCGTCGACGAAGTTTCCCGTTCGTTCGACCAAACGGTGCTTTACGGTCGCGATGTGAATATGGACTCGGTTGTCGGTATGGCCAAGCGCTATCCCGTGTTAGGGCCCCGGCAGCTGGTCTTGGTCAAAGAGGCGCAGGATATCCGCGACTGGGAGCCGTTGATGTCCTATTTAGACAAACCGGCGCCGACAACAGTGCTGGTGTTCTGCTACCGTCACAAAAAGATGGATAAGCGCACCCGTCTGTTTCAGCAGCTGAAGAAAACCGGCGAGGTGTTTGACTACCAGCGGATCTATGAGAGCCAGCTGCCGCAGTGGATTACAGACTACGTCGAGTCGTCGGGCTATACCATACTGCCCGGTTGTGCTTTGCTGCTGGCGGAGTCGTTGGGCAATAATTTAAGTTTGATTGCCAATGAGTTGTCGAAGATTTTTGCCGTGTTGGGCGAAAAGGGTGCAGTCACAGCTTCCGTGGTGGAGCGCGTGACGGGCATCAGCAAGGAATACAATGTCTTCGAACTGCAGACCGCCATAGGACGGCGCGACGTGGTGAAGTGCAACCGTATCGTCAATTATTTCGCTGCCAACCCCAAAAGCAATCCCATACAGATGGTGTTGCCGACGCTATACTCCTACTTGGTCAGACTGATGATCTACATTCAGCTTCCAGACAAGAGCGACGCCGCTACAGCGCTGGGTGTCAATCCATTCTTCATCAAGGAGTATGCCAATGCCGCCGGCAATTTCACACTGGGCAAGCTGGCCTCGTGCATCGGCTATCTGAACGAGGCGGACTTGCGCAGCAAGGGCATCCGCAACGCCGGCACCGTGACAGACGGCGAGATTTTGAAGGAGCTGGTGTTTAAAATCATACATTGATTCAGCGGCAGCCATTGCATAAATGCTGTCATGCTGGAATAAAAAAAAGCAAAAACAACATGATTTGTGGACATAGAGGTTTGGCGCTGTTGCTGGCGGTGTTGTGCATGCCGTTCATGGCCGCGGCGCAGTGTACGGTGAAAGGTGTCTTGTACGACGAAGACAACGGCGAGGCGATCCCTTTTGCCAATGTGGTGTTAGACGGCACAGCGCACGGCGCCGCCACCGATCTGAACGGCTTCTTTCTCATCAACCGCGTCCCGGCCGGCACCTACACCTTGCGTGTGCGCTACGTGGGCTACGATGAATATACGGAGACCTTTACGCTCAGCGGACGCCAGACGCTCACCAAAAGCATACGCCTCAAGTCGCGGGCCCGTCAGCTGGAGTCCGTGGTCGTTACCGAGTCCCGATCCGAAGAACGCCGGTCGCAGACACAGGTGTCGGTGGAGAAAATCACCGCGTCGCAGATACAGCAGATGCCGTCGATCGGCGGACAGGGCGACTTGGCCCAGTACCTGCAGGTGCTGCCGGGCGTCAACTCGACGGGCGATCAGGGCGGCCAGCTTTACATCCGTGGCGGTTCGATGATACAGAACCTCTGCATGCTCGACGGCATGATCGTCTACAATCCGTTTCATTCCATCGGGCTGTACTCTGTTTTTGAGACCGATATTATTCTCAACGCCAATGTATTCACAGGTGGTTTCGGTGCGGAATACGGCGGCCGTCTCTCCTCGGTGATGGACATCACCACACGCGACGGCAACAAGCGCCGGCACAGCGGCAAGGTCGGTTTCAACACCTTCGGTGCCAGTGCACTTCTGGAGGGACCTCTCAAGCGTGAAACCGCAACCGGCAAATCCACCGTCACATACATACTTTCGGCCAAAAACTCGTATCTTTCCAAGACATCGGCCTCCCTCTACCCCTATACCGACAACGGTCTGCCCTACGACTTTCTGGACCTCTACGGCAAGTTGAGCGTCAACTCCGGGTCGGGCAGCAAGATCAGCTTCTTCGGGTTCCGTTTTGATGACTCGGTGAGCCAATATCAGGCCATTGCCGACTATCACTGGCGCAATTACGGAATGGGCACCAACTTCGTGCTGGTGACCGGCACCTCCTCCTTGTTGGAAGGCACGATGGCCTATTCCGACTACCGTATCGAACTCGACGACGGTTCGGGCAGGGAGCGGCACAGCGGCATCAACGGTTTCAACATGAACATCGGTGTCACCAATTTTCATGGCAACAGCAAGATGCGCTACGGCATCGCCATGGAGCAGTACTCCACGGACTACTCCTTCTACAACGCCTACAACCTGCGGACCACGCAAGAGGAGCATACCAACAACATCTCGCTCTATATGACCTACCACACCCAGCGGGGTAAGTGGCTGTTAGATCCGGGTGTGCGTTATATCTACTACAGTTCGCTCAGCGAGGGCAGTTTTGAACCCCGGTTGGCTTTAAAACACAATGCGACCGACCGGTTGCGTTTCAAACTGGCTGGAGGCTTCTATAGCCAGGTGTTTCTCGACGCCCGGTCTGACAACGACATTGTCAATCTCTTCAACGGTTTCTTGACCGGGTCGGGCGATTTGAACAAGCCCGGCACCTTCCGTGGAGAGAATACAAACGGGTGTGTGCAGCGGGCGCAGCACCTCATTGTCGGTATAGAGTATGACTTTACACGTCATTTAAACGTCAACATTGAGGCCTATTACAAGCGCTTCAAACAGTTGCTCAATGCCAACCACAACAAGATGTATGACCGCAACGACGCCGCCTACACCACCCCCGGCAGCGCCTATTACAAAGAGCAGTACTACCTGACAGACTATATGATAGAAGACGGGGTGGCCTACGGTCTCGACATGACCCTGTGCTACGATATCGACCGGCTCTATGTGTGGGCCACCTACTCGTTGGGCAACGTGGAACGTACCGACGAAATACAGACCTATCATCCCCACTACGACCGTCGGCATACGGTCAACCTGATGGTGTCGTATGCCCTGGGGCGTCAGCGCGAGTGGGAGATCAGTGCCCGTTGGAGTTACGGCAGTGGCTTCCCTTTCACACAGACACAGGGCGTCTACGAACAACTCTCGTCAGGCCGCATCGCGCATGACTACACCACCACCAACGGCAGCCATGGCGTCTATTATGCCGCCCTTTACGGAGGCCGTCTGCCCGACTACCACCGCTTGGATATCGGTGCCAAACGCAAGTTCTCTGTCGGCAGCCGCTCGTTGCTGGAGGTCAGCCTGGGGGTGACCAACGTCTACAACCGCAAAAATATGTTCTATTTCGACCGCATGACCTTCGAGCGTGTCAACCAACTGCCGTTCCTCTGGTCGGCCGGGATGAACTTCTCGTTCTGAGAAAGGGAGTCATCGAATTTTTCCTCAGTTGTTCAGCACGGCGGTGATGTTGCCGGCGAAGAGTTTGACGGCGATGGCTAACAGCACCACGCCGAAGAATTTGCGGAAAACGTAGATAAGGTCCGCTCCCAGCCAGCGCTGCAGCCGGTCGAGGTGGCGGATGACGAGGTAGTCGATGGCGATGTTGAGCAGCAGTCCGGCCATGATGTTGATGTCGGCATATTCCGCACGCAGCGAGATGAGGGCGGTGATGGCCCCCGGACCGGCGATGAGCGGAAAGGCCACGGGTACGATGGACGCTCCTGACGAGGAGGCCTCGTTTTTAATAAATTCCCGCCCTGTTATCATCTCTATCGAAAGGATGAAGAGGACGGCGGCTCCCGCTACAGCGAACGATGGCGTGTCGATGCTGAAAAGCCGCAGAACGGCGTCGCCTAAGTAGAAGAAGACAACGAAGAGCCCTAATGCGACGGCGGTGGACTGCAGCGGCTTGATGACTTTGCCCTGCTCTTGCATGGAGAGGAATATGGGGATGGAGCCCGTGATGTCGATGATGGCGAACATCACCAAAAATGCGCTGAGGATTTCTACAAGGTTCATGGCGGGTTGTCAATGAGGCGGGCCGGTCGTTCCGGCCGCTGATGATGCCGGTGTTTTGTCCTGACCCGTGTCAGCGGATGCGGGTCCAGTCTATGGGAGTTTGGCCCTGTTGTTGCAACAGGCGGTTGCATTGCGAGAAATGACGGCAGCCGAAGAATCCGCGGTGGGCCGACAAGGGTGAGGGATGCGGGGCGGTGAGGATGTGGTGCCGGTTTCGGTCAATGAGTTGCGCTTTGCGGATGGCATAGTTGCCCCAAAGCATGAAGACGATGCCTTGCCGTTGTGCCGACAGCGACTGGATGGCTGCATCGGTGAATGTTTCCCACCCTTGGCCCTGGTGTGATCCGGCCTGGTGGGCGCGGACGGTGAGGGTGGCGTTGAGCAGCAGCACCCCCTGCTCGGCCCACCCGCCGAGGTCGCCGTGGGTGGGCGGGATGTCGGTGCCCAGATCGGTGTTGATCTCCTTGATGATATTGACCAGCGACGGCGGTACGGCGGTGCCTTCGCGCACCGAGAAGCAGAGCCCGTGGGCTTGCCGCGGCTCGTGGTAGGGGTCTTGTCCGAGGATGACCGCCTTTACCCGGTCGAAGGGGGTGTGGTCGAAAGCGGCGAATATCTCCCCTCCCGGAGGGTAGCACACCGTCCGGCCGTACTCGTCGTGCAGGTATGCACTGAGCCGGGCGAAATAGGGGGCGTCGAACTGGGGTTGCAGGACGCGAAGCCAGGAGGGTTCTATGCGGACGGTCAAAACGAT
This sequence comes from Candidatus Hemicellulosilyticus sp. P3, assembly GCA_001543385.1. Taxonomy (GTDB): domain Bacteria; phylum Bacteroidota; class Bacteroidia; order Bacteroidales; family P3; genus Colimorpha. The sequence goes on from LPNH01000001.1 coordinate 182,275, forward strand.
ATTATTCTTTCAAAAACGGATTGTATTTCTTCTCTTTCCAGACCATGCTGGGAATGCCGTGGCCGGGCAGGATGCTATAGTCGCCGTCGAGGGTGAGGATGCGGCTGCGCAGCCGCTCGACGAGCAGGTCGTAGTCGCCGCCGGGCAGGTCGGTGCGGCCGATGCTGAAATGGAAGATCGCGTCGCCGGTGAGCACGGCCTTTTCGCCGTGCAGGACATAGCAGAGGCTGCCGGGGCAGTGGCCGGGAACATGGCGGCATTCGATCGGGTTATCGCCCAGCGACAGCGTGTCGTTGTCGTCGACATGGCGGGTGTCGAGTCCGTCTAACGACGGCACATGAAATCCCATTATCGAGCCGTAGGCGTCGGCTTGGCGCAGCAGTTTGGCCCCGTCGCGGTGCATGGTGACGGGCAGGCGGTAGCGATCGCAGGTGGCACGGAGGCCGGCGATGTGGTCGACATGGGCGTGGGTGAGCAGAACGAGGACGGGGGTGAGCCCCTGATTGTCTATAAACCGGACGACCTGCAACTGTTCGTCCCCGGTCTCCATGCCGGGGTCGACAATGGCGCACCGGCGGCTTTCGCCGTCCCACACCACATAGCAGTTCACCAGATAGTGGTTCACTTCAAATTTTTCAATTCGGAGCATGGTGCGTTCAGTCGTTTATCCAGCTTTCCAGTGTCTCTTTCTGCAGCGCCGGGATGTCCAGTTTCAGTTTCTTGCGCAGCCCTCCCAAATCGTTGAAGAGTTTGTTGATGTTGGCTTCGCGCAGTTGGGTCAAGGTGTTGACGCCGGCTTTACGCAGCACGGGTATCCATTCGGCGGCCACGCCGCGGGCGGCGAACTCTTCGTCGGAGGAGACGGCGGCGTGTTTTTCGGGTTTCATCTGGGGGAAGAGCAGCACATCCTGGATGCTCTGGGCGCCGGTCATCATCATGGTCAGCCGGTCGATGCCGATGCCCATGCCGCTGGTGGGCGGCATGCCGTATTCGAGGGCGCGGACAAAGTCCATATCGATGAACATGGCCTCGTCATCGCCTTTCTCGCTGAGACGGAGCTGCTCTTGGAATCGCTCGAGTTGGTCGATGGGGTCGTTCAGCTCGCTGTAGGCGTTGGCCAGCTCCTTGCCGCAGACGAAAAGTTCGAAGCGTTCGGTGAGGTCGGGGTTGTCGCGGTGGCGTTTGCAGAGGGGCGACATCTCGATGGGATAGTCGGTGACAAAGGTGGGTTGGATGAGGTGGGGTTCGCACTTCTCGCCGAAGATGGCGTCGATGAGTTTGCCTTTGCCCATGGAGGGGTCGGTCTCGATGCCGAGGTCGGCGCAGGTCTGGCGCAGCTGCTCCTCGTCCATGCCGCTGATGTCGATACCGGTGTGCTCTTTGATGAGTTCGAGCATGGGGCTCTTGCGGAACGGTGCTTTGAAGCTGATTTCGTTGCCCCACACGTTGACAGTGGCGGTGCCGTGGAGCGTGGTGGCGATACGCTCGAGCATGGTCTCGACAAACTGCATCATCCAGATGTAGTCCTTGTAGGCTACATAGATCTCCATGCAGGTGAACTCGGGGTTGTGGGTGCGGTCCATGCCCTCGTTGCGAAAGTCGCGTGCAAATTCATATACGCCGGCAAATCCGCCTACAATGAGCCTTTTGAGGTAGAGCTCGTTGGCAATGCGCAGATAGAGATCGATGTCAAGTGCGTTATGGTGGGTGATGAAGGGGCGTGCCGCCGCGCCGCCGGGGATGCTCTGCAGGATGGGGGTGTCGACCTCGAGGTAGCCTTGTTCGTTGAAGAAATGGCGCATGGTGTCGACAATCCGGGCGCGTTGCACAAAGACATCGCGCACCTGCGGGTTGACGATGAGGTCGACGTACCGCTGGCGGTAGCGTTGTTCGGGGTCGCTGAAGGCGTCGTAGACCACGCCGTCTTTCTCTTTGACGACGGGCAGCGGACGCAGACTTTTGCTGAGCACGGTCAGCTCGTGCACATGGATGCTGGTCTCGCCCATCTGGGTGACAAATACATAGCCGCGCACACCGATGATGTCGCCGATGTCGAGCAATCTTTTGAAGACGGTGTTGTAAAGCGTCTTGTCGTCGCCGGGGCAGATCTCGTCGCGTTTGATGTAGAGCTGTATGCGCCCGCAGGAGTCCTGCAGTTCCACAAAGCTGGCGGCGCCCATGATGCGTCGGCTCATGATGCGGCCCGCGATGCTGATGTCTTGGAACAGCGTGTTGTCTTGCGGAAAGCGGCGCAGTATGTCGGCCGAGGTGGCGTTGACTTCGTATCGGGCGGCAGGGTAGGGGTTGATGCCTGACTTTTTGAGTTCAGCCAACGAGTTGCGACGGATTTGTTCTTGTTCGGAGAGTTCGGCCATGACGGTATGTTTTATTATGTGAATGCGGATCGGTTTGTCCGATCGACGGTTTTCTGTATCAGGTGCAAAGGTACGAAGAATTAGTTAATCGGCGTTGCCGTTTCCCGCGGAACGGTTTTGGTCGGCTTTGCTTTGCAGCACCCGTGAATGGGGCGGCACGTCGTGTGTCAGCCAGACGTTGCCCCCGATGATTGAGTCATGTCCGATGCGGATGCGACCCAGCACCGAAGTGTTGGAATAGATGGTGACATGGTCTTCGATGACGGGGTGGCGCGGTGTGTTGAGCGGCAGCCCCTCGTGGTCGTAGGTGAAGTTGCGGGCACCCAGCGTCACCCCTTGGTAGAGCATGACGTGGTTGCCGACGACGGTGGTCTCCCCGATGACGACGCCGGTGCCGTGGTCAATGGCGAAGTGGGATCCGATACGGGCGGCCGGGTGGATGTCGATGCCGGTTTCGGAGTGGGCCATCTCGGTGATGATGCGCGGCAGCACGGGAATGCCCAATGTGTGCAGTGCATGGGCTGTACGGTAGTAGGTCATGACCTTTACGGCGGGGTAGCACAACACGGCCTCGGTGAAGTCCGACGCAGCCGGGTCGTTCTGTGTCACGGCTTCGACGTCTGTAAGCAGTATCTGTTTGATTTCGGGCAGCTGTCGGATGAACTGCAGGGTTTTAGCGTCGGCTTCCGCTTGCACCGAGCAGGGGTCGACGTTGCGGGTGAATGCGATGCCGCAGGCGGCCTGTTTCCTCAGGATGGAGTGGATGCTGCAGGTGTCGACACTGATGTCTCTGCTGAAGAAATGGGGGAAGAAGGCTCCTTTAACGTGCTCCATCATCTGGTGCAGCTGTGTGACGTTCGGGAGCTCGGTGTGTTTTCGTAACGACATGGCGGCCTCCTGCGGGGTCTCCTCGCTTAAAGCCACAATGGTGTCATGGAGTGTATCGCTGTAAGACATGGTTTCAATCAATTCTATTGGTAGAGCGGTGTGGAGAGATATCTGTCGCCGGTGTCCGGTAATAGCGCCACAATGGTTTTTCCGGCGTTGTCGGGCTTTTGTGCGAGTTGTATTGCGGCGGCCACCGCTGCTCCGGACGAGATGCCGGACAGCACACCCGTGGCCGCTGCCAGCCGCCGTACGCAGTCGCAGGCCTCTTGGTCGGTTACGGGGATGATGCGGTCGACAACGGATGAGTCGTAGTTTTCAGGGATGAAATTGGCCCCGATTCCTTGCAGGCCGTGTCTGCCCGGCGTCCCGTGCGCGAGCATCTGCGACGTGTCCGGTTCGACGGCTGCGATTTCTATCGCCGGTTTGTGCCGTTTCAGACATCGGGCGCAGCCACAGAGCGTGCCTCCGGTGCCCACGCCGGCCACGAAAATATCTATCGTGCCGTCCGTGTCGTTCCAGATTTCTTCGCCGGTGGTCTGTTCGTGAACAGCCGGGTTGTTTGGGTTGGAAAACTGCCCCAGGATGACAGACCCCGCGGTTTCACGGTTCAGCTGTTGCGCCTTGCGGACAGCTCCGGCCATGCCGTCGGCTCCGGGTGTCAGCACCAGCTCGGCCCCGTAGGCTTTGAGCAGTGCGCGGCGCTCCTGGCTCATGCTCTCCGGCATGGTCAGCACGACGCGATAGCCTTTTTGCCGGCCCACCCAGGCCAGACCGATGCCGGTGTTGCCGCTTGTAGGCTCTATGATGGTGCCGCCGGGGTGCAGCAGTCCGCTCTTTTCCGCCGCCGAAATCATACTTGCGGCAATACGGTCTTTCACACTGCCTCCGGGGTTGAAGGATTCGATTTTGACAAGCAGACGGACACTGTCAGGAGTCAATCCGTGGACTTCGAGCATCGGTGTGTGTCCGATTAGTTCGGTGAGGTTCTGGTAAATATGTTCCATGGTGGATGTTGTGTAATTGCAAAGATATTAAATAAATACTGTTGCCGGAAAGCCTTGCGTCAAGTTTTACCTTATGTTTAGTTTTTTTTGTACCTTTGCATGAATGATTATGAAGTGAAATTAAAATATCATAAAGCTATGACTGTAAAAGATTTGGTGGAGAAATTGAATCTGCAGGTCCTCTCAGGTGCGCAAGGATTGGACCGTGAGATCGACGGCTGCTATGTAAGCGACCTGTTGAGCGATGTGATGGGCAATGCCGAGTCGGGCAATGTGTGGGTGACCCTGCAGACCCATAAAAATGTGATGGCCATCGCTTCGCTGAAGGAGTTGGCGTGTGTCGTGCTGGTCAAGGGGCTGACGGCGTCGGACGACACTTATGAGCAAAGCAACGAAGAGGGCATACCCTTCCTCGGCACCACCATGCAGACTTACGAGACGGTGGGCAAAATCTACCGGTTGTTGCAGGACTGAAAGTCAGCGCCCGTGGTCCCGACACCGATCCGACAGGCCAAACAATAAATAATGCTCACCCCTTTCAAAGCCGACCTGCACATCCACACGGTGCTTTCGCCGTGCGGTGACTTGGAAATGTCGCCTACGGCTATCGTGGACCGTGCCTTGGCACGCGGCCTGGACATGATTGCCATCACCGACCACAACACCACCCGTCAGGTGAAGGTGACACAGCGGGTGGGGCGGTCGAAGGGGTTGTTTGTCTTGGGCGGCGTTGAAATCACCTCGCAGGAGGAGGCACACTGCCTGGCCTACTTCGAAACGGACGCCCAGCTCGACGCCATGCAGTCGTTTCTCGACGCACACCTCCCGCCTATCCCCAATGACGAGGATCGCTTCGGCTACCAGTTGGTGGTCGACGAGAACGACGAGATTGTCGGGGAGGAGCCCTGGCATCTGCTCAATGCGCTGGACGTGGATGTCGAAGGACTCTACGAAGAGGTGCACCGTATCGGCGGGCTCTTCGTGCCGGCACATGTCAACAAAGGTACCACCTCGCTGATGAGCCAGTTGGGTTTCGTGCCCCCCGACCTGCGTGCCGATGGGTTGGAAATCAATCGTTTCACCACCAAGTCGGACTTCCTGAAAAAATTTGCTTACCTCAAACGTTTCAACTTCATCACCGACAGCGACGCCCATTTCATTGACAATGTAGGCGATGTCTATAATGTCCTCTACATGGAGCATCGATCCTTCGCCGAGTTTGCTATGGCGCTTCATGGCGATGAGGGGCGCACCATCGACACCATGCACTTCCGCGACCACCGCCTCCCCGGCGCCGTCGGCACCTGAAGTGAGGGCCGTTGGGTCTTTATATTTTGCAGTCTTATCGTTTGACCATCTTTTTTGTGGCTCCTTCGGCGCGGAGCAGGTAGATGCCGGTCGGGAATGCTCTGATATCGATGCTATTGTCACCTTGATGCAGTGACGCTGTCTTGACCATGCGTCCGTTGATGTCGAGGATCTGGACGGTGCAGTCGGCTTTTGAGCAGCCGATATGGATTCGGTCTGTGGCTGGCGTCGGCCAGCAGCCGGTGATGACGGAATGGACTTGCGACACGCCTGCCGGGATGTTTTCGTGCAACACCGCCACACCTGTGAGGTCGAAGCCGCCGCTGCGGAATTGGCGTGTCGGGTCGTAGGTGGGGTAGGGGTCGTTGACGATGTGGCCGTAGGCGTCGTAGGTGGCATATTGCGGGTCGATGGTGCCCACCACGTCGACCAGACGCACATAGACAATGCTGTCAATGTTGATGCCGGTGCTGTCGGCCAGTTCCTGCAGATCGAACGGTGTGCCGTAGCCCACACGGAATTTTCCGGCGAGATTGTTGATGTAAGTGGGGTCGACTCTGCCGTTGGGGCCCACTTGTGTCTCGACGGGAGTGAGGCTGGTGGCGGGGAAGCGTACGAAGCGTTCTCCGTCGGTGCTCACCTCGACAAAAGCGAGTTCGAGGAAGTGGTCGTCGAATGAGTTCTCAAAGACGGCAAAATCAGGTCCTTCGCCGTTGCGGATGGGCCGGGCGAAGGTAAGTGTGGCGGTGCCGCCGTCACCAAGGCTCACGGCCACGGTGGTGAGGATGCCGGCTGGCCCGATGCCCATGGTGTCGTCGCCGTAAATGGCGACAGGTCCGTCGGGGTCCGTGATGTCCTCCGGACCGCGCACCACAGTGCAGCCTGTGGCCCACGCCACAATGGCGCTGCTGTCATGTGCGATGGCGGTGCAACCGGCGCTGCCCACGGGCCCGCAAAACGGGCCCTGCTCCTGGGCTGTCAGGTTGACAGTCAGGAGCAGGGCCATGATGAGAGGTAAAACTTGCTTGTTCATGGTGCGGCATCGGATTAGTGGCGCACCACCACCTTGACGGCATTTTCACCCATACGGAGGAGGTAGATGCCGTTGGCAAGTTGCGAAACAGGTACGATGGCTTGGCTTGTGCCGGCGGCCAGCATGTATGTATAGCATTTGCGCCCCGTCATGTCGTACAGGGCCATCTCCGCACCGTGCCTCAGGGCGTCGAAACGCACAGAAAGCTGTGTGCTGGCGGGGTTGGGGTAAATCTGCACCGCGAGGGTCTCAATGTCATTGATGCCGCTGGTGGGCTGGCTGACAGGATAGATGGTCATGGGGTACACGTAGATGTAGCTCCAGCCCCAGCCTTCGTAATACATGCTGTCGACTTTGACACCTGCTGCTGGATCGGCCCACTTTTCGAAGTCTCCGTTTTCGAGGCTTTGGGCCATGCCGGCGTCGCTGACGCCGTTACGTTTGCTCTCCCAGTAGCTGCCCGGGGCGCTGCGCAGTGTGTCGCCCTCGGCCACGACAAACAGGATGTCGCCCAGTAAACTGCCGTTCAAGGTGTAGCTGAAACGAGGGTCGGCGGTGGCGATGCTGTCCATCACATCCTGTACGCTGACGGTGGCGGTGCTGAACCGGCAGCCCCATGCCAGCGCGGTGTCGGCCCAGTTGACGGCCAGAACCGCCTGGTTGCTTCCGTTCCCCACCCAAAAGAGTATGTCGTCGGCGTCGATGGTGGCTTCCTCGGCAGCGTCGGGGCCGTCCACGGGTTGCAGCCTGGTGCTCCAGATGACGCCGGCGGGATACCAGCTGCCGTAGGAGTAGGTGGAGTCATAGCCCTCGCCGAAGAGCGATTCACCCACACGGACAAAGGCATTGTCAGGCAACTCGCTGTTCCAACCCGGCCATGTCAGCCCTTCGACATCGAATTGCAGGTAGTTGTTGTCAACATTTTGGAAACTGAGGTTCACCCCGTCCGAAACATAGTTGATGGAGTTGGAGGCTGTGGTCAGTCTTGAGTCGGCGGCGGCAAGGTCGGCGAAGAGGTCGGCGACGGTCTTGGTGCCGTCGAAACGGTAGCCCCATGCCAGCGCGGTGTCGGGGTTGGACCAGTAGACGGCCACGATGGCCTGCTTGCTGCCGGTGCCCACCCAATAGTCGATGTCATCCGCTGCGATGGTGCTGAACACGGGCATCGCTTTCACGGTGGCCGGTGTGATGGCTGTGCTCCACACATCGTCGGAGCTGACGCTCACTTTGACAATGGTGCCGTTCTCCAGGTCATAGTCGGAAAACTCGTCCTCTTCTTCCGCCAGTGTGCCGTCAACCTTGAAGCGATATGATTCGGTCATGAGTTTTTTCGGATATTCGACGTAGAAGAAGTTGTAGCCGTAGGTCGCCCAGTCTATGGCAAAAGCCAAACGCGGGTCGGCGGCGTCGACGGCGGTTATCATATTGAGCGCTGTTGGCGCGTCTTCGGCGTCGAACCGATAGCCCCAGGCGTAGGCGTCTGTGCCAAAGTCGACCACAAGGATGGCCTGGTTGTCGCCGTCGCCCACCCAGTAGCGTATGTCGTCGGCGTCGATGCTGCTCTCGGTTTGGGCCTGCATGGTCGTGAGGCATATCAAGCCGAGAAAAAATGTAAATGCTTTTCTTAACATGATAATAAATTTTAGATGGATGAATAAATTGGTGATTACATTGTCAGAAACAAAATCTTGCTCGGAAACATGCCGGCCTCTGTTTTGAAGCGCAGGCTGCCGTCAGGGCGGAAGCAGTAGATGTCGCCCGGCACCCGGTAGGAGCCGTCGGTGGTGATGTACAGGTCGCCGTTGTACGGATTGATGTGAATGCCATAGGGGTTCTCGTTCTGCTCCATGTCCTCAAACGCGGGTGTGAAAGGGAAATCTTCCACGCTGCCGTCGCAGTTCACGACGACAAATGAGGGTGTGCCGCCATAGGGCGCATGGAAACCGTAGACTTTTCCGTTGTAAACAGTCATCCGGGTCAGCACGCAGCCGGCGGCGGTGACGGCACATGTGGCGGTGTTGAGAAAGAACATCCCGCTGGGCGAAGCCGTTGTGCCGTTGCCGTGGTTGATGACGAGCGTGTTCTCGTCGACGAGTTCAATCCGGTTGTTGTTGGAACCGGCCGCAATGGACGGCATCGTGTCAAAAACGGTCAGGTCAACCACATATATCTTGTTGTCGAAGCGGTTGTAGTCGTTTTTGTGGTAGGCTCCTGCAACAAATGCTTTTCCTTGGGCAATGGCGATACCTTCGGGCCGGTAGTCGCCCAGGCGGCAGGTGTCTTCGATGGCAAGGGTGGCGGTGTCAATGCACACCACACAGGGGGGATTGTAGCAGGTGACATACACTTTCCCGTTGTGTGCCGCAATATAGCGGGGCTTGAGGCTGCCCATGCTTTTCCGGGTGGAAATGCCTGTGGCGGGGTCGAGGACTTCAAGTGTATTCGACTCCGTCACGGTGATGTATACCTTTGAGCCGTAGAGTATCATGTCCTGCGCCTGGTCGCCAAGTTTGCGGCCGTTGGCATTTTGGAACCACATGTTGTCCGCCTTCCCGTTGTCGAGGTCGAGGACGGAGAGAGCGGCGTTGTTGGACCCCATGTTACCCTCATTCAGTACGATTGCCCCCGGTTTTTTGACCGGGTCGCTGTTGGATTGCTCCTCTTTGGCGCAGCCCGCCATAAGTGAGACCAGGGCTCCCAAAAACAATATCCTGTAATGTTTTGTCATAGTTGTTTTTTATTAAAAACATAGGTGATTCCCAGTTTCCAGTTGCGCCCCATCATCGGGTATGAGGCCACAATTTCATATTGGGTGTCGAGCAGGTTGTGCACGGATGCCCGCAGTGTCACGGTGCCTTGCTTCAGATGGAAGCTGCGGTCGGCATGGATGGCAACTTCGCAATAGGCCGGCAGCCGGGTCTCGGAGGAGTTCAGCGGGTTGCTGTAGCGGCGTCCGGTCGCCATCACGCTGCCGCCCAGGTTCACCCACCGGTTCTCCCAGCGCAGATCGGCGCCGCCGGAGTGCCGGGGAATATAGACAATCTGGTAGCCGTAGGCGGCGCTGTTTCTGTCGGTGTGGTCTATGGCCGATTGGAAGCTGTAGTTGCCGTGGATGGTGATGTCGGCAATGCGGCACTGCAGCACGGCGTCGAGACCGAGGATGTCAACAATGCCCAAATTCTGCATGGACCAATAATACAGGCTGACGGTCGGCCGCGCGATGATCTTGTCGTTGACACGGTTGTAATATCCGTCCACGGTCAACTGCCCGCTGAAGAGACCTGTCGTGTCGGCAAAGGCATATGTCAGTCCGATGTTCACTTGGTGCGCCTGCTCGGGTTTCAGATTGTGAGGCACCAGCTGAAAAAAGTAGAGTTCGCTGAAGTTGGGCGCCCGGTAGGTCTCTTTGTAGAAGACACGCAGGGTCGTGGTTTCGTCTATTTTATACAGCAAGGAGAGACTGGGTGTCAGCCTGCGCCAGCAGGGTGTGGTGTCAAGGTCGTTCAGGCGGTCGGTGACATCTGTATAGAGTGCGTTGGCCTGTGCTTCGAACCGGTTGTTGTGGAGGCGGAGCGACAACGCTGCGCATAGATGCTGCCGTGTCACTTTGTTCCGCTGGGTCTGGTCGCTGTTCAGATGCGAGATATCCTCGTCGACGGCCGCGTCTACGTCTATCCAATGCGTCACCGTCCGATGCAGGCTGCCGCTCAAATAGGCCTCCCCCTGGCGGTACGTGTCGGAGATTTGGTTGCCCGCCGTGGTGTCGAGGTAGTGGTCGTGGCTGTACCGAATCTTGCCCGACAGTTGCGCTGACCACCGGTCGCGTTCGATGCGCCAACGGGTCTGTGCAAAAGCCAGCTCTTCTTCCGAGCGTTGTCCGGAGATGACATTCGAGTAGAGGGAGACCGCTCCGGGAATCTCATAATCTCCTTTGAAATAATGCAGTTTTGTCGTCAGCGTGTGGCCTCTGCCGAGGGCGTGGAACAGGTTGCCGTCGACGGTGTACAGATTCACAGCCGAGTGCTTGCGCCGTTCGACGGACGAACTGTCCTGGTGCGAGCTGGTGTAATACTGCGTGAAAGGATAGTCTCCGTCGCTATGCAGACAGTTGGCCCAGAAGCTGCTTCTCAATCGCCTGCCCCAGCGTTGCTCCCATAGCAGGGTGGGGGAGAGTAGCCCGTAACTGCCGCCCTCCAGCGCCATTTTCATTTTGGTCCGCTCATCGTAAGCGAACCGTGGCACGGCAGTCTCCATATTAAGCACATTGCCGGCTGCATAGGCTCGGGCGGAGAGCAGCGGCGAGGACTGCTGCCCTTGGCTGAAACTGACGTGGGAGCTGTTGCCGACAAGGTAGCGGCCCAGGTCCACCTGTCCGTTCTGGGTGTCGTCGACGGGGATGCCGTCGAGCGTGACGGCCGAGAACTGGCTGCCCAGCCCGCGTGCCGATACAGTCTTCATGCCCCCGATGCCACCGTAGTCCTTGAGTGTCACCCCGGCCAGTTGCTTGACCGCGTCGCTGAGTTGCAAAGTTCCGGACTGTTGCATCTTTTCGATGGTGACCACTTGCGTGGGTGTCGCCACACGCAGCGTGGCAGGAGTGCGCTGAGCGCTTATCTCCACTTCCTGCAGGCGCTCACGTCGAAGTGTGTCGTGGCTCTGCGCACAGAGCAGGGCGGGGGAGACGAGTAGTAGGCAGAACAGAACCCCCGGCGCGGTTGCAGCCCAAACGGCACGATGCCCGTAATGTGATATGACGCGGTATGCCTTCTTCATGAAGTTCTTTCCTCGAGAACGTTTCACTGCGCGGTTTGGCAGGTCTTCTGACTTGTCCATTCGGCTGTCTTTCTGCCTTCCCGCACGTCTGTGGCGACGTGCAGTGGCGTTGAGGAAAGCGCCTCATGCTGGACTTACAGCAGCGGGACTGTTCAGGATTCGCACCTGATTCCCTGTTAGCACCCGTCGGGGTGACCAAACCGGATGCAAAGGTACAACTTTTTATTGGACTTTGATGTTCTTGATTATTATCCCAAATCGGTTGTTAGGATTTATGTCATTGACTTAGACTAGAAAAAGTTGTCACTTTAGGAGGCAAAAAGAAAGTGACAATGAAGCACAAGACAAGAACAGAACGCGTGTATAACAAGGCCACCGGATGGTATGAGACACGCGAAGTAGAGTTGAAAGGCTACACGTTCACGGATGACGACCGTATATTAATCGTCCGTGAATACCTTGAATGCGATGTTTCCGCAGAGAAGATCATCAAGAAGTATCACATCAGCAGCCGTACGGTGTTGTTTTCCTGGATGGACAAGTTCCTGAATGAAATAGATTTGCCACCTTTGCAGCAGGAATCAGATTCAGACGAGAATTTGCAAGTCGTTTTATATCAACTACTTGCACTTTAAACGGTAGAAAAGTGATTACCTAGATTCTAAAGATTGGGGAAAAGACGAATATTTAACGTTTTTAACTTTTTTGAACTACGAATAACGTACAAGTGTGCAATGAATTGAGACTCTATTATGACTATTATATTTAGGGGCATCTTTTTCTGTCAATGTAGATTTCCCGAGGTAAAAGCGACACATTATTTATATAAGAATGCCTCTATACAACAAGAAAAACGCTATTATTTGCCAATGAAACTTAATTTCAACTCTTAAAGTATTGTGGTATGAAAGAATTTTTGTATCTTCGCGGTCGGAAATATTTATTATTATTCCGACCATAATTTATAGATATATTCAATGGAGAATGCAGTAGTACAACAGATTAGAAAAAGGATTACTCGCAGTAAGTTTGGCGAGATATTCTTTGTTTCTTCTTTTCCCCAGTATGATGTCGAGTACGTCACCAAGCTGCTCGCCATATTTGAGAAAGAAGGATTGATTACACGAATAGCCAAAGGTGTGTATGTTACGAATTAGTGAAAGAAATTGCTAAACGAGATAAGGCAAAAGTCATACCAACTGGAGCCACAGCCGCTAATCGCTTAGGATTCTCAACGCAAGTACCAATGAATACTATTTTTCTGACTACTGGGTCTGGGCGAAAATTGAAATTAGGGAACCGGACAGTGACTCTGAAGCATGGGGCACCTAAGAACTTTGCATTCCGAGGACGTTTGATGCCAGAATTGGTACAGGCATTACGCAACATCGGTGAGCATAACATCACTCAGGATGTTGAAGCGAGGATTGGACAACTGTTTACGGAAACACCTGAGACTGACACCATAGAATATGATTTATTGTTGGCTCCTGTATGGATGCGACAAGTTATAAAGAAAGGAATAAAGCGATGAGTAAATGGATTGATTTCTCGCTCGACGAGCGAAAGGCGATGATACAGGGTGTGGTCGAGGCACGGCAAATTGATGAAGCTGCTGCTGAGAAGGACTGGTGGGTAACGGCAGTGTTGTATGCCCTTTTTCAGGCACAAGTCTCAGTAAAGGCTGGGATATTATCAACCGATTTAGTGAAGATATAGATTTAGCATTGAGCCGTGACTATTTTCTGAACGTAAAGCAACTCTCTTGTGCAAGCTGCACCAGTAATACGCAAATCCATAATCTTCGAGAGAAAGGACAGGACTTCCTGTTTGGTGAGTTCAAGGACGAGTTATCGGCGAAACTTGCCGAAATGGGGCTTGAAGTAACAGTTCTCACAGACAACGACATAACCAATGAAAAATGTGAGCCAAGAAAGGTTCCACATGACAAAGACCCTTCTGTGCTTTACGTTCAGTACCCCTCACTCTACGATAGCCAAGCCGCATACGCAATACCGACGGTTAAAGTAGAGATTAGTGTGTTGTCAATGTCCGAGCCTTATGAGAT
>LPNH01000001.1:195793-345879 GCA_001543385.1 Candidatus Hemicellulosilyticus sp. P3
GCAGAAAAAGCTCTTAATGATTTGGTGCTCTATCATGAGATTGTGGAACATCGTCGCAAGTTCTATCATGTTGGTTATGTGGATTACGACAAGGAGCTACCTGCCAATATTCAGATTGTACCAAGTGACGAACTGAAGTCTGCTTATGAGGCGGACTACAACGAGATGAAGGAAAGTTTCATTTATGGTGATGCACTTGATTTTACCGAGTTAATGAAAAAGTTGACAGAAATAGAAAGCCGTTTCCGCTCGATTAGTTGAACCTTCTAAGAAAAAATCACGAAAATGTATATAACAAAAATTCGTATAAAAAATTTCAAACGTTTTTCTGATTGGTTTGAGTTGGAATTAACGCCAAACGTAAATATAATTGTAGGAGTTAATGAAATTGGTAAAAGCACAATTATTGAAGCAATAAATTTAGCTCTAACAGGCTTTTATCAAGGGAAATATGTGCGTAATGACATTAACCAATATCTGTTTAACAAAGTTGAAGTTAATAAATATTTGCTGTCAGTCAAAGAGGGGACTCCGATAGAGCCACCTTCTATTGAAATAGAAATATTTTTTGATGATTGTCCTTCAATGAAAGGAAATCACAACTCACAAACAGTAGAAGCTTCTGGGTTATACTATAAAATATGTTTTGACGAATCATATCAAACAGAGTATAATTCTTTGTTGGAGTTTCACGAAATGACGACATTACCTATAGAATATTATCATGTGGTTTGGCGTTCTTTTCATCGAGACGACATAACTGCCAGGAGTATTCCATATAAATCATCTTTCATCGATACGTCTACACAATATCAAACAGCATCAGATATGTACGTTTCTCATATTGTGCGTAATAAGTTAGATGAAAAAGACAAAATTAATATCACTCAGTCTTATAGGAAAGCCCAGCAAACCTTTATGAGTGATGATGCTATTATTGGAATCAACAGTAAGCTAGCCGATCTTGCTCAAATTGATGGTCAAGACATTTCTCTTTCCGTTGACCTATCCTCAAAAAGAGCCTGGGAAGATTCTTTGACAGCATATATGAATGAGATTCCTTTTCATTTTATGGGAAAAGGAGAGCAGTGTATTGTTAAAACCAAATTGGCATTGATAAAAAAAACTAGCATACCCGAAGGCATTGTCTTACTTGAAGAACCAGAAAATCATCTTTCTTTTGGAAAGCTAAACGAATTAGTATATACTATAAATAACAGGATTGAAGGAAAGCAGCTATTGGTATCAACTCATAGTAGTTTTGTCTTAAACAAATTAGGATTGTCATCATTAATCCTTCTTTCTGAAGACAGCTATTGTAAGCTAACAGATTTATCGCTAGACACCACTTCATACTTTGAGAAATTAGCAGGCTATGATACTCTTAGATTGCTTCTCTGTAAGCATACTATAATGGTAGAAGGCGATTCTGACGAACTTGTTATTCAACGTGCTTACAAAGATAAATATGGAAAATTCCCAATAGAGGACGGCGTTGACGTTTTATGTGTTAGGGGATTAGCTTTCCTCCGATTTTTAGAAATTGCCAAAAGACTGAATTTGTCTGTTGCTGTAGCAACGGATAATGACGGGGATGTTGAAGCAATTAAGAAGAAATATAAAGATTATCTTGGTTCCAATGCCGTTTCAAACATAAAAATATGCTTTGACGAATCTGTTGACACAAAAGAATCTCTAGGATGCATTGACGAGTCAGAATCTTTGCCCGATAATTTCAATTATAATACTCTTGAGCCAAAGATGTTAAAAGCTAATAGCTTAGAGACTTTTATGCGGGTGTTTGGAGAGGAATATAACACACCAACAAAGTTATTACGACATCTTCATTCACAAAAAGGAGAATCGGCCTTGGCTTTGCTGAAAACAACAGAGTCAATTTCTTATCCTCAATACATTTTAGATGCGATAAGCCATGTGGGTCAACCAATATCTAATGACAAATGAGTAAACTGATTATAGCAGCTGCTGGTTCTGGAAAAACCGAGACGCTGGTAAATATGGCTCTACACGAACAACGACCTGTTTTGATAACAACCTATACAGATAACAATGTGGAAGAGATTAAAAGTAGGTTTTATCAAAAAATAGGTTGCATTCCGCCGAATATTACGATTTTACCATGGTATACTTTTATGCTGTCTCATGGAGTAAAACCATACCAAGATTTGAAACATAAGGACGACATAAAAGGTGTATGTTTGACTGGTGGTACATCTACGAAATATATTAGTAAAGGCAGCAATGAATATTATTTTTCAAGTGATGGTTCAATTTATGCAGATAAGATTGCACAATTTTTAATTTGGTTAAATGATATTACGCAAGGGCATGTTATAGAAAACTTAAAAGCACTTTTCCCCATAATATATATAGATGAAGTACAAGATTTATCTGGATATGATCAAGAATTAATAAAGGCTTTTGTAGATGCCAGTATTGACGTTACATGCGTCGGTGATCCAAGACAAGGTGTGTTTATTACTTCGAAGGGTAATAAAAACAAGAAATTTGTTAGAAGCCAAATGATTGATTTCTTTAATTCTAAACTGCCACAAATAGAAATAGATAAAGATTCTTTAAATACTAATTATCGATGCTCGGCAGATATATGTGCGTTGTCTGATACTATTTTCCCAAACATGTCACATGTTGTTTCTGGAAATAACGAACAGTCTAAGAGGGTCGGTTGCTATTTTGTCAGGCAACAAGATGTGGATGAATATCAGGAGGAATGTAAAGCCATGCAGTTAAGATATAGTATTAAATCAAGAGTGAATAATAACTATCCAACTAATAACTTTGGACTGGTGAAAGGAAAATCATTTGATCACGTACTAATATACCCGACTGAAAAGATGTTAGACTTTCTTCTTAACGGAACGGTAATAGAAAATCCTGAGATTAAGGCAAAATTATATGTCGCGATAACAAGAGCGCGTTATAGTGTCGGGATTGTATATGATTACCCTGAAGATTATAAACACAAATTGAATTTAATAAGAACATATAAATGAGTCGTTTTCCGCCCGAAATGGTATTCATATCATTAAGACTTCTACTTCGTCACAATATCATATAGTGACTTGTAGTCCTTGGCAACATCGTAAATGTGTCCTTTATCGCTGATGACTTTTAAATGGCGGTAATTGCTTCTTTCAAACGCATAGTTTATCTGAGTAAACAAACTGTTTCACATTTGGTATCTGTGTCATAAATTGTAAGGGGGAATATCAGAGAGCGAAATAGAGTGTAATTTGTTGCTGAAGTTTTCTTGAAGTGGAGCAAGACTACTACCTTCATTAGCACCTACCATATTAATCTTATCGACTAATTCACATATATAATGATTACGAGCATAGGCTGTGGTGCGTGATTGGCGCGATGCAGGGGTTGTCGAGATAATTAGCAGACGACCATTGTCGAGGAGTGGTTGCAGTTCGTCGGGTACTCGTTTGTACATCTGGCGAGCAAGAACTATGATGATGGGACATGTACCTTTTATCAGGAAATGGAGAACTCGTTGTTCCAAATGGGATGAGAAACCGCTTACAATGCACTCGTTGCCCCGGCTCGCTTGCTGCGCCCAGTCATAGCAACGTAGCACCATGTCCGTCGGAATGGTGTTAGAAGCCAAGAATGCCGTCTTGGACTGGTTGAGCAAATCGCAGTTGCCGAGATATTCAATTGTCATTATTCGTTATTGTCTAATTCATCGCCCATGCGATATTTAATGTCGTAGTTGATGATGAAGTCGAGTTCCTCTTCCGTGAATCCGTAGTGCTTGGCGAGGACTTTGTCAATTTCGTCAATATATTTTTTTGAAAGTTTTGGGTAATACTCATCATATACAACATTACGACCAGTTGTCTTATATGTTGTGTTTTTTGTGTATTTAGTGTCCTCATAATTAGCAAAAAGTTTTTTGCCCACATTTGAAAGGACTACGTCTGATGCAGCTGATTTGGGTATTGGGAACGTGTCAATGAACGACTTGGTTAAATTTCTGCAATCAGTATATCCAATATAGTTCCAATAGAAAAGGGACGATGATAGTATAGAGCCTACACAAGCATTATTATACTCGCTTGAAATAGAAATGCTCTTTTCTGCTTTAACATCTTCCAGAACACCATCGATGTATGTTATACTCTTTTGTATTTTCATCAAAAGGAAATATCCTCCTCCAGCTGCACGATAATACACATTATTATCTTTAGGGGCAAAACCATAGGTATAAGCGATGGCAAACTTATTTTTAAGGATTTTATCGTTTATTGAGCACTCCAACTTATCAGAAAACTTTGGGATTGTAAAATTATCCACAAAATGTGCGACATCAACAAAACGCAATTGTTGGAATAACAGATTCCTATGTTCGGAATACCATCGGTTGTATTTTGTGCCGAATATACGAGGTGTAACATTCCCGTTCATTCTTGAAGCAATGAAAATTGTAGCTCGCAAATGTTCAATCATTTCGAATAATTTGCCGGGTCTATCATCAAAATTGGCGAAAAGGAGAAAATTTGCTTTTTCTTTCAACAATTTTATAACAGTATCCATCCTTTTTGAACATGTTATGGCTACAGGAATAATAAAACTAAATTTCCCTTTTTCATTACCTATTTGTAGCCCACGCTCAATACAATTGCCGTAGAGATTTCCACATGTTTTAGATTCCAAGTGTGCTAGACTATATGTAACATTATTATTCGAATGCTCGACATAAGGAGGATTGCCAATAATTACGTCAAAACCACCATTTCCGTAAATGATTTCATAGAATTCGGCGAGCCAGTGGAAAGGCTGATGTGATTTCTTCCACTTATCATAGTCCATACCTGCGTTGGTGGCAGCATGAAGATTTTGGTTGAGTAGTTCATTTAGTTTGGCAAGACGTTCTTTTAGTTGCGCCTTAGCATTCTTGAATGTCTCTAAATCGGCGTTCTGCTCCAGCTGTACCTTGCGGAATGTGTCGTAGGCAGTAGAAACAATATCAATCTCATCATAGACTTTACTCTCAAACTCCTGACGGGCAAACATATCCATATATTTCACGCCCAACTCCAACTCCTTCTCTGTTGCATAGCCCACGAGGGTGTTACCGCAACGAATATTGAAGTCTATATCAGGCAGAGGATCGAGCCCAAGATTCGGGTCACGTGGATTGACATCTACCACCGCCACCATCTTCAAGAACAGGCGTAACTTGGCTATTTCCGTTGCCTCTACCATGATATCTACGCCATAGAGATTACGCAGGATGATGCTCTTGTAGATGAAGTAGCGGATGTTGGAGCGATATTTTACGTTCAACTCATGCAATTCGTTCTCAAACAGTTTGGGATTGGCGGCATTCCACTCTTGCATACGAGTGATACATATTTCGTAGAGTGGCTCCAGAATATTGAGGGCTGCAAAAAGGAATGCGCCAGAGCCACAAGTGGGGTCAAGGATGCTAACATGTTGCAAAGCAGCATAGAAGTGTTTTACAAACAGGTGGTCGTCGGTGTCTTGGAGATAGTCGTAAACGAACTGCCGAATGTTGAGATTACAGGTAATGAAGTCGTTCACTTCAATTATCTCACCGTTCAGTATCTTTGCCTTGATGCTTTCGTAGCGCTGCAAACGTTCCACAGTCTCGCGCCAAATCTCCGTAGGCAGTGCCCAAGGTTCTGGTGTGCGTTCGTTCCAACGACTACGACGCACCAACAGGTTGGGTCTTGTGGTGTCGATACCTTCAGCAATATAGTCAGGAATTGGCTCTTCGTGTCCATGCTTGACGGCATCATAGATATAGCGGTCGCCACTTTCTTGTAGATATTTCCATACGCTGCCATTCGGTTTGAAAGCATTCTCGGTCGTCTTCTTGGTGGCATCCAGCAAGAAGGGTACGATAGTATTGCGTCCGATATACTCAGTGATGTCTTCTTTCGTGTAATAGGCTCCCATCTGTGCACGGTCGTTGATGTACTGTTCAAAGATATAGCCTAACACATCAGGGTTGATGTCACGCCCCGTTGCCGTGAGTCGGTCATCAAGATGCCATCGCCAATTGTCGAAGAAAGTAAATAGACTTTCAAAAGCTTCATCAGCAATGTCTATGTTGGGGTACTGCTTTTCTAGTTCATGCTCGTCGAACATACCACCATTCAGATATGGTATTCGTCCATACTTCTGTTGGAAATCACGCTCATGGCGAGGTGAGTTAAGCCCATTATGGAACAGCGAACGGAGGAAACCTTTGTAAAAAGAGTCGTAGAAACGGTCTTCCCCCTTTTCACGCTTTACCCACGAAAGTTTCTCCCGGAGATAGTTTTCGTTCATATCGAGGAAGCCCTTCTTCTGAATGAAATAGCAGAACATAAGGCGGTTGAGCATAACCGAAGTGTACCATTGCTTGTTCTGATTCTTCTTCGGTTCGATATCATCATCCATGCCGGAAATGAAATTGACGAAGCGAGTGTGCTCCTTACGAAAACCTGTGTAAAAGTCCTTCGTTATCTTCTCGGAATTTACGATGAATGTTCCCTGCACACGCTCCTTTACATCCATGATGGTGGTGTGGTCATCCAAATCGAAAGACAGGCCATCCATCTTTTCATAGAGAAAACTTGCAGCCTCTGCATTATCGTATTCCACCAACACCAAGTCACGCTTTTCAACCTTGTTTACTGGAGCTACCCATAGATGGTGCTGACTGTTCTGCAGGAAATAGATACAGATATAGTCATTGGCTTGTCGGCGAAGACGAGTGTCGATTTTCTTTGCCAGACTGCTCGTCGGAATCTCTCGTACTTGACATGTCAATATCTGAAACCCGCTTCGCTGAGCAATCTGTTCAAAACGATAGGTGGATTCATCTACTATGATGTCAAACGTGGTTTGCCCCTGTGGATTATTCCACATCATCTCACGGATAAACAACGTACGGAAGTCGCTGTCTGCAATATATTGGTTGAATGTTCTGCGATTGATATTCATAGCGCAAGTAATCTTTTATAGGTATTTTAATCCCATTGAACAAATGATAGTCGGGTCTTTATGTTTGTTGCGGTATTCATCGACTCGGCAAAGTGTACCGTTCTTGTGCATCTCCAACACTGATTCCACTGTGTCATCATTGGTACTGGTACGGAGCATACGACCAAGAATGAACTTGGTGCTTTCAAGTAACTGATAGTTATAGATATCGTCGATGGCCAATTTGAGGAGTTGTCGCTTCTCTTCAGAAAAGAAAAGCGTAGGTGGTTGTTTGTAATAATGTTCTAAGAGGTCGATGATGCGGTAGCGTGTAGAGAAACGGTTGCCCAGGATGCCGCTAACACTGGTGGTTTCCTGTTTTATGTTCTCAACCGCACTCTTCACGAGGTCGAAATGATTGTCAAGTGGTTCTTCCACCTTCGTATCTGCCGTACAAGCCATCGCCTGGAGGATTTTCTTTTGCGATTGGCTGATGATTTCACCTTTAGAGTTGTACCACGAAAGCACATCGTAGTCGTTGTGGGTCTTGACATAGGTAATCACGCCATCCTCAATAGGTGAAGCAGCACGCTTGGTTGAATAGATAACATCGCTTAATGCTGGAATAATCTGCTTTAGTTTCGGATTAGCATCCGTTGCATTCTTCCAAATCTGATATGCTTGTGAAGCAAGGTCAACATCGCTGTCATCTTCATCATCGTCCAATGAACCACTCTTCTCGTTATACATATCTCGTAGGTTGGTCTCGTTGCCCTCGAAGAATTTCTCATCGCTACCAACGATGTTTGCATTCTCGTTGATGCGGTCGTTGAGTCGCTTACGCAGACGGATAATCTTTTCCACCCCCTCAGCAGGAAAGAATGAGTAGCAGAAGATCTTTTCTGAACTCTGGTCAATACGATCCACACGACCAGCACGTTGAATTAGTCGTATAATTGCCCAAGGTAGGTCGTAATTAACAATGACATGGGCATCCTGCAAATTCTGTCCTTCAGAGAGAACGTCTGTAGCCACGAGAATGCGGGTCTCGTTTTCCTTTGCAATATTTGCTTTGTTGCTGACAGGTGAGAAGTGTTCAACGATAGTAGTAGGATTGGCGCTACCACCCGTGGCACGGTCGATATGTTTGAAACCACGTTTACGCAACTGACGATAGATATAATTGGCTGTATCGCTATACTGGGTAAATATCAACACTTTATCATCCTTGTGCGTCTTCTTCAGTAGTTCTTCTAAACAATTGAGTTTCTGATCGGTCTGAGGATTCCACTTATCGCATAGCAAGATCATCGAGATTATCTTCTCACAGTCTTGACGAAGATGCTGTTTGAGCGTACGTTTGAAATAGGACGGATTAATCCAAGAAACATTGTTTTTCACCGTCAACGTATTGTAATAATCCTTGGCCTTCTCCATGTACACATTCATGTTAGTGGGAATATCTATCAGCCCATCGCCAGCCTTGCGGTCCTCCTCATCGTCATCATGAGAGAAGATGTCGTTGATGTCAGCATCATCAAGGTATTCTTCTGGTAAAGCATTCTCGTCACCGATGGGGAGTGGCAGTTTGTTCTCGATGGCATAAATGAATACCGCATTTCTAAGAATGTGGCGATAAAGAGTCAATAGGAATGAGAACCCGCTACTGTCAATACGCTTAAAGAAAGTGCTCTTGCAGAAGCCCATCATGCGCTGACCGGCACGAGAAAGATTTTCAAGCAATTGTTTATCATCGGTAGAGGCATCAGCGGTCTTACCCTTGTCTTCATATTGGGAAAGTCCATAGCGAGGTAAACGCAGTTCTTCCATCATGGCAATCATGTCACTGCTATAGAGACGACTATATTGGTCGCCCTCTACAGTGTCAAACTTAATAGCTTTGGGGATTCGGTCTGGGAAATACGACCTGTGTCCATCTCGGAACTCCAGATACTTGCGTCCGTTCTCTGGGTCTGTCTTGGCATAGTTCTCCTTGATGAACGTGCGAGTGCGGCGCACAAGGAATAGTTTCGTCAGCTCCTGCCAGTCGTCGAGTTTGTCACTGCGTTCAAAAGCCTTGATACTGCGTATGAATACTTCGCTATGTTTCTGCAGGAAAGCGCGGTCGCCACCTAACGAGCGTATGTATTCTTCAGGACGGATGCCGAGGTCATCATCCTCGCTTATAAAAAGTTTTAACTGGCTGGCAAGGTCAGAGAAATCCTTGTTGTATGGTGTAGCTGTCAAGAGCAGTACCTTGCTGTCCTGTCGTTCAATGAGCGCCTTGATGTTGCGATAGCGAACACCGTTCTCGTTACGCAAGTTGTGGCTCTCATCTACTATAATCAAGCGATAATAGCGAGCGTTATCAATGTCTATAGGCTTAGCCATCGACATAATGTCGGCCTTCAAGTCATAGCGACGACGGTACTTATCCCACATATCCTGAAGGTTTGCAGGACATATTATCAATGTACTGCTGGCAAAAGTCATCTCATAAATCTTGGCTATAGCACAGGCAGTAATAGTCTTGCCCAAACCTACCACGTCACCTATCATGGCTCCACCTCTTTTTTCACTGTTCAAATGGCGAGCCGCAATCTTAACAGCTGTCTGCTGGAAATCAAAAAGATCATTTTGAAACTCGGGCGGCAGGGTAAACTCTTTGATGCCACTTCGAGTATCAGCACTCAGATGGTAAGCTGTTTTCAGGTAAATATAGTAAGGAGGTATTATTTCTTCGCCAGCCCAACTGTTGTCGATGGCTTCTATCAATTCCTTTGTAATGTCAATACAGAAGCGGTCATTCCATCGGTCGTCGAACCAAGCAGCAAGTTTCTGTGCACTATCACTGTCGCCAAACTCTGCATTTAATTCCCCCTGCTTGGTAAGCCCTGCATAGGTGAGGTTACTGCTTCCCATAATAGCTTGAATGGGATTGAATGTGTCATCTGGGCGATGTGCCAGATAAAGTTTGGCATGAAGGGGCTCTGCAACATAGAGCTTTACACACACCTTGTCATCCTTCAATTGAGCAGATAGGCGGCGAAGAGTCCACTCATCCTGTTTTGTAGGTAAACCAAGCAAAAGTTGTTTCTTAAATTCACGGGCAATCTCCAGTTTGCACTGTTGGGCGTATGCAGCATCAGGTATCTGTTCTTTTGAATAAAGTCGACGAACCAGTTCTTGGTCTGGTTGATGCATACCAATCAACAGCCTACAACAACGAAATTCTTGCTTGTTACCTTCATATACATAATCACCAGGAATGCTGTCAATTTGATTGACAACCAGTTGCCAGCCACGTAGATTAAAGTAGCCTACACAGAAGTCCACACGCTTTACACCCATATTAGTGATTATGTCTTGTAATCCCTTGGTGAACTTTGTTTCAATGTTGTCGTAGATTCTTGCCATCTGTTATATCAAAGTAAACTCCCAGCGCAGTGTCTCGACAGGCGACCAAACCTTTTGTTACACTACGAGGGAGTTCTATTATGTTTTTGCCTATCGGCTTCTGGGGCTTTGTCGAGCAATATCCGCAACTCAAATAAGCACTAAATGGGGGTACACCCCATTCGTCTCTTTCTAAGAGACGTAGAGAGACAAAAAGTCCACTTATATCATAGTTTCAGGAGCAATTTCTACCTGTTTTTGCTAAACAAAGTGAAAAAGTGGCATGTATAAAGTCGGTTTTCTTATCTAATAAGGTGGATTTTGCAAGAAAATAAGTACCTTTGTACCCAAATATCCGTCTCTTAGAAAGAGATTGAGAATTTTGCTAAACAAATCCTTGTTTACAACAATCCCAGAATCATCTTGTTTGCTTTATCAACCACTGACGTTTCTAATGAAGCGAGGTAGATTTGTGTCGTTGCCTCTGGGTCGTGTCCCATTCCTTCGCTGATGACAGGCAACGGTACATTTTTTGCCTTGGCTGCACTGGCCCATGAGTGACGAGCCACGTACATGGTGAGTGGTCGCTGGAGTTTCAGTGTAGTCGAAAGTTCCTTTAGGCGATAGTTAACCAAATGCAGGGCATTGTCATATTGCCTCCGTTCATTGCCTTGCTCTTTGATGACAGGAAGAAGAAAGTCTGTTTTGTTTTCAGGGTATTTAGTGATTATCTTTGCCATACACTTCTCCCACTTGATGGTGAGTTGCTGGCCTGTTTTTCGTCTTCGATAAGTCAGGATTCCATTTTGAAGGTCAGTCTTTTTGAGATAAGCTATATCCACGAAAGACATGCCTCGGGTGTAGAAGCTGAACATAAACATGTCACGGGCGAAGTCCAATGATGGTTTCATGGATAAGTCCAACTCCTTCAATGCTTTGATGGCCTTGATAGGTATGGCTCGTTTTACCGTCTTATCCACTCCAGTATAGACATGACGGAAGGGATTGTTCTGTGGAGTCAATCCCTTCTCCACTGCACGATTATAGACAGCCCGAAGATTGCGCATGTAGAACGAAATGGTGTTCATGCGAACCCCACGGGCTTTCAGATAGGCTTCATAGAGAAGCATCAGGTCAGAACTGATGCCATCAATAGGCACGTCCTGTTCTTCGCGGAATGCCATAAAGCTATTGAGTGTAGCCGTGTATGTCTCTGAAGTTCGGACTTTTCCCAACTGTTTCAGTTGAGCTATGACACCATGCATAAAGGTAAAGAGGGAGGACTCCTTGGTCAATTTATGGAACGTTGTAATCACATCGTCTGCCGAGAAACGGCGACGCTCCGTTTCTAACGAGCAGACAACCTTTTCCAGACGGGCCACATCCCAAGCCAGACGCTCTTGAATACCTAACAAAAGGTTAGATCGGCAACCATTTACGATAATGCATTCCGTCTTGGCATCCCATTCCTTCGCAAATACTTTATAATCAGTATTCAATTGACGGACCATCCGGTTGTGGATAATTTGGAAGTAGATGCCTCCTTCTTTGCCTTCTACCGTGGAAGACCTGAATTTTACCCTTATTGATGTCATAGTGTGCGTTATTTGGCTGCAAGATAACTATATGTCAACAGTCGTTTTTTCGCGACTTAGCGTAGACATGGGAGATGACCGGAGACTGGCGGTGAGAAGTGGTGTTTCATCAATATTAGGCAAGTCGGTTTTGATTTTGCCTGCTTTGGATTCAGTGTTGTTGCTGTTTCGCTCGATGGGGATGGCAATAATATGGAGGTTATTCCGTTATTTTTCCGATGCTTGAGATTTTGCAGCAATGGGGAGTGTGGGGGCTTTTCGCGGGCTCGTTTTTGGCGGCCACGGTGGTTCCTTTCTCGTCGGATGCGATGTTGGTGGGCATGTTGGCTGTGGGGTGTGAGCCGGTCTCATGCCTGGTGGCGGCGACGCTGGGCAACTGGCTGGGCGGGCTGACCTCGTATGGAATCGGATGGCTGGGCCGTTGGGAATGGCTGGAGCGGTGGTTCCGGGTGAAGCGGTCGACGCTGGAGCGTCAGCGTGCGCGTGTCGACCGTTGGGGTGCCTGGCTGGCCTTGCTGACATGGCTGCCCGTCGTGGGCGACTTGTTTGCCATCGCCTTGGGATTTTACAGGGTGGCGCCGTGGAAGAGCGCACTGTTTATGCTGGCAGGCAAGGCTTTGCGCTTTGTGGCATGGACGTTTCTTTATTATGCGGCGGCTGTCTGAAACTTGATTTCCGTGGCGGATGAACAATTTTATTGTCTCTTCTGCGTTACTTTTTCAATCAACAATTTATTGCTATGAATCTTTTTTGGATTGTTTTTATTGCGCTGATGCTGCTGAGTTTCGCAGCCAGCAAGAGTGTGGAAAGTAAATTCAGGCGCTATGCGAAGATTCCCACAAACGGGGGGATGACAGGGCGTGAGGTTGCGGAAAAGATGTTGTATGACAATGATATACACAATGTTACGGTGCAGGAGGTCAACGGGACGCTGACTGACCACTACAACCCGGTTAACCGCACGCTGAATCTCAGCCGCGATGTCTATCACGGCACCAGTGTGGCCGCCGCTGCCGTGGCGGCGCATGAATGCGGCCATGCTGTGCAGCATGCCACGGCGTACAGTTGGCTGACGTTGCGTTCGACGCTGGTGCCGGTGGTGAGCTTTTCCAACCGGTGGGTGTCGTGGCTGCTGTTGGCAGGAGTGCTGCTTGTCAACCGTTTTCCGCAGCTGCTGTTGGCCGGCATTGTGCTGTTTGCGCTGACGACGCTCTTTTCGCTGATCACCCTGCCGGTGGAAATCAACGCTTCGAGACGTGCGTTAGTGTGGCTCAACACGCACAGCGTCACCTCGGTCGAGACACATCCCTATGCCGAGAGTGCGTTGCGGTCGGCGGCTTATACTTATGTCATCGCGGCGCTGACGTCGCTGGCGACGCTGTTTTATTATGTGTTGATATATCTTGACCGCAGGTAGACAGATGGCTTCCAAGGAGAAGAAGGGGGAACGGAAGCAGGATGCCGAGTCGCCGTTGATGCGGCAGCACGCCGAGATGAAACGGCGTTTCCCCGACGCGATGCTGCTGTTTCGGGTGGGTGATTTCTACGAGACGTTCGGCGCGGATGCCAAGCGAGCCTCGGAGATATTGGGTATCACGCTGACGCGCAAGGCTGCCGGCGCGGGGACATACACCGAGTTGGCCGGCATCCCCTACCATGCGCTGGAACAGTATTTGCCGCGTCTGGTGCGGGCGGGGTTGCGGGTGGCAATCTGCGACCA
Source organism: Candidatus Hemicellulosilyticus sp. P3 (assembly GCA_001543385.1). Classification (GTDB taxonomy): domain Bacteria; phylum Bacteroidota; class Bacteroidia; order Bacteroidales; family P3; genus Colimorpha. The sequence goes on from LPNH01000001.1 coordinate 209,489, forward strand.
GCTGGAGGATCCGAAGGCAACCAAGGGGCTGGTGAAGCGCGGCATCACGGAGTTGGTGACACCGGGGGTGTCCTACAACGACATGGTGCTGGAAGTCAAGGAGAATAATTTCCTATGTGGCCTGCATTTGTGTGACAAGATTCATGGAGTCAGTTTTCTGGATGTGTCGACAGGTGAGTTTTATGTCGCCCAGGGCGACAGGGAGTATGTCGACAAGCTGTTGCACTCGTTCCGTCCTACGGAAGTGATATTGCAGCGGCAGAAGCAGCAGTTGTTTCACTCCCTTTTCCCGGAGACATATTATACCAATACTTTCGACGACTGGGTTTTCACGACAGACTTTGCCCACGACACGCTGACACGCCAGTTCGGCACGGCGTCTTTGAAAGGGTTCGGCGTGGAGTCGCTGGACAAGGGGGTTGTCGCCGCTGCGGTGGCATTGCATTATCTGCAGGAGACCCGTCACGACCGCACAGGCAATATTTGCGGGCTGAGCCGTGTCGAGGAGGACCGCTATGTATGGCTCGACAAGTTCACGATGCGCAATCTGGAGCTGATTCATTCCCCCAATGAGAACGCCAAGACATTGGTCGATGTCATCGATCGGACAGTTACCCCCATGGGGGCGCGGATGCTGCGCCGTTGGATGACGATGCCGCTGAAAGATCGCTCCGCCATCGAGGAGCGGCTTTGTGTCGTCGACCTGTTGGTTCGTGAGCCGGATTTGGCCGGCCGGATGCGGCAGCATATACGCACGGTGGGCGATTTGGAACGGCTGGCCTCAAAGGTGGCTATTGGCCGTGTGTCGCCGCGCGAGGTGCAGCAGGTAAGGCGTGCACTGGAGGCGGTAGGGGAGTTGCGGACGCTCTGCCGGCAGGTTGACGTGTTGTCGCCTTACGCCGAACAGCTGGATGCCTGCGAAGAGATGTGCCGCCGCATTGCCTCCGAGGTGGTGGACGACCCGCCGACCCGTGTGGACAAGGGCGGCGTTGTGCAGGCGGGCGTCAATGCCGAGCTGGACGAGTTGCGCTCCATTTCGGGTTCGGGACGGGAGTATTTGGCCGAGCTACAGGCCCGTGAGAGCGAGCGCACCGGCATACCGTCGCTCAAGATAGGTTTCAATAATGTTTTCGGTTATTATCTTGAGGTGACGCATACGCACAGGGACAAGGTCCCTGCGGAGTGGGTGCGGCGGCAGACACTGGCCAATGCCGAGCGCTACATCACACCGGAGCTGAAGGCCTATGAAGAGAAAATCCTGGGTGCCGACGAGCGTATCCTGGTGCTTGAGACACAGATATTCACGGCGCTGGTCACGGCGCTGTCCGAACGAGTCCCGTCCATCCTGACCGACGCCCACCGGTTGGCGCAGATGGACTGCCTGCTGTCATTCGCAGAGGTGTCGATGGCCAACCGTTACTGCCGTCCGCAGCTGACGGACGAAGCGGTCATCCGCATCCGTGAGGGGCGTCATCCGGTTATCGAGACCCAGCTGCCTCCGGGCACCCAATATGTGAGCAACGACGTGTCGCTCGACACGGAGAAGCAGCAGATTGTCATCATCACCGGCCCCAACATGTCGGGTAAATCGGCGTTGTTGCGGCAGACGGCGCTCATTGTGCTGCTGGCTCAGATAGGGTGTTACTGCCCGGCTGCCGAAGCCACAATCGGTGTTGTCGACAAGATATTCACCCGGGTAGGGGCGTCGGACAATATCTCCTCGGGAGAGTCGACATTCATGGTCGAGATGAACGAGACGGCCAGCATCCTCAACAACATCTCCGACCGGAGCCTGGTGTTGCTCGACGAGATTGGCCGCGGGACATCCACCTATGACGGCATCTCCATCGCATGGGCCATCGCAGAATACCTGCACAACAACAAAAAAGCGCATCCAAAAGTGCTTTTTGCCACGCACTATCACGAGTTGATAGAGATGGCGGACCGTTATGAGCGCATCCAGAATTATCACATATCGGTCAAAGAGGTGGATAACAAGGTGATTTTCTTGCGCAAATTGATTCCCGGCGGCAGCGAGCACAGCTTCGGCATCCATGTGGCACGTATGGCCGGGATGCCGCCGCAGGTGCTGAAAAGGGCTACCGAGATGCTGCAGCGGATGGAGGCGAAAAGCCAGCGGATCACCACTGTCAAAGGGCGTAGGAGCGATGCGGCGGCGCCTGCCGTGCCGCCGCAGGGCTATCAGCTCAGCTTCATACAGCTTGACGACCCCACGTTGCTCGACATCCGCAACCGCATCGCGGACATTGACATAGATACATTGACACCCATTGAGGCCCTGTTGAAACTCAATGAGATAAAAAAAATAGTGCAGAAAAAATAACTTTTTTGCAGCCATTTCAAAAAAAAGTTTGTACCTTTGCAGCCGTTTTAGGCAACGCAGTTCATTGATTTACTAAATTCAGCTTACAGGCGGAAATAGCTCAGTTGGTAGAGCACGACCTTGCCAAGGTCGGGGTCGCGAGTTCGAGTCTCGTTTTCCGCTCACAGGGTCAAAGGCCGCAAGGTTTCGCGCCTCCACGCCGTCAGCCCAGGCAGTTTGACCGATTGCTCTGGTGGTGGAATGGTAGACACGAGGGACTTAAAATCCCTTGCCCGCAAGGGCGTGTGGGTTCAAGTCCCACCCGGAGTACAGTTCGTAAGCGGAAATAGCTCAGTTGGTAGAGCACGACCTTGCCAAGGTCGGGGTCGCGAGTTCGAGTCTCGTTTTCCGCTCAAATCAGAGAGTAATTTGAAATATTGCCGGAAGGAATCGGTAACCGTCCATGTCTTTTACGCCAACGCCATTGCGCCGAGGCCGGTCGATTTCTGAAAATAATATGTCTTGGTAGCTCAGTTGGTAGAGCAATTGACTCTTAATCAATGGGTCCAGGGTTCGAGTCCCTGCCAGGACACTCATTTCGGGGTGTAGCGCAGTTGGCTAGCGCGCCACGTTCGGGACGTGGAGGCCGGAAGTTCGAGTCTTCTCACCCCGACTACCCTTTCAAATCCTCCTCTTTTTTTCAGAACAAAGACCGCAAAGCGGGACTGTTCTCTGATTGCCACTTTAGCTCAGTTGGTAGAGCAACGCATTCGTAATGCGTAGGTCTGCGGTTCGAGTCCGCAAAGTGGCTCCATCTTTTTTATCAATTTTCAATATTATGGTTAAACAATACGAGACCGTTTTCATTGTAACTCCCGTTTTGTCTGAAGAACAGATGAAGGAAACGGTGAAGAAGTACACAGACCTGCTGACTAACGCAGGTGCGGAGATTGTGTACACCAACAATTGGGGTATGCGCAAACTGGCCTACCCAATCAAGAAAAAAACCAATGGTTTTTATTATCTGATTGAATTCAAAGCCGAAGGCAGCGTCATCAACACGCTGGAGGTGGCCTACAAGCGTGACGAGCGGTTGCTCCGTTTCCTCACCGTGGCCCTTGACAAGCATGCCGTGGCCTACAACGAGAAAAAACGTGCCGCCAAGAAGGCTGCCGCCGAAACACCCGCTGCTGAATAAACATGTATGAATGCTGACTCGCGGCCCGACACCGGCTGCAAGTCTCAATATTAAAGTATTATGGCAAACGAATCCGAAATCAAATATCTGACCCCTATTGCCGTCGAAACGCAACGTAAAAAATACTGCCGTTTCAAAAAGCTGGGTATTAAATATATCGACTACAAGGACGCTGACTTTCTGTTGAAGTTCGTCAATGAGCAAGGCAAGATTCTGCCCCGTCGTATCACCGGTACGTCCAACAAGTACCAGAAGAAGGTCTCCCAGGCCATCAAGCGTGCCCGTCATATCGCTTTGATGCCCTACGTGGCCGATTGTCTTAAATAAAATCAGGAGGAAGATCAGATGGAAATTATTCTCAAACAAGATGTGGCCAACTTGGGCTACAAGGACGATATCGTCAAGGTTAAGAACGGCTACGCCAACAACTATCTCCTTCCGAAGGGCATGGCTATCATCGCCACCGCCTCCAACCGGAAGATGCACGAGGAGACTTTGCGCCAGCGTGCTTTCAAAGAGCAGAAAATCCGCAAAGACGCCGAGACACTGCAGGCTGCCCTTCAGGGCAAGGTGGTGCGTATCGTCGTCAAGGTCGGCGAGAACGGACAGCTGTTCGGCTCGATCAACAATATGCAGGTCGCCGAGGCGCTGATGAACCAGCACAACTATGACGTGGACCGCAAGAAAATTGTTGTCGACGGTGACAAAATCAAGAGTGTGGGCACTTATACCGCCACAGTCAACATCTATCGTGAGCTCAAGGCAGAGCTTTCTGTCGAGGTGATAGCCGAGTAGTTCCGTACTACAGTCCGTCGTCGGGACATACAATAAAGCCTGTTCTTGCAGAAGAACGGGCTTTTTTGATTTTTTAAACTTGAATACACTTGGATTTCTCCCTTTTTATGTAACTTTGCACAACTAAAAGTTCTATATGATGAAAACGCTCAGAATTCTGTTTCTCGTCCTTTTGACCATTTGTACCCCTGTCCGGCGTCTGCTGGCCGACGATTTCAATGTCACAGTGGAGCTGGCGCGTGATGTTGCAGCCTATACTGTTGCCATTGAGCGCGGCAGTGAGAAATATGATGTTTCGTCCGCCCGTCTGGTTTATCAGATTAACAATCCGGTGCTGGGCATACCGGCGGCCTACTTTTTCAACGTCGGACATGACGGCTATGCCATCGTAGCCGGTCACAAGGCTTCGTTGCCGCTGATCGGTTTTTCGGTCGACGATACATTGAGAGTCGACGATATGGCACCGGCTATGTTGTGGTGGGTGGAGAGTTATGCCGAAATGATTGCCGGCGCCCAGTTGCAGCACCTGCCGCCGTCCGATGCGGTGGCAAAGCGTTGGCAGGAATACGAAGGACACACCCTTGACGCTTCGGCCGGCAAGGCCACCAATTGGCTTATCGACGACAAGTGGGACCAAGGCACAGCGACCAATCCTACGTACAATCTTTATTGTCCGGTGCATTATCACCAGTTTTGTGTCACGGGCTGTGTGGCCACAGCCTTGGCCCAGATTGTCCATTATTGGCAGTATCCTAATGTAGGCCGCTATACCAAGGCATACTATCCTACTTACACTGTCGATGGCGAGGACGGCATCAGGACGAGCGCTGTCGCCACCACCATTTCTTTCAACCAGACTCATTATGATTACGAGAACATGCCCGCATCTCTTTACTCAACGAATGATTCTGTCGAAATCAAAGCCGTCGCGCAGTTGATGTTTCATATCGGCGTGGCAGTGGATGCTGACTATGGTGTTGATGGTACGTCGGCGGTCAGCGCCGATGTACCGAGTGCCATGAAACGGTATTTCAAATATAAAAACAGTACTCAAGTCTTCCGTTCTTCGTTTTCAGACAATGGATGGATAGATACCCTGCGTTACAGCATCGACCATAAGGCTCCGCTCTATTTTTCAGCTTCGTCACCGGAGGGCGGCGATATTCATGCCAATGGGCATGCTTTTATCTGTCACGGATATCATCCCTCTTCGACAAATTATTTCCGTATGAATTGGGGCTGGGGCGGTTCTGGCGACGGTTGGTATAATATGGCCAGTATCGATGGCCTCAATCCTCCTTCGGGTGGCAGTGGACGGTATAATTTCAACACCCGTCAGGCAGTTCTGATGGGTATGACACCCCCTGACGACAGCAACCGTTTTGCCGGTGTCTCCGTCCCGGTTGACGCGGTCCTCCATGCCGCTTATCCCAATCCGGCTGCATATCAGGTCATGATTCCCTACTCGCTGCAGCAAAACAGCAGTGCTGTCATGCAGGTTTTCGACGTGACGGGCCGTCAGATGGAGCAGCGTGTGCTTGTCCCCGGCGAAGGGGAGGTGCGAATCAATGTGACCGCCTATCCCAAAGGTATCTACCTGTACCGCGTGCAAGGTGGCGCTATGCGCAAATTTGTAGTGCAGTAACCGCCTGTCTATGCAGTTCCGCATCACTTTTGACGAGATTCAGACGCTCCTCTACCGCCAGTCGTCAAAGCAAATCCAACTCCTTTACGGCGGCAGGCATACGGTGCGTGTCGGTGCCGAGGTCAACGTTCTGTTCAAGACCACGTCGGTGGGCATTGACATCACGGTTGAGCGGATAGAGGGAACCGATTTGATTCTTTCCTATACCGGCGGCATGGGAATAGAGATGATGTTGAAGATGGCGCTTGGAAGGATCAAGGACAAGCCCGGTGCCGAGATGGTGGAGTTGCTTGACAGCAGTCGCATTATGCTTCATCTGGGCCGCAGTCCGCAGTTGGCGCAGGTGTTTGAACGTGTGGTTTTGCGCGACATCTTCTTCGACGAGGATGCCGCTGTCATTGATTTCACCCCGTCTCAGGCGTTGTGATATTTCTCTCCGCGCAGAATGGTCATCGCGCGGTAGAGTTGTTCGGCAAAGAACAGCCGTACCATTTGGTGGTTGAATGTCATCTGCGACAGCGACAGTGTGGCGTGGGCTTTCTCGTACACAGCGGCGTCGAAGCCGTAGGCGCCGCCCGCGACAAACATCAGTGTGCGGATGCCGCTGTTCATGGTTTTTTGCAGTTGCCGTGCAAACCCTGTTGAGGTGTACTCTTCTCCTTTCTCGTCCAGTAGCACGACCCTGTCGGCCCGTTCCATCTGTTTCAGGATCATCGTTGCCTCACGCGCTTTGACAATGTCTGGTGTGGCGTTGCGTAGATCTTTGGCGGCGGGCAGGCATATCAGCTCAAATGGGATGTAGTGCCGGAGACGGCTCATGTAGTCATTTATCCCGGTTTGTATGTAGTCACTGTCGGTCTTTGAGACCACTACAAATTTTATGTTCATCGCTGTCTGTGTATGGGTTCGGCTGTCAGGATGAGAAAGGGGGCGCAGCTGCGTAGGTTCAGTCGGTTGAGCAGTTGTGCGGCAGGCCGTTTTATGCCGGTGTGGCCGCTGTTGAACCATCCGTTTTCAACGCTGAGTCCGTAGCGATGGGTTTCAAGCAGTTCCCGATAGGCCGACAGCGGCAGAATCCGTTCGGTCCAGTTGCCGTTGAGGGGATCGCAGGTGTTATATCGGTCTGCCGGTTCGGGCAAGATGCCTTCTTTCACCGCACGGTCGATGTCGTTGTAGTCAAGGCCCCGCGTGTGACGGGCCCAGCGCCGTGCTTTTTTGTCGGGGAAGCCCCATCGCTTTGTCAGATGTTGCAGCCGCAAGGCGTAAAAGCCGGGATGCCCGTCGCCGCCTTTTTCATCGCTGCGCATCACCCGTCGCAGCCTGTAGCATTTCAGTGGATTGCAGGGGTTGGATGCTGTCGTGAAGAGCATGCGGGGCCGGGCCTGCTGAACGCCGGGCAACTGTTCGAAGAACTGGTCGAGCCGGTAGATGTGTTCAATGACATCCATTCCCATGATGGCGTCGGGTTCGATGTTGTGCTCCCGGCACCAGCGGTTCAGGTCCCGGGCATCTCCGCATAGCAATGTGTCGATTCTTGTGCCCAGTGCGGAAGCCAGCTCGGTTGCGGTCGACACGGAGTCCGGATTGTTGTCGATATAGATGACCTGTCCCCATCCGTCGGCTTTGGCCATGAGGCTCAGCAGCCCGTGCCCGCCGCCGTAGTCGACCAAGACCGATTCGCCGGTTTTCTTGTCTGACAGCCGCGCCATCTTGTCCAGACAATGGCGGTAGATGTCTGTGTAGTAATCCATGGCAGGCAGCATCCGTTCCAAATAGCGGCGATGGTAGCTGTCGATGTCAAGTTCCGGGAGCGCTGCGGCGATACGGCGGCTTAGGTCAGACATGGTACAATGCATCTGGATAGACGGAAGAATGGGATCTGTTCGGCTCCGAAGGAGCGGTAGAACTGTTCGATGCCCGGCTCCATGCTGCCTTCAAAGTCAAAGCTGCGGGTTTCTGTTGACAGTTGCCGGACGGCCATCCATATCAGTGTCTCCATCGCGCCTTTGTCACGGAACTGCGGGTTTAACGCCGGGATGAGGTAATAGGCGCATTGGCGGTCATAGGGTACGAACAGGGCCGCCATACGTTCGCCGTCGTCGCTGTCGAGTGCGAAGCATACGCCCTGCTTGCGATTTAATGCTGCCTCGCATGTCCGCACGACAAGGTCGTGCGGCAACAGGTTGTGTTGTGCGGACAGCGTCCGGCACAGTTGTTGGTAGTCGGCAAATTCATCGGCCGAAAGTGTGGTGAGGACGCTTCGGGGAAGCAGTTGTCCGATGCGGCGCTGTCGCTCGTTTTTGTTGAAACGCCGGAATAGGGCGTCTGTGTCTCGGATGTCAGGCAATCGATATGTGTATCGCGTGGTCTGCCGATAGCCGGCCCAGTAGAAAGGCAGCCAGTTGGTGATGGAGGGGGCGAAATTCTGCTGGTAGTATGCTATCCGCAACGCTTTCAGCTGTCTGATGATGCTGTCGGCGGCTTGTTTCTCGAACGTCAGCCGCTGGCTGTCGGTGAGCCCGTCTTTCGGATACCGGTACCAGATTCCGTTGTATTGCGTCAATTGGGGCTGGATGATGTAGCGTAAGCCCATTTTGCGCCCCGACAGATAGGGGAGGGCGGCTTGCACGGCGCCGCTTTTGTCACGGGACAGCAGCACGTCCCAGTGTTTTCCTGCGCATACGGCCTCCATCCACCAGTGCTGTTGGAAGAGCGGCACATATAATGCCGGATCCTCACATAATGCACGGTATTCCTCTTTGGCGGTCATGGCGGCGGGAGGTCTGGCTGTCGCGCGTCCTATTGTATGGTCACGGTCACGCGGTTGTTGGCCAGCCGGCCGTTGAGCGTGCTGTTGTCGCCCGCGGGGTCGGCGTCGCCTTTGGCCTCGATTTCAATGCGGAAGTCTTCGACGCCCCGTCGTGTCAACGCTTTCTTGATTTCGACGGCACGTTGGCGCGAAAGCCCCAGGTTGTAGGCGTCCGTGCCTGTGTTGTCGCTGTAGCCGCAGAGCAGCACTTCCAGCCTGTCGTTGTCTTTCAGATAGGCGGCCAACTCGTCCATATAGTCTGTATACGATTCCCTGACGGTGGCGTCGTTGGGGAGAAATTTCACATCCTTGAATTTCTTGGCACCTGTCGCGGCGCTTGGAAACAGGTCTGTCTTTTTGCTGCCGAAGTAGAGTATATAGCCTAAGTGGATTATATCTTCCTGCGGCATCGGGGTGTTGAAGTAATCTGTCCCCATCCAATAGCGGTAGTCCACCTGGGCGACAAAGAACTGCACCTTGTTTCGCATGGATTTGCGTTCGCTCCACTCCCGATAATCTTCATACGAGGCGATGGCTTCGTTCCGGGCTTGTTCCACGAGTTCCTGGCGGTAGATGTCGTCTTCTATTGCGGGGTTGACGGCAAAGATGGCACACATCCGCATCGGTGCACGCGATACGGTGGACAGATAGTTGATGACGGGCGTCATGGCACCCCAATCCTCCTGCCGGGCCGATGTCACCGCTTTCATCGTGGTGTAGTCAAATGGGCAGTGGTATCTGCTTTTGGAGTCAAACGACGTGAATTTCCAAATGGTGTCATAATCGGTTTTACGCACTTTTTGCCGCCCTTCGATGACGGGTGACACTTCGCGTTTCCCTTTTTTGGTTTTCTGTGCCGTCGCGGTCCCGGCGGGAGCCAGCATTACAACGGAGAGAATGGCCATGACCCATATATGGTATCTTTTCATAGGTGTTTTTTTCAGATTGTGAATTTCAATGATTTATTCCGGGCTCACCAATGTCCCGTCTTCACAGCATATTACGCGCGACGGGAATTTGTCAATCATCATGAAGTCGTGTGAGGCGATCAGCATGGTCACCCCATCCTCGCGGTTGATGCGTTGCAGCAGTTCTATGATTTCCGACGATGTGATGGGATCCATGTTTCCGGTTGTCTCGTCGGCCAGAATCAGCGACGGGTTGTTGATGAGCGCACGGGCGATGCCCACTCGCTGCTGCTCGCCTTCCGACAGGCGTTGCGGCATGGAGAGCGCTTTGTCTTTGACCCCGACGCTTTCCAGCGTCTCCATGATACGGCGGTCCATTTCGTCCCGTTTCTTCCAGCCTGTGGCTTTGAGCACAAATGCCAAGTTTTCATACACGTTGCGGTCTTTCAGCAGCCGGTAGTTCTGAAATACGATGCCGATCTGTCTCCGCAGCATCGGCACTTGGCGGCGTTTCAGCCTCGTCAGGTCGTATCCGCAGACGGCGGCTTCACCCGATGCAATGGCATGGTCACCGTAAAGACTGCGCAGCAGCGACGTTTTTCCCGATCCGCTTTTCCCTATCAGATACACGAATTCACCCCGTCTGATGTCAAGGTTCACATCTTGCAGGAGGATGCCTTCGCTGTGGCAGATCGCCAGATTGCGCAGCCGGATGACATTATCGTCGTGCTCCATGGAGTTTTCGCTTTGTTTCATGACGAAAGAATGGATTTACAAAGATACGATTTTTTTTGTAATTTTGCCGCATTCTACAACTCTCGTATACGATGGAAAAAGCCGCCATATCCCTCATGCTTGCACACCGTTCGGTGCGCCGATTCCAGCCCGACCCCGTCCCCGAAGACATCCTGAACCGCTTGATCGAGTGCGGATGCCGCGCTTCCAATACGGGTAATATGCAGCTGTATAGTGTTGTCGCCACGACAAAGCAGCCGCTTCTCGGCCAGCTTGCCGAACTCCACTTCGGCCAAGGCTCCACGGCACCGCTGATGCTCACTGTCTGCGCCGATGTCAACCGTTATCACCATTGGTGCCGGCTCAACGGCTGTGACGAGCCTTACGACAATCTGCTTTGGCTGCTCAGCGCGACCGTCGACGCCTCGATCTGTGCGCAGAACATTTGCGTCGCCGCCGCCGCCGAAGGGTTGGGCTTCTGCTATCTCGGCACAGTCCTTTACAACACCCGCGCGATTGCTTCGTTGCTGCAGCTGCCCCGCGGTGTGGTGCCTGTCGTCGCACTCTGCATGGGCTATCCGGCCGAACAGCCGGCTCAGTCCGAGCGGTTGCCGATAGACGCCATTCTGCATCGCGACACCTACCACGAATATTCCGACGATGATATCCGCCGTCTGCACCGCCTTCGCGAGGAGTTTCCATTCAACCGTGAGATGGTGCGGCAGAACGGCGTGGCGAACTTGGCCGAACTCTTTACCCGCATCCGCTATCCGAAACGCGACAATGTCGCTATATCCCAAGCGTTAAGCGAGTTTATCGAACAGGCTGGTTTTATGAATTTTTAGGCAGTTGTCGGAAATCCTCATAGAAACTTTGTATCTTTGCATCTGTTATTGTAACAAACGTCTATGAACGTCACGCGTACATTCGATCTTCTTGATCACCTTGTAGAGAACTATCCTCAAAAAACGGACATACTTTCCGAGAAAGTCAATGGCGAGTGGATCAAATACAGCTCCCACGATTATTACAAATACTCCCATTATCTTGCATACGGTTTTGCCGAGATGGGGCTGCAGCCGGGCGACAAGGTCATCACCATCTCCCCCAACTGCCCGGAGTGGAATTTTGTCGACATGGCTCTGGCTATGTCGGGTTTGATTCATGTCCCGGTCTACCCCACGCTCAGCGCCGACAACTATCACCACATCTTCACCCATAGCGAGGCTCGCCTTATATTGGTCAACAACGGCAAACTTTTGCGCACCATCCGTCCGGCACTTGACCGCATGGAGCAAAAACCCGAAATTTTTACACTCCTTTCCGTCGAGGGTGAACATCGTATGGTGGAGGTGCTCAAGGCCGGCATCGCCTCGCGTGAGAAGTGGCTCCCCGTCATCGAGCAGCGTAAGGCTGCCATCAAGCCCGACGACTGGATGACACTTATTTACACTTCGGGCACCACGGGCGATCCCAAGGGTGTGATGCTGAGCCACCGGAACCTTTGCTCCAACTTTCTGGCCCACGCGCAGGTCAACCCGATGACTTCCGACAGCAGGGTCATCAGCTTTCTGCCGCTCAACCACATGTATGAGCGTTCCATGAACTACCATTTCCAGTATAAAGGTGTCAGCATCTATTATGCCGAAAATATGGGTTCCATCGTCCAGAACCTGGCTGAGATCCACGGCCACGGTTTCTGCGCGGTTCCCCGTGTGCTGGAGATGGTATTCGACAAACTCTATGCTGCTGGCAAAGATTTGTCCGGTATCAAGAAACGCATCTATGACCGTGCCTTTAAACACGGCTACCGTTACGACTATACGCTTATCAAGAAAGTCTCGCTCGGCTATCAGCTCATGCAGCATGTCTATGACCGTCTTGTCTACCGGCATTGGCGCGAACGTTTCGGAGGAAACCGTCTCATCGTCATCACAGGCTCCTCCAGCATCCAGCCTCGTATGATACGGTTGTTTGCCGCTGCCGGCATCAATATCTACGAGGGGTATGGACTCTCCGAGACATCGCCGGTGATCGCCGTCAATAACCCGGCCGACGGCTTTGTGCGTATCGGCACCGTGGGCCCCATCCTTAAAGGCGTCGAGGTGCGTTTTGCCGACGACGGCGAGATCCTTACCCGCGGTCCGCACGTTATGCTCGGCTACTACAAGGACCCCGATTACACCGCCCGTGTAATCGATTCCGACGGCTGGTTTCATACCGGCGATGTCGGCACCCTCGTCGCCGGACGCTACCTTAAAATCACCGACCGCAAGAAAGATATATTCAAGCTCTCCGCCGGCAAGTATATCGCCCCGCAGCTCATTGAAAACAAGCTTCGCGAGTCCGAATACATCGAGCAGGTCATGATAGTCGGCGAGAATGAGAAATTCGCCTCAGCCATCATCGTCCCCAATTTCAACACCCTCCACTACTGGGCGCTCAAATACAAGCTGCATTACCGCGACAACGCCCAGCTTATCCAGCTTCCCGAGGTGCACGACAAGTATCAGAAAGTCATAGAGGTCTTCAACAAAGACCTTGCCGCTCACGAACAAATCAAGCGTTTCCGTCTTGTTGTCGATGAGTGGAGCACCGCCACCGGCTTGCTTTCGCCCACACTCAAAATCAAGCGGGCGGTGCTTCTCGACAAATACCGTTCCCTCATCGCCGACATCTATGGCCATCAGGAATCCACGATGGGTTCCATCTGGTCCGTCTTCCGCAACATCGAACTGCCCAACCTGGGCAAATGGTTGGGCCAGTCCGACAAAGTCGGAGAGGAATAGAACCTGACTATCCGACAACCTTGTCGCGACAGTCCATTTCAACTTGTTCCGGTTCCCGTCCGGCTATAGGCCGACAACGGATTGTTGTTTGCACCGCCGTCTCAGCCATTAGCTAAGAAAAAATATTCAGTTGGCGGCTTGCGTTGGCCTTTAGTCTCCCCGCGCGGTCTCCAGGGCGGCCTGCATGGCTTTTATCTCGTCACGGTAGCCGGCGGCGGCCATGAAATCCATCTCTTTGGCGGCCAGCTGCATCTTACGTTGTGTGTCGCGAATGGCTTTGCGCAGCTGTGTTTTGGTGCGCGGGTCCGGCCGGACGGGTGTCCCGTCCGCGGTTTTTTCCGTGCTGTTTGCCTGCGCCACTGCGGAGCGATGTTGCTCCGGGGTCGATGTCTCATATTTGGCGGCTGTCTCGGCTGCCAGTTCAATGACAGACGTGGTGCCGATAATGGCTTCGGTGCTTTTTGTGATCTGGCGCGGAACGATGCCGTGTTCCATATTGTAGCGAATCTGCTTCTCCCGGTGCCGGTTGGTCTCGTCAATGGCACGTTGCATACTGCCGGTGATGCGGTCACCGTAAAGGATGGCTTTGCTATGCACGTTGCGGGCGGCACGGCCGATGGTCTGTATCAGTGCACGGTCACTGCGTAGAAACCCCTCTTTGTCAGCGTCGAGGATGGCCACCAGACTCACTTCCGGCAGATCCAGCCCTTCTCGCAGCAGGTTTACGCCTACCAACACGTCGAAGACACCCATGCGCAAGTCGCGCATAATCTCCACCCGTTCCAGTGTGTCGACATCGCTATGAATATATTTGGTGCGGATGCCCAGATTGAGCAGATAGGTTGTCAGCTCTTCGGCCATACGCTTGGTCAGCGTTGTCACAAGCACCCGTTCTTTCTTGCCAACCGTCTGTTCAATTTCGTCCAGCAGGTCGTCTACTTGGTTCTCGGCAGGGCGGACTTCCACCACGGGGTCTAACAGCCCGGTGGGGCGTATCACCTGTTCCACAACGACTCCCTCGGCTTCCCCCAGCTCATAGTCGGCCGGAGTGGCGCTGATATAGATGGTTTGGTCTGTGAGTTGATAAAATTCATCGTAGGTCAACGGCCGGTTGTCGAGCGCTGACGGCAGGCGGAATCCATAATCCACCAATGCTGTTTTGCGACTGCGGTCGCCGCCGTACATGGCGCGAATCTGGGGTACGGTGACGTGGCTCTCGTCAACCACCAGCAGAAAGTCGTCGGGGAAATAGTCTAACAGGCAGAACGGACGGCTGCCGGCCTGCCGTCCGTCGAAATAGCGGGAATAGTTCTCGATGCCGCTGCAGTAGCCCAGTTCCTGAATCATCTCCACATCGTAGTTGACACGTTCCTCCAGCCGTTTGGCCTCCAGCGGCCTGCCTGCTTCTACAAAATAGTCACGTCTTTCAAACATGTCCAGCTGTATCTGATGCAGCGCTTCGGCCATACTTTCCTTGTTGGTCAGGAAGTTACTGGCCGGATATATGACCGCTTCGTCGAAACGCTCCAGTCTTTGTCCGCTGACAGGGTCGAAACTTTCAATACTTTCCACCTCGTCATCCCAAAAATTGATGCGGTAGCAGAAGTCGGCGAACGAAGGGAAAATGTCAATTGTTTCACCCTTTACGCGGAAATGTCCGTTTGTGAATTCAATCTCGTTGCGGACATACTGTGCATCAAGCAGACGCATCAGCAACTGGTCACGTTGCAACCGCTCCCCGCATTTCAGGTGGATAGTGCCGCGTTTGAATTCGTCGGGGTTGCCGATACCGTAGATACAGCTCACCGAGCACACCACGATGACATCCCGCCGGCCGCTCAGCAGTGCCGAACTGGCACGAAGCCGCAGCTTGTCCAGCTCGTCGTTGATGTCCAGATCCTTCTCGATATAGGTGTTGGTGGACGGGATGTATGCTTCAGGCTGATAATAGTCGTAGTAGCTGACAAAATATTCGACGGCGTTTTCGGGGAAAAATTGCTTGAATTCGCCGTAGAGCTGTGCAGCCAGAGTCTTGTTGTGGCTCATTACAAGTGTCGGGCGGTTCAACCGGGCGATGACGTTGGCTACCGTGAATGTCTTGCCGCTACCGGTCACACCCATCAGCACCTGCGCCCGTTGTCCGGCCTCGATGCCTTCCACCAGCTGGCGGATGGCATCGGGTTGGTCGCCCATGGGCGCAAAGTCAGAATGTAGTTCGAAATGATTCAAAGGGCAAGGTATTATTGCTTGACAACTGTTTCCGAATACTCTCGGGCGAGTGCTTCCATGCACCGTATGCCGTCTAATGCCGACGACACGATGCCGCCTGCGTAGCCGGCGCCTTCGCCGCAAGGGTAGAGCCCTTTCAACTGGGGGTGCTGCAATGATGTGGTGTCTCGCGGGATGCGTACAGGCGACGAGGTGCGGCTTTCAACAGCCAGTACGTGAGCTTGCTCCGTCAAGAACCCCCGCATCTTGCGTTCAAAAATGCGGAACCCATCTTGCAATGCCGTTGTCACAAATGGCGGAAGCAATTCGTGAACGGCGCAACTGGCGGTGGGTCCCATATAGTTGTTGCGGCCCAGGCTGCTGCTGACGTGTCCGCTGCAGAAGTCGGTGAGCCGCTGCATCGGGGCTTGGTAGCAGCCGCCGGCCACCGCGTAGGCACGGCGTTCCACTTCTTGCTGGAAGTGCAACAGGGCCAGCGCACCGTAGCGTTGATAACCAGGTATGTCGGTGGGCGCGACAGTGACGGCAATGCCGCTATTGGCAAAGTCTGAGTTGCGGCTGGAGTTGCTCATGCCGTTCACCACCTGTTCGCCTTCGCCGGTGGCAGCCGGCACAATGACTCCGCCCGGGCACATACAGAATGAGAACACGCCGTGTCCACCTGCCTGGGCTGTTAAACTGTAGGTTGCAGGCGGCAGATGGCGCATGGCTTTGTCGTAGTGGCTGCCGTCTATATGATACTGTATGGTGTTGATGAGATGTTGCGGGTGCTCCACCCGTACCCCTATGGCGAAAGGCTTGGCCTCAAGCAGCCAACCTCGAGTGTCGAAGAGTGAATAGATATCGCGTGCCGAGTGTCCGGTGGCCAGTACCACGCCCACACCTTCGTAGCTGTCGCCGTTGGCGCAGCGCACGCCTTGTACACGTCCGTTGCGTATCACCAAGTCGGTTACCCGGCAGCCAAAGCGATAGCAGCCTCCATAGGTCTCGACGGTCTGCCGCATCCGGCTTACAATCCCGCTCAACTTGTCGGTGCCGATATGGGCGTGTGCGTCAATGAGTATGCCGGCGTCAGCCCCATGCTCCACAAAGCGTTGTAGCACCGCGCCGACGTCGCCGCGCTTCGTGCTGCGGGTATAAAGCTTTCCGTCGCTGTATGTGCCGGCTCCTCCTTCGCCGAAACACCAGTTGCTGTCGGTGTTGAGTTCGCGCTCCCGTGTCAGTCGCACAATGTCGTGCTTACGTTCCTCGACGCTTTTGCCTCGTTCCACAATGACCGGACGCAACCCCAACTGCAACGCACGCAATGCGGCGAAGAGGCCGGCCGGCCCTGCGCCTGCTATAATGACAGGCGGCGCTTGGCTGCAGTCGCGGTAGTGTCCGTCGAAGTCGGGTGCCGGAACGGTCTCGTCCGGCCTGTACACCGCCACCGTGGCGTGGTAGCACACCTGTCGCCGTCGCGAGTCGAGGCTGCGACGCACCACCGCGATGTGACCTATGGCATTGTCAGCGGTCCCCAACTGTTTGGCCACAGCCTGCCGCATCAGCCCTTTGTCGTCATACTGTTCGGGCGTAAGTGTTATGTCAATCTGCTGCATATAAAAGCCGGAGTGATTATCCCTCGAAAGTGAAGCTGATCATCAATGTGCGCGAATGCATGCCGTCGATAGATCGCGTGTACAGTTCGTTGTCCAAAATATGCAGGTCGTTGATGCCGAATGCCATTTTCAGTTCCACTGCGAACTTGACGTAGCGCAGGAAAAAATCAGCCCCCACTCCCACTGTGTACCGAAACTCATTGGAATTAAGGCGGATGATAGATTCGTCGTTGTTGTTCTTGTTTTTTCTCAGCGAGGAAAAGTCAAAACTGTAGCTGCCGCCTCCTGTCAGGTAAGGACGGAAGTTGTTCCATCGCCAGGCGCGGAATTTGATCTCCAGCGGCAAGTCGCCGTAGACAGACTCCACCGAACGGTGCCGTTCCAGCAAAGGGTGCGCCGCCATATAGCCCGGCTCCCAGTTGTAATAGATGTCTCTGTCAATAAGCGTTATTCCCGGTAATGCACGCAAGTTGAAGTAGCGGCCTACCCGCAGGTCTCCGACTACGGCGATATGGAATCCTTCGGAATAATACGACGCGGTGCCTTGCACCGCTGTCCGTATATCGTCGTCCCGGGTGAATTCCAAGTCAAACTTGGACCGGCTCAGCCCCACCCGGATGCCGTAATGCAGCAACTTGTCGTCAAACGACATCAAATTGCCTATCTGGCTCCATGCCGTTGAGCCTATCCCTGCGAGGGCTGTCAGTGCCGTTATGACAATACGCAGTCGGTGCATGATTGTTTCGGTTGTCGGGTGTCAATCTCCGGCGAGGCCGTTGAGTTCTCCGCGAATACTTTCCTCCAGTCGTTTGTTTACGTGTGCTTTGTTATCCGGGTAAGCTCCCAGCAAGTACATCATCTTGGTGATGGCGGCCTCCATCGTGATGTCGTGCCCGCTCACCACCCCGATGCGGTCCATTTCGCAACTGGCGGCATACTGGCGCATCTTCACCGCTCCGGCTTTGCATTGGGTCACATTCATCACCAATATCCCGCGTGCGATAGCGGCCTCCAGTGCGTCGATAAACCATGTTTCGGTAGGCGCGTTGCCCGATCCGTAGGTCTCTATGACCACCCCCTGCAGGTCGGGGGCGCTCAGCAGCGCCTGCACCACCTCCCGGGTGATGCCGGGGAAGAGTTTCAGCACCGCCACGCGGGTGTCGAACACTTTTCGCACCCGCAGGGGTTCCGTGGGCATCGGCAGAAACAGATGCTCTTTATAGATGATGTCAATGCCGGCCTTTGCCAGCGACGGGTAATTGTAGCTTTTGAATGCATCGAAATTCTCGGCACTCACCTTTGTGCTTCGGTTGCCGCGGTAGAGGTGGCTCTCGAAAAAAATACACACCTCAGGGATGCGTACCCGCTTGCTGGCGGCTATCTCCAGCGCACAGATAATGTTTTCCCTGCCGTCGCTGCGCAGCATCCCCAGCGGCAGCTGGCTCCCGGTCAGGACAATGGGTTTTGTCAGGTTTTTAAACATGAAGCTGATGGCCGATGCGGTGTAGGCCATTGTATCGGTGCCGTGCAAAACCACAAAACCGTCGTAGCGGTTGTATTCGCGCTCGATGATGTCGGCGATGTCGGCCCAGAATGCAGGCGTCATGTTTGACGAGTCAATAATATTTTGCAGTTGGCATGAGTCGATGTCGTAGCTGCAGTGTTTCAGTTGGGGGACGGCGTCGTAGATACGTTCCATGGCGAATGGGTGCAGCGAGCCATTTTCGTCCTGCACCATGCCGATGGTACCGCCCGTATAGATAATGAGGACTTTGTTGAGCATGAATAGAAAACGTTATAACCGTTCTTTTATTGTAACAGGCAGGGCGCAATTTTTCATCGAAAACTGCGCCCTGCCTGCTTTGTTGTCCAACCAGGATTCGAACCTAGACTGACAGAACCAAAATCTGGAGTGCTACCATTACACCATTGGACAGCGTCCGCCGTTTCTTTACAACATCATGATGATGTATCCGGCGAAAACCGCTGCAAAGGTACAATTATTTTTTGAATCCGAACCGCAATCCGAGAAATATGTTTTGTTCAAATTTTTTTCTTACCTTTGCTATGTAATGTTGTAGAAAGATATATTTCCATATATTATATTATTTTACTGAATATCATTGTTATATGAAAGGAATAGTTCTTGCGGGCGGCTCCGGCACTCGTCTCTACCCCGTTACCAAGGGTGTCAGCAAGCAGCTGTTGCCCATATATGACAAGCCTATGGTCTACTATCCCGTCAGTGCGCTGTTGCTGGCAGGCATACGCGACATACTCATCATTTCGACTCCGTACGATTTGCCTGGTTTTAAACGTCTTTTGGGCGACGGCAGCGACTATGGCGTCCATTTCGAATACGCCGAGCAGCCTTCTCCCGACGGTCTGGCACAGGCGTTCCTTATCGGTGAGAAGTTCATCGGCGACGACAGTGTCTGTCTTGTGCTGGGCGACAATATCTTCCACGGAAGCGGCTTCACACAGTTGCTTCGCAATGCGGTCAGGGCGGCGGAGGAGGAGCATAAAGCCACTGTCTTCGGCTATTGGGTAAGCGACCCCGAGCGCTATGGCGTAGCCGAGTTTGACCGTCAGGGTAACTGTCTCAGCATTGAGGAAAAGCCGCAACATCCCAAAAGCAACTACGCCGTGGTGGGACTCTATTTCTATCCCAACAAGGTGGTTGATGTCGCTAAAAACATCAAACCCAGCGCACGGGGTGAGTTGGAAATCACCACCGTCAACCAGCGTTTTCTGGAAGACGGTGAGTTGAAAGTCCAGGTTTTCGGACGTGGTTTTGCCTGGCTCGACACCGGCACCCACGACTCGTTGAGCGAAGCCAGCACCTTTGTCGAGGTGATTGAAAAACGCCAGGGCTTGAAGATAGCCTGTCTTGAAGGCATCGCCTACCGCAACGGCTGGATCGGCGAGGAGCGTATGCGCGAGATTGCGCAACCTATGCTCAAAAACCAGTATGGACAGTATCTCTTGCGCCTCATCGACGAGATGAAAGAGGAGGTCACCTCCGAAACATTCAGCAAACGTTGACCGCAAAAACCAAACTTCCCGTCAAGCACGTCATTTTATCCTTTAACCATTCTTGTATGTCACGTAACATCGTTATCACCGGGGGGGCAGGCTTCATTGGCAGCCATGTCGTCAGATTGTTTGTCAACAGTCATCCTGACTACCGTATCATCAACGTCGACAAGCTGACCTATGCCGGCAACTTGGCCAATTTGAAAGATATAGAGACCAAACCGAATTACAAATTTGTCCGTTTGGATATCTGCGATTTCGATGCTGTCTGTAAGCTGATGCAGTCTGAGCGCGTCGACGGAATCATCCACCTTGCCGCCGAGAGCCATGTGGACCGCAGCATCAAAGACCCGTTCACATTCGCCCAGACCAACGTCATGGGCACCCTCAGCCTGCTGCAAGCCGCTAAACTCTATTGGGAAAGCCTGCCGGAAAAGTACGAAGGCAAGCGTTTCTACCACATCTCCACCGACGAGGTCTACGGTGCGCTCGAACTGACCCATCCGGACGGAATCCAGCCACCTTTCACCACCAAGGCTTCCAGCGGCAATCACCACATGGCCTACGGTGAGAGGTTCTTCACCGAAGAGCTTAAATACCAGCCCCACAGCCCTTACAGCGCCTCCAAAGCCTCGAGCGACCACTTTGTGCGTGCATTCCACGACACCTATGGCATGCCCACCATTGTCACCAACTGTTCCAATAACTACGGCCCCTATCAGTTCCCCGAGAAGCTGATACCGCTCTTCATCAACAACATCCGTCACCGCAAACCGCTGCCTGTCTACGGCAAAGGCGAGAACGTGCGAGACTGGCTCTATGTCGAGGACCATGCACGTGCCATTGATCTCATCTTCCATCGCGGAAAAACTGCCGAGACCTATAATATAGGCGGGTTCAACGAATGGAAAAATATTGACATCGTCAAAGTTCTCATTGACACTGTGGATTGTATGCTGGGACGCCCCGAGGGTGCCGATCGGGATCTCATCACCTACGTCACTGACCGTGCCGGCCACGACATGCGTTACGCCATCGACAGCACCAAGCTGCAACGCGAGTTGGGCTGGGAACCCAGCCTGCAGTTTGAAGAGGGCATCGAGAAAACCGTCCGCTGGTATCTCGACAACCAGGACTGGATGGACAATGTCACCAGCGGCGACTATATGAGGTATTACGAAGACATGTACGCCAATCGCTAATCAATAATATTTCTTTCTAATATTCAATAGTTTCAGCATTCATGGATCTTACAACATCATTTGGCGGCCTTACACTGCGCAATCCGTTCATTGTCAGCAGTTGTTCGCTGACGTCCCAGCCCGAAAAGAATCAGGAAATGGAGAAAGCCGGTGCCGGCGCCCTTGTTCTCAAATCCATTTTCGAGGAAGAAATCATGGCCCAGGTAAACAGCATGGATCACGACGATGTCCCCATAGAAGGTTATGACTACATCAGCTTTTATCAGAAACAGCATTGTCTTGACGAATACTGCCGCCTTATCCGCGACACCAAAAGACTGTGCTCCATTCCGGTCATAGCCAGCGTCAACTGCTACACCGGCTCGGAGTGGACCGCTTACGCCAAGATGTTCCAGGATGCCGGTGCCGATGCCATCGAACTCAACGTTATGCGTATAGTCAGCGACTTTGACTATAGTTATGGTTCTTTGGAACAGCAGCACGTCGATTTGTTGCGGGCGGTCAAATCCGTTGTCACCATCCCTGTCATCATGAAACTGGGGCACAACTTCACCAATGTTGTGCCGCTGGCCGGCCGTTTGCGTGCCGAGGGTGCCGCCGCCGTGGTGCTTTTCAACAAGATGAGTCCGCTGGATTTCGACATCGAGAAGCTGACCTTGCGCAAAGGCGAGGTGCTCAGTGGCGGCAGTGAACTGTCGGAGGTGTTGCGCTGGACGGCGCTTACCTCGGCCAAACTGCCCGCCCTGCCGTTGTTGGCGTCGGGTGGTGTCGTCGATGGCGAAGCTTTCGTCAAAGTGCTGCTCGCCGGAGCTTCGGCTGCCGAGGTCTGCTCGGTGCTCTATAAACAGGGAGTCGGAGCTATCACCGAAATGGTGGCTTTCCTCAACGACTGGATGGTCCGTCACCATTGCGACACCGTCGACCAGATGCGGGGCCGCCTCAATGCGTCGCATCGCCATGACGGCGACCGTTTCGAGCGCATCCAATTTTTCAGCAATATCTCGCAGGCCAAAAACGACCTGAACTAAACGGCAACCCGCCATAAACAAAAGACCTGTCCTCCTGCAGGAGGACAGGTCTTTTGTTTGAGAAACAGCCCTTACACCCTGTCTTTTTTTTCGCAACCTTTGCAGCAGTGACCGCAGCTTCCGTCTCCGTTGCAGCGGCCTCCTTTCCGCAGCCGCCGGACGGCCAAGGCGCAGGCGATGGCAACGAGGGTCAGGACGATGACGGTGGGGGCTTTCATGGTGCTACAGTATGACAGACGCCAGCAGGTGGGCGGCGGCGGCCATCACCCAGGCCAGCGCACATTGAAACAGCACGACGAAGAAAGCCCACCGGCCTCCCAGCTCGCGCCGGATAGCGGCGATGGCAGCCACACAAGGTGTATAGAGCAGGCAGAATACGAGCATGGCAATCGCGGTGACGGGTGTCAGCAGCTCCACGCAGTCCAATACCTGCAGTGTGGCCACAACGCTTTCTTTGGCGAGAAATCCGCTCACCAATGCGGTGACAAGTTGCCAGTGACCCAGTCCGACAGGCTGGAATAGCGGTGTCATTATGCCTGCTATCCATGCCAAGATGCTGTCGCCGCTTTCCTCCACCATCTGCAGGCGGAAGTCAAACGATTGCAGGAACCAGATGATGATTGTGGCGATGAGTATGATGGAGAAAGCGCGCTGCAGGAAGTCCTTGGTGCGGTCCCATAGCAGGTGTGCCACGTTCCGCAGTTGCGGAATGCGGTAGTTTGGCAGTTCCATGACAAAGGGAGCCGGTTTCTGTCTGCGGTGCAGCAGTTTGGCTGCCAGCGCCACGGCGATGCCCACGGCGATGCCGGTTGTGTAGAGGCAGGCCAGCAACAGACCGCCATGACGGGGGAAGAAAGCGGAGGCCAGAAAGGCATAAATCGGTATTTTGGCGGAGCAGCTCATGAAAGGCGCCAACAAAATTGTCAGATGACGGTCTCTCGACGAAGGCAACGTGCGTGTTGCCATGACGCTGGGAACGGTACATCCGAATCCTATGAGCATCGGCACAATGCTGTGCCCGGTCAGCCCGATATGGCGCAGCAATTTGTCGGTGACAAAGGCGACACGCGCCATATAGCCGCTGTCTTCCAGGAGGCTGAGAAAGAAGAACAGCACTAAGATGACAGGCACAAAGCTCACCACGCTGCCTACGCCGTCGAATATTCCGTCGACTACCAGCGAGCGGATCGGTGCGTTGACCTCCCAGCGCTCCATTGCATCGGCGATGACTGCGGACAGCCAGTCGATGCCGGTCTGCAGCCAGTCTTGCAGCGGAGCCCCGATGACGTCAATCGAGAGCCAAATGACGAGTCCCATCAGCACTATGAAAATGGGTAGTGCGGTGATGCGGCCGGTCAGCACTTTGTCAATTTTCCGGCTCCGTCGCGCCTCTTTGCTCTCCTGTGGCTTCACCACCGTGTGGGCACAGAGATGCTCGATATAGTGAAACCGCATGTCGGCGATGGCGGCTGCGCGATCCAGGCCTCGCTCTTGCTCCATGCGCGACACCCGTTCTTCCACGACTTTCTGTTCCGTTTCATTGAGTTGCAGTTTGTGGCGCACATCACTGTCTTCTTCTACCAGCTTGTCGGCGGCAAAACGTACAGGCAACTGTGCCGCGGCGGCGCGGGCGGCAATGTCGTCCATAATGCCATGCAGACATCGGTGAACGGCTCCGCCGTGGTCGTCGGCGCCACAGATGTCGTGGCCCAAAGGCGGCTCTTGGTAGTGTGCCACATGCACGGCATGTTCCATCAGTTCCTCGATGCCCTCGTTTTTGGCGGCGGAGATAGGCACCACGGGGATGCCCAGCAGACGTTCCATCTCGTTGACACGGATAGATCCACCATTGTTGTGCAACTCGTCCATCATGTTCAGGGCGAGTACCATCGGGATGCCCAGCTCCATCAGTTGTACGGTGAGGTATAGATGGCGTTCAATATTGCCGGCATCCACCACGTTAATGATGCAATGGGGACGTTCTTCAAGCAGAAACTGGCGGCTAACCCGCTCTTCGGCTGTATAGGGCGACAGGGAATAAATGCCGGGCAGGTCGGTGAGACGGGTGTTCGGATGCCCTTTTATGACGCCGTCTTTGCGGTCTATTGTCACACCCGGGAAGTTGCCCACGTGCTGGTTGGCGCCGGTCATCAGATTGAACAGTGTCGTTTTGCCGCAGTTCTGTTGTCCGGCGAGACCGAATGTCAGTATTGTGTTCTTGGGTAGCGGGTTTCCGTCATCTTTGGAGTGGTAGACACCTTCCTCTCCCAGTCCGGGGTGGGCGTTGTGGGCGTGCAGTGTTTCCAGATAGGCTGCGCTGTCGGCGCTTTGAACGTCAGTTGCCGTCTCGTCGGTCACGGGCTCCACTTCAATGTATTCCGCGTCTGCTTTGCGCAACGTCAGTGTGTAGCTGTGCAGAACAATTTCGACAGGGTCGCCCATGGGTGCATGTTTAACCATCTGCACCCGGGTGCCGGGGATAATGCCCATATCCAAAAGGTGCTGCCGTTGCGCTCCATCGCCGCCGACGGCGGTGATTCGGCATAGCGCACCTATTTCCAGATTTTTGAGAGTCATTGCGGGCAATACTTTCGTGTGCAAAGATACATGTACGCCACTACATTTGCTATCGCTAATAATAGTGATTTACAATGAAGCAAACGAAAAAGGGGATTCAATCAAATTGAAATTCCCCTTTTGCTTTGTTGTCCAACCAGGACTCGAACCTAGACTGGCTGATCCAGAGTCAGATGTGCTACCATTACACCATTGGACACTTGCCGTCTTTCCTTTAAGAAAGCGTTTGCAAAGGTAGTTTCTTTTTCCTTACCGACCAAATTTTTTTTCAAAAAAGTGCTTTCGCGGCGGTTCTGCCAAATGTAAGTCATTCTGTCGCAACGCCATTCGGTACCGACGTGTCCTACTGCAGGGTGTCGCCTGTCTCCGAGGAGCCGTCTTTGGCGTTGCGTTCAAGCTCCAGTTTGCCGAACCGCAGTGTGACGCCGACAGATATATAGCGGCTGTTGACCATCTTATTGGTGCTTTCGCTCAAATAGTAGGGGTTGGTGTTCTCCGAACCGGAACCGTAGCGTCCGCCCCAGTTGAAAAGATCCTGCACGTTGACAAAGACCGACAGTTTTCGTTTGAAGAAGTCGCTGCGTACACCCATATTGAGCGAATAACGGGCTTTGCGTTCGCTCATCAGACTGATGGTCGGCGAATTGTAGTTGGCCGACAGAGTCACTTGATATTGGTCGAAGAGTTTGGCCCAGGCATTGACGCGGACACTCCACGACCATTTGTCGTGTTCAATCCGCTGGGCGATGCCGTTGCGCTCATAGTCCATACGGTAGCCGTAGTCGTAAACATTGGCATAGAGACGCACGTTGAAGAAGCCGCTGGGGCGGTAGGTCATGTTGAGCGACGCCCCGTACCTCCATGATGTGCCCATATTGTATGGGATGGAATAGGAGACGATACGTTCCAGCAGATCGTCGTACTCCGCATCCGTGAGTGAGCTGATTTCGTTCGTGCTTAGCCGTCCGTACCCTTCTACGCCGACATTGCCGAAGGTCTCGTAGAATTTCTGCCATCCGGCTTCGAGTGAGTGCGTGTAGCTGGGTTTCAGCCCGTCCGGGTTGCCTGTGCTGTAGCTGTCTTCGCCGTATCGGCGGAATGTGCTGACCTGGTTTTCCTGGGCGTGACGCATCCGCATGGAGTAGTTGATTTTAAAGTTATTCATGTCCGCGGTGCGGTAAGTCAGATGTATGGATGGGCGCAGGCTGTGGGTGTAGAAGGTGCTGTCATCCGGGCGCGGGTTGTCGGAATAATTGTAATATGTGCGTCCCAGTCCGTAGCCGAGGCCGGTGCTGATGGTGAAGCCACCCCGGCGGTGTGTCCAGTTGACATCGGCGTTGACGCTTGATTCCGCGCCGTCAAAGTGGTAGGTGCGCAGTGTGTCTGCCACCGACTTTTCCCAGTCGTTATACCGGCGGTAGTCATTGTCGCTTCCCTGGTGGTCGGCACGCAGTCCATAGCTCATCTCTCCGTCTTTGCTATAAGGTCGGTTGTAGCGTGCGTCCAGGCTGAACCCATAGTTGTGGCTCCGGGTCATCAGAAAGCGGGCTTCGTCCTGCACCGGCATGGTGTAAAGGGTGTAATCCCGGTTGTACCATTCGTCGCTGGCGTTATGCGAATAGCTGCTGTTGATGCCGATGCGCAGGTTGTGGCCCTCGTTGTCGAATTTTTTTGTGTAGTCGAGACCAAATCGGGCGTTGCCGGACGGTGCCTTGGTTGTGTCGCCGATACGGTACAGCAGGGTGTCGGGAGAGGGGAGGAGATAGTACTGCTCCGTGGCGCGGTTATTGTAGGTTTTGTTGTAGTTATAGAATCCGCCGCCGTTGACCGACAGTTCGCTGGACGGGCTCAGCTCGTAGTTGACGTTCAGAAACAGATTGCCGCTGTAGCTGCGGTTGCCGTTGCCGGCGGTGTCGGTCTGGTAGAGCGTGGTGTCGAAGGTCCCGTTGCCGCTGTCCTGGCGGCTCATCGACCATCCTTCCGATGTGTTGTCCCGATACGAGTAGCGGCCGCTGGCGTAGAGGTTGACGCTCAGTTTCTCCTTGGCCCACATGTAGCTGACCCATGGACTGACGAAAGGCTGGTTGGAGCCGTTTATGCCGAAGCTCACAAACTGGTTGCTCTTGATGTGGGCCGATGTGATGATATTGATGACCGCCTCGGCGTCAGTGGCATATTTGGCTGACGGGTTGGTGATGGTCTCAATGCGGGCCAAGGCGTTGGCAGGCAGTGTCTGCAGATATGTTTTAAGGTTCTCTTCGGTAAGTTTTGAGGGTTTGTCGTTGACCCAGATCTCCACGCTGCTCACGCCGCGTAGCGAGATGTTGCCCTCGACATCGACCTCCACGCCCGGCGCATTCTGCAGCGCGTCTTCTGTGGTGCCGGTCTGAATGGTGGGGTCGTCGCTGACATTATATATCATCTTCTCGCCGTCCATGGCATAGAGCGGCCGCTCGGCGGTGATACGCACCTCCTGTAGCGTTGTTGAGCCCGGCTTCAGCTGCAGGGTGCCCAAGGCTGTGTTGTTTTCCACGGCAAAAGGGTGGTAGAAGTTGCGGTAGCCGATGGCCGACACCCGCAGCAGATATTCGCCGGCCGGCACGCCGCTCACCTCGAAATATCCGTCCAGATTCGACGATGCACCTTTTACGAAGCTGCTGTCCATGCGGTTCAGCACACTGACGTTTACAAATGCCACCTGCTCGCCGCTCACACTGTCGCGTAATGCTCCGACAACCTTGTAGGTGTTGCCGACAATCTTTTTTCGCACCGTTTGCGCCTGGAGATTGGCCGACGGGTCGGTGTTTTGCCCCGGGCGTCTCCATGGCCCGCGACCCTCCATGGGCGGTCTGTCGCCTGCAGGACGGTTGCCGGGTTGAGCCATGGCCGTATTGCCCGTAAACACTGTTATAAAACCAAAAACGCCTGCCATCCATAGGAGCGTCGAGAGTCTGCCGCACTTCATAGCTGTTGGTATAGTGTTTTAAATTTTGAGATATACTATTTAGTCCTTGTACACACAAAAAAATTACACCCGGAGGCCAAGAAAAATCAAATTCCGGATTTCAAAGTTCAACCCGAAACGTCCATCAGGCCGACATTCACTATTTTGGCATAAATCCTGATGACCGGTTAGGGTTTAATTCTGGAATTTTATGTACCTTTGCGATTTTGAATCGCAATGATAGCCTTTGAGCGACGCATATTGGACAATGGGCTGACTGTCATTTGCCACCGCGACACAGACACGCCGTTGGCTACAGTCAATTTGCTTTACGGGGCCGGATCCCGCAACGAGGAACCGCACCGCACAGGCTTCGCTCACCTGTTCGAGCATCTGATGTTTGGCGGCACACGCCGCGTGCCCGACTACGATCGGGTTGTCAACAGTCTTGGCGGCGAATCAAACGCCTTCACCAATTGTGACTACACCAACTACTACCTCACTGTTCCGGTGCAGCACTTGGAGGCGGCGTTGCAACTGGAGGCCGACCGGATGCAGGGGCTGGACCTTACTCCGGAGACTTTGCAGGTGCAGCAGCGTGTGGTCACAGAGGAATATCACCAACGGTATCTCAACCAGCCCTATGGCGACGTATGGATGCTGCTGCGTCCACTCAGTTATACACAGCATCCTTACCGCTGGTGTACAATAGGGGAGGACATCGCCCATGTCCAGCAGGCTTCAATGGACGACGTCCGCAGCTTTTTCGACCGCTACTACCGGCCTTCCAACGCCATCCTTGCCGTGGCAGGGCCGATTGACATTGACCGCACTTTTAGCTGTGTGGAGCGCCGTTTTGGCTCCATCGTCGACAGCCGGCCTCCTTGCTGTGCACAGCACCTTCCTCCCGAACCCGATCCCTCACAGGCCCGCTGTCAAACCGTCCGGCGGCCTGTCGCTGCCGACGCTTTCTACCGCACCTATCTGATGTGCGACCGCCATGACGGCATGTTTCCAGCCATGGACCTGCTGTCCGACATACTCTCCAATGGAGACTCGTCGCGTCTGCGCCGGCGTCTGGTCAAGGAACAGGGCCTCTTCTCCGAAATCGACGCCTGTGTCACGAGTGATTTGGACCGCGGGCTATTCGTCATTTCGGGCAAGTTGTGCGACGGGGTGGATATGGCCTTGGCAGAGCGTGCCGTCGATGCCGAGCTGCACCGTCTTTCGGATGAGCCCGACTTCGACCGTGAGCTCGACAAGGTCGTCAACAAATTCGAGTCAACATTCCTGTTCTCCCACTACCGGGTGGCCGACCGGGCCCACAACCTCTGCTACTACCAGTGGTTGGGTGATTTGCAGCGGGTCAACGACGAGCCGGCCCGTTACCGTCTTCTCTCCCCGTCCGACTTGCGTTCCGCGGCGCGGCGCTACCTGCAGCCCTCCTGCGCCTGCACACTCTATTACCTGCGTGACAGATAGTCTGTCGGCACAAAACCTGCCCAATGTACCGTTATTTGTTAAACACCATTTACCCGATTCATACCGATGGGATTGCAGAACAGAGGCGATAAAACCGATTCCGACAAACTGATGCGCCGCCGTGTCCGCTGGATCATGTTTTGGTCCGCCATATTGCCCAAGGCGAGCCGCTTGATGCACTATTTGGTTTTCTCCGTGCTGTTGCCCAAGAGATTCCGCGGCATCACCAAGCGGCAGATCTACACGGTCATCTTCCAAGCCGACACACCGGCTGGCAAGAGTTTCGATGTCTGGCTGCTGGTCGCCATTCTGGCCAACACTGCGCTGCTCATGATGGACAGTGTCATATCCAGCCCCGTCGTCCGTTTTGTCGTGACACTCATGGAATGGGCGTTCACCCTCGCTTTCACCGTCGAGTACTATTTGCGCATCTATTGCCTGAGAAAACCTCGTAAATACATTCTCTCTTTCTACGGCATCATCGACCTGGTCTCAATCCTGCCGGCCTATCTCAGTGTGCTGTTTCCGGCCACCCACTCGTTAATGGTGCTGCGTCTGTTGCGTCTGTTGCGCATCTTCCGCATCTTCCATATGCAACGATTCCTTTCCGAGGGGCACCGTCTGATGAGCGCATTGCGCCACAGCTTTGCCAAGATTCTTATATTCATGCTCTTTGTCTACATCGCCGCCGTTATCCTCGGCACCATTATCTTTATGGTCGAGAACGGACACAACGACCAGATAACCAGTATCCCCAAAGGAATCTATTGGGCAGTGGTCACCCTCACCACGGTGGGTTACGGCGACGTCACTCCGGTGACTCCGGTAGGCCAGTTCATTGCCATTGTCATCATGATTCTGGGTTATTCCATTATTGCCGTCCCGACAGGCATTGTCGCAGGCGAGACGATGGCCGAGCACCGCCGCTCCAGGCAGGAGGCAGAGGAGAGCGAATCGCAGTGGGCCTCTTGGTTAGAACAACTCCATACCATCAATGAGGAGGACATAGGTGATGACGAGACGGATTCTATTCACTGACGCAGTCTCCCCTGAGCATGTGCAGCGCCTGCAGGAGGCGGGGTGCCGTGTCGACATCGAACCCGATATGGACTATGACACCTTGCTCGGTGTCGTTGCCGTTTACGATGCATTGGTTGTACGCAGTCGCTTCCCGATAGATCGTGCCGTCATAGACCGGGGTGTTCGTTTGCGCTGCATCGGGCGCGTGGGGGCCGGCATGGAAACCATCGATGTCGATTACGCCGGCCGGCGCGGCATCTGTTGTCTCAATTCCCCCGAGGGCAACCGCGACGCTGTAGGTGAACACACCGTCGGGCTGATGCTTGCCCTATGCGACAAGATAGCCCGTGCCGATGCCGAGGTGCGCAGCGGCATGTGGCGGCGCGAGGCCAACCGCGGCATGGAGGTGATGGGAAAGACGGTGGGCATCATAGGGTTTGGCAACATGGGTGCCGCCTTTGCCCGTCGGCTGTCTGGGTTTGGATGCCAGGTGCTGGCTTACGATATTCTGGGTCTTGACGCCACCGGTTTTGCACAGCGTATGCCCCACGTCCGTCCGGCGACGTTGCAGCAAGTGCAAAGTTGTTGCGACATACTCAGCCTCCACGTGCCGCTGACCGACGCCACCTTTCATCTGGTTGACGCCGCCTTTCTGCAAAGGCTGGCCAAACCTGCCGTCTTGATAAACACCTCGCGTGGAGCCGTCGTCGACACCGATGCTTTGGCCGACGCTTTGCGTCAGGGACGTCTCTCCGGTGCCGCCCTCGATGTCGTGGAGTACGAAAACATGGAGCGCGACTCCATCGCAAGTGCAGAGCCCGAAGCCTGGCAATATATCAAACAATCGCAGCGCACCGTACTCACTCCCCACGTAGCCGGCTGGACCGTTGAATCAAAAGAGCGGCTGGTCGCCACACTTGTCGACAAAATCATTCACACCCTGTAAATAGCATCAATCTGTTTTTTTTCAAAACATCACTCCAATCCACCCGTGCTCATAGTTCAAAACACCATCATTTCTGACGATATCGTCGACAGCTGCTTTGCCTGCGACTTGACTTGTTGCAAAGGCCAGTGCTGCGTCGAAGGCGACTGCGGCGCTCCGCTCGACAAAGACGAGATACCTGTTCTCGAACAAATCCTGCCCGCTGTGCTGCCCTATATGACAGCGGCTGGACGTGACGTCGTCGAGAAAACCGGAGTATGGACTTACGACAACGTCTGGGAGCCCTGCACACCGCTTGTCAACAAGCGCGAATGCGCATTCGTCGCCTGGGGAGAAGACGGCACCGCCTACTGTGCCATCGAACAGGCCTACCGCAACGGTGAAACCAATTTTTGCAAACCTGTGTCCTGCCATCTATATCCCATTCGGGTGGACCAATACGACGAGTTCGCCGCTGTCAACTACCATCGCTGGGACGTCTGCCGCAACGCCTCGCAATGCGGCGCCGCCTCGGGCGTTCCCCTCTACCGCTACCTGCGTGAACCGCTCATCCGTAAATTCGGCCGACAGTGGTATGACGAACTTCTCGCCCAATGCCAAAAGCAGCAATCTATGAGCTCTAACGAGGCTTGAAACAGCATAAATAAAAGAAATAACGCTATAAATCCATTCCCTTTCCCATGTCCCGTCGCAACTATTGGCTATGCTTCAGCCTCATCACAGTTATCCTCATCCTGGACCAGGCGCTCAAAATATGGGTGAAAACCACCCTGCGCATAGGGGAAGAGATTCCCCTCATCGGCGACTGGTGCCTCCTCCACTTCGTCGAAAACGAAGGCATGGCATTCGGCATGGCTTTTGGCGGACGTACAGGCAAAATAGCCCTCACCTTGTTCAGACTTGTCGCCTCGGCGGCGATATGCTGCTATCTGGTGCGCCTTATCCATCGGGATCAGTCGCGCACCTCATTGTTAGTCAGCGTCAGCCTCATCTTTGTCGGAGCTGTGGGCAATGTGATAGACAGTTGCTTTTATGGGCTCATCTTCAACGAAAGCTACTACGAGGCAGCCACCTTGTTCCCCACACAGGGTGGCTACGCCCCGTTTTTGCAAGGCCGTGTGGTGGACATGTTCTACTTCCCGCTCATCGACAGCCACTGGCCGTCGTGGATACCATGGCTGGGCGGTCGGCGCTTGGTCTTCTTCAACGCCATCTTTAACATTGCCGACGCTGCCATCACCGTCGGTGTTGTCTGGCTCATCATCGACCAATTCATTGCAGCCCGCCGGCAGAAGAATCCGTTGCCGCCCCAGACGCAAAACATCCGGTGACGAAAACGGGACGGGTGAACACGTATAGAATGGTTATTGCTCTTGAAAATCAATACGATAAATGTATTTGGCAAAAAAATTTTGGTGGATAAATAAAAAAACTGTATTTTTGCAAATGAATTCGACAGTGAGGCAGAAGCCGAACAGCAATTCGATGGCGTTGTAGCTCAGTTGGTAGAGCAGAGGACTGAAAATCCTTGTGTCACTGGTTCAATTCCAGTCAATGCCACAAAGGAAGCCGGGTGCTTCCTTTTTTTACGTCTATATGTCACCATACTCTTGTCACGCCATGCACACACTTCCTATCCAACTTCGTTTTAACGACATTGACACAATGGGTCATGTCAACAATGCTGTCATCATGGAGTTTTTCGATTTGGGCAAAGCCCGATTCTTCCATGAGTGCGGCTTTGACACCGATATGGAGGATTTTACTGTGATGGTTGTGCATGTCGAGGTGGATTTCAGAGGGCAGATTCATCTGTATGACAACGTGTCTGTTGAGACGGCTGTCGAGCGTGTCGGCAACAAGAGCCTCCACCTCTTCCAGCGTGTGGTCAAGGCCGACGGCACGCTTTGCGCCGAATGTCGTACAGTAATGTCTGGCTACAGCCGCAGCGCCGGAACCAGTGCCGCAATCCCCGATGCTGTGAGAGCCCTGCTCACGGCATAGCGCCCGTTTGTATAGCCGTCTCCGTCACTTTTGTTTCTCTGTTTATCGTCTTGGTGGAGTCTTTATCCGATTGCGGACAACAGGAGGAAGACCCCGATGCCCATATAGTTGCCGAGCATATAGCCCAGCAGGCCGACGGTGATGCCGAGGACGATAATGTCTTTGTTGCCTAAGAGGGCGGCGACCATGGGGACAAAGGGCGGCGAGTTGATGAGTGAGATGGAACTGACCAGCACACTGTCACCGTCAATTTTCAGCAGTTTGGCCAGCAATACCTGTAGGGCAAGCGACCCGAAGATGACAAAAGCCAGGAAGCTGAGTATCTCCAAGCTGCCAGCCAGGTCCATCTGGCGTATGTCGCAGCTGTTGGCGATGGCGAAGCAGAAGAGGTAGACGCAGTAGAGTCCACACTCGAAGGAGAGAGGTTGCCGCCCTTCGCTGTCGGCTTTCGTGTTGCGCCGTCGTATGGCTGGCAGCAGTGTGGCGGCGATGGAAAGTGTGGTCAGTGTCAGAATGAGTATGGTCATGTTCCGTTCGCCGCCGTGAGCGCAGATTGTCGACACGCCGACAGCTGCCGCCACAATGAGTGCCGTCAGCAGAAACGGCAGCCACAATTCGTGAAAGATGGTTCCAACGGTCTGTTTCCGCTGTTGTGTGTCGGACATCGGCGTGTCGCCGGCGTAGCCGGTGTCATGTGACGGCAGCAACCGACGGAACACCGCTTTGCCAGCAAAGATGATGAAGACCAGATAAGCGCCTGTGACAATCAGGTCGTAGGAGGTGATATAAAGATAGAGCTCGTTGCTGATGCCAACGGCTTGTGAGATGGCACCTACATTGGGAATGCCACCCGTGTACAGGCCTGTGGTCACGGCACTCACTTGGGCGAAACGTCCGGGGTTGTCGGGGTCGCGGAACAGGAAGTAGCCGACGACGCAGCACGCCACCACGGAAAACAGCCCGCAGAAGAACACCTTGGCGGCTTTGCCCACTGACCAGCCTTTGAGGTTGCAGCTCATGAGCATCAAAGGTATTGCCATGGGTACGGCGATGGCATTGAAAAGGTCGGTGACGCCGCCAACCTGTTCTGCCGACGAAAAGTGGGTGAGGTTGGCGATAATCAGTCCGATGATGTAGAGCACCGTCATAGGGCTGATACGCTCAATCCATCGCCAGCGCCGCCCTGCCCGCATGACAATGACGGGCACCACGACAAGGTACAGGGCGTAGAGGAGGGTGTGCATTGGGGGGAGTGAAATTTAAGAGCTAAAAATAGTGTGATACAGTAATGTCGCCAAATTTGAACAGTATGAGAATCCCGTGTGTTCAGACGGCTCTCAAAATTCAATTCTCCAGTTCTTTCTTCAGATAATATCCGGTGATGTTGTCGGGTTGGGCAGCCAATTGCTCGGGGGTGCCGGCAAAGACAATGCGCCCTCCGTTGCGCCCTCCGTCGGGCCCCATGTCAATGACCCAGTCGGCCACCTTCACCACGTCTAAGTTGTGCTCGATGACCACCACGCTGTTGCCGCGCTCTACGAGGCGCTGCAGCACGTCGAGCAGGGCCCGTATGTCCTCGAAGTGCAGGCCGGTGGTGGGCTCGTCGAGAATGTAGAGCGTGTTGCCGGTGTCGGTGCGGGCCAGTTCGGTGGCCAGTTTGATGCGTTGCGCCTCACCGCCACTCAGTGTCGTGCTCTGCTGTCCCAGTTTGATGTAGCCCAGCCCGACCTCCTGCAGCGTCTTCAGTTTGTGGTGCAGCCGGGGGTGGGATGAGAAGAAATCGACAGCGTCGTCAATTGTCATGTCCAATACATCGGCGACACTCTTTCCTTTGTAGCGTATCTCCAGCGTTTCCCGATTGTATCGTTTGCCGTTGCACATCTCGCAGTTCACATATACATCGGGCAGGAAATGCATCTCTATGGTGCGTACGCCGGCTCCTTTGCAGTGTTCGCACCGGCCGCCGCTGACGTTGAAAGAGAAGTGTCCGGGCTTGTAGCCGCGAATGCGGGCGCTGGGAAGCTCGGCAAAGAGACGGCGTATGTCGTCGAAGATGCCCACATAGGTTGCGGGGTTGCTGCGCGGGGTGCGTCCGATAGGCGACTGGTCGATCTCGATGACTTTGTCAATGGCCTCCACGCCATGAACAGCCTTGTAGGGCAGGGGACGTTTGTCGGAATGAAACAGCCGCTGGCTCAGTATGGGGTGCAACGTTTCGTTGACAAGGGTGGATTTGCCGCTGCCGCTCACGCCTGTCACACAGATAAAGAGGCCCAATGGCAGGTCGAGGGTCACGTCCTTGAGGTTGTTGCCTGAAGCTCCTTCGACAATCAGATGCGGATGGCCGTCGGCACTGCGGCGTTGCGGCACCTCGATGTGTCTTCGTCCGGACAGATAGTCGAGTGTGGTGCTCGCTTGTTGCAGCCTGCCGTGCAACAGTTCGGAGCTCACAGGTCCGGCATAGAGCACCTTGCCGCCGTGTATGCCGGCTCCCGGCCCAATGTCTATCAGATAGTCGGCATTGAGCATCATGTCGCGGTCGTGCTCTACAACTATGACGCTGTTGCCCAGATCGCGCAACGACTTCAGCGCATCGATAAGCTTGGCGTTGTCGCGTTGATGCAATCCAATGCTGGGCTCATCAAGGATATACAACACGTTGACCAGCTGCGATCCGATCTGTGTGGCCAGACGGATGCGCTGCGACTCGCCGCCCGACAGCGTGCGTGTGTTGCGGTTCAGGGACAGGTAGCCCGTGCCTACGTCTATCATAAACTGCAGCCGGGTGCGAATCTCGGCCAAAACCTCGTGGGCTATGGCGCTGCGTGTTGCATCTA
Source organism: Candidatus Hemicellulosilyticus sp. P3 (assembly GCA_001543385.1). Taxonomy (GTDB): domain Bacteria; phylum Bacteroidota; class Bacteroidia; order Bacteroidales; family P3; genus Colimorpha. Next base: position 245,594 of record LPNH01000001.1, read on the forward strand.
ACCGCTCCTCCAGTCCTTCCAGCCGGTGCATCAGTTCGTCTATGTCCAGGGCGGCCATCTCGCCGATATGCATGCCGTCAACCTTAAAGGCCAACGACTCGGGGCGTAGCCGATGCCCGTGGCATTCAGGACATGTGACAGCGTTCATGAAGCTGCCGGCCCATTTCTGCAACGCAGCCGAACTTTCTTCCGAGGCGGTCTGTACAACGTAGTTGACAATACCTTGGAATCCAGCCCCGACAACTCCCTCTTGCCAGTCATCCTGTATGCCGGAGAAGTCGCTGGTGCCGTACAGAATCACGTTCATTGCTTCGGCGCTGAATTGTTCCACGGGATCGTCGATGCTGAATCCATATTGTAATCCCAACTGTTCCAGTTGTCTGTAGAAATAGTGGTTGGCGCTGTATTTGCCCAGCACGTCAAAAGCGCCTTGACGGATGCTCTTTCGTCGGTCGGGGATAAGTTTGTCGAGGTCCACCTCGGCGATTTCTCCCAGTCCGTTGCATTTGGGACAGGCGCCGTAGGGTGAGTTGAACGAAAAGGTGTTGGGTTCGGGTTCGGGATAGGAGAGTCCCGTCGAAGGGTCCATCAGCATGCGGCTGAAGTGTCGGCAGTGCCGTGGGTCGTCATCCCCGACACCGTTGTCCAAAACCATCAGCACCCCTTTGCCCAGTTTGAAGGCGGTCCGCACCGCCTCTTTTAGCCGGGAGGACTGCGGTTTGATGCGCAAACGGTCTACAACTGTTTCAATATCATGAACTTTGTAACGGTCTACCTGCATGTTTACTGTCAGTTCACGCACTTCGCCGTCGACACGCACGCGCAGATATCCTTTCTTGGCAATCTGCATAAAAAGTTCCCGATAGTGCCCTTTACGCCGTTTGACCATGGGCGCCAACACCATGATGTCGCGGTCGGCATACAGCTCCTCAATGGTCGCTATGATCTGCTCTTCGGTGTATCGCACCATCTTTTCGCCGCTTACATGGGAATAGGCTTCACCCACCCGTGCATAGAGTAGGCGCAGAAAGTCGTAGATCTCGGTAATGGTGCCTACTGTCGAACGGGGGTTCTTGTTCGTGGTTTTCTGTTCGATGGCGACGACAGGGCTCAACCCGTCAATGCTGTCCACGTCGGGGCGCTCCATGTTGCCTATAAAGTGCCGCGCATAAGCCGAAAAGGTGTCCATATAGCGGCGTTGCCCTTCGGCATGGATGGTGTTGAAAGCCAGGCTCGACTTGCCGCTTCCGCTCAATCCGGTGACGACCACCAGGCGGTTGCGGGGAATATCGATGTCAATATTTTGCAGGTTGTGCTCACGGGCGCCGCGTATGCTGATGGTCTTCATGGGATTGTTTCACTCCTTGTTTTGTCAAGTTTCGCAGATGGCGTATCTCCCGTCACATCCCCTCGACCAGCCGGTTGCTGCGGTTTCCGCGGGTGATGGTGCTCATCTCGGTTCCTTTCTTGACGGGCAGTTTGACAGTATAGCTTTTCGCTGCTTTGTTCTTGAGTTTTTCGGCCGTAATCCACGGGTTCAGCTCGCGCAACATCTTGTAGCTGCAGTTATGGGTGCGGGCAAACTCGTAAAGGTCCACGTCTTGGCCCGAGAGTGTTACGCTTTGGGTCGGAATGACAGGGTAGAGGTCGCATTCGCGCACGTAGACGCCATAGTCCTGCGGGTGCTGCATGATTTGTTTGACGGCCAGGATGCGATATACATAACGCGCTGTTTCCGGGTTGAGCCGCACATCGTAATAATTGTTGACGGACTCCAGCTTGTAGCGGCGGCCCAATCCGTTTTCGCCGCAGTTGTAGGCTGCAGCTGCACTCGTCCAGCTGCCGAACCGTTGCTTCAGATCTTTCAGATAGCGGCAGGCGGCTTCTGTCGAGGCTTCGATGTCATTTCGCATGTCAATCTCATCGCTGACATAGAGACCGTATTTCTCCGCTGTCGGACGGATAAACTGCCAGTAGCCTTGGGCCTTGGCCGGCGAAGTGAGGTTTTGTAAGCCGCTCTCGATAACGCACAGGTATTTGAAGTCGTCAGGCACGCCATTGCGTTTCAAGATGGGTTCGATGACCGGAAAGAAACGCCCGGCGCGTTTCATGTACAGCAACAAATTTGACTGCCAATACATGTTCACCATCAGTTCGCGGTCAAGACTTTCGCGGACATAGTAGATATTCATCGGCACCCGTTCGCCTGCGAAATACAGCGTGTCGGGCAGCACGGGTGCATAGATGTGATAGTTGGCCTTGAGGGCTTTGCGGTGCACCTCGTCTGACGACTCTTTCGATGTGGCAAAAATAAAAGCCTCTCCGATCAATGCCAAAGAGGCCAACACGATGGCTGTAATAGTGAGTTTTTTCACGGGGCGGTTTTTTGGGGGGTGATCAAGCAATGGTCCACTATCCGGCGAGCCACTTCTCGTTTGCTCAGCAGCGGCGTGGCGACAGTGCTTCCGTTGCGGTGGATGATGGTTACCTTGTTGGTGTCTACACCGAAGCCGGCACCGTCGTCACGCAACGAGTTCAGGACGATATAGTCCAGATTCTTCCTTTCCATTTTTTCGCGTGCGTGGCGCATCTCGTCGTTTGTCTCCAATGCGAAGCCCACAAGTGTCTGGTCGTCGCGTTTGCTGCCGCCCAGTGTGGCCAGGATGTCGGGGTTGCGCACCAGTCGCAGCGTGAGCACTTCGCTGTCCTGCCGTTTCAGTTTTTCGGGGATATAACTCTCCGGGCGGTAATCTGCTACGGCGGCAGCCAATATGGCTGCATCGCATCCGGGGAATAGTCTTGTGGCGAGTTCGTACATCTGCCGGGCGCTCTCTACGGTGTGAAGGGTGATACGTGCTGACGTGCTGCGTTCATGCGTGGGTCCTGCCACCAACTCCACTTCGGCGCCTGCGGCGGCTATTGCATCCGCTATCGCCACCCCCATCTTGCCCGACGAGAAGTTTCCGATGTAGCGCACCGGGTCTATCCGTTCATAGGTGGGGCCTGCCGTCACCAACACTTTTTTCCCTTCCAGCGGCAGCTTGTCCGTGACCGGGGAGCAATGTGCCTCCAAGGCATCTGCAATGGCTTCGGGTTGGGCCATACGTCCTGCCCCTGTCGTGCCGCAAGCCAGATGGCCGGAGTCAGGCCCGATCAGCGTGACACCTGCCGTCTGCAACAGGCTGATGTTCCGTTGCACGGCTTTGTTACACCACATCGCGGTGTTCATGGCTGGGCAGACAAAAACGCGCTTGTCTTGCACCGACAACAGCAGGGTCGACAATGCGTCGTCTCCAATGCCGCAGGCCATCTTGCCGATGATATTGGCTGTGGCGGGCGCTACGATCACGGCGTCGCACCAGTCCTTCAGGGCGATGTGTTCGGTTGAGTATTCGTTGCCGGTGTCGAAGAGGGCGCAGTAGACGCGTTGTCCCGAGACGGTCTGCAACGTAGTGCGTGTCACAAACTCCAGCGCATGCGATGTTGCGACACATCGCACCGCATGGCCTGCGTCACACAGCAGTCTGACCAGAGCAGGGACCTTGTAGGCCGCGATGCCGCCACTGATGCCGACGATGACATTCATCCGTTATTCCTGGTTGGAAGAGATAACCTCGTTCTCAAGTGCCTCCATGCGGCTGTCGTTGTCGCTCTCCTTGGCTGGGTTGCGGTAGTATAATTCATGCTCCAGATATTCCTCTGTCGCCTCCAATGTCGGCTTGGGCATCTGCTCGTAATGACGCACAATCTCGATCTGTTCACGGTTTTCATACATCTCGTCGACAGCGTCGTTGTTCGACGCAAACTCCTCGATTTTCTTGTGCAGTTCCCGTTTCTCTTCAGAGGCAATCTGGTTGGCCCGCTTGGTGAGCATGGCCACGGTTTCATAGATGTTGCCGGTCAGCTGGCTGAATTCGGCCGTATTGCGTGTGATTGTGGTGTTGGTGACACGTTTTTTCTGGTCTTCCATATCTTTATTCTTCGTTTGGTCGTGAGTTGTCGGATGTGTTCTCGTCAGCGATTGCTTTGCCTCGACTGACAGGCCCGCCTGCCAAGGCGGCTTTTTCACAGACTTTGGTCGGCACGCATCGCTTCGCGTGTTTTGTTGTATATCTGCCGGGCTTCGTCCATATATCGGCTGTCGCGGAATGTGCCGGACAGTTTTTCGAAATCGTTGATGACTTGTTTCAACCGCTCCGGGCGTTTTGTCTCCGTGCTGTTGATGGCGTATTCATATCCGCTGCGCAAAAGGTAGAACATCGCATCCTCGCGGTAGGGTGAGTCGGGGTACAGGTTCAGGAAGTTCTGCAGCGAGACATAGGCGGCGTGGTACGATTCAATGCGGTAATACCCGTAGGCGATTTCGTAGTCCTTGCGCATCAGTTTGTCGCGCATCTCGTCCAAATAGGCGTTGATTTCGGGGACATGGTTGCTGTGGGGGTAGCGTTCCACAAAGCGCTCGAAATCGGATATAGCCATCTTCGTCGTTGTCTGGTCCAATGTGTAGGACGGCGACTCCTGGTACTGACAGTAGGCTGAGAGAAATGCCGCCTCCTCGGCACGGCTGCTGTAGGGGTACTGTTTGGCGTAACGTTTGAATTGATATGCCGCTGAAAAGAAATCTTTCTCTTTCAGCAGCGACTGCCCGTAATACCACAGGATGTCTTCGGCGTGCTCCTGCCCCCGGTAGTAAAGCGTCAGGTTCTCGAAGACTTGTATGGCTTTGGTGTAGCGGTTGCTGTTGTAATACTCCATGGCCGCCTCGTACTTCTTCTCGAAGTCGTTGCTTTTTAAAACTTTTCCGACACCATTGCAAGCGACTGAAAATATGCAGATTGCTGAAATGGCGATGCAGGCGCTGTATTTTTTCATGAACTGCAAAGATACGATTTTATCTTGAATAGTGCCACACGTGTAGGTTGTTTATTTATATGTTTTCAAGAATTATAGTTTGCGTCGTTGCGGTGTATGCCGTGTGTCGAATATTTTGTTTATCTTTGCACACTTAAACGCAAGCCTTCGTCCGATGGATACGATCATCATTTTAGACTTTGGTTCGCAATATACACAGCTCATTGCGCGTAAGATACGTGAGTTGAATGTCTATTGCGAGATTCATCCCTACAACAAGATTCCACAGCTTTCGCCCGATGTCAGGGGGGTGGTCTTCTCCGGCAGTCCGTTCAGTTGCAACGCTCCCGACGCTCCGATCCCCGATCTTACTCACATCAAAGGTCGTCTACCGCTGTTGGCCGTCTGTTACGGCGCCCAGTATCTGGCCAAATGGGGAGGCGGCGTCGTGCAGCAGTCGTCGACACGTGAATACGGGCGGGCCAACCTTACCTACATCGACACGGAATCGCCGCTGCTTAAAGGCATTGCTGTGGGCAGCCAGGTGTGGATGAGCCACGGCGACACCATCCAGCAGGTGCCCTCAGGCTACCGATGCATCTGCTCTACGGGAGATGTGCGCTACGCCGGCTACCAGATAGAGGGCGAGCCCACCTATGCCATACAGTTCCATCCAGAGGTGCATCACAGCGTCGACGGGCTCACCTTGCTGCGCAATTTTGTGGTCGACATCTGCCGTTGCAGTCAAAACTGGACCCCCGAGTCTTTTGTCGAGACAACGGTGGCGCAGTTGCGCCGCCAGGTGGGTGACGACACTGTTGTGCTGGGGCTCTCGGGCGGTGTCGACTCGACGGTGGCCGCCGTGCTGCTGAACAAGGCCATAGGCCGCCGTCTGCACTGCATCTTTGTCGACAACGGCCTGCTCCGCAAAAACGAGTTCCAAAACGTGCTCGAATCCTACCGCGACATGGGGCTCAACGTCAAGGGTGTCGACGCCAGGGAGCAATTCTATGGTGCGTTGCGCGGCCTTACCGAACCGGAAAAAAAACGTAAAGCCATCGGGAAAACATTCGTCGATGTTTTCGATGCCGAGGCGAAGCAGATAGCCGACGCCAAATGGTTGGCTCAGGGTACGATCTATCCCGATGTCATCGAGAGCAGTTCGGTCAAAGGCCCGTCACAGACCATCAAATCACACCACAATGTGGGCGGCTTGCCCGACTATATGAAGCTGCAGCTCGTCGAGCCGTTGCGCAGCCTCTTCAAGGACGAAGTTCGTCGTGTCGGCCGTCAGCTGGGTGTCAAGGATTCGCTTATCGGCCGCCACCCCTTCCCCGGCCCGGGGCTGGCCATCCGTATCTTGGGCGAGGTGACCCCCGAGAAAGTGCACATCTTGCAGGAGGTCGACGATATCTTTGTGCAGGGGTTGCGTGATGCCGGCCTCTATGACAAGGTCTGGCAGGCGGGAGCCATCCTGCTGCCGATCCAGTCAGTGGGGGTCATGGGCGACGAACGCACCTACGAGCGTGTTGTCGCGTTGCGTGCCGTAGAGTCTGTCGACGGCATGACGGCTGACTGGTGCCATTTGCCCTACGATTTCTTGGCGCGTGTCTCCAATGACATTATCAACCGTGTCCGCGGTGTCAACCGTGTCTGTTATGACATCAGCTCCAAGCCGCCGGCAACCATTGAGTGGGAGTAAGGGCCAAGACCTTGCCTTGCAATTGAAAAATGTTTGTATGACAAAGCGTTTACACCCTGCCTTTATCATCTTCTTGCTCGCGTTCTCCGGTGTCGTCCGGGCGCAGATGCCGGGGGGCGTCCCCGTGGAGCGGACATCACAGACGCAGTGGGTGGGAGGCCGCGAGTTCTACATCCATGTGGTGCAGAAAGGACAGACTGTCTATTCCATTGCCCGGGCCTACGGTGTCAAAGATTACGACGCTGTTGTCAAGAAAGACATCCATTTCCTTTCGGTGGGTGACACGGTGTGGATACCGCTCCAAAAAGCCAGTCAGCCCGATCATCCTGCATCCACCCCGGCCCGTCAGCCCGACACCCCGGCGAAATCCACCCCCGTTATGCCGTCGCCGGCCGTCGTCCGCGACCGTGTCGACAGCGACGCCATCGTGGTGTCGTTGCTCATGCCCCTCTACCTTGACCAGATTGACGAAATATCCACCACCAAGTTCGATGTAGAACAGCGTGGCCGCAAGAGCTACAGGCAATTTGAGTTCATCCAGTTCTACGAAGGGATTCAGATGGGATTGCAGAAACTGCAGCAGCGGGGGGTCAATGTCCGCCTTAATGTTGTCGATGTGCCGGTCAACGACGCCAAGACCGTCGAATCCCGTTGGAAAAGCCATAGTGTGGGGCGTTCCGACGTGGTCATCACCATGCTGCAGAAGGAGGCCTTCGATTGTGCCTCGCGGCTGGCGGCGTCGGACCATGTCTTCATTGTCAACCCCCTTTCAATCCGACAGGAGATTGTCTCCGCCAACCCTTATGTGGTCAAGTGCCAGCCGTCCGCTTCGGCCCGGATCCGTCTTCTGCTGGAATACATGCAGCGATCCATGCCCGGTGTGCCGCTCTACGTTATCCATTCCAAGTCGGCTGCAGAGAAACCGGTCCTCGACGAGCTGCGCAGTCAGCTCGAGTCGCAGAGCGCGGTGAGATACACTCTTTTTGACTGGGCGGCATCCGGCAAACTTGCCTCGACGCTTAAAGGCAACAGTAAAATAGCGGTGCTCAGTATATACGATGCGGGTAAAGACCGCAACCGCACCTATGTCAACACTTTATTGGGACGTCTTTCGTCATTGTCGTCCAAATGTGACATCACATTGGTGACACTCGACAACTGGTGCGAGTTGTACCGTGATGTCGACTTGGCTTTTCTTCAGAATCAGCACTATCATACCTTTCTCAGTCACGAGTGGGACCACCGTAACCGTCTCCATATCGACTTTCTCAGGTCTTTCTACCGTCAATATCAGGTGGAACCTTCCAACTATTACGCCGCCATGGGTCACGATGCCATCCTCTACTTTGTGACCGGTTTGCACACCCGCGGCTCCGACTTTTGGCGCAACCCTGACCTGATCCCTCAACCTGACGGTTTGCTGCGTCCGCAAACGTTGCACCATTCGCTGCCCGGAGGAGGCTTTGAAGGCAATTCGGCACAGCTCTACCGCATGGTGAACTATCAATTCATAGAATGCCGTTAAATGATGCAGACCACTATCAATAAAGAATTCCGTTTGACGGGTATGGGACTGCACACGGGCCGTACAGTGACAGTCACGGTCCGTCCTGCTCCAGCCGACTTCGGTATCGCCTTTCGCCGCATCGACCGTATCAACATTGTCACTCAGCACGCCTTGGCCAGCAACGTAGGCGAGACATCGAGAGGCACCACGCTGGGCAGTGGTCGGCACGCTATCGCCACTATTGAGCACTTGATGTCGGCGCTTCATGGCATGCAGGTTGACAATGTGCTCGTGGAGATGGACGGCGGAGAGGTCCCCATCCTTGACGGGTCGGCCCGTCCGTGGCTGCTGCAGCTCACCCGCGTGGGTGTCCGTCAGCTCGACGTGCCGCGTCATTACTTCAACGTCACCGAGCCCATCCACTTTGAGATGCCCGAGACCGGCTCTGTCTACGATGTCACACCCGACGACCATTTTTCTGTGGATTGTGAAGTGGACTTCCCCAACAGTGTCATCGGTCGCCAGCAGGCCTCCTTGCACGATATGAGCGAATATGCCGCCGGCATAGCTCCCTGCCGCACTTTCGTTTTTCTGCACGAGATAGAGCCGTTGCTCCATCTCAACCTCATCAAGGGCGGCAGCCTTGACAACGCCTTGGTCTTCGTCAACAAAGAGTTAAGCAGCCGTTCGCTACGGCGTCTTGGCAAGACATTTCACAAAGACCCGTCGCAGTTCAAGGTGCACGACGGGGTGCTGAACACCACCGATCCTTATTTCCCCAACGAGCCGGCACGTCATAAGTTGCTCGACTTCGTCGGCGATATCCGCACCATGGGTGTTCTCATCAACGGCCACTTCACTATCTACAAGCCCGGCCACAAGGCCAACACCGCTTTCGCAAAATATCTAATAGACCATATTGTCCACAAAAACAACCGATAATGACGAAACTATACGACCTTCATCCCGGCGCTAAACTGGGGAAAGATGTAACCATATCGAACTTCACCACCATCTGCGACGATGTTGAAATAGGCGACGGCACCTGGGTCGGTCCCAATGTGACCGTCTTTCCCGGCGCCCGTATCGGCAAGAACTGCAAGATCTTTCCCGGCAGCGTCATTGCCGCCATACCGCAAGATCTCAAATTTGCCGGCGAATACACCACTGTAGAAATTGGCGACAACAATGTCATCCGTGAGTGCTGCACCATCAACCGCGGCACGTCGGCATCGGGCAAGACCGTTATCGGTAACGGCAACCTCATCATGGCCTATGTCCACGTGGCGCACGATTGCGTGGTCGGCGACAACTGTGTCTTCGCCAACAATGCGACATTGGCCGGCCACATCGTCGTGGGCGACTATGTCATTCTTGGCGGCAAGACAGCCATCCTTCAGTTCATCCATATCGGCTCGCACGTCATCACTGCCGGAGGTTCTCTTATTGACAAAGACATCCCGCCTTTTGTCCGTGCGGCACGCTACCCCATCTCCTATGCCGGTGTCAACTCGCTGGGCTTGCAGCGCCGCGGATTCAGTCAGGAGTCCATCAACAACATCACCGACATCTACCGCTATATCTTTCAGAAAGGTCTCTCCATCTCCCATGCCGTGGAAGAGGTCAAAGAACGTTACGGCAACACTGACGAGGGCAAACAGGTGCTCAGTTTTATCGGTGGAGCCAACACAGGCCTCATGAAGGGCTATTCTTTTATGAAGAAAAGGTAAAGACAGGGGTGCATGACAGCATGAACGAAAGCATCGTCAGTCAAACTGTTCGTGGCGTCAAGTGGAACAGCATTGGCACTATTGTTGTCAATGTGCTGCAGATGCTGAAACTGTTCATTTTAGCCCGTATTCTCTCTAAATCAGACTTCGGTCTTATCGCCATTGCGCTGATGGTTATCGGTTTTGCCGATATCTTTGCCGGACTTGGATTGGCATCGGGGCTCATACACCAACAGCGTGTATCCCGGGAGCAGTACTCTTCCGTTTTTTGGGTCAACCTGTTACTGGGTGTTTTCTTCTACCTGCTGCTTGTGCTCTGTTCACCCCTCATTGCCGCTTATTATCATCAACCTCTCTTGACCCGTGTTTTGCCGATATTGGGATTGGTCTTGATTACCAGTTCATTCGGCAAGATGTTCAATGTCTTTAAAATGAAGGAGCTGGATTTTAAATTCATCTCTCTTGTCGAAATAACCGGTGTCGCGGCGGGATTTGCACTGACTGTCGTTCTTGCGTTGTGTGGCTTCGGGGTCTTCAGTCTGGTTTATGGAACCCTTTTACAGTCCCTGCTGATATTCGGCACTTATGCTGTGTCCGGATTTCGACGCTATCGTATTCTCTTTCGACTCCGCGTCTCGGAGATAAGGCCGTTGCTGCGAATCGGTGTTTTCCAGTTCTCCACGCAAACGGTCGATTATGCAGCCGGCAAGCTGGATGTCTTTATCATCGGGCGTTTCTTCAGCGCAGAGGTGCTGGGTGTTTACAACCTGTCCAAAGAATTGCTACAGAAGATTGTGCAACTCATCAGCACCATCGTCACTAAAGTGGGTTCGCCTGCATTCGCCCGCTTTCAGCACGATATGCCCAAGATGCGCGATGCTTATGGTCGCGTTCTCACCGTGCTGGCATCCATCAATATGCCTGTCTTTTTCGCCATAGCTGTTTTCGCCGATTTGCTTGTCCCGCTGTTATATGGAGGCGCCATGGTCGAGATGGTGTGGTTTGTCCGTATCTTCTCCGTCTGGGCCCTGTTTCAGTCTGTTTTTTCGTCTTCCGACATCCTGGTTGTCTCATTGGGACGAACGGATTTAGGTTTTATCTGGACGTTGATACGCATTTCGCTTACGTTGGTCGTCACAGTGGTGGCCTGCCGGTTCAGTATCGAGACCATGGCTTGGTCGCAGGCGTTGTTGGCTGCTGCTTTCTTTTTCGCCTATTGGCGCCTGATGGTCTACCGTATGATTCGCATGCCCTTGTCTCATTATCTGCATGCAGTCGCTCACCCATTCTTGATGGCTGCGGCGTCCGCGTTTGTGGCAATTCCCGTAGTGTTGTTATCATACCGCATATCATGGGGGTGTTGGCTTCGATGGGGTGCGCTGGCGCTCTTCGGATGCGCTTATCTGCTCTTGTTTTGGCTGACCCGGCGTGACTATGTCAGGCAAATTCAGTCCCAGCTGTTCCGTAGCCGGACATCTACAAAATAGTACGCTGCCATGAAACTGCTCATGCTTTCCGATGCCGCCAGCATCCATACACGTCGATGGGTCTCCTCACTCAGTGCCCGAGGCTGCGACATCCTCCTTTTCAGTCTGCTCCGCAGCGATCTCTCTGCCTATGCTGGTATACCGCATGTTCAGGTGTACAGTTGTGATTTCTACATTGACGAACGGTCGCGGCGATCTCAGCGGCTCTTCGACAAGCTCGTTTACATACGTGCATTGAGCCGCTTGCATAGGGCGATACGTTGTTATCGTCCCGACGTGATTCATGCCCACTATGCTTCGAGCTATGGGTTGTTGGCTGCATTGTCCGGTTTCCATCCCTTTCTGCTCTCGGTGTGGGGTAGCGATGTATATCGTTATCCGCAATCCGGCAGACTTGGCGAGTGGTTGCTGCGTTTCACGTTGCGTCGTGCCGACAGGATACTCTCCACCAGCCAGTGTATGGCACGCCAGACAAACCTATATACCTCCAAACCTGTTTTCGTCACTCCTTTCGGTGTTGACATGCAGCGTTTCACACCGCTTCAACCCGGTGCTAAGACCGCCCGTTTTGTGGTAGGCAACGTCAAGTCGTTGGCGGGAATCTATGGCATCGACACCCTCATACGGGCTTTTGCTTTGCTCTGCCGTCGGAATGTCTCGCTGGATCCACGTCTGATCATTGTCGGCGAGGGGCCGGATCGAGAGGCTCTTGAACAATTGTGCAAAGACTTGCAAATAGACAGGCAGGTCGAATTTTTGGGTTACATCCCCAACGAACAGCTGCCGTCGCTGTATAGCATGTTCGATGTCGCGGTGTCGCTTTCGCGCGAAGAAAGCTTTGGTGTAGTGGCTGTCGAGGCCATGGCATGCCAGTGTCCTGTAGTGACTTCCGATGCCGAGGGATTCCGTGAGGTTGTCGTTGACGGTGAGACTGGCTACATTGTTCCGAAAGACAACCCGGAAATAGCCGCACAGGCTATCCAACGTTTCATTGACGACCCGTCGTTGCGTCGTAGCATGGGAGAATCCGGTCGGAGGCATGTAGCCCGCCACTATGACTGGCAGAGCAATGTCGACACGATGGTCAGGCATTATGCGGCATTCGCATCCTGTCCGATGGGTTCCGAATGACAGTACAGAATCATCAGGCACTGGCAGAATGCTGAAATTTGTATGGCCATTTGCCTGTTGAACATCGATTCAAAAAAAATCTGCCCCATGATTGCGGTGGTCAACATCGCGACGAGCAGATTGCGCCGGTCTCTTTTCAAATGTGTCAGCAACGGCATCAGCAGCATGGACAGCAGCAAGATCAGTCCGACCACACCGCATTCCATCACTGTTTCCAGGTATTGGTTGTGAGTACCCATATGCCGGTCAATGCCTTTTTGAAAATCGTGCTGTTCGTAGGTGGCAAGCAGCACCGGCATGTAGTCACCTGAACCGAATCCAAACATCCAGTGGCCTTCGATGGCCTCAAAAGCGCATTGCGACAATACCGCGCGGTCGTCGATGGGGCGTCCGGCCTCCATCTCGTGCACGATATTGCCAAAGCGGTGGAACTGTTGGGGTACGCATAGATAGGCGGCACCGACCAGCAACATGCACCCGGCGGCCAAAGCGACTCCGCTCTTCCAATGCCGTTCAATGATAACAATATGCACCAGTGCCGCACATACCAGCAATGCGGTTGTCACCATAGCCGAACGCGAGTCGCTGAGCAGCATGTAGAGCAGCAGGATGCCTGTCACAATTGACATCAAGACTCTCCAATGGCGACTGCCAGCATTCCAGTGGCGGCGTATTTCGGTGTATACAAACCCTAAAGCTATCACAAGATACAACCCTAAATAGTTGTGATGTAATCCCATGGGGTCAAATTCCCAGTAGAATGCCTTTCCGACAGGCACTCCCGTGACAACTTTTGCTATGCTTATTCCTATCCCGATGATAAAACGCGCCGATAGTGTGGCCAGCATGGTGTAAAACAGGCCCCGGATATGTGCTCTGTCTAAAAAATCAGTGTTGTGCCAGACAAAAAGCAGCGGCAGCACTGCGAAAGGCATTTTTGTGCACACCGTGCCCCAAGCTTCGGTCTTATCGTCGCTCCAAAACACCGAGGCTACATACAGGAGCCAGTATGCCACCATCAGCCACAGACATAGTTTTTGTCGGCGGTCAATCCGGCGGTTAATGATTGTTTCGTGTTGCACCCATCCTCGAATGCTGAATACAACAATCAGCAGCAATATGGACAGCACACCTATCCGCCACCACGACAGCATGGCAGCCATCGTCAGCATCAACATTCCGTATAGCCATCGATCACTTTGTGAAAGCGGCTTGAAAAGATTACTAATCATCAATTTAATTATTATCTCCTGTAATATATTGCACAATATGGCGGACAATGTTTTCAGCGGCATGACCGTCACCGAAAAGCGGCGGGAAATGTATTGCGCGGCCTGTTATTGCATCGTATGCGTCCACAATTCGCATTCTGTCGGCATCGGCCAATATTCCGGCGCCGTGGTGTACAATCTCGGTCCATTCCGTCTCGGATCGCAGGATCACACAAGGACGCTCATAAAAAAAAGCCTCTTTCTGCACCCCCCCACTGTCGGTGATCACCACACGGGCATTGCGTTCCAGTTCTGCCATTGCCAGATATCCTGCCGGAGGCAGCATCTGTAGATGCATCGTGCTGCAATGTGGCAGTTTTTCCATGGCCTTGCGGGTTCGCGGATGCAACGGCAGCACCACGGGCAAGTGTCTGTCCCGGGCAATATCGCTTAACGCCAGCAAAATCTGTTCAAGCCGATCCGGACAATCCGTGTTGTTTTTGCGGTGAATGGTCGCCAGCACATATCCGTCGGTTTGCAGTTGAAGTTGATGTAGCATTCGCACCGGGTCGGACCGCTTCTCGGCATAATAAAGGCAGTTGTCATACATCACATCGCCGCTTTCCACCAGTTCACGCTTCCGGTTGTCGGCGAAGTGTGGCCTGCTGTCGTCCAGTCCCTCCTGCACCAGTTGTTCATAGGCGTTGTTCGTAGGAGCGAAACATATATTAGACAGGTGGTCACAAACGATGCGGTTCATCTCTTCGGGCATGGTTCGGTCGAACGAACGCAATCCGGCCTCGACATGAAACACAGGCAGCCCGTGTTGAGCTGCTGCGATAGCTCCTGCCAAAGTGCTGTTCGTGTCGCCATAAAGCAACACCCCGTCGAATTGTTTTTCAGTCATCACCGCGTCCAGTCCGGCTATCATCTTGGCCGTCTGACGGCTTCCGCTGTCCGATCCTGCTGCCAGATTATACCGGGGCATCGGAATATCCAATTCGTCGAAGAAAACTTGAGAGAGTGTGTTGTCATAATGCTGTCCGGTGTGTACAACCCATTCTTCCATTTGGTTGGAAAAATCCTTGCGAATCACACGTGAAACTGCTGCGGATTTAATTATCTGCGGTCGGGTGCCGATGATTGTCAGCAGTTGGATGAGTTTATCGGCATGCATGGATAAACCTTTTTGACAACGTAGTATAATTCATATTTGCAGTCGCATACTGTTTACCTTTTGCACCTATGGCAGTCCGTTCTGCTTCGCTCATATCCGCCAGACAGCGGATGGCGTCGCACACCTTCTCCACGTTTTTCGCCTCTACCTGTATGCCGCATCCCGCACGTTCCACTATGCAGTTAGGTTCATCGACGGAGAAAACTATAGGTTTGCCGGCCAGCATGTAGTCCGTAATCTTGTTGAAAGAGGTGCCGTACCGGTGCAGGGTGTTGTGCACGCCCCCGGCGTAGCATATATCAAATTGACTTAGCAGTTGGGGTACATATTGTTTATCCAAAGCCGGAAGGAAAAAACACTGCGTCAGCCCGTTCTGTTCAGCCTGATGCTGTAGCTCAGCTTTTTGCGGCCCGTTGCCGACCAGGACAAACGCCACATCATCTCGTTCATGTAGCAGATACGCGGCCTCCACCAAGACATGTAACGCAGTCGAGGCGGTATGTCCGCCGGCAAAGCCCACCACGGTTTTCCCCTCGTCATGGAGTCTTGTCAGCAGAGAGCTGTGCGTTTCCGGTAGCGTTGAGTGATTTTCAGTCCATTCCTCCTCTAAATATCCATTGGGAATACAACAGAAACGAGCCTCGTCCAGTCCGTGCTGTTGCATATGTGGCAATGCCTTGTCCAACATCGACACGACCATGTCGCAGTGTCGATAGGCGTAATTTTCTCCCCGTTGCAGCAGCCAGATGAACGGATGCCATTTGCTGTAACCGCCGATGGCCATAGGCGACAGGGGCCATAGGTCATGCACCTCATATACCAGTTTGGCGCCCGCCCTGCGGGCAATATGGCGGCAAGGGTAGATGTCAAACGTATATACCGACGAGGCGACGACGATGTCGGGGCGGAATGCGACAAGCTCTTTCCGGCGGCTGTAGACTTGCTTGACAAACTGCAGCATAGTCTGCACCCGACCAATACCGTTTCCCTCATAACTACGTGTCGGCAGCCACAAGTAGTCAATGCCGTCCACACATTCGTGCCCTGCTGCTGGCTGTACTTTGCGCAGATGTGAGAACGAGGCGCCGACAATCATCACACGATGACCTTGACGCACCCATTCCAAGGCCATGTAATAGGAACGGAACTCCATCCCGTAACGTGGGCCTCCTGCGTAGTGGCTGATCATCAAAATGTTCATTGTACGAAGTCTTTTCGTCAGTGTTTTAGAATGTCTGACAGCTTGGTGCACACCAGTTCAATGTCCGCATCTGTCATATAAGGATGAATCGGGAGTGACAGCACCCGTTGCGCCAGCCGGCATGCAGCCGGTGTGCTGACATAGGCTTTCACATTGCGGAATGCCGTCTGTCGGCTCATGGGGGTGGGGTAGTAGACCATTGTCGGTATATCTTGTTTTTTCAATCCGGCCTGCAGGTTGTTGCGGTCCACTCGTTCGTCAAGCAGAACGGTATATTGAGCCCGGCTGCTACCGAATCCTTGCGGTATCGTAGGTGTCGACAGCCACGCCGACAGGCCGGCAAGTTTGCGGTTGTACTGTTCAGCCGCGTGGTTTACGTCGGTCAGTTCATGTGATTCGAAAGCTTGGAGCTTGACTTGCAGGATGGCAGCCTGCAGTGTGTCCAACCGCGAATTCATGCCGATACGCACATTGTCGTACTTGCTCTCACCCTTACCATGTACACGGTACGACTCCATCAGTTGCGCCCATTCGTCGTTGTCGGTGAAGACGGCGCCTCCGTCGCCATAGCACCCTAACGGCTTGGCCGGGAAAAACGACGTGGTGGCGATATCGCCGAAACTGCAGGCGCGCTGCGCACCGATGCTGCCACCGAAACCCTGTGCGCCGTCTTCAAGTACAAACAGTTTTTCCCGCGTGGCAATGGCCCGCAGCGAGGCGAAGTCGGCAGGCAGCCCGAACAAGTCGACGGCAATTACCGCCTTGGGCCGCAAACGCCCTTCTGCCCGTACTGCCGATATGGCTTGGTTCAGGCTGTCGGGGTCGATATTGTAGGTCTTTTCGTTTACATCGACAAAGACAGGTGTGGCCCCTTCAAGCGCCACTACCTCGGCCGAGGCGAAAAAGGTGAAGTCGGGCACAAACACTGCGTCGCCGGGGCCGATGCCCCATGCTTTCAGTGCCAGTGTCAGTGCGTCGGTGCCGTTGGCGCACGTGAGACAGTGTTTCACCCCGACATAGCCGGCCAGTTCCTGCTCCAGCGCTTTGACCGGTGCCCCCATGATATAGGCTCCCGATGCGGCCGTGTTTGCCATCGCCAGGTCAATGGCAGGCTTCAGGTGCCGGTATTGTTTTTTCAAATCCCGAAATTCCATGAATTAATACCGTGATTCTGAACGTTTGACAGGCCTCGCGCTGTGTCCGGCCATTCCATCAATATTTCATGTCGTTCCATCCGAATGGGTGGCTGTCCGGTTCCAGGCGGGCCAATGGATGGTAGTCGCCTTGCAGACCGACAGGCGTCGAATTGCGTATGTCATGCACAATCTGGATGCTGTTGCGTGCCTCGCCGATACGGAATCCGCGTCCGGCCAGAATCTCCTCGTAACTTTTGGTGTGCAACTCCGTGAATCCTTGGCTGAACTCAAACTCCTCGCCGTTGATACACAGGGTCCGATAAGTCCGTTTTCCTTCGCGGACAGCCTTTTCCGGGAGACATTTTGCGTTGATGCTCAAGAAATAACGAACTCTTGCCTGCTTCAATTCCAGATATCCTGCCACCCGGTCAAAACTCATCACATGGACAACATTGCGTTGCACAGGGCCGAAAATCCATTGCAGCATATCATAGAAGTGCACACCGATATTGGTGGCCACACCGCCGCTTTTGTGCACATCGCCTTTCCACGAGGTGTAGTACCAGTTGCCGCGCGAGGTGATATAGGTCAAATCAATGTCATAGCAAGTATCCTTGCCTCCCCGTTCCACCTGCTCTTTCAGCGCCGCAATTCTGTCGTGCAGGCGCAGCTGCAGGATGGTGTAGGCCTGGTGTCCGGTCTCCTGTTCCACTTGCGTCAGTGCGTCAATGTTCCAAGGGTTCAGCACCACGGGTTTCTCGCAGATGACATTGGCGCCCAGCCGCAGGCCGAAACGGATATACGCGTCATGGGTGTAATTGGGTGTACAGACGGCGAGCCAGTCGATATTGTCTTTGCTCCCTCGCACCTTGTTGCAGTAGCGGTCAAAGAGCGCCTGCTCGACAAAAAAGTTGCATTGCGGAAAAGAACTGTCCAGCCGGCCCACGCTGTCAAAAGGGTCGAAGGCGGCAATCAAATTGTTGCCCGTGTCGCTGATAGCCTTGATGTGTCGCGGTGCAATGTAGCCTGCCGCGCCAATCAGTGCAAAGTTTTTCATAATAGTGAATCAAATTGTTTTGTATGGGTGGGTCAGAGGCGCCCGTCGACGATGCCGCGGTCCAGAATCCCCTTCACATCGTAAACTACGCTGACAGGGGCTGTCAACGCCCCGATGTCAAGTTTTGAAAACTCCTTGTGCGCCACAGCCAGAATCACCGCGTCATAGGGTCCGGACGGCCGCTCGCATACAATATCCACGCCATATTCGCGGCGCACATGTTCGCTGTCGGCCCAAGGGTCGTACACCGTGATGTTGCGTGTGTATTCTTCCAACGTGTGGTAAATGTCCACCACCTTCGTGTTGCGGATATCGGGGCAGTTCTCCTTGAACGTGAAACCGAGGATGAGGATTCGGGCGTCCTTCACCATCACGCCTTTCTTATTCATCAGCTTGACGGTCTGGTTGGCCACATAGGCTCCCATGCCGTCGTTCAATCGCCGGGCGTTGCTCATCACTCGTGGCAGCACACCATAGACCTGTGCTTTTTGAATAAGATAATATGGGTCCACCGATATGCAGTGTCCGCCAACCAGGCCCGGGCTCAACTTGATGAAATTCCATTTCGAGGAGGCGGCTTCAATCACGTCATGTGTGTCAATGCCCATGGCGTTGCAAATCTTGGCCAGTTCGTTAATGAAGGCGATATTCACGTCGCGTTGGCTGTTCTCGATGATTTTTGAAGCTTCGGCCACCTTGATGCTCGGAGCTTTGTGCGTGCCGTTTACCAACACGGAGTTGTAGACACGGTCCACTAAGTCGGCGATCTCCGGGGTGGAGCCGGATGTCACTTTCTTGATTTTCTCCACGGTGTGGGTCTTGTCACCGGGGTTGATGCGTTCGGGGCTGTAGCCGGCAAAGAAGTCCACGTTGAACCGTAGCCCGCTCACACGTTCCACCACAGGAATACATTCCTCCTCGGTGACACCCGGGTAGACCGTGCTCTCAAACACCACCACGTCGCCTTTCGATATGACACGTCCCACCGTCTCGCTGGCGCCCCACAGCGGTTTCAAGTCAGGCCGGTTGTTCTCGTCGACCGGCGTAGGCACAGCCACCACATAGAAATTGCAGTTGCGGATTTCCTCAATCTGTGTAGTGCAGCGGAACCCATGATTCCGTATAGCCTCTTGCAACAAGCTGTCTTCCACCTCAAGAGTGGCGTCGTGGCCTGCCATCAGTGCATCCACTCGCGCTTGATTCATGTCGAATCCAATAGTGGGATATTTCGTGGAAAAAAGTCGGGCCAGCGGCAACCCCACATAGCCCAGACCGATTACGGCTATTTTGATACTCTCCATCGGTTGGTTGGATTCTTTGAAAAACTGTGTTCAGTGTAGTTTGCAGATTAAATGCAAAAATACAAAAAATAAACATTCTATTTATTATCTTTGCAGGATAAATATATCGCCTATGATTTACCCTCTCATCTGTTTCATCGTGTTGCTGGCAGCCGAGTTGGGCTACTTTTGGCTGGCCCGCCGTTTCCAGATCGTCGACCGCCCGAATAGCCGCAGCTCGCACAACCGCGTGGTGCTGAGAGGGGGTGGCGTGATCTTCTATTTGGCCGTGCTGCTCTATTCGGTCACCCACGATATGGCTTTCTTGCCATTCCTTGCCGGACTTACCATCGTCGCGATTGTGAGTTTCATCGATGACATACGTGGTTTGCCCGGCTGGCTGCGCATGGTGGCTCAAGTGGCCGCGCTGCTTGTCGCGTTCCATTCGTCGTACAGCTCGCTACAGCCGTGGCAGATTGTAGTGTTCCTCATATTTTTTGCGGGTGTGCTCAATGTATACAACTTCATGGACGGGGTCAACGGTATGCTGGCGCTCTACTCGTTGGTTGTGCTGGGCACCTTTGAATACATGAACATCCGAATGCAACCATTTGTCAGCCACCAGTTGATGCTGTCGCTCATTTTCGCAGTGTTGATATTCGGTTTTTTCAACGTGCGGACCCGCGCCCGATGCTTCTCTGGCGATGTGGGCAGTGTGTCAATGGGACTGATAGTCATCTTCTTGTTCATGTGCTATGATGCAGCCGTTATAGACGATGGTGAAAATCTTAGCTTTCTCAGCTTCACCATGGTGTTTCTCATTGACGGTGTGCTTACCGTGGCCAAACGGTTTCTCTATGGGAAAAACATCATGCAACCCCACAGGGAGCATCTCTACGAGACTTTAGTCAATGATCGCCATTGGCCTCATCTCGTCGTGTCCGCCTTCTACGCACTGCTACAGCTGGTGATCAACGTAGGCTGGTTCTTCGTCCCGGATCACAACCTCTACACTGTCTGCGTCGCGCTCTTCCTGACCGTAGGCTACAGCCTGTTCTTTTTCTTCATCAACCGCAAATTGCAGACCGAATCAAACCCCGAATCAGCGTCGGTCTCTTGACCTCGCGTTCAGCTCCGCTTCCCGTCCAGCTGACAGTAGATGCTGTTATTGCTGATAAACTCCGGCACAATGGCTTTCATTTTGGCCACAATCTGCATCGCATCCATGCCGGCCAGCGTCTGCTCCAGTTCACTGTAGGTACGGTCGACCTCGGCCGTGTCGTACTGGCGTACCATGGCATGCATGATTTTAGGATGGTATGTGGGAATGGTGTTCTCTTTCGTGGCCAGCAATTCTTCATACAATTTCTCGCCCGGTCTGAGGCCGACCTCTTTGATTTCAATATTGGTCCGTCCAGACAGCTGAATCATCTTCTTGGCCATGTCGTATATCTTGACGGGCTGTCCCATGTCAAAGACAAAAATATCGCCGCCTTGCCCCATGGCGCCGGCTTCTAACACCAGGCTGCAGGCTTCGGGGATAGTCATGAAGTAGCGGATAATGTCGCGATGTGTCACCGTCAACGGGCCGCCTTGCGCCAGCTGCTTCTTAAACAGAGGTATGACGCTGCCGTTCGACCCCAGTACATTGCCGAACCGGGTGGTGATGAAATGTGTCTTCTCCGACTTGCGGCTCTGGATATAAATCTCGGCCATGCGCTTCGTGGTGCCCATCACATTGGTCGGGTTCACCGCCTTGTCGGTCGACACCATCACAAACTTCTCCGCACCATACTCCATAGCCAGATCTGCGATGTTTTTCGTGCCGAAAACATTCACAAAGACCGATTCGTAGGGGTTCTCTTCCATAAACGGCACATGCTTGTAAGCAGCGGCATGATATATCACCTGCGGGTGGTAATGCTCAAAAATCTCCCTCATGCGGCGTCTGTCCTTGATGTTGGCAATGACAAATGCCATCTTGTCGACAAAAGGACTGTACTTGGCATCGCTCCGAAGCTCAAACTGCAGGTCATACATGGGGGTCTCGGCTTGATCCAGCATCACAAGCTGCTTTGGATGGTACTGTATCAGCTGCCGGCACATCTCGCTGCCGATGCTGCCGGCCGCCCCCGTCACCATCACCACCTTGTCAAACACCTCGCGCACCACATTGCTGTTGTCTAACTGTATGCTGTCGCGACCCAGCAAATCCTCAATCTGGATGTCCTCAATCTGGTTGGCGGTGAACTCGCCGTTAATCCACATGGAGATATGCGGCACCGCTTTCACTGTCAGCCCCAGTTCCAGCGCCTTGTTTACAATAGCCTGCTTGTGGATGGTGCGTATGGCCGGAATGGCAATAAGCAGCATGCTGACATCGCGTTTTTTGATAAAACCGGCGTTCATCGCCTTGCGTCGCTGCATGATAGGCACCCCGTTCAGTGTCTGGCCTTCCTTTGACGGCGCATCGTCAATAAATGCAACAACACGGTACTCGCGACGCAAATCCTGCTGCAGTGCATTGTATGCGATAACACCCGCCGCGCCGGCTCCGTAGATGATAATATTGGTGGCGGGGCGTCTCCGTTTGAAATACTCGTTGTATATCCGTTGCGCCAGCAACCGCACCACAATCATACCCACGGCCAGCAGGAAAAACATCTCCACCACCTCACGGTAGCTGAGCATGATGCATTGGTCGATGAGATGATAACTGTTATTCAGGAAATTAATGCTGCCCAACGCCACAATCGGTATACCGCAAGCCGTCAGGATGCAGATAATGTCATTCAGACCCGAATGGCGGATAATGCTCCTGTATGTACCTGTCAGCAGGAAACATCCGACACAGACGGCCAGCACCTCGCACATCTTGATAAACACAATGTGGGGGTTCCACGGTCCGTTCTGCGTCTGGAACAGTTCGACAATAAAGAAAATCGCCACGGCCACCAACAGGTCGATGACAAAAATAAAACTTTGCGGCACAGTGGAGTGTCTGTAGCTTCGGACGAAATGAAAAAGTAGTTTTTTTAGCATATTCCGGTACATCCGTTTTTTAGTGAGATACTTATATAATTGAGATACTTATATAATAATTAGTACTATTCCCATTCCAAGAGGGTCAATGTGCCGTTGTTTCTCCAAGTGCAGGCATTTGTAAGCGACATTGTTGCGATGTTATTAGTGAGTTGGGTGTGCAGTCCGCCGTCGCTCCCGCCTTGAATGGTGACCGCACTGCTGAGTTTTTGGCAGTTCGCGACGGTGCCGTTCGTTTCGTTTTCGTTGACCGTATTGTTGGACGAATGATAGCAATACCCGATGGTGCCGGCGTTGCTATAGCAAAGATGCTGTGAGCTGTTGTTGTAGAAATAGCAGTTGCGGACGGTCGAGAGCGTCCTCAACTGTCCGACCAGTCCTGCACTTTTCCCGTTGCTGGACACATTGGCATAACTATAGCTGTTATACACCTGATTGTTTGTCCCGACATATCCGATCAAGCCGCCGCTCACATCGCTGCCATTACCCTGTGTCGCAACAGCACCTCGGTTCGCGCAATTGATGATTTGGCTGTTTGTGTTGTCCATGCATCCGGCAATACCGCCGGCGTAAAAGTTGGTCACATTGAGATACTCTGTACTGACGGGGGCTTCGTTCCGGCAGCAGTCTATCGTGGTGGTTTTGATGCGTCCGGCAATGCCGCCCAGGTCAATTGTTCCGCTTTGTGCGCTGACCACAGTTATACTGGCGGTGTTGATGCAGTGACGGATGGTGGCGCTCTGTGCATAGGAGGCTATGCTGCCGCATGTAAACCGGCTTCCGGTATAATACTGACTGTTCTGTACGGTTCCGGCCGTCGTCACATGTTTCACCGTGCCTCCGTTCAGGTAGGCGATCAGGGCGCAGCCGCCGAGTGTGACAGTATGGCCGTCACCGTCCAGCGTCCCTCGAAATTCCGCAATGACGTCCGACACGGAAAAATCACCGTCCAGTTTGAAATATTTTCCGCTTGTGGTGGCGTACCTGGAACACCAGTGGCTCCACTCGGCGGCGTTGCACGCTAAGTAGGGGTCGGTTTGGGTGCCGGCTGGCTCCACCTCGTCATACCTGTTGCCGTTGTTGTCTGTCAGTGTCTGGGTGCTTGCGTCGTAGGTTATTGTCCCGAAATCGTAGCATCTGCTTGCGCTGAGGCTGACGCTGCCACTCTTGGAGCGTGCGAAGCGGCGGCGTACACCGTCGACCGTCAGATAGATGTCGACTGTGAATGCCGAGGCCTCCGTCACAGGGGGCAGGAACAGATGGAAAGGCTGCTCCGTTGCGCCCAGTGTCACTCCGTCGGGGCACAGCAGTATGCGTCGGGTGCCGCTCAGAGCGGACGCGTCGTGGTCCCATGCTCCGTTGTTGTATCGGATGCTGTAAATTCCGTTCAGCGCCCGGTCACAGCTGACGGCGATACGTTGCAGTTGCACGGTGGCGTTGCCTGCGGTCTTGAGGGCGAAGCGTGTAAGCAGCGTCACATTCTCAAACTGCAGGTTGCGAGCTTCGGTGTAGGCCGTCATAGGGGCCTCCACCGACTGGTGGCCGGCACCGGCGCCGGCTGCTACAGTGCTGTAATAGGTGGTCTCCGGAATGATGAAATCCGCGGTGCCGCCGCTGACGGTCACGATGGCGGCCGGATAGGCTGCAAGGTAGCCGCCGTTTGCCGTCGCAATGCCGTCCGCTCCGATAGTCGCCGTATAATGCTCGCCGGCTTCTTCCACACGGACACTCCGTTCCGTTCCGTTGATATTGACCGCATCGCCGTCGGCCCAGCATCCGTAATCATTCGTTTCCCCCGTCGTGATATAAGTCTTGTCGGGCGAAGGCGTTCCGTAGGGGAGAATGTGCGCTGTAAAGTATTCGTTATAAGTTGGTTCGGTGTCCTCCTCGTCTTTAGAGCAGGATATGGCGAACAACATCGCTGTCGCCATCCCGATGATGCTGTACTTGTTTACCATTCCCATGATTCTCTTTCATAGCTGCTTGCGGTGTTGTCCGACATACCGTCGGGCGCTTCAGGCAGTAGTGTGTGGTCGCAGTCGCTGGTGGCATATCCGCTCTCGCATCGCATGCTGACAACTGTCACGTTAGGAGCGATATAAGGATGTCTCTGCGCTGCCACAGGTGATTGTTTAATTTGCAAAAATACATAAATTTTCTCGAATACCTTATTCCCTTTATGCTACTTTTATCGGCCCGGGTGTAATTAGTTGAAATCAGGACTGACACTTTGTCAGAACTCTCATTTGGTACGGTACTTGATTCCTTAATGGGTGTCCGAAATAATTCAATCCGATGTAACTATGACCAAAACCAACGGCAACATCAACGTTCAGACCGAGAACATATTTCCGGTCATCAAAAAATTTCTTTATTCCGACCACGAAATATTCCTTCGGGAACTGGTGTCCAATGCCATCGACGCCACACAGAAACTCCGCACACTCTCTGCACGGGGCGAGTTCCAGGGCGAATTGGGCGATCTTACCGTTGAGGTGATCCTCGACAGCAAAAAGAAAACCCTTACCGTCTCCGACCGTGGCATCGGCATGACCGCCGACGAAGTGGAGAAATACATCAACCAGATCGCCTTCAGCGGAGCATCCGATTTCCTTGCAAAATACAAGGATGTCCAGGAAAACCTCATTGGCCACTTTGGCTTGGGGTTCTATTCGGCGTTCATGGTGGCAGACAAGGTGGAAATCCGCACCCAGTCATATAAAGACGCCCCGGCTATGCATTGGACCTGCGACGGTTCGCCGGCTTTCACCATGGAAGAGTGCAAAAAGAAAGAACGCGGCACCGACATCATACTTCATATTGCCGATGACTGCAAGGAGTTTCTCGAGGAGCAGCAGATTCTGCAATTATTGCGCAAATACTGCCGTTTCATGCCTGTCCCCATCCGTTTCGGCGACGAGAGCGTATGGGTGGACAGCGACACCGAGTTCGAAGAGGTTGATGACGGCAACGGGGGCAAGACCAAGAAACCCAAACGTGTCGAAAAAAAACAGCCCCGAATCGTCAACAACACCGAGCCTGCGTGGAAAAAAACACCGGCATCGCTCACCGACGACGACTACAAAAAATTCTACCACGAGCTCTACCCGATGAATTTCGAGGAGCCGTTGTTCCAGATTCATCTCAATGTCGATTACCCGTTCAACCTTACCGGCATTCTTTACTTTCCCAAGGTGCGCAAGACCATCGACCCCAACCGCAACAAAATTCAGCTTTATTGCAACCAGGTTTTTGTCACCGACAGCGTCGAGGGTGTGGTGCCGGAATACCTGATGCTGCTTCACGGAGTTCTCGACTCGCCCGATATTCCGCTCAACGTCAGTCGCAGCTACCTGCAGAGCGACTCCAACGTGAAGAAAATCTCGACACACATCAGCAAAAAAGTGGCCGACAAACTGGAAGAGATGTTCAAGTCCGACCGCGAAGACTTTGAGAAAAAATGGGACGATATCAAGATCTTCGTCGAATACGGCATGCTGACCGATGAGAAATTCTGCGAACGCGCCATGAAATTCTACCTCCTCAAAGGCAGCGACGGGTCGTTCTCTCCGCTCGACGCCTACCGTGAGAAGATTGCACCCCTGCAGACCGACAAAGACAAAATTGTCTGCTATCTCTACGCCAACGACCTCGACGAACAGCATGCCTATGTCGCCAAGGCCAAGGCCAAGGGTTACGACGTGCTGTTGATGGACAGCGTGCTCACTCCCCACTTCATCAACCTGCTCGAACAGAAGCTTGACAAGAGCCGTTTCGTGCGTGTCGACAGCGATGTGGTGGAAAAACTCATCCCGCATGAGGACAACATCCCGGAGAAGATGTCCAAAGAGGATCAAGAAAAGTTGAAACCGATTATCGAGGGTGAGGTCGACAAGCAACGGTTCACCGTCATAATGGAGTCACTCGAGAGCGACGACCAGCCCATGCTCATCACACAGAGCGAGTTTATGCGTCGCTATCGTGAGATGGCGCAGACCAGCGGCGGCGGCATGAGTTTCTATGGTGAGATGCCCGAGAGCTACAATCTGGTGGTCAATGTCAACCACCCGTTGGTGGCCGCTGTGCTTGCCGAGGCCGATGCCGGGAAGCAGAAACGACTGGTGCATCAGCTCACCGACCTGGCGCTGCTGAGCAACGGCCTCCTCAAGGGCGAATCGCTCACACAGTTCGTCCAGCGGAGTTTGGACATGATTAATTAGCAGGTTGGAAACAACAATAAAAAAATAGAGACGCATACGCGTCTCTATTTTTTTATTGTTGTTTCTTCACGACCATGTTTTTCAAGAGTGACAGGTCGCTTTTCTTTATGAGCACCATGTCTTTAATAGGTGTATGAGTCTCTCGGGTGAAAGATATCACAAAGAGAATACCGCACACACTGTTGCCCAGCGAGGTGGCGACTGCGGCGCCGTTGATACCCAACCGAGGTACCAGTAATAAGTTTCCGATTGCATTGGTGACAACTGCGGCCGCCAGCAATACAACATTGCGTATCTGTTTTCCGTTGACGATGTTGTATTGTGCGATGAGTTTGAAGTAGCCGATGAAGATGATACCAATGGCGGTGATTATAACCACTTCGTAAGCGTTGATATAGGGTTCTCCGTAGAATAGTCTGATGGCCCATCGTCCCAATATCAGAATGATAAAAAATAGAATGATTGACGATGCCATGCAACAGCGGCATACCTTTGCCACTTCGTTCGTTGCAGCGCCTTTCGATAGTTTCGACACCAGCACGCCTTTCAGTGTGTCGGGGATTATGACGATGATATCCACCAAACCGATGCCCAGCGAGTAGACGCCGATCATAGCGTATGTAATGTAGTTGTATTGTTTCAACATCAGTATATCAACCTTGTAGTTCAAAGTTGTCATCAACAAGGCTATCATTGGGAAAAATCCAAAACGGAACAACTCTTTTGCCAGTCCCAATGAGGTTTTGTCATAGATCGGCTTGCATCGCAACAGGTAAGTGAAGATGATGGCTTGTAGCAGATGGGTGATCATCAGTAATAGTATCATCCAGTAGAAGTTGGCTGATGTTAATATTATTAGTATGATACTGACAATCAGTGTAATAAATGATATTGAAAGGGTTGTGATGTTCCGTTTGTTGGGATTTTCCACCAAATGTACGTAGTTCACTACCCGGGCATAGCCGGCCAATGGCATCAATAATATTGCGGCTTGGATGTCGGCCGTCGGAAACCAAAAACACAATGCCAACGAAAGTGTGAAATAAATGCCATATATCAAATACACCAGCGAGATGTAGCGAGACAGGAATGTGTTGTCTTGTAATTTTTTCTTGAAGTAGGGGTAAGCTTCGTGGATGCCGAAGGTGATGATAATTCCACCCGTGGCAACGATGATGTTGATGTAAGCCGATTCGCCTTTCAGAGCGGGTCCTAGGTAGCGAGCTACACAAATGGATTGTGCCACCGTGATAAAGATGCTGAAAATACGGGTCAGTATCGCGAAAGAGTACTCGTTGGATAGTATTTTGCTGATGCTTTTTGGCATTACTGGTTGGTATGGCGACGTTGTGTCTGTTTTGAGGTGACAATAGGTGTTTGATTGGACAATAGTGTCCGTAGCTTTCCGGTGAGGTTATTGGGGCAACCTTCGGTTCGCTTTCTTTTTGTTTTACTTTCCAGCCAGCACGACGACGATCTCGCCTTTCACCTCTTTGGCGGCAAAGTGGTCGTGAACTTCCCGTAGTGTGCCGCGACAGGTCTCGGCGTGCAGCTTGCTGATTTCTCTCGACACACTGACGGGTCGTTCTTCACCAACCACCTCCATCAGTTGTTCCAAGAGTTTTACCAGTCGGTAGGGCGACTCGTAAATCACCATCGTCCGCTCTTCTTCAGAAAGTGCCTTCAAGGCGGTTTGTCGGCCCTTCTTATGCGGCAGAAATCCTTCAAAGACAAATCGGTCGCAAGGCAATCCGCTGTCTATCAGAGCCGGTACGAATGCCGTGGCCCCGGGCAGACATTCCACTTCAATGTTGTGGCGCACCGCCTCCCGGACCAACAGGAATCCGGGGTCGCTGACACCGGGGGTGCCGGCATCTGTCACAACCGCCATTGTTGTTCCGCTCAACAATTTGTCAATCAGTGTTGCAACGGCTTGGTGCTCATTGAAAATATGGTATGGTTGCATCGGC
This sequence comes from Candidatus Hemicellulosilyticus sp. P3, assembly GCA_001543385.1. Taxonomy (GTDB): domain Bacteria; phylum Bacteroidota; class Bacteroidia; order Bacteroidales; family P3; genus Colimorpha. Next base: position 274,296 of record LPNH01000001.1, read on the forward strand.
GTGTCGATGCCGTAATGCTGCATCAGTACACGCGATGTGCGTGTATCCTCGGCAAGAATCAAATCCACCTGCTTCAATATCTCGACGGCCCGGTAAGTCATGTCGCCTAAATTTCCGACAGGGGTGGGCACCAGATAAAGTTTCATGGCATGGCAGAGCGGGCGGCGCACAATATGTGCGCCGCCCGTGATAATTTAATCCTCGTATTCGAAATCCTCGGGAATTTCCATATCGTGGAATACATTTGTCACATCGTCGTCGTCCTCCAGCATCGATATTACTTTCAGCACTTTGCGCATCGATTCCTCGTCAATGCTGCGCGTGGTGTTGGGGATGCGCTGCAGCTCTGCGCTTTCGCACTCGATATGCATCTCCTCCAGCATCTTCACCATATTGCCGAAGTCCTCATAAGCGGTGTAGAGGGTCAGATACTCGTCATCTGTCTCCATCTCTTCCAATCCGCCGTCGATAAGTGTCATTTCCAGTTCCTCGACATCCATTTCAGGTTTGCGGGGCACCACAAAAACACCCTTGCGTGAGAAAAGGAAACTTAGCGATCCGTTGGTCTCCATCGTGCCTCCGAATTTGTTCATGATGCTGCGGATATTGGCCACAGTGCGCATATTGTTATCCGACAGGCATTCGATAAAGAGGGCGATGCCGTGGTTCACATGGCATTCAAACGTCATCTCCTGCATTACGGCGGCATCCTTGTCGCTGGCTTTGTTGATGGCACGCATCAGTGTGTCCTTGGGCATATTGCATCCGCGGGCGTTCTGCACCAGCAGGCGAAGGCGGGGGTTGCTGTCGGGGTCAGGACCGCTCTCGCGTACAGCGACGGCGACCTCTTTCAAAATTTTGGAATACTGTTTCGAACGTTTCGCATCAGCGGCGCCTTTGGCGCGTTTGATTTTCGACCATTTGTTGTGTCCTGACATAATAAAAAATAAATATGGTTATTGTAAATAAATTTGTAATTGAGTTCTCACGCCATTTTCCATTGCAGATACGTGATGGGTTTACCCTCTGCCAGAAACATCCGTTCATAGAATGTCTGCGTCAGTTTGGCTTCGCCCTCATAGTCGCTGTGGTAAAGGTCATCCGTGTTGAAGAGCACTCGGTAGCCTCCTGTCGGGATGACTTCGTTGAGTGTATAATCGTACAGTTCCTGCGAGTCTGTTTTTAGGTGCAGGGTGCCGCCCGCCTTTAGAAAAGTCTTGTAATGTGCCAGAAACCGTTCGCATGTCAATCTTTTCATCGGTTTCTTGGGCTGTGGATCAGGAAAGGTGATCCATATCTCGTCCACTTCGCCGGGGGCGAAAAACGCCTCGATCAGCTCAATGCGGGTCCGGATAAACGCCACGTTGTCCATCCGCTCCTCTGTGGCGGTCTTTGCACCCCGCCACAGCCGCGCCCCTTTGATGTCCACACCGATGAAGTTGCGGTCGTGGTGCTGCCGGGCCAGTGCAACGGTGTAGTCGCCTTTGCCACAACCCAGTTCCAAGGTGATCGGGTTGTCGTTGCCAAAATGTTCATGCCAACGTCCCCGTAGTGCGAATCCCTGCTGCTGCAACGTATCATAGCCTACCTGAAACAGATTGGCAAACGTCAGATTCTCTGCAAAGTGTTCCAGCTTGTGATGTCCCATGTGGCGCAATCATTCAATACGAACACCCGTCTCTTACCATTGTTTGATGGCCACCGATCCGCTATACCAACTTGTAATCTGTTTGTATAGTGCTTCGGCTGCGGTACGTGTCGGGGCGCTGCCCATGCTTACATAATAAAGGTGGTTCTGGTCGATGATATAGGCGTCGCAACCCAACCCTTTCAGCCGTGCAGCCATCCGCATGGCCGACTGTTGGCTGGTATAAAATCCGGCAATCACATCAAATCCTTGTTTGCTACCCTTCTCCATCGGGGCGGTATAGACTGGTGTGTTTTTTCTCTCCGTCTTCTTGACTGCAGCCTTGCCCACATCCGATGCTGTCAGGTTGTTTGCCTCCACAATGCGGCGCAACGTCTCGTCCAGCAATGTGTAGTCCATCAGCTCGCCCTGTATGGTCGCACGTGTGTGTGATGCCTTCACCCCTTTCAGTTCGTCGTATAAAAACCGGTGTATGTAGTCATCGTAAGAGAAGAACCGTTGCACCGAATAGCCTTCGTGGTCGAAAAGTTCAACCAGCCGACGGTCAATGTAGTCCGACATCGCCTCCTCCATATACTCCTGTGCATGTGCATAATGACGGCTGTTCAGAAATCCGGCCCAATATTCACGCATATTGCGGACAATTTGGTTGCGGTTGGCGTCGTGCTCGTCTGCGGAATACTCCAACAAGTCCGTGTTGAACGTAAAAATGTTGATTTGATCTTCATATCCGTTCCATTCATGCGTGGATGCACCCTGTGTTTCCTTGGCCTGTGACGGATCCGCCTCGCCATTCCGGAAGTAACGGGTGTAGCCGTAATATCCTCCACCCAACAGGAGCAACAACAGTAACAACAGCCACCAGCCGCGTCTGTGTTTCTTCGGCTTCTCGGGATTCTCTGTTTGCGGGAGATCCGCAAAAATATCTGTTTTTTCCATTTGGGTGACATCCGTCGGCTGTACTGTAGCCTCCAAGGGCTGTGTTTCAGCTGATTCGGAGGCCGTCGGTTCCGGCGCAGGTTGAGGTTCCGGTTCTGCTTTCGCTTCCGGCTCCGGTTCTGGCATTACCGTCGGCAGGGGCTCCGGTTCCGGCACGGGGGTTGGCTCCGGCGTTGGAGCCGGCTCCGGTTCAGCAACGGTTTCCTGTGGTTCTTCTTCGGCTGAGTCGAAAGCGGCAAAGGGGTCGGGACCCTCCGTATCGTAATGTCGCACGTCGGCAATGGAGCCGTCGGTGCCGACAGTGTTGGCATCGGCCTCACAGGCAAAGCTGTAGGAACCTCCGGCCGAGCGCAGCTCGCCCAGTCCGGGGAATTGGTGGCTTCCGGTCCGCTGTAGCTTGTCATTCAGCGCATCAATGTAATTTTTCCACATGAGTTGCGCAATCTTCATGTCGACACATTCCGTCTCGGCCAGGTATCGCACAATGTCATCATTGCCGTTCGTAGCCGTGCTGAACGAAATGTCGTGCCGCTCAGCGAAAAAAGTTTGTGACGAGTCGTCCATCCGGGCGGGTTGGAGCCTGTTGTTCAATGTGCCGATACCCGTCAGTTCCACGGAGTGTCCTTGACGTACATAATCTACAATCAGTTCTGTGATATTCATTGTGGAATAAGATATTACTTAATTGGTGTGGGTCTGATGCAGTTCTCTTTCAGCCAACTGTAGATCCTCAGGTGTGTCGATGCCGATATTTTCCCACCCGGTGTCGCATAAATGAATCGGATAACCGTGTTCCATCCAGCGCAGTTGCTCTAATGACTCGCAACGTTCCAGCATTCCTGTCGGCAGCTGCACCAGTCGCTTCAGCACCTCACTGCGGAAGGCGTAGACGCCCACATGCTTATAATACACATGCTTTTCGGTCCAGTTTTTGGGCTCGGTGCCACGCTGGTAGGGGAGTGGGTGCCGGCTGAAATACAGTGCCCGTCCGTCGCTGTCGGCCACCACCTTAACGTTGTTCGGCGACCATAGCGCGTCAGCGCTGCGGATAGGGGTGCGCAGTGTGGCAATCTGAACCTCCGCCTTGTCGAACCGGCCGATCAGTGCAGTCAGCTGATCGCGACGTACAAAGGGCTCGTCTCCCTGAACGTTGACCACGATGTCGAAGTGTGCGCCATCCTCTTCCAAGGCTGTCAGCACTTCGCCGCAACGGTCGGTGCCGCTTCGGTGGTCGGTGCGTGTCATACGGACCTGTCCGCCGAATCCCCTCACTGCCGCGACGATGCGTTCATCGTCGGTGGCTACCACGGCGGCGTCTGCTCCCACGGCGTCGCTCACGCGCTCCCACACCCGTTGGATAATGGGCTTGCCGTCCAACAGAGCCAGAGGCTTGCCGGGGAAGCGGGTCGACGCATAGCGGGCAGGTATGATGGCCAAGGCGTTCATTTTGGCAAGAGGTGTTTCATCAGTTGAACAGGCTGTTGAACTCCGCGTCGATTTTGTTGATGACCATTCCCAAATCCTCCGGGTTTTCGGCGAAATTCAACTCTTCAATGTCGACAATCAGCAGTTTGCTGCGGTTATACTCCTCGATCCAGCTCTCATACCGCTGGTTCAAACTCGTCAGGTAATCTAATCGGATGGCGTTTTCATAATCCCGGCCACGCTTCTGTATCTGCCGGATCAGCGAGGGGACGTCGCCCCGCAGATAAATCATCAGGTCGGGCGGCTGGATGAACGACGACAATAGTTCGAACATCTGGATGTAATTCTCAAAATCGCGCGTGTTAAGCAGTCCCATGGCATGCAGGTTGGGCGCGAAAATATAGGCATCCTCGTACAACGTGCGGTCCTGAACAATATTGCTGTTCGATTTGCGGATATCGATCAACTGTTTAAAACGGGTGTGCAGAAAATAAATCTGCAAGTTGAAAGACCATCGCCGCATATCCTCATAGAAACTGCTTAGGTAGGGATTGTTGTCGGCAGGCTCAAAGACAGGCTTGTAGCCATAGTGGCGGGCCAGCATCTTGGTCAGCGTGGTTTTGCCCGATCCGATGTTTCCTGCAATCGCAATATGCATGTACAATAGATTTTAATACACTACACAATTAACAGTTGAATGTGAATTGTATAGCAATGGTATGGACAAATATCCTAATGGGCAAATATACGAATAAAATAAAAAACAGCCCTTCAGCTCCCGAAAAAAACGTACTTTTGCAAATGTTTGAGTCCACCGGGTGGATGTGTTTTGCATTTCATTTCAACTTTAGTTCAACAGACTAACATTTAATTCTATGTCATTGATAAAATCCATTTCAGGAATACGCGGCACCATCGGCGGTCGCGCCGGCGACGGTCTCAGCCCGCTCGACGTGGTGAAGTTCACCAGTGCCTTCGCCGCCTTTCTCCAACGCCGCGCTGTCGGGAAAAAACTTACTTTGGTGGTGGGGCGTGACGCCCGTCTTTCCGGCTCCATGGTCGACCGCCTGGTTGTCGGTGCGTTGCAAGGTATGGGTGTCGATGTCATCGACACCGGGCTTTCCACCACTCCCACCACCGAGATGGCCGTCATCGACAACCATGCCGACGGCGGCATAATCATCACTGCCTCCCACAATCCCAAACATTGGAACGCCTTGAAGCTGCTCAACGCCTCCGGCGAGTTCATCGACGCCGCGGAGGGTGCCGAGGTGCTGCGTCTGGCCGACAGCGGGGATCTTCAGTTTGCAGATGTCGACAGCCTTGGACAGGTGACGGAACAGCCCGACACCATCGACCGTCATATCCGGCGTGTGCTGGAGCTCAATCTGGTCGATGTCGACGCCATCCGGCAGGCTGGTTTCAAGGTCGCCGTAGACGCTGTCAACTCTACCGGTGGCATTGCCATTCCGCGGCTGTTACGTGCATTGGGTGTCAATAACATCGTCGAACTCAACTGCGATCCCACCGGCCGGTTTGCCCACAACCCCGAGCCCATTCCCCAAAACCTCACCCAAATATCCGAGGCAGTGCGCCGCCACGGCTGCGACTTGGGAATCGTCGTCGACCCCGATGTCGACCGCTTGGCATTAGTCTGCGAGGACGGCCGCATGTTCGGCGAGGAATACACCTTGGTCAGTGTGGCTGACTATGTGCTCTCCCACACACCGGGCAACACTGTCTCCAACCTCTCCTCCTCACGGGCTCTGCGTGATGTGACCGCTCGCTATGCAGGCTGTTCGTACGCCGCGTCGGCGGTGGGTGAAGTCAACGTCACCACCCTCATGAAATCCACCCATGCCGTCATCGGCGGCGAAGGTAACGGCGGTGTCATCTATCCCGCCTTGCACTACGGCCGCGATGCGCTTGTCGGGGTGGCGTTGTTCCTGACACTGCTTGCCAAGAAAGGTTTGAAAGTCAGTGAGCTGAGAAAAAGTTACCCGGAGTACATCATCTCTAAAAATCGCAAAGATCTGACTCCCGGCATGGATGTCGACGCCATCCTTCGTCGAGTGGCGGATCACTACTCGTCCGATGAGAGCTGCCAGGTCAACACCATTGACGGTGTGAAAATCGACTTTGAAGAAGGCTGGGTGCATCTGCGCAAATCCAACACCGAACCCATCATCCGCATCTACAGCGAGGCATCTGACGAGACAAAAGCCACGGCGCTGGCGCAGCAGGTCATGGATCAAATCCAGGAATCATAGCGTCCATGAGGTCCGGCATCATAGTCCACTATGTGTGGTTTGCGGTTATGATGGCTGTCGTGGCCTTCGCTATCGTATGGTTGCTGTTCCCCTATGTGCTCTATTATGCCCGTCGTCGACGTCTCTACGACTCCCCCAACTACCGCAAGTTGCAGCGCCGTCCGGTTCCGTTGCTGGGCGGTGTGGCCGTCTATGGCGGCATCTTGGTTCCGTCGCTCATTGTCCTTATCGTTTGGCAGAACAGTTCCATCAGCTACATGCTGCTCGCCATGACCATACTTCTTGTGCTGGGCACCATGGACGATCTTTACGATCTATCGCCCCTGCTCAAACTCCTCATCGAATTTTTGGTTGTGCTGGCCGTTGTCTACCTCAACGGCAACAGCATCGACACCTTGCACGGTCTTTTCGGAATCGGGATATTGCCCGTCGGTTGGCAGTATGCAATCTCATTGTTGGCGGGTGTCGGCATCATCAACGCCATCAACCTTATCGACGGTGTGGACGGCTATTCCTCCGGTTACACATTTTTCGCCGCCGTGCTGTTTGGAACTGTATTCGCCCTTGCCGGAATGCCGGGCATGACATCAATCAGTTTCATTGTTGCCGGTGCGGTGGTGCCGTTCTTCCTGCACAACGTCTTTGGGCGCAAAAGCAAGATGTTCATGGGCGACGGCGGCACCCTGATGATAGGCACTCTCATTTCCGCCTTTCTTTTCTCCATCCTTAAGACGGGTTCTTCGTGCTCCATATTGGAGACACAGCACGGTGCCTCCCTTGTCGCGTTATGCTTAGCCGTCTTGGGCATACCGATCTTCGACACCTTGCGCCTTATTTTCTACCGCCTGTCGCTACGACGTTCCCCGTTTTCGGCCGACCGCAACCACCTGCACCATGCCTTCATTGATTTGGGATGCTCCCATCTGGCCACCACGCTGTCCATCCTTGCATTTAACCTACTGATTGTTTTGATATGGTTGTTTTGTTGGCTTGGCGGAGCCGGTCAGACGGCGCAAGTGGTTGTTGTGGTGCTGGCTTGCCTGATAGTCACCTGGGGTTTGTTTTTCGCGTTGCGTCTGTTGCCTCGTCGCCGCACCCGGTTTTACAAACGACTCCGTGTTTGGGCGTTGACAACCCACCACGAGCGTTCTCGTTTGTGGTGTTCCATCCAAAGTTTTCTGGACAGAGTCTGATCGAACGACATGTGTTGTAGATAGAATTGGCGGATCAGGTCGGCAAACTCCTCGGGTCCGTAGAGTGTGTCAATAACGCCTGCGTCGGCAGGAGACACTTGGGCAATGCTACTGATGGGTACTGTGTGCCGTCCAGTCTTCGCTGTCCGGTTTGTCGGAATCCGTATGGTTATCGTCCTCTTTCTTGTGCCAAAACAGGACATCGGCACATCCTCCGGCCAGACCGAGGATGAGAAAGATTGCTGCAATCACCTTTTTCTTGGGTTTGCTGGGTTTTAACGGGACGGTGGGAGGTACGATTTCGGCAAAAATGGGTGTCTCTAATTGTACTTTGGCCTTGGCTCCCTGCAGTTCGTTGGCAATGTTGTTGTAAATCTGATATTTCAGATTCATTTCGTTTTGTAGCCGGTCCTGTTCCGCCCTGACGCTTAATAAAACCACCCCTTGGTGTCCGTCCACATAGTGGGCATAGTTGCTTTGTGCGGTACGGTATTCTGTTTTGGCTTCTTCATACAGGCTTTCGTAGTAGGCCAGGTCCTGTTTCGATTTGTTAGTGCGGTAGTTGGTGACCGTCTGTTGCAATAGGGTGTTGACCGAGTTGCATAAATCCGCCGCAACGTAGGGGTCTTGGGCTGTGGTCTGCAGTGTGACGGCCATGGTTTTTTTGTCCACGCTCACCTCCACCATACTGTTCAGCTGTTCAATCAGCGTATTCTCATAGTCAGTGAGGTTGTAGGGATCGATTGTGTCGCGTATCATCGTCTCATCCTTCGACCTGAACAGGTCGCGTCCCCCTTTGAATGCGGCACCCCACCAAGTGCGACGGGTGTGGTTGATGATATAATCCTGCAAGGTGCATGTCTGCGGGCCGTTCGAGGTTTTCATCGTAACTGTCGATGAGAGCAATTGCACCGAGAACGGGGTCGAGTGTACCATTTTGGGATAGAGGGCCGGGTAAACAGCGTCGGTGCTGTTCATCATATTCGATAAACCCAGCATGTTGGTGATGGAGCCCAGTTTGGACGCCGAACCGGTCGCCAGTTCCGGGGCCAGTTCCGCGGTGGCGGTATAGGAACGGGGAATGCTGAACGCGATGAGAATCCCTGTTGCGAAAGCGACTCCGCTCCACACGGCTATTCTCCGCCAACTTGGCTTCAACTTGCGGAACAGTTGTGACAAGTCAAGGGTTAATACCTCTTCATCGTGTTCGTTCATATATTCGCGGTCTTCCATTATGTTTTATTGTAAAGAAAATCCAGTGATTTTTGCATAGAGACTTCAACTTTCATTGAAACAATCGTATCAGTGCTATCACCACCGATACCATAGAAGCAGTGGCCGATGCCAATGCAAGGCGTTCGCCGGTCGTCATGTGAGAGCGTTCGGGTTTTTGCGGTACAATGATTTCGCATCCGGGTTCGATGTGCGTCAGCCAGCGGGCCCGCGATACGGTGCCGTTGGGGTAAACAATGAATGTCTGCCGCTTCTTGGCGTTCAAGCCGTAGCCTCCCGCTTGATTGATGTAATACCGTGCGTGTTTGCCGCTCCGGTACGACACGGCGTTGGGACGCATCACTTCACCGTTGATACGCACCGTTCCGTCGTATCGCGGCACAATAATTTCATCGCCGTCCTGCAATATGATATCGTAGTCCGAATAGGGGCGTTTGACGGCATGGTCCAGCTGCACGCCGACTGGATAAGTGGCACGTTGTGTCTGCAGGATCGTCAACGAGTCTATGTTCACATCCGTTCTTAAATTATTCATCACATCGATTATCTCACTTCGTTCGGAGGCTTCGGTGCGGCGTATCAGCTTGCTACCTTTGATGTATGCAAAGGATGTCACGCCCCCGGCCCGTTTCATGATGTCGCTCAGCCGGTCGTTGACCGATGTAAGTATATATTCTCCCGGGAAAGCCACCTCTCCTTTCACGGTCACCTTCTGCTGTTTACTGTAGTCGGGGCTACGGCGCACAATGACAATGTCATAAGGCTCCAACGTGAACATTCCCGAGTCCCGCAAAGCCAGTCCGTCCGCAAAATCCATCGTATAAACATGGGCCAGTTTGCTTGAAGATGCGGAGCTCTTCGGGTCATAGATACGCCGGGCCACGTCGGCGCGGATGGTTGACGCCCCCTGCTTGAATCCGCCTGCGCGGACCACCAGGTCCTCGATAGTGGTATTCGACGCATAAGGGAAAGTGCCGGGCTGATTCACCCATCCCACAATGCTCATCGTGCCGTTGTCCTGTAGCTCTGTCACCCTCGACACCACCAACATGTCATTCTTTTGCAGCAGCACGTCGCTGGCCTCCCCGTTCATGAGTTTCTTCAAGTCGACGGCGATGGTCATCAGCGACAGATCCTCTTTTTCCCGGATGATGATGGCGCGGCCCAGAAAAGCATCCGGTGTCAGTCCGTCGGCATGTGCGATCAGTTGTCTCACGGTGGCGATAGTGTTTCCCAGTTCATATTCGCCCGGGCGGTACACCGCACCTTCCACAACAACCATATTCTCATACCGTGTCAAGTTGGAGTCAACCGTCACAGCGTCGCCGTCAGCCATCCGGAAGAGGCCGTAATCCTTTTCGCCGAGGGTGAAAATCTGTTTCTCGCGTTCTGTTTGGCGCACCACCTTCAGTTGCTTGCGGTAGGCGTTGCCCACAAATCCTCCGGCATAGCGTATGGCGTCAGACAATGTCTCCCCGGCACGCAGCTCATACCGCATCGGCCGTTTCACCTGTCCCGTCATAGTCACCAGTTGCTCGTAGGGTGGCACGATAACTACGTCGCCGTCCTGCAGGCTGATGTCGCTGTCTGTCGTTCCGTAAAATAGATATCGGTACACATCCACCGTGTCAATCGTCTCACCGTCGCGCACCAGTTGCACATTGCGCAGCGAGCCTGCGTCCGTCACACCGCCGGCTCGGTAAAGGGCGTTAAAAAGCGATGAGAACGACGACAGCCGGTAGGTTCCAGGCACCGCCACTTCTCCCATCATGTGCACATTGATGGTGCGTATCTGTCCCAGCGTCACGCTGATCTGCGTGTTTCCGCCGTTCAGTCCGGCGTAGCGGCGTGCTACAGTCCGGCGTATTTTCTCGGTGGCTTGTTTCATGGTCAGGCCGCTCAGCGGAATGGCTCCCACCTGCGGTATCAGTATCATGCCCTCGGGAGTTACACGCAGCTTGAAATTGGCCTCGCTGGCGCCCCATATATCCACAAGCACTTCGTCTCCGGGCCCCAGCTTATAACTGGCTGGCGTGGCGGCATTCTCGTTGGGCTCGAAACTCATGTTCTGTGCGGTGAAAACATCGTGGCCGAAAATATCCGACTGTCGTGCCGTATAAGATCCGTCGCTACCCTCCGGTTGTCCCACAGGGCTGATTTCGTTGTGGCGGATGCGCCCGTCAACGTCGGCTGAGTTGGGCTGTGCTTCATCGGTGGCAGATTGCGTCGTGTTGCTTCGCAGCTGCTCATACTGTCGCTTGATTTGCTTCAATTGGTCGAGGGTGACACCACGGGCAATCAGTTCCTTGCCGATTTGCTGTTCCGTCTTGCCTGAAGCGACAGCCGATCGAATATACTCTGTAATGGCTTCATTGCTTATTTGGGCCTGTGTTGTAACAACGGCAAACAGAAGTGTCACAAAAAAAACGGAGACGCTGCGCATGTCTGGACAAATTAAATGATGGTTGAATCAAGTCGAACCGGTGTAATTGAACTGCAAAGATACGTTATTTTTGCCATATTATATAATAAGACTTTCATCCCGGCGTTATACAATAACCATGAAAAGTTGCATCCGTGCATTCCTGCTCTTGCTGGCCTTCACCGTGGCCGGCAGCGTCGCTTTCGCCAAGTCCGACCGCTACCGTATCACACTCACCATCCATGATTGTCCCGACAGTGTGATGTATTTGGGCTATTACTATGCCGAAAACAGCTATGTCTTCGACACCGCCCTGCGCGACAAAAAAGGACGTTTTGTTTTCAGCGGCGACAACCGTGATTTGCTGCCGGGCATGTACTTCTTCTCAGCCTCCGCCAGCCGTTGGATGGATTTCGTCGTCTATCACGAGAAGCCCTTTTTCACCTTCACCACCGACGAGGCCGACTGGGTGGGCAACATGCAGGTTAAAGGATCCCGGGAAAACGAAGTGTTTTTCAACTATAAGCGGGGCGACAACCTCCTCTATGCCGAATATGAGCAACGCATGGCCCATGCCGACAGTGCCGTCCGCCGACGGCTCGAGGCCGAACTGTTGCAACGGCAGCGCGAATATAAAAACCAGTTTATCCGCGACCATCCCGACCGCATGATATCCCTCGCCATGCAGGCCACCAAAGACGTTTACCCTTCCGTGCCATTGCTTTCGCCCGATGGTGACACCCTGTCGCAGCGTCAGCGCTACGAATACTATATGGCCCACTATTTCGACAGCATGCCGCTTCATGACGATATGTTGGTGCGCACCCCCAGTTCTGTCTTTTACCAAAGAGTCATGGACTACTTCGACATCTACCTCAAAGGCGCCAGTCCCGAAACCGTCATCGCTTACGCTGACAGCCTGATCGAGCGTGCCCGTCCGTCGAAAGAAAATTTCAAATGGCTTGTCCATACGGTCAAAGAAAAATACCTCCACAGCAACATTACCGCCTACGAGTCAGTCGTCGTTCATATGATTCATCGCTACTACACTTCCGGCGATGCTTATTGGTGTTCTGCATCCACCATTGACGAAATGACTGCATTGGCCGACAAGTGTGAGCTCCTGCTCATCGGCCGCACCGCCCCCGAGCTCATTCTCTTCGATACCTTGCGTGTGCCCCACTCGCTGCACCACCTGCCCCACCGCTACAAACTTCTCGTTTTCTGGTCGCCCGCCTGCGGGCACTGCAAAACCATGGTGCCCGAGCTCTATCAGCGCTACCGTGCCCTTGCGGAGCGTTACGACATCGGCGCTTTTGCAGTCCTCAGCGAACCTGACGACGCCACACGTCCGTTGTGGCACCGTTTCATCGCCGACCATCGCCTCGACTGGCTCAACCTCGATGGCGGAGAGGCCAACATCGACTGGCACGACGTCTACAACGTCGTCACCACCCCGCAAGTGTACCTGCTTGACCAAGATAACCGTATCATGGCCAAGAAATTCAACGCCGAGACCTTCCAGCGCATCGTCGAGGCCCTTTGCCAACCCAAGAACACATCAACCGGGACAGACCGGCAATAAACACCCTGACACATGAAAAAAATACTAACCGCATCCGCCGTCACCCTCTGCCTGCTGTCGGCCTGCAAGGATAAGAAAACCATGGACAACCCCTTCTTCTCAGCGTGGAACACGCCTTATGAAATCCCCGACTTCGGCCGCATCAAGCCGGAACATTACATGCCGGCCTTCGAAGAGGGCATGCGGCGTCAGAAAGCCGAAATCGACTCCATCGTCAACAACCCCGAGGAGCCTTGCTTCGCCAACACCATCGAGGCCTACGAATACAGCGGAGCCCTGCTCGAACAGGTTTCCGGAGTGTTCTTCAATCTCAGTGAATGTGAAAACAGTCCCGAGATGGAAGCCATAGCCGAAGAAGTTACCCCAAAGCTCTCCGCACATGCCGACGACATCGCCCTCGACGCCGCGCTGTTCCGTCGTGTCAAGACTGTGTACGACAGCTACTTCCGTGCTGACGGCACCTGCGACAGTGCCGGTCTCGACGCCGAACAGCTGCGTTTGCTCGAAGAAACTTACAAAAGTTTCGTCCGTGGCGGGGCCAACGTGCCGGCCTCGCAGCAAGAGCGTTTCCGTCAGCTCAACAGCCAGATAGCCTCTCTCACCTTGCGTTTTGCCCAGAATGTGCTGAAAGCCACCAACGACTACCGGCTCGTGCTTGACGCCGACCAGCTCGACGGATTGACCTCCGACCAGATTGCCGTCGCCCGCGAGGTCGCCAATGCCGATGAAACCACCAAAGACCAATACGTCGTCACACTCCACATGCCCTCCTGGGAACCCTTCATGATGAACAGCCGCCGCCGCGACTTACGTGAGCAGGCCTGGACAGCCTACACCTCTCGATGCGCCGGCGGTCGCTACGACAACACCAGAATCATCGACACCCTCGTCAATCTTCGTCTCGAACGGGCTAACATTCTTGGCTATCCCACCCATGCCGACTACATCCATGCCGACTGCATCGCCCGCACCCCTGACGCCGTCTATCGTTGCCTGAACCAAATCTGGACCCCGGCCCTGCAGAAAGCCAAGGCCGAATGTGCCGAATACCAAAAAATGCTGTCTGCCGATGATCCGGGTGCCAAGTTGCAGCCCTGGGACTGGCGCTACTACAGCGAACGCCTGCGTCGGCAGCGTTACAGCCTTGACGACGACGAGGTTCGTCCCTATTTTTCGCTCGACGGCGTGCGCGAAGGTGCATTCATGGTCGCGCATAAACTCTACGGGCTCACCTTTCGTGAAAATCAGAATCTTCCTTCCTACAACTCCGAGGCTCGCTCCTACGAGGTCCTTGACAGCGGCCGGGTGATAGGTGTCCTCTACATGGACTTCTTTCCCCGTGCCAGCAAGCGTAGCGGTGCCTGGATGACTGAATTCCGCGGACAGCACGTCGATCGCGACGGCAACAACATCATCCCCGTCATCCAAATCGTCTGCAACTTCACCAAACCTGCGGGCGGCAAGCCGTCGCTGCTCAGTTTTGACGAGAGCGAGACGCTCTTCCACGAATTCGGCCATGCGCTTCACGGTCTGCTCAGCCGCTGTCGCTATGGCTCGCTGGCTGGCACCAATGTGCCACGCGACTTTGTCGAACTTCCATCACAGATTATGGAAAACTGGTGCCGCAATCCGCAGGTTATGAGAGATTATGCGCACCACTACCAGACCGGGGAGTCCATTCCCGATAGCCTCATAGCCAAAATCGCCGCCGCCCAGACCTACGGCCAAGGCTTTATCAACACCGAACTCCTTGCCGCTTCGCTTCTCGACATGGATTACCACACCCTGTCCGCTCCGCAGCGCATCGACCCTCTTGTGTTTGAAAAAACGGCCCTCGACCGTATCGGCCTCATCCCCGAAATAGTGTCGCGCTACAAGAGCCCTTACTTTCAGCATATCTTCACCACCGGCTACGATGCCGGTTATTACAGCTACACCTGGACCGCCATCCTTGATGCGGACGCCTTTCAAGCCTTCCAGGAAAGCGGTGACCTCTACAACCCCGCTTTGGCGCGTAAATTCCGTACCATTCTTGAAAGCGGCAACACCCGTGACCTGATGCAGCTCTATCGCGACTTTCGCGGCCATGATCCGGATGTCAAACCCCTTCTCCGCAACCGTGGCCTGCTATAGTGGTTCTTTAAAAGCGTCACCTCCCGATCTTCCCCTATCTTTATGAAAAAGCTGCTACTTGTTTTTGGCACACGCCCCGAGGCAGTCAAGATGTGTCCGCTTGTCAAAGCATTCCAACAGCATCCCGATGCCTTTCAGACATCTGTCTGTGTCACCGGCCAGCATCGTCAGATGCTCGACCAAGTGCTTGCAGTCTTTGATGTAAATCCCGACTACGACCTCGACATTATGAGTCCGGGCCAAAATCTCTACGATATCACTTCGCGTGTGCTTACCGGCATGAACGATGTGTTGCGCCGGGCTGCCCCCGACATCGTCTTTGTTCATGGCGACACCACCACCAGCTTTGCCGCCGCCTTGGCCGCCTCCTATCAGCACATACCTGTTGCCCATGTCGAGGCAGGCTTACGCACATACAATCCCCTCAGTCCATGGCCCGAGGAACTCAACCGGCAGCTCACCGCCCGCTTGTCCTGCTACCATTTCGCCCCCACTTCGCAAGCCGCGTGTAATCTCCGTTCCGAGCAGGTCCAAGGTCGTATCGTTGTCACCGGCAACACGGTCATCGACGCCCTCCACATCGCGCTGCGGCGCCTGCGAGGCGATGCCGCGCTCATGCACCGTGTCGGTGGCCGTCTTGCTGAGGCCGGATACCCGCTGACACGTCTTTCCAATGGCCGTCGCATGGTTCTCATCACCGGCCACCGTCGCGAGAATTTTGGCGAGGGCTTCGTTCGGATGCTCACCGCCTTCAAAGAATTGGCCGACACCTATCCGCAGGTCGACTTTGTCTATCCCGTACACCTCAACCCCAATGTGCGGCGCCCTGTCGCCGAAATCTTTGGCATCGACACCGCCCAAGAGTGGCGAGTCAAGGCAGGTGTCCACTGCAATCTTTTTTTTATCAATCCTCTTGAATATCTGGAGTTCATTCTGCTGATGGAACATTCCACACTCGTGCTCACCGACTCCGGCGGCATCCAGGAAGAGGCTCCCGGGTTGGGCAAGCCCGTGCTTGTTATGCGCGACACCACTGAACGTCCCGAGGCTGTGGAGGCCGGCACGGTGCGCCTCGTCGGCACCGACCGGCGGACGATAGTTGCTGAAACAGTCCGTCTGCTCACCGACAGTGCCTGTTATAACCAGATGAGCCATGCCGTCAACCCCTATGGCGACGGCCATGCTTGTGAGAGCATTGTACACGCCATCATGCAGGCTTGACCGACGAGGCCGACCGGTGTTAAATTATTTTTGTTACTTTTGCAAAGACTTTCTTTGTACAGGAAAGTGATGTTTGGTTGTTTAATAGATATAGAAACAGTACTTTATATATGTTTGTCAACGTAATTGGCTTGGGCTATATCGGTTTGCCGACAGCTTTGATGCTGGCTTCGCACGGGGTGGATGTTATCGGTACCGACTATAACGGGCAAGTGGTGGAACAACTGCAAAAAGGCCAGACCACATTCAAGGAAAAAGGTCTTGACGACTTGTTCCAGAAAGCGTTGCGTGCAGGTATCCGCTTTTCGGACTCCTACCAGATCACTGATATGTACATTGTGTCTGTTCCTACCCCCTACAATCCCGAAACCAAACAAGTCGATGCCCAATTCGTTGTCGCCTCGGTTCGCAAAGTGCTGAAAATATGCCGCCGGGGGGCCATTATCGTCATCGAGTCCACCATCAGCCCCGGTACTGTCGACCGCTACATCCGACCCGAGGTGAAACGCGCCGGCTATGTCGTCGGCCGAGACATTCACCTTGTCCATGCCCCCGAACGTATCATCCCGGGCAATATGCTCTACGAATTGATCCACAACAACCGCACCATCGGCGCTGACAGCCGTGAAGTGGGTGAGATGGTCAAACGCTATTACTCCTCTTTTTGCCAAGGAGAAATCATCGTCACCGACATCCGCACCGCCGAGATGACCAAGGTGGTGGAGAACACCTTCAGGGCTGTCAATATTGCCTTTGCCAACGAGTTGGCACGTATCTGTCGCCACGACAATATGGATGTCTACGAGATTATCCGCATCTGCAACATGCACCCGCGGGTCAATATCCTGCAGCCCGGGCCTGGAGTCGGCGGTCATTGCATCCCTGTCGACCCTTGGTTTCTGGTGGGAGACTATCCTGATTTGACCGCAGTCACAGCAGCCTGTATGGAGACGAACGCCGGCCAGCCGGCATTTGTGTTGCGACGTATTCAGGAAATCATGAACCAAAGGCAGCTCTTGGATGCCAGCCGTGTCGGGCTGTACGGGCTTACGTATAAAGAAAATGTTGACGATATCCGTGAGAGTCCCACCCGTCAGCTGTTGAACTGTGAAATGGACGGTGTCCGGCCGCAGTTCAAGGTTTACGACCCCTTCGTCACACAAGATGCTGTTCCCAACCAGTACCACGACTTCGAGCGCTTCCTCGACGACATTGACATGATAGTCATCATGGTCAAACACCAGCTCGTCCAGCAAAGCTGGAACCAGCTACGCGACAAAGTTATCCTTGATTGCCAGAATATTTGTCCTCTCGACGGCGTATTACATCTCTAAAAGATGGCGTTGTAGATACATTATGAATTTCAGCATCCTATGGATTTACCGTTAACATTCAAAATTTCCAGGCAGGATGCTTTCAATTATTTGTTGGTTTTTCTCAGTGCCTGCCTTATCATGGTGAATAAGGGAGGCGTTGTGCCCTTGTGCGCTTTGGCGATCCTTTCCGTGCCGCTTTTTTTTAATCCTGCGGCTATCGTCCCCTTGCTCTATCTCACATCATGGCACAACAGTTTCGCGTTACGTCCCGTGGTATCTGTTCACCAGTTCTATGGTTTTCTCTTTTTCTTCTCTCTCCTTCTTCCCCGCAATCGAAAGCTGTATGAGCCGGTGTGGGGTGTTCCGTTCTATGTTTTCATTGCGGTGCCGTTGATGTTCTGGGTGTTGCTAACAAGCTGGCAGTCTGTTACGGGCGATATGGCTCCCGGATTTGTAGTGTTTTTTGAGTTGGCGTTACTGGTGCTGATGACCAAGGTGCATCTGTTCAATGCGGAATTCAGCCGCCGTTGTACGTTGTTGATTATTGTTGCGGCTACGGTCTGCTTTACACTGATAGCTCTTTTTAATCCAATTCAAGTCGATTTGAGGGGCAGCGAACTTCCCAATGCCCCCCATTCGGATATTCGTCTGACCGTGATTCCCGACATCAACCCCAATATCGCGTCACGTATTATCACCATTAACTTTATTATTCTCTTTGCCGAAGCATGTCGCAGCAGATGCGTCGGGATGGCGCTTTTTTCCCTCTTGAATATGGTGCCGGTCATGTTGTGCGGCAGCCGCACTTCGTTTTTGGGCATGGTTTTTGCGGTGGTTTTGGCTGTGATGACTTCCCACCGCATCAACTGGAAGACAGTGACGCTGGCAGTTACTTCTCTGATGCTGCTCGGTGTGCTGTATACCGTGGGGGCGGATCTGAACGATCGGAAGGAAATGACAGTGAGTTCAATTATCGAGGACTCCGGTAGCGGACGTCTGTTTACCATCGTAGGACTTTTTTCTTCAGTGATACCCAGTCACTTGCTGATGGGTATCGGACTGGGCCGTGACAATTTCACGCAGATGGGCTTTGGTTACGATGCCGACAACTTGTATGTCGACGCTTTGGCCCAGATCGGATTGGTGGGCTTCCTCCTGCTATTTCTTCTGTATTTTGTATTCATGGGCGGCTATTTGTCCCGTCACGTATACTACCGTGACAAGTTGTTGGCACGTTTGATATTGATCGTTTTCCTGATTCTGGGTATCGGCATTTCCATGTTCGACACTATGGGTTTCTGGTTTGCGCTGTCGCTGTTGATTTTTTTCCGTAATTCGGATCCCTTGCTGAATGAGACACGCTGGCGCATCCGGTTTCGTGGGTGGAAATTGCGGATTGAAAGAAAGGATCGGATTGTTTTTTCCAATCGGAACACACAAGAAGTATGAATTATTCGGTTATCATACCCTACCGCGACACCTACGAACTGTTGCTCCGTGCGTGCGATTCCGTGCCCGATAGGGATGACATACAAATACTGATTGTTGACAACAGTGTCGTTCCGCTCACGCACGAACGTGTGCCGGTCAAGTCCGCTGCTCGTGTCGATTTCTTCTGTTCCGACCCCACCAAGGGTGCCGGTTGTGCGCGCAACGTAGGCTTGGATCATGCTGTGGGCGATCGCCTGCTGTTCTTGGATGCCGACGACGTTTTCACTGACACCGCTTTTGCCGCCTTCGATGTGTTTCTTTCGACGGATTACGATATCGTTTTCTTTCCGCCAGCCAGTGTTGTGCTGTCCAGTGGACAGTCAGGAACACGCCATCGCTACTATGCTGATATGGTTGATGAGTATCTCTCCACGTGCGATGAAGAACGTGTGCGCTACCGCTATTTCCCACCATGGAGCAAGCTGTTTCGTCGCAGTTTTATCGAGGCGGAACGTATTCGCTTCGACGTGCTTCCGGTCTCCAATGATGTGATGTTCTCGTTGCGCTGTGGCCATGCCGCCCGCACTGTAACCGCATCGTCACAGGTGGTTTACACCGTTTCCGAGGGCGAATGCAACAACTCGCTTACCACGCGGCGATCCCGTGCGAATATGTTTATCCGCTACCAGGTGGCGGTGGCGCAGTACCGATTCGTATCCGAACATGGTCATCCGAAGATGCGCTTCCATCTGCTGTCAAAGGTGGTTGACGCTTTTCGCTTTTTCGGTATCCGTGAGGGATTCAAGTATGTGCGCTATTCGCTGACGAATCGTGTGAATATTTTTTACGGACTGTTACAAATGACAAATAAAAAAACTCGATAGTTACATAGTTACTATGAAAATCGTACACATAGTACTGGCAGGCTACCGTGATGAGTTTGCCTATCAGGAGAACCTCCTGTCGCAGAAACACAGTGAGTTGGGTCACGAGGTTACAGTTATTACATCGCAGTTGTATGTCGATGAGAACAAGAAGCGCCGCTATCAGGAGACGGGTTTCTATGTCAACAAATATGGGGTGAAAGTGATAGTGCTGCCCTGTACCACCCGTATCAACGCTTTACGACTTTTTATCAACGAGTCCAAGGGTCTGTATACAACCCTTCAGAACGAAAATCCCGATATCCTCTTTGTACACAATTTCATGTACAAGGATGTGCGCAAGGTGTTGCGTTATGCGCGTTGCCATCCTCAGCTGGCGGTTTATGTCGACTGCCATCTCGACTATTACAATACTTCCTATGCGACGCTCTACGGCCGTTTCAAGGCTGTGGTGACAGGTTTCCGTGCCCGTTGTTTGGTGCCTGTCACGCGCCGTTTCTGGGGGACCACACCTTGGCGTGTCGACTTCATGCGCAATGTCTACCACTTGCCGGCCGACAAGGTTGATTTCCTGTTGATGGGCGCCGATGAGAATCAGATTATACATAAAAACCGCGTGGAAGTCTGTGCAGCGGTACGCAACCGTTACCACATCCCTGCCGACGCTTTTCTGCTGGTTACCGGTGGTAAACTTGACCGGCGCAAACAGCAGCACCTGTTGTTGGAGGCGGCGCGCTGTTTGGTGTCCGAAAAGGTCTATCTCTTGGTGTTTGGCACTCCCTCCGCCGAGATGAAGGAGTCGTTTGCCTCCTATGCCAACGACAGCAATATTGTACAGACAGGCTGGGTGTTGCCCGACGAGACCTACGACCTCTTCCTGGCTTCCGATCTGGCGGTGTTTCCGGGTACCCATTCTGTACTGTGGGAAGAGGCGGTGGCCTGCGCCTTGCCCATCATGACCCGCCATTGGCCGGGCATGGAGCATATCGACCATTGCGGCAATGCCATACTCCTACCCGAGGTCTCTGTCGATACGTTGGTCGACAACATCTGCAAGGCCATGCAGCCCGATTGTTATCAAGCTCTGCAGCAGGCGGCCGTCAAGGCCGCTCCTTATTTCTATCTCAGCGGTATGGCGCTCCGATCGGTGGGATTGGAACGGAATGCTGCTGAATAAAGTGTATGAAACTAAATGGTTGGCATGAAAAATACATCCTATTCCCCGGTCATCCTTCGCAGCGGCCTGCAGATCTATCCCTTCTGTTCTTTCGACGACCTTCTTGACTACGCCGAGGGCCAGAGTCGGATCCTCGTTGCCGTCAACGCCGAGAAAATCATCCACGCCACCGACCGGACCCGGAACCTCATCAACCGCGGCATCGGCTATTGCGACGGCACC
This sequence comes from Candidatus Hemicellulosilyticus sp. P3, assembly GCA_001543385.1. Lineage (GTDB taxonomy): Bacteria > Bacteroidota > Bacteroidia > Bacteroidales > P3 > Colimorpha. The sequence continues at coordinate 295,395 of LPNH01000001.1, forward strand.
GGCGCTGTCAAGGTGATGAAACAGTACGGTCGCCGCGACGCTGTCAAACTGCCCGGCTGCGAGTTGTGGCTCAAGGTCGTCGAGCGCTACCACCGCAAGGGGGGCTCCTTCTACCTCGTCGGCAGCCGTCAGGAAGTCATCGAGGCTGTGGTGATCCGCCTCCGTCAAGACTATCCCGGCATCTGCATCGCGGGCTATAGGAACGGTTACCTTGGCTCCGAGGCCGAAAAACAGCAACTCATCGACGACATCGCCGAGCGACGTCCTGACGTCGTTTTTGTCGCCATGGGCAGCCCCAAACAGGAACTTCTCATGGAAGAGATGCTTCAGCGCCATACGGCCCTCTACGAGGGTTTGGGCGGCAGCTTCGATGTTTATGCCGGCCGTGTCGAACGGGCGCCCCGTTGGTGGCTTGACCACAATCTCGAATTTGCCTATCGACTGCTCCGCCAGCCCTCTCGCATCACGCGCCAGGTCTTTCTCTTCAAATTCTACTTGCTGCTGCTGCTGCGCCGGCTATAGAATAGAAACGTCGCGTCCGGCGCGGCCGCTGCGACCTTGTCCTCAGACGTTTTTTCAGTCAGTGGTCGCAGTGTTCAACTCCAATCCGCTGGAAAAATGCTGATATGGCGTAAATAGACCCTGAAAGCGGACAACATACTGAAAAAAGTCGGCCGAATGGCCGATCGGGGTTGAAATAAAAACCTTACATTTGCACAATAAAACTGCAACCCCCTTGTCGTAACCCCATGGAAATTATGTCCCCCGTCGGCTCCTACGAGAGCCTGCAGGCCGCCATACAGGGCGGTGCCGACGCCGTTTATTTCGGAGTGGGCAAACTCAATATGCGCTCCCGTTCGGCAGCCAACTTCACGCTCGATGACTTGCCGCGTCTTGCCGCCATCGCCCGCGATGCGGGGCTGCGCTCCTATCTGACGGTCAACACTGTCGTCTACGACGAGGAGCTCGACGAGATGCGTATTCTCCTCCAGGCTGCCAAAGACGCCGGCATCAGTGCCGTCATCGCCTCCGACTTCGCCGTCATCGCCGCTGCCCGCGCCATGGGTGTCGAGGTGCACATCTCCACGCAATGCAACGTCTCCAACATCGAGGCGGTGCGTTTCTACGCCCAGTTCGCCGACGTCGTGGTCACCGCACGCGAACTCTCCTTGCGACAGGTGGCCGACATCGTGCGCTACATCCGCGAGCACGACATTCGAGGCCCCCGCGGCCAGTTGCTGCAGGTCGAGATCTTTGCCCACGGCGCCCTCTGCATGTCCGTCAGCGGCAAGTGCTACCTCAGTCTCGACGCCTATGGGCAGAGCGCCAATCGCGGTGCCTGTCTCCAGCTGTGCCGCCGCCGCTATCTGGTCAAAGACTACGAGTCGGACCTCGAACTGCTGGTCGACAACCAATACATCATGTCGCCCAAAGACCTTTGCACCATCGGATTCCTCGACAAGATTATACGCGCCGGGGTCTCGGTGCTCAAAATCGAGGGGCGCGGCCGCAGTGCCGACTATGTGCAAATGGTCACCCGCTGTTACCGCGAGGCGGTCGACGCCGTAGCCGCCGGCACCTACACTCCCGCGCGTATCGCCGACTGGACAGCCAGGCTGCGTACCGTATTCAACCGCGGCTTCTGGGACGGCTACTACTTGGGCCGTACCATGGGCGAGTGGAGCCGGCGCTACGGATCACAGGCCACCGAAAACAAAGTCTATCTGGGCCGTGTCACCAACTACTACGGCCGTCCCCGTGTCGCCGAAGCGCGTCTCGAAACCGCCGAGAAACTCCATGCCGGCGACCGCATTATGGTCACAGGTGCCACCACCGGTGTCTATACCGGCACCGCCGACGAGCTGCGTCTCGACCGCGATCCAGTGCCCGAGGTGAAACAGGGCGATTTGTTCAGCTTTCCCGCCGCCACACTGCTCCATCGGGGCGACAAACTCTACCGCATCGACACCGTAACAGATGAATATTAGCCATCCACAACCTATAACCATTAACCGCTAAACCTCAACCATGCCCAAGGCCAAGACCTATTATTTCTGCCGTAACTGTGGCTACCAGTCTTCCAGTTGGCTGGGCCGTTGCCCCGAGTGCGGGCAGTGGAGCACCTTCGAGGAGGAGGTCGTGCGCACCGCCGCACCCGCTGCAAGCCGTTCCGCCCGGCCGGGTGCTGCGGTTTCGGCCCCCAAACTGTTGCAACAGGTCGTCTACAGCGACCAGCCCCGCATCGCCACCGGCTGTGACGAGTTCGACCGTGTCCTTGGCGGCGGGCTGGTGCCCGGCTCCATTGTCCTGCTTGGTGGCGAACCTGGCATCGGCAAAAGCACCTTATTGCTGCAGACAGCCCTTGCCATTCCCGCCAAGCGGCTGCTCTACGTCAGCGGCGAGGAGAGCGAGCAGCAAATCAAGATGCGCGCCGAGCGCATCGCGCCGTCCGGCCTTTCGGCCGACAGCCGCCAATGCTACGTCGTGGCCGAGACGGTCACCCAGCGCATCTTCGAGCACATCGAAACAGTCAAGCCCGACCTGCTCGTCGTCGACTCCATTCAGACCATTGTCACCGAGAACATCGATTCGTCAGCGGGCAGCGTCTCGCAAATCCGCGAGTGCACCGCCGAGTTGCAGCGTTATGCCAAAGCCAGCGGAGTGCCGGTGCTTCTGGTGGGGCACATCACCAAAGACGGGTCGCTGGCGGGCCCCAAAATCATGGAGCACATTGTCGACGCGGTGCTCCAGTTCGAAGGCGACCGCAACTACGGGTTCCGCATCTTGCGTGCGCTGAAAAACCGTTTTGGCTCCACTGCCGAGTTGGGCATCTTCGAGATGTACGGCGACGGCCTGCAGCAAGTCGACAACCCCTCCAAATTCCTCCTTGGCCATCGCGACGAAACCCTCAGCGGCTCTGCTGTCGCCGCCACCCTTGAAGGTGTCCGGCCAATCTTCGTCGAAGTCCAGTCCCTCGTCTCCTCCGCCGTCTACGGCACCCCTCAGCGCAACGCCAATGGCTTCGACCTGCGCCGCATGAACATGCTCCTCGCCGTTCTCGAAAAACGCTGCGGTTTCAAACTCGGCGCCAAAGACGTCTTCCTCAACATCGCAGGCGGGTTGCGTGTCAACGATCCCGCCATTGACCTCGCTGTTGCCTGCTCCATCCTCTCCAGCAACGTCGACATCCCCGTCAGCCCGCGTGTCTGCATGGCCGCCGAGATGGGCCTCAGCGGCGAGGTGCGTCCCGTCGCCCGTGTCGACCAGCGTATCGCCGAAGCCGATCGCCTCGGCTTCGAACAGATCCTCATCTCCAAATACAACAGTCGCGACCTCAACCCCCGCCGCCACTCCATCCGCATCATCCAAGTCGGCGTCATCGAAGATGCCTTCCGGGCGCTCTTCGCCTGACACCCTTGCAACGGTTTGGGACGAATCCCAAGAAAAAGTCGTAACTTTGCAACTCCTAATCTTGATGAAGAGACTATTACTGACACTCCCCCTGGCGGCACTGCTGCTCTCCGCCTGCCGCAAAGACGAGGCGACGGTCGATCTGACCGCCGTTGTCTCCGACCAGCCGGCGCGGGGCGGCGGCAAAGTCTACATCAATGACAGCCGCTACGCCTGCTGGCATCATGGCGACGCGGTGAACATCAACGGCACCGCCTACACCCTCTCGGTGGAGCCGGGCGGCGACCACAAGGTGGCCAAGATACTGGGTGTGACAGAAAGCGACGCGGGCTACACCGCGGGCTACCCCGCCGCATACTTCAGCGGCATCACCTCGGGCGGTGCCGCGGCCACCGTTACCGTGCCGTCTGTTCAGCCCTATAGCCGTGCCACCGTCTTCGACGGGAACGGCGACAGCTACCAGCAGTTAGTAAGCCCGATGGTGGCCCACTGCGGCGAGGAAGAGGATGTGTTGAAATTTCATAACGTGGCGTCTGTGCTGCAAGTGACCATACAGAACAGCACAGGCTACGATCTGGATATGCATTTCGTGACAGTGGAGGCTTCCAGTGCCTATCTTGCCGGTCCGGCACCGGTGAGAGGCATCGGCACAGCCGCTCCGGCGATGGAAATGCCCGCCAGTGGCTACCATGGCATCACGGTGGATTGCAGCGCCAGTCCCATTGCATTGGAATCTGGTGCCGATACATCGCTCTATGTTGTTTCAGCGCCCTTTTCTGACCAAATGTTGACAGTGCGAGTGCTGGCAAAAGATCCTGATGGCGACACGGTCTATTACACGCTAAAGGCCACCTCTGCCGGTCCGCTTAGTTTGGCTCGGAACCAGATGGGGCAGGCCACGTTTGAAATAGAAGAATGCACCTGTAAGCCCGAGACAAGCCGCTGCAACTATGCATTCTGGGGATGCGGAACTGAATCCAATCCGTTCTTGATCACCAGCGAGGCTGACCTCACCAGACTTCAAGGTTATATGGGGACGAGTGCACATGCTACATATAACGCGGGAACGGTATACTATCGCCAAATTGTAGATATCGATGCGTCGAGCTCGACATGGACAAACACCGAGAAATATTTCTGGGCTCATTATGATGGAGGTGGATACAGTATCAAGTTGGCACTGGCGTCTACAGGTGGATTTGTGGCGAGGATGTATGGGGCAGAGTTCAAGAACTTGACACTGACAGGTACTTGTTCCAGCACTACTGGTATTACAGATCCTATCGGGGCGTTTACCAACCATGTTTGGGATGGTTCGGGAGCAGCCAGGTTTGAAAATTGTACAAACAAAATTCCGATTAGTCGCAAAGGTCAAGCAGGCGGTTTTGTCGGGTTATGTCGCGGAGCGGCTTCTTTTAAGAACTGCACCAATGATGCCAATATCACGGGTTACTCCACTTTTGAATCAGGTAATAATTCGATTGGTAGGTATATTGGAGGTTTGGTCGGCAGGGTATATGGTTCCATTGTTTTGGATGGTTGTACGAACAATGGGGCGATTAGTGGTGCTGGAAGAATTGGTGGAATGGTAGGTGGTGATGACGACAGTCATGGTCCGCTTACTATTAAGGGAATTACCACCAATAATGGGAAAGTCACTTCGACGGCGGCGTATTGTGGCGGTATATTAGGCGGCGCTTATATCTCCTTTACGGTGGAGCGTGATGCCACTGTGACGAACAATGGTGTTGTCAGTAACAGTGGAAGCGGTTTTGTCGGAGGAATTGTTGGCGCTTGCAATAACACAGCATGTCAAATACTGGGGAGAACTGTTAATAACAATACTGTCACCAGCACTGCCGGAAATGTGGGTGGAATAGCGGGATACGTCAATGTGACTTGTACGGTTCATTATGCGCAGAATAATAGTGCAGTTCGAGGGACAAATAATATAGGCGGTATTGTTGGATCGGGTGCATCCAGTAGTCTTCAGATAACTAACTCGACAAATGTCGGAGATGTCACCGGAATATCTTATATAGGCGGTATTGTGGGACAGTTTGGATCTGGTTCTATTTTGACGCTCACCAATGATACCAATAACGCCACCACTGTCATGGGAAACCAGTATGTAGGGGGTGTTTTGGGTGGAGGAAGAAAGGTGTATGCGACAAACTGTGTCAATAATGCCGCTGTAAAAAACAACGGTTCCACATCCGGCGCACAAATGGGAGGTATAGTTGGTCAAATAGATAATAATTGTAACGGTGCCTTTTTTGACCATTGTTCGAATACGGGTTCCATCACATCGGGAAAGACCAGTGGGGAAACCCAATTGGGGGGCATTGTCGGGCGAATATACATCAGTGCCAATAGCACTATAACAATCCGGAATTGTAGCAGTACAGGACCGATTACTGGAAAAGAGATTAACGGTGGGTTGGTCGGACTTAAGTATCGAACTGTATCATCTGCCAATTGCACCCTTTATGTGTATAACAGTTTCGTGAAATGCACTCTTACGGGAAGTAAGAGTACGTGTGGTATTATTGGGAAAAGCAGTGTCGCGTCGTTTAGAACGTATATTTACAACACCTATTTTGATGGAATCCTTCAGACAGGAGGTGACGGCAGCTGTTGCGATATAGGATATAGTGCCGGTAACAACATTGTCACATCCTTTTGTTACGCTAAAGTCGGGTGCTATTCCGGGACAGGCACGGAACATTATATTGGCTATAACAGCACTTTCACCGATGTTCCTCCAGATAATTGTGCTTATTATGATGGAATCAGTGGAACGCTATATGGCAACAATGCTGGTTCAGTGGCGGCATCTGTGTCTATCGGTGGCACACAAACCAATCTTGGGGATGCGTTGCGGGCATGGCAAACCGCCAATAACACCTATACCCAATGGAATAGCGGTGATGTCCCCGCGCTCCAGTAGTCTCTCTTGAGCGCATCTTTCTTTACAACACATTCTCCCATCATGCAGAATGTCTCGGTCCGACGGAAACCAATAGCCTTTCGTGAAGTTATTTGTATGGTGAGATTTCCGGGAGTTGCGGTATAGACTACGGCTCCGATCGGTTGCTTGAAGCCGTGGTTTTACTACAAAAGGTCGATTCGTTCCAACACATTCCGATACCCCATCTCGTGTAGCATGGTGTAGGCGCCTTCGGTGCGGTCCAACTCTTCAGGGGCATGGGCGTCGGTGCTGACGATGACGGGGATGCCAATCCGGTTCATGTCTGTCAAGGCACGCCGCGAAGGGTAGAAGTCGGTGTGGCGTCCTTTGTAGAGGCCACGGGTGTTGACTTCGACCACACACCCTGCCTCGTGCGCCAGCAGCAGTGTCTCGCCTAACAGCAACTGATACCATGCCTCGTCGGTGCTGAAATAGCGTCCGCGGTTGTGCATGGCGATTTTGTCTATATGGGCGACGACAGGCGGATGCGTCCGCTCGATCATTTCGTTGCTTTGCCGGAAGAAGGCGGTGACTGCGCGGCGGATGTCGCCGCCAAACAGTCGTTGCAGTCCCTCGTCGTAGGTCTCCTGGCGTGACCCGTCGATAAACCAGAGCCGCTCGGCGCGTTCGTCGGGGTTGTCGGATTGTGACTCGCCGGGGACGGCGACAAGGTGGACTCCGCCGATGAAATAGTCCAGCCCTCCCTGTCGCACCAAGGGCTCGAAATTGTCGAGCAAGCCGGGGATATAGTCTATCTCCAGACCTAAAAAGAGGTCGATCCGGCCTTGGTGTTCGTCGCGCAACGCACGTACCTCGCGGCAGTAGTCTTCGTAGCGATCGGGGCGGAGCGCGAAGCGATTGTTGAACGGGACAGGTGCATGGCTGGAGAACCCCAGTGCGTCGAAGTTGTGGGCGACGGCGTAGTCCACATATTCCCGCAGGGTGCCGCGGCCGTCACAATAGACACTGTGTGTGTGGAAGTTGCTGCTCATTTTCTGCCTCCGGCAAGTGCCAGTATAAGACCCAGCGCCACCCCAAGCAGGGCGGCGAAGAGCACCTGCAGGTTGGCGGGCAGAATGAAGGTGACAGTATGGGCGGGAAACCAAAAGAGGGGTATGGTCTTTTTAAAGACGATGTTCCATTGGACGTCCCAGTTCAGTTTCCGGCTGATGATCTCACGCATCTTCATCGGGCGCAGCAGCCCGCGCACAGTGCCGCCGGTGTCCTGGATGTGGATATCGGTGCATTTGTGAAAAGTCATCATGACGGGGGCGAAAATGGTGTTCATGGCTACGCTGACGGCAAAAGCGATGCCCAGTTTGCCCCACGACAGGGTGGGGGAGGCAAACACTGCGCCCAGTGAGCCGCGGCTGCATCCCCCCACGGTCTCGAGAAAGGCGGGGGTGCCGCTTTTGAAGATTATCATAGCCATGGTGATGCACATGCCCAGAACCCCCCACACCATCATGCGTGGCACGATGCCGAACCCGGGCTCGTTGTAAACGCCTTTGCGGATACGCAGCGCCAGCATCTCGCCCAGTGTTGCCAGGATGGCGAATTTAAAAAAGGCCATGATGAATGGGTGCGTGGCAGTGGCCCGGTTGAACCAGTCGAAGAAGCCGGTGGCGGGGATGAAGAAGGGCGCCAGCACGGCGGCGGCGCAGAGAATCAATGTCCAGTCCTGTCGTTTCATAATGGTTGCAAAGATACAAATTTTAGTTGTACCTTTGCTGACGCTATGAGTCGCCGAATGTTGATAGGCAGTCTCTTTCTCGTCGTGTCTGGGCTCTTGCGGGCGCAGACGCGACTGGCATGCTGGAATCTGGAGAACTTCTTCGATACGGTCGACGACACGTTGACGTTGGATGATGCATTTACACCGCAGGGTGAGAATCATTGGACCTATTCCCGCTTCGTCCGCAAGCGCGACATGTTATACAAGACAGTGGCTGCCATGGGCTATCCGGCGCTGGTGGGGTTGGTTGAGGTGGAGAACGGCCGGGTGCTCGACGCGCTTTGCCAAGGCACCCCGTTGCGTCGGCAGGGCTATTCCTGGGTTCATTTTGATTCACCGGACCGGCGCGGCATCGACTGCGCCCTGCTGTACCGTGCTGACAAGTTGCGCCTGTTGCGGTCCCGGCCTGTCGGGGTGTCGGACACGGCGGAGGGTTTTTACACACGCGATATGCTGTTGGTCGAGGGATGCTTGGCGCAGGGTGACACACTTTGCGTGTTGGTCAACCACTGGCCGTCGCGGAAAGGCGGCATCCGGGCCGACAACTATCGATCCCGCATCGCCGGTCGGCTTCGCAGGGTGATGGACTCGCTGCACACCGTCCACCCGGACGCTTGGGTGGTGGCAATGGGCGACTTCAACGCTGCCCCCGGCGAGGTGATGCGGTCCATGGCCAAGCCTGTCGACAGCGCGTCCGGCGGGCCGCTCAACCTTATGGCGGGTTTGGAACCGGATCCGGCCAGCTACAAGTATCAGGGGCGCTGGGAGTGGATCGATCAGATACTCTGCTACACGCCGACGGCAGAGATACTGTCGACACTCCGTGGCAGCGTGTTCACAGCCCCGTGGCTGTTGGCAGTCGATGAGCGTTACATGGGGCTTAAGCCGCTGCGGACCTACCGGGCCATGGTCTATCTGGGCGGAGTCAGTGACCATCTGCCGGTCTATGTGGACTTGCCGTAGCGTCTGCGCTCTCTTTTTATTTTTGCTGTCAAGGCGCTGCAACAATAAAACGTGCGTGTGCGCGTTATTTTCGTTATAATATTCCCGTTTATCTCATCGCACCCTATGCCTCCGCTTTTTTACGACTTGGCTGTCATTCTTGTCACCGCAGGTGTCATCACCGTCATTTTCAAATGGATGAAGCAGCCCTTGGTGCTGGGGTATCTGGTGGCGGGCTTTTTTATCGGCCCCTATTTTCCTTGGTTTCCGGCCATTACCGACGAGGTCGACATCCACGTTTGGAGTGATATTGGCATCGTCTTCCTGATGTTTGCCTTGGGTTTGGAATTCAGCATCAAGAAATTAAAGAAGGTTGGCAGCACGGGTGCCGTCACGGCGTTGACAGAGCTGCTGTTGATGTTTACGATCGGCAATATCGTCGGTCACCTGCTGGGATGGAGCCAGATGGACTGCATATTCCTCGGATGTATGCTCTCCATCTCTTCGACGACGATTATTATCAAGTCATTCGACGACTTGAAATTGAAACAGCAGAAGTTCACCGGCACGGTGACGGCGGTGCTGGTCGTGGAGGATCTGATTGCAGTGTTGCTGTTGGTGGTGCTGTCCACGGTGAGTGTCAGCAAGCGTTTCGACGGTGTGCAGCTGGCAGAGAGTCTGGTCAAGCTCGTGTTTTTTCTCATAGTCTGGTTCACATTCGGCATCTACTTGATTCCGACGTTTCTCAAATGGATGCGCCGTTATATGACTGAAGAGACGCTTTGCATCGTCGCCGTGGGGCTTTGTTTCGCTATGGTGGTCATGGCCTCTTATGCAGGTTTCTCCACGGCATTGGGTGCCTTTGTGATGGGCGCCATACTGGCCGAGACAATCGAGGCGGATGTGATCCACCGTATCATCACCCCCGTCAAGAATCTTTTCGGTGCGGTGTTTTTTGTGAGTGTAGGCACGCTGATCAACCCGCAGATCCTGCTCCGTTACTGGCTGCCCATTGTGGTGATTGCGTCGACGGTTGTCGTCTTCAAGTCGCTGTCGGCGACGGCGGGGGTGCTGCTTTCGGGCCGCAATCTGAAAACGGCGATGCAGTCGGGATTCTGCTTCTGCCAGATCGGTGAGTTTTCGTTCATCATCGCCGGGCTGGGCCTCAGTTTCCATGTCATCAATCCCGACCTCTATCCCGTCATTGTGTCGGTGTCGGTGCTTACGACCTTTGTAACGCCCTATATGATCAAGGCGGCGTTGCCTGCCTATAATGCGCTCTACCCTCGCATACCGTTGCCCATACGCGAGTCGCTGGAACGTTACAGCGCCAGTGCCAGCAGCAGCGGTCATGAACAGTCTATCAAGAAATTCTTGCGCAAGCAACTTTCCGGCGTCTTGCTGCATGGTTCCATTCTGGCTGCGTTGGCGATGCTTTCGGCGTCCGTGCTCAAGCCGTTTTTGAACACGGTGCTGACCGATGCCGCCGACAGGCCGCTGTTCTGGGGCAACTTGCTGGGTGTCGTTATCACGCTGACAGTGATGGCGCCGTTCTTATGGGCGATAGTGGTAAAAAATGTCAGCCGTGACCGCATCCGCCGTCTGTTGGAGGTCTACAACCACAGTCAGGTGGTGGTCATCCCGGTGCTGCTGTTGCGCTACTTCGTTGCTTTGGCTTTTGTGGGCTATGTGCTGGCCACCTATTTCCATATTGCGGCAGGTCTGATTGTCATTTTGGCCGTTTTGGCCATCCTTTTGATGCTCTATTCGCGCCGCGCCATCGGCTTCTACTATCGCATTGAGGACCGTTTTGTCACCAACTTCAACCAACGTCAGGCACAGCATTCATTCCGCATCCCCGCGTCGTTGGAGAAATCGTTCTACATGGAACGTATGCTTATGTCAGCCTATTCGCGCTTTGTCGGTGTCAGTCTGGAACATTCGCGTCTCAGGCAGGACTTTGGCATCAATGTGGTCAGCATCGAGCGTGCCGGTGTTATTTATGATCTGCCTGACAAATCGATGATGCTGATGCCGCTCGACCGGATCACCGTCATCGGCAGCGAGGAGCAGATCTCCGCTTTCCGAGCTGTCGTGGAGGTGGAGCCCGATATGCTCATCCACGACCATTCGGACAACGAACTCAACATCTACCGCCTCGAAGTGAAATCCGACAGCCCTATGTCAGGCATCATGATTCGCCAGTCGCAGTTCCAGACCAAATACCGCTCCATGATTATCGCCATCGAGCGCGGTCTCGACTATATGCTCAATCCACCGGCCGACACCCTGTTTTGCGTAGGCGACGTGGTGTGGTTCGTGTCGCCGCAGGATGTGCAGTTGCAAGACCTCAATGCGAAACCTCTAACCGAATCCGTTATAATGTCATGAAACGCCTTGTCCCGTTCACCCTGTTACTGCTGGCGAGCCTCGTCGCAGTCCGTGCCCAAAACGACCGTGCTTTCGAGATCGCCAAGAATCTCGAGGTGTTTGGCAATGTATACAAGAATATCCATCTCTATTATGTCGACGATGTCGATCCGGGCAAGGCCGTCAAAACCGCCATCGACGCGATGCTGGCCTCGCTGGATCCCTACACCAATTACTACCCGGAAAGCGATATGGAGGATGTGAAGCTGCAGCTGTTGGGGCAGTATGGCGGTGTCGGCGCCCTGATCCACCAGAACGGTGACAAAATTTACATCGCCGAGCCCTACAAGGGCCTTCCGGCCGACCAGGCGGGACTGCGTGCCGGCGACCGTATTGTGGCCGTGAACGGCGAGAGCACCGAGGGCAAACGCAACGCCGACGTCAGCAGTGCCATGCGCGGACAGGCAGGCACCACGGTGACGTTGACGCTCGAACGCGACGGAAGCCGTTTCGACCGCACGCTGACGAGGCGGGAGATTCAGCTGCCCAATGTGCCCTACAGCGGTATGGTGGACGGACGCATCGGATATATCAAACTCAACGAATTTACACAGGATGCCGGGCGCCATGTCCGCGAGGCGTTCCTGGATTTGAAAAAGTCCCACCCTGCCATGCAGGGGCTTATTATTGACCTGCGCGGCAACGGCGGCGGCTTGATGAACGAGGCGGTTGACCTTGTCAACATATTTGTCGACAAGGGTGCGCTGGTGGTCGAGACCAAGGGCAAGGTAGCCGCCAAGAATACGCGAAGTTACACGACACGGCGTGCCGACGACACGACGATTCCGCTGGCTGTGCTCATCGATGGCTACAGTGCCTCGGCAAGCGAGATTGTGAGCGGCAGCCTGCAGGATTTTGACAGAGCGGTGGTCGTCGGTTCGCGCTCGTTCGGCAAAGGTTTGGTGCAGAACATTCTGCCGATGCCCTACAACAACCAGTTGAAGGTGACCGTGTCCAAATATTACATCCCGTCAGGTCGTTGCATACAAGCTGTCGACTACTCACACCGCGACGAAAACGGCCGTGCCGTCAAAGTGCCCGACTCGCTTAAAGTAGCCTTCCGCACGGCGCATGGCCGGGTGGTGTACGACGGATTCGGCATCGAGCCCGATGTCGAGGTCAAGCCCGAGTATATGTCAAGTCTGGCCATAGCGCTGACGCAGCGTTTCCTTGTCTTCGACTTCGTGACGGAGTATGTCCGCACCCACGCATCCATAGCCCCGCCCGATCGCTTTGAGGTGTCGGATTCGCTCTACGATGCATTTGTCGCTTGGCTGAGTAATAAGGATTACGACTACACGACTGTGACCGAGCGGATGCTCAAGGAGTTGCGGGAGGTGGCGCAGGAAGAGCGCTATCTCGCCTCCATCGAGCAGGACCTGCAGTCAATGGAACAGCGTTTCCGCGGCGACAAGAAGCAGGATCTGATAAAGCACCGCGACGAGGTGGCGGCCATGCTCAAAGCAGAGATACTGGTGCGATATTACTATAACGAAGGCCGTATCGCCGGTTCGCTGTCCGACGACCCGGATGTTCAGTGTGCAGTGCGGATTCTCAGTGACCGGAAGCAGTATAGCCGGATATTGAGCGGTGAATAGGGCGACGGTGCATAGCAAGATCTATCTATCGCTGCTGGGTTTGCTGGTGGCCAGCATGACCACATCGGCTTTCTTCGCCAATCTTGCATGGGTCTTGTTGCTGGCCAACTGGGTGTTGGAAGGCGGCTGGAGCGAAAAGTGGCGACGGATGCGTGACGGATGGTTGCTGCAGGCCTTTATGGTGCTGATGGCGGCGCATCTGCTGTGGTTGGCGTGTAGTGAGCATTTAGGCCTTGGACTGGACGACATACGGCAGAAATTGCCGCTGCTCTGCATTCCGCTGGTGGTGCTTACCTCGCGGCAACTCACACAGCGGCAGCTGGGTTGCCTGGCGGCGGTCTACTTGACCTCGGTGACGACGGTGACCTGCATCGGGCTGGTACGATTCCTCACCATCGACGATCTGCCGTATCGTTCCATCGTTCCCTACATTTCGCACATCCGGTTCGGACTGAATGTCTGTTTCTCGATATGCCTCACAATCTATCTGACCGTGTCCCTGCACCGGCGCATGCCGCCGTCACGATGGCGTTTGGTGCTGTTATCCGCGGTGCTGCTGGTGGCATGGTATCTCTTTTTCCTGCTGTTGTTGCAGTCGTATACCTCATTTCTTATCTTATTGCTCTTGTTATGTCTGTGGCCCGTTTTGGTGCGATTTCGGCGCGGCTGGACGCGCCGGCTGGCGTGGTTGGTGACGGCGTTGATGCTGACGGCGGGGGTGCTGACGGCGTTGCGTCTGGTTGACGACTATTACGGCACCTGCCTCCGCGACACCGACATGGTGGAAAACGGCAGTTATATCTATCGTGATGTCGATTCTGTGTCAATGGCGGCGGGATGGCACGTTGTGTCCGATGCTGGCCTCGATGCGGCAACCCCCAATGGCTATTCAGTCTACAGCACGCTGGTGCGCTATCTCAACGCTTCGCACCGGAGCAAGGACTCGGCAGGCGTGGTCTCACTGTCGCTGGCCGATGTGACAGCTGTCGGCGAAGGAGTGGCCAATCCGGTCTATCTGCGACATCCCAGCCTGCGCAAAATGGCCTACATGCTGCTATTTGAATATGAAAACTATCGCTGTGGAGGGGCAAAAGATTTCTCTCTGCTTGAGCGTTTGGTGCTGTGGCGTAATGCATGGCATGTGTTCAGGCAGCACCCGTTGTCGGGGGTCGGTACGGGTGATGTGGCTGCGGTGTGCCGGCAGCAGCTGCAGTCCGCCGGTGTACCGGTCGACATCAGCAAAAGCCCGCATAACCAGTATCTAATCTTTCTGGTGGCTTTCGGGCTGACAGGTTTCTTGCTTATCACCTTCTTTTTTATTCGGGCGCTGGTCAGGACACCCTCGCTGCGCTCGCCGTTAGCGCTTGCCTATACGCTGATAGTGCTGGCGTCCTTTGTCGGCGAGAACACATTGGGCACCTTGGCCGGATGTCTCTTTGCGGCCTGTCCGTGTGTGCTGCTGGTGCAACTGCCGACGGACACCGTTTTGCCACAGCCGGACGTTTCGATCGGCACACAAACCCCATAGTCTCCATTATTTTTTTAGTCATCGTGTTCCAATATCACACCCTTGCCAACGGACTACGTATCGTGTTCAGCCCGCGTCGCTCAGCGGTCATCTACTCGGGAGTCTACATCAATGTGGGTTCGCGTGACGAGCAGGGACCGGAAGAGGGCATCTCGCATTTCATCGAGCACTCCATATTCAAAGGCACTGAACACCGGCGAGCCTATCACATACTGAACCGTATCGACGGGGTGGGGGGAGAACTCAACGCATTTACGACCAAAGAGGAGACATGTATCTATGCTTCGTCGACAACCGCACATCTGGAGCGTTGCCTGCAACTCTTTGCCGATGTGTTGTTCCATTCCGTCTTTCCTCTACATGAGATTGAAAAGGAGAAGGATGTCGTTGTGGAGGAGATTAATAGCTATCGTGACGCCCCGGCGGAGCAGATCTATGATGATTTCGAAGAGCTGATTTTCGACGGGCATCCGTTGGCACACAACATTCTTGGGAGCAAGCGCAATGTGCGCCGTTTCACACCGGAGTCGCTGCGCCGGTTTATGGTTGGACACTATACGCCGGATCGTATGGTTGTGACGGTGGTGGGCGATGTGCCGTTTGCCCGGTTGGTCCGGCTTTGCGAGAAACATTTTGGCGATTATGCGTCTCATGATGCCGAGAACCGTCGTGGCGTAGCGCCGCAGCCACGGAAGTTTTGCCGGCATCTGAGCCGCCGCACACATCAAGCCCATCTGATGATAGGATGTCCGGCGCCAGGTCTCTTCGACGATGACAGGGTGGCCTTTTCCCTGCTCAACAATCTGTTGGGTGGTCCGGCCATGAACTCCCGGCTGAATTTTGCAATCCGCGAACGATACGGATTCTGCTATACCATAGAATCGCAATATGTTCCGTTTACAGATGCCGGCCTCTTCTACCTCTATGCCGGGGTCGAGAACGAGGCGTGTCAGCGAGCGATAGAACTGATTGAGCGCGAAATGCGACAATTGTGTGACAAGCCGCTTTCCGCCACGCAGTTGCGTGCCGCACAGCGTCAGTTGATGGGGCAGATGGCAATCAACAATGATATGGCGATCAATGAAATGCAGTCAATAGGGAAGGCGTTTCTTAATTTCGACCGGGTTGACTCGTTAGACGAAATGAACCGCGACATTGCAATGGTCACGGCCACCGATCTGCAGCGTGTGGCCAGACGTTGTTTTGATAAGGAAAAACTTAGTTATTTATCTTATTATTAAATCTACAATGAAACAAAAAATTCTTTTTTTCGGTTTGCTGGCCGTGTCGCTGTCGACAGCGATGGCTCAGCAGGACAGATGGCATTTTCAAATCGGTTTTGGCGGCGAGGTGAAGTCCGGCAACATCAACTCCACCACCTTGACCAACACGGGAAGTGTCGAACGTAACGACAGCCTCATCTCCGCCAGTGCAGGCTATTCGTTGATTTACGGAGAGAAGGACAAGGAAGTCTACGACCGTGGTTTTTCCGCGAATCTGAAGTTCGACTTGTGGCAGTATGAGCGTGTGTCGCCGTTTGTCGAGGCGGCCTATCTGACCAACAAATTCAAAGGTTATGACCATAAGTTAAGTCTGATAGCCGGCGCCAAGTTTGGTCTGTACACGCTGAAAGATATTTGCGATTATTCGCTGAGCGCCGCCTATGTGAGCGAGTTCTTGAAATATACCGAGGAGGGCGATTTACGCACCCAAGTGTCGCGTCTCTCTTTCCGTATCAAAGTTAAGCAGCGCCTGGCCGATGCCATTATGTTGAAGCATACGACATTCTATCAGCCTTCTATAATGTCGGTGAGCGATTTTGCAGATGACTATATTGTCACGAGTGTCACCACGTTCGAGAACAAGATAGGCAAGCGTCTTTTCCTGGACTTCAATTTCAGTTACGAGCATCGCAGCATCGTCCCCGACGAGGTTAAACGCGACGATACACGCGTTACGGCCAATCTGCGCTACAAATTCTGATCGATTTTCGCTTGTATATACAACAGCGGGAGCGGACCAAGTCCGCTCCCGCTGTATTATTAATCCCAAAAAACATAAGATCACACGCGTCTCATGGCAATGTTGACACCGGGCTTCTTAGTTTCTGAGTGCAAAGGTACGACGGTCCGGCTGACCGTGCAACCCCTAATTGTGGTGATTTTCCTTCTTTGGATAAAAAAAAGCCGCTCCAGCGGCTTTTTTTATCCAAGAGGATTTCATTCGAATGATGCGATGGCTTTCTTGATAATTTCCATGGCTTCACGCAGTTGCTCCTCGGTGATGACCAGTGGCGGAGCAAAGCGGATGATATGCTGGTGTGTTGGTTTGGCCAGCACACCCATGTCGCGCATTTTGAGGCAGACATCCCATGCCTCTTTGCCGTTGTGGGGCTTGATAATGATGGCGTTCAGCAAGCCCTTGCCGCGCACCTTTTCAATCATCGGGCTTTTGAAATTGCTCATCTCGTCGCGGAAGATTTTGCCCAGTCGCTCGGCATTCTCCATCAAATGTTCGTCTTTGATAACCTGCAGAGCGGCAATAGACACCTTGGCGGCGATGGGGTTGCCGCCGAACGTCGATCCGTGCTCTCCGGGTTTGATGTTGAGCATGATGTCATCATCTGCCAGCACAGCGCTGACGGGTACAACACCGCCGCCCAGCGCTTTGCCCAGAATCAAGATATCGGGCCGGACTCCTTCGTGGTCGCATGCCAGCATCTTGCCGGTGCGTGCAATGCCGCATTGCACCTCGTCAGCCATAAAAAGCACATTGTGTTTTTTGCAAATGTCGTAGCATTTCTTCAGGTAGCCCTCGTCAGGAACGTAGACACCGGCCTCGCCCTGGATAGGTTCCAGCAAGAATCCGGCGATTTTCTCACCGTGCTCGGACAGCACCTTCTCCAGTGCTGACGGGTCGTTGTAGGGGATGCGGATAAAGCCTGGGGTCATGGGGCCGTAGTTGGCATAGCTCTCGGGGTCGTTGCTCATGGTGATAATAGTGATGGTGCGACCGTGGAAGTTGCCCTCACAGCAGACAATCATCACTTCGTCGTTCTTGATGCCTTTTTTCACGACACCCCAGCGACGGGCCAGTTTGAGGGCGGTCTCGTCGGCTTCGGCGCCGCTGTTCATGGGCAGCACTTTTTGGTAACCGAAATATTCGGTCACATATTTTTCCCATTCTCCTAAGCAGTTGTTGTAGAATGCGCGGCTCGACAGGGTCAGCTCATGGGCTTGATCGCAGAGGGCTTTGACAATCTTGGGGTGGCAGTGGCCTTGGTTCACAGCCGAGTAGGCCGAAAGAAAATCAAAGTAGCGTTTTCCTTCACAGTCCCAAACGAAGGCACCTTCGCCTTTGGCCAGGACAACGGGCAGCGGATGGTAGTTATGGGCGCCGTATTTGGCTTCCATCTCCATAAACTGTTCTGATTTTGTCATAATGCGGTATATTTTAGATGTGTTGTGTAAAATTGATGCAAATGTACAGAAGATTTATCAATTTTCAAAATTGGTTTTACCCGTCCGAAGATGGGTCAAGTGGCACATTTCATTGTCGTCAATGTACTAATTTCCCTTTTTGCGCGTTTATGATTATGTTTTTTTATCCTCTAAACACGACGTTATGATGCCGCCTGTCACCCCCGTTCTGCCCGATTCCGAGGCCCAGCCCCTGCTGCGTGTTGACGGGCTTGAGGTCGGGTTTATGC
Organism: Candidatus Hemicellulosilyticus sp. P3; assembly: GCA_001543385.1. Classification (GTDB taxonomy): domain Bacteria; phylum Bacteroidota; class Bacteroidia; order Bacteroidales; family P3; genus Colimorpha. Next base: position 313,719 of record LPNH01000001.1, read on the forward strand.
GCGACGGTCGTTATAGCAACGTGCTGCGCCAGGTTGGATTCACACTCCGGCGCGGACACACCCTGGGCATTGTCGGTGAGTCGGGCAGCGGCAAGTCGGTGACATGCATGAGTGTCATGCGCCTGTTGCCTGAGACCGTGGCGCGGGCCAGCGGCAGTATCATGTTTGCTCCCGATGCAACGTCGCAACCGGTCGACCTGTTGACACTTTCCGAACAGGAGATGTGCCGGCTGCGCGGCAACCATATATCGATGATTTTCCAGGAGCCGATGACATCGCTCAACCCGGTGCATCGCTGCGGCGACCAGGTGGTGGAGATGTTGCGCCGCCATGAAAATATTTCTGGCGACGAAGCACGCCAGCGGGTGCTGGAACTCTTCGACGAGGTGCGCCTGCCCCGACCGGAGAAACTGTTCCGTAGTTACCCTCACGAAATCAGCGGCGGGCAGAAACAGCGAGTCATGATTGCCATGGCGTTGGTGTGTCATCCCGACCTGCTTATCGCTGACGAGCCGACCACCGCCCTCGATGTCACGGTACAACGTGACATATTGTCCCTGTTGCGTCAATTGCAGGACAAGTATCATATCGGTGTCATATTTATCACACACGACCTCGGTGTCGTGGCACAGGTGGCCGACGAAGTGTTGGTGATGTACCGTGGCGAAGTGGTGGAATCGGGGTCTGCCGATGCCGTGTTGCACCATCCGCAGCATCCTTACACACGCGGTTTATTGGCCTGCCGTCCGCCTCTCGACAGCCGTCCGTTTCGTCTGCCCACTGTCACGGATTTTCTTGACGGCTCCGTCCAGCCCGACGTGGCAGCCGCTTCCGACATCTCTGTCCGGGCAGACAGGTCAGATCCGCACAGCGTGCTGCTTTCTGCTCGGGATGTCAGTGTCAGCTACTCGCTCAGACGCAACCTTTTCGGCAAGTCCTTGCAGGAGTTGCAGGCTGTCGACAAGGTGTCGTTCGACATCTATGAGGGCGAGACGCTGGGTCTGGTCGGCGAATCCGGATGTGGCAAGAGCACATTGGGCCGGGCCCTGCTCCGCCTTGTGCCGCTTCGGTCGGGTCAGGTCAGTTTCGAAGGTGTCGACATGGCCACGTTGCCCCCACGTGCGTTGCGTCGTATGCGCACCCGTATGCAGCTTGTCTTCCAGGACCCTTTTTCGTCGCTCAACCCGCACCGCACTATCGGCGATACCCTTCTTGAACCGCTGTCGGTGCATCGGCTTTTCGACAGCGACGGGCAGCGTCGGCGCCATGTGGTGGAGCTGTTGGAACGGGTGGGGCTGCCGTCCGACAGCGTGCGGCGCTATCCGCACGAATTTTCCGGCGGGCAGCGGCAGCGCATCGTCATTGCTCGTGCGTTGGCGCTCAACCCGAGGTTGGTCGTCTGTGACGAGAGCGTGTCAGCGCTCGACGTTTCGGTGCAAGCGCAGGTGCTCAATTTGCTCAACGATCTGAAGCGGCAGTTTGGCTACACTTACCTCTTTATCACCCATGATCTTTCGGTGGTCAAATTCCTTTCCGACCGTATTCTTGTGATGCAACAAGGGCGCATCGTGGAGCAAGGACCTGTGGACGAGTTGTACCGCAATCCGCAGACAGCGTATACAAAAAAACTGCTCGAAGCCATACCCAGGCTTTGAGCAGTCGATAATGGAAAGTATGCTCCCGGCCTCCGATCCGGGCCGTGTTCATTTTTTCTTCTTCTCGGCCATTTTGGCTTCAACCGTCATGGTGGCGTGCGGCACAATCATCAGTCGTTCTTTGGGAATCAGCTTGCCGGTGGCACGGCAGATGCCATAGGTCTTGTTTTCTATACGGAACAATGCCGCCTGCAGGTCTTTGATGAATTTCTGCTGTCGGGCCGCTAAACGGGAGTTCTCTTCTTTCGACAACACATTGCTGCCCTCTTCAAGGGTCTTGAATGTCGGCGCAGTGTCGTTTACGTCGTTCTCATTGCCGGCGATGGCGGCGGTGAGCAGGTCGAGATTATGCTGCGCTTCATCAATTTTTTTTAAAATCAGTTCCTTAAACTCTTTCAACTCATCGTCCGAATAGCGTGTCTTCTCGGGTGTTGGCACGGTATGTTCCATGGTGACAGGGGTTAAATGTTGTTACTATAAATATGGATTATTGCTTGCAAATATACAAAATTTCGTGAATAACAAGCCCGGGAGTTCTTTTTCAGAGAAGGGCAGGGGTGCTTTGGCGCTTGTCCGGCACCTTCCTGGCATGGTGTTTTATGCGGTGACGTCGCCGTTTGAGGGCTCTCCGAGGTAAAGCGCAATCAATCCCGCGGGTGCTTGGATTTGAATTTCTTTATTCTCGCGATCAACGTGCCGTATCACGGGGTCGATGACGGGTATCAGGATTTCGGTGCCGTTGCAGTCGATCTGGAAAATCGGTTGGGCCGGGTTCTCCAGCACACTTTTCACCGTTCCGATATCGCCGTATTCCTGATCGACGATGTGGAATCCGATTATTTCATGGAAATAAAAACGGTTGCCCGTCAGAGGAGGGAGCATAGTGAGAGGCAGGTACAACTCGCTGCCCACCAGGGCTCTTGCCTCGTCGGCCTCCATTTCATCGAAGGTGACAACCGCTTTGTTGCCGCTCAAACTGTCTATCTGGAAGAAGTACGGCACCAAGCTGCCTTTTACCTCCACCAGTACGGTGTCGAGTCCGGCATATTGGCTTGGGTCGTCAACGTCCAGAAAAAACACGACTTGTCCACGGACGCCAAACGGCTTGGTGATATATCCCAAATGGAAGCATTCGTCTTGTGTCATAATCTTAATCTCTCCGGTGAATAATAAAAAAGCATGCCCGTCGGGGCACGCTTTCTGTTTGGTCTATCCCTCCTGTTTTATTCAGCGGCGGGAGCCTCGGCCTCAGCGGTTTCGTCGCCGGCAGGTGTCGCATCCCCGGTGGTGGCGGCTTCTTCGCTGTTGGCGGCGGCAGCTTCGGCTTCGGCTTTGGCTGCAGCTTCCGCTTCAGCGGCGGCCTGGCGCTTGGCGGCCACGGCGGCAGCCTTGGCCTCGTTGGCTTTCTTTTCGGCGTCCATGCGGGCTTTTTTCTGCTCGCGCAGGCCGTTCTCGACATTGCTCTTGGCGGTGGCTATCTTGGCCTCTTTGGCCTGTAGCCACTCGTTGAAGCGGACATCGGCTTGCTCTTGGGTGATGGCGCCCTTTTCGACACCAATCTGCAGGTGGCGGCGCAGCAGAACGCCTTTGTAAGAGAGTATGCGGCGAGCCGTTTCGCTCGGTTGTGCCCCGTTCTTGAGCCACTGCACGGCTTTGTCGCAGTTCAACTCAATGGTGGCAGGGTTGGTCAGCGGATTGTAAGTGCCCAGTTTCTCGATGAATTTTCCATCCCGGGGTGCACGACCGTCCGCAACAACGATATGGTAGAAGGGTTGGTTCTTCTTTCCATGGCGCTGTAATCTGATTCTTGCAGGCATAATGTTTTGTTTTTTAGGTTTTTAATAAACTTTTTACTGAAACAGTCAGTCTGCAAATATACATTTTTTTTCTCAATCCGCGTCCGCTTTGCGAATTATTGTCATGTCAGATGCTTTGATTTCAACCATCCCGTCTCCGCCGGTTTGTCTTATCCACTTTTTTTTGTTAATATTGCAAGTTAAATGGAATTGTTTTTCACCTTATAAGGTGCTGAAATATGGTTATTAAGAACTTGTTGACTTCCTTTGTGGGTCTCAAAAAAGCGCGACTGTTTATCCTTGCCGTGTGTACGATTCTTACATCGTTTACGGTCAAGGCCACTGATACGATTGTTCTCTCGGGTATCACGCATACCGCCCGTACCTTGGAATGTGGTAACGAATTGCTCATATTCGACAGAGGCGGGGCCGACGGCGATGGGGTTTACGGCAGCGGCGGTGCTGTCACCAATTGGTACTATATTCGTTCGGCGGGTGCGGGAACCCCGTTGCACATACAGATCGAGGCCTCATTGGGCAGTGACTGCAGCCTGACGGTTTACGATGAGTATCCGTCGTCAGACGATGCCGCTTCGCCTGATTTTGCCACCAACTACCCAGGCACCCATGGTATCGCCCGAGCCAATGCAGGTGTTTCGAGTATGACGGTGGTCAGTGCGACAGGCCGGGCCAGCATCCGTTTCCTCAAAAGCGTTGTCAGCGCCACCAGAACATGCAATTACCGTATCCGCGTATGGACATCCGACACCAGTGAGGTGTACAACATCACCCATACCGACATCACCACTTCCACTGCACGGGTGAGTTGGATGGACAGCAGCGATGCCACTTCGTGGACAGTTCGCTATGGCACCAGTGCCAACAGTCTGACCAACAGCGTCAACGTGTCGCTAAATCCGACAACCGGTCGCCAGTCGGCTATATTGACAGGGCTCAACCCCGGTACGCCCTATTATGTGCGGGTCTACAACAATGCGCAAACCACAGAGCCGCTGTCAGGCCATTGCACACGAAACGATTCCTATTTTATCACCCAAGGCGGCGAACCGGCTCCCGTCGGCTGTCTGGGCGACTTCACAGATTTGTCGTCCAATCATGTGATATGCACCTACGGACACTACGACAATCCCGACGAACATTATGGCATCGTGCAGGGTCGCCATACGGTGATTACCGATGCGGACGGCTACGACCCTGTCATCGGTAACGGGCTGCGGATGGTGCCGGACGGGCACACGGCGTCGGTGCGTTTGGGCGACAACAATGCCGGCAACCAGGCAGAGAGTGTCATCTATCGCTTTCAGGTCGACGCGGAGCAGAATGATATGCTGTTGCTGCAGTATGCCGCGGTGCTGCAGAATCCGACGGGGCATGCGTCTGCGATTCAACCGCGTTTGTCTTTGCAGATTCTTCGCGCTGACGGATCGGAAATTGATGACAATTGCTACCAGACGGAGTTTGTCGCCTCGTCGGTGATGACGACAGGAGCGCTGTGGCAAGAATATAGCGGTTCGGGTAGTACGCGAATCCTTTGGCATGACTGGTCCACGGTGGGTGTTGACCTGACACCGCTCGACGGAGAGGAATTGTATATCAAGATAACGACTCGCGACTGCAACGAGAATGCCCCGGAGCATGGAGGAGCGCACTACGGCTACGCTTATTTCACGCTGGAATGCGGCAAGAAAGCTATTTCCTATGTCGGTTGTGGCACGAGTGCCGCATCCTCATTGATTGCCCCCCCGGGTTTTATCTACGACTGGCACGAGTCGGGGTCAAGCGCCACGTTGTCCACCGATCGGGAGTTGACGCTTTCAGAGGGTGTTACGGGAACGTACGAGTGTACCATGACGTTCTATGGTTCCAGTAGTGAGGCCTGCTCTTTCAGTATGACGGTGAATCCGGCGGACATCATGGAGATACCGCATGCGCAGTTCGTTACGGATGATGCGGTCGACGCCGGTGCCACCGTGGTTTTCACCAACACCAGTTACCTCAGCAGTGATGAAGCGGGTCAGGATGTGTTGCCCGATGCGGCCATGGCGTCGTGCCGGTGGAATTTTGGTGATGGTTCCACTTCGTCCGAGTTGAGTCCCGCCCATGTGTTTCCCGCATTGCCCAATGACAGAATCTATACGGTGACCCTTACGGTGAATTCGTTGTCGGGCTGTCAGAGTCAGTATCAGTCGACAATCCTTGTCTACGGGACGGGCACCGGCACACCGTACAGCGATTTGTTTTCAGACGGGTGCTTGGTGCCGGACAGCGCTCGGGAATGGGCGGCACCGGTTCTCGACTGGGCATCTGCCGATGTGCTCTCCACCTACACCATACCGCTTGTGGGCGACCTCAATGGCGACGGGCATCCCAATATCGTCTGTATGGGGTTCAGCGCTAACTCATCGGACACCAAAACGATAAACGCGGGGCAGGGCCATCGCCTCAACAACACGTTGGCCGTCTTCGACGGGGTGACCAAAGAGCGGCTGGCGCTCACCGAGCCCAGGATGAAAAATCATGCGGGCGCTGTGGTCTGGGCTGACGAGTTCAGTGTTGCCCCCTACGGCATATTGCGTACCAAGATTGACGGTGCCGACACCGGGCTCATTGTGGTGGCGACACGCAGCGGCAACGCGGCATACAGCGGCTCGAGCAGCTATTACCTGCAGGCCTACAACATTCACGGTGAGAACGTCTGGACCTCCTCGGCGCCGTATGGTACGGATGTCAGTTCGACAAAGCGTGAATATCCGGCCGCGGTCAGTTTCGCCGACTTCAATGGCGACGGCTACCCCGAGGTCTATGTACGCAACAAGATTTTCGATGCGGCCACAGGTCAGTTGCTGGTGGAAGTGACGAGCGATAACGGCAACGAGGGTAACGCATGGTCGCACAAATGCGGTACCACCAACTACTATGGCATTCTTTCGGCACCGTTTGCCGCCGACCTGACCGGCGACGGACGCCCGGAACTCATTTTGGGCAACGAGGCCTACCATATAGAGATTACGGACCGAACGGGCACCGGGGGCAACAGTGCCACACTCATCGCCAGCCACACGCCGCCGACCAATCACAGCGGCGTGCCTTCCGACGGCCATACCCAGGTGGCCGACTTCAACGGCGACGGCCACCTCGATGTGTTGGTGTCGACACGCAACACCTATTCAAACAGTGCCTATTCCTACTACTATGTGTGGGATGTCCACAATAACACCGTGAGCAATGCCTATCGGGTAGCCAACAACAACGGCGGCAAGAGCATACCGCTCATCGCCGACATTGACAACGACGGCGCTTTGGAGGTTGTGATCCAGACTCCCAATACGGGAGCCAAGATACGTGCCTTGCGGTACAACGCCGGGACATCCTCCTTCTCCGAGGTGTGGACACAGTCCTATCCCGAAGACTCATGGTCGAACACACTGACCATGTTTGACTTCAACGGCGACGGTGAGAACGAGTTGTTGCTCAGTTCCCGAAATGCGTTATATGTGCTCCGGGCTTCCGACGGCACACCGCTCTCGACCTTGTCGCACGGCGAAGTGACAATCATGGACTACCCCGTCATCGCCGATATTGACAATGACGGCAGCGTGGAGATCATCACCATCGACTCCGTGGGTACCGCCAGCCAAGCCAACGGCCGCCTCCATGTCTTCCGTTCGTCGGGCAGCCCGTGGTCTTCTGGACGGTCTGTGTGGAACCAATACATGTATAATGCTACATGCGTCAACCACGACCTTACCATTCCCGCACAGCCGGTCAGCAACGCTATTGTCCTGACCGATCCCGAGGGCGTGTCACGCCAGCCCTACAACCATTTTCTGCAGCAGGTGGGGCTGCTCGACCTCTATGGCCGTCCGTCGCAGTATGCCGCCGACCTCACTGTGGCGCCGGCGGGTGGTTCGACCCAGGACGACTCGTTGCACATTCCGTTGCGGCTCTGTAATGAAGGCGATGCACCCATGCGTGGCTCCTTCGGTATCACATTCTACAGCGATACTTACCGGGGTGCTGCTGTAGACACTTGCTATTGCACGCAAAACATTTTGCCGGGAGAATGCGTCGACACCACTGTTGCCGTACCCATGTCACGGCTTTGCGACTTGTCCACATTGCGGCTGTTGGTGTCAGTCAATGACAATGGTGGCGGCGTGGCCCAGCACGGCAACCCCGGTCAGCAGTCCGAATGCGACACCGTCAACAATCTGCTTGCGGTGACCTTCCAGTCCTGTACCGTAGACTCCATCCAGACTGAGGTGCAATGTGACAGCTACACTTGGCCACTGAATGGCGAAACCTATCACTGCTCCACCACCGAACCTGCCGTCACCTTGCCCGGCTTAGCCTCCGCCCCCGATACAGTGGTGACCCTGCATCTTACCATCAACCAGTCCTCAGCCGGCGACACCACTGCAGCGGTTTGTGACAACTACAATTGGTATGAGCATACAAGCATGACCGTCTCGCAAGAGGTGACACACACCTTCGTCGGCGGCAACATCCACGGCTGCGACAGCACAGTGACACTACACCTAACGGTCGACAACTACACCACCGGCGACACCGCTGCCACGGTCTGTGGCAGCTTCGACTGGTACGAACACATCGGCATGACCACTTCGCAGGAGGTGACCCACACCTTCACGGGAGGGAGTGCGGCCGGCTGCGACAGCATCCTAACCCTGCATTTGACCGTCTACTACGCCACTGCCGGCGACACCGCTGCCACGGCCTGCGACAGTTTCGACTGGTACGAACACATCGGCATGACCGTCTCGCAGGAGGTGACCCATACATTTGAGCACGGCAACATCCACGGCTGCGACAGCACAGCGACCCTGCACCTGACCATCAACAACGCCACTGCCGGCGACACCACGGCCACGGCCTGCGGCAGCTTCGACTGGTACGAGCACATCGGTATGACCGCCTCGCAGGAGGTGACCCATACATTTGGGCACGGCAACGCCCGCGGCTGCGACAGCACAGTGACCCTGCATCTGACGGTCAACAACGCCACCACCGGCGACACCACGGCCACGGCTTGCGGCAGCTTCGACTGGTACGAGCACATCGGCATGACCACCTCGCAGGAGGTGACCCATACCTTTGAGCACGGCAACGCCCGCGGCTGCGACAGCACAGTGACCCTGCACCTGACCATCAACAACGCCACTGCCGGCGACACCACGGCCACGGCCTGCGGCAGCTTCGACTGGTACGAACACATCGGCATGACCACCTCGCAGGAGGTGACCCATACATTTGAGCATGGCAACATCCACGGCTGCGACAGCACAGTGACCCTGCACCTGACCATCAACAACGCCACCGCCGGCGACACCACGGCCACGGCCTGCGGCAGCTTCGACTGGTACGAGCACATCGGCATGACCGCCTCGCAAGATGTGACCCACACCTTCATAGGTGGAAGTGCGGCCGGCTGCGACAGCACAGTGACCCTGCACCTGACGGTCAACAACGCCACCACCGGCGACACCACGGCCACGGCCTGCGGCAGCTTCGACTGGTACGAGCACATCGGTATGACCACCTCGCAGGAGGTGACCCACACTTTCATAGGTGGAAGTGCGGCCGGCTGCGACAGCACAGCGACCCTGCACCTGACCATCAACAACGCCACCACCGGCGACACCACGGCCACGGCTTGCGGCAGCTTCGACTGGTACGAGCACATCGGCATGACCACCTCGCAGGAGGTGACCCACACTTTCATAGGTGGAAGTGCGGCCGGCTGCGACAGCACAGCGACCTTGCACCTGACCGTCAACTCGACCACTCGTGGCGTTGAAACGGTGACAGCCTGCAACAGCTATGTATGGTATGGACAAGAATACACTGCAAGCACCTCGGAACCGACATACACGATACAGGGAGGTAATGCGGCGGGTTGCGACAGTGTGATATCCTTGCACTTGACTGTCGTACACTGTGCCACGACCATTCTTTCGGCGTGCGAATCCTACGTCTGGCAAATCAACGGCAACAGTTATACCTGCTTGGAAAGCGGTCAGTATGTTGATGGCACCGACACACTGATATTGACCATTCTGCATGGCATGCACGACACTGCTTCCATTACAGTTTGCGGGCAGTATATGTGGCACGGACAGGAGTATATAGCTACAGGAAGCTATACTTACGATTTTGTCAACGACGACGGCTGTGCCAGCACCGAAACACTTCACCTCACTATCACGCCGCCGCGGCAAAGCGACACCACCGTCAGCGCCTGCGACCATTTCACTTGGTGGCGCAACGGTGCTACTTATAGCGAAACAGGTGACTATGTCTGTGAATATACCGATGACGACGGTTGTACCGGCACCGACACATTGCATCTTACTATCGGCCAAAGTGTCATGTTGCATTCTTCACTGTCGGTCTGCGACAGTTTTGCATGGCATGGTTCGATATACTATCGTTCCGACACGTTGCGCTATGTCATTGGCGGCACGGTGGGTTGCGACACCGTCGAAGAGGTCGCCCTTACTGTGGTGCCGACGCCATCGTCGACACTTGTGGCATCTGCTTGCGACAGTTATAGTTGGTATGAACACACGGATATCACAACCTCGACCGACACATTGACCCATCGCTTTCCGCATCCATCGGGCTGCGACAGCGTCGTGCACCTGCGACTCACAGTCTATTATAGCGACACCACTGCATCAGTGACGGCTTCCAGTTGCGGCAGCTATGATTGGAACGGACTCAGCTATACTTCCAGCGGCGACTATCAATATCACACATCCACCATACATCACTGCGACAGCGTGATCACGCTGCACTTGACCATCTATGAAGAATACACTTCACATCTCTACGATACAATATGTGCCGGCGAGACCTATCTGTTCAATGGTGTCTCCTATGACGAAACCGGCGATTATACGACTTTGTTCAGCACAATTCACGGTTGCGACAGCTTGAAACAGCTGCACCTCACAGTCCGTCCGTTGCCCCATGTGGAGATAGTCAGCGATTACGCCTGCGAGCAGGAGCAATATTGGTTGAGAGCCGTCACCGATGGAGGGCGCTACAGTTGGTCTTCGGTGCCGGGCGGACACCAGTTGTCAGGCCATGAACACGATGCGGAAGTGGTGCTGCGTCCCCGCGACACCACCGTGGTTTCATTGACAGTGGACTATGCCGACGGGCATTCCTGTCCCAACGATGCGCAGACAGTGATAGTGCCTGTTTTCAATGTGACAGCTGCCATCGAATGCCATCCCGGCGTGTTGAGCCGCGACCAGCGTACACTGACGGCGATTGACGCCAGTTCCGGGCATACTGCTCACGAATGGTATGCGGACGGTCTGCTTTTAGGCAGCGACCCCTATGTTGTCTGCACCGCTTCTGACGATGCGAGGGAGCTGGTTTTGACACTGGTGGCCTATAACGACTATTGCGCCGACACGGCAAAACGGGTCATCCGTGTGGTGGACGAGACACTGTTTGTACCCAATGTCTTCACGCCGTCGCTGAGCACCAACAACACGTTTCGCGCCTACGGGACAGGCATACTCGAATTTCGTATCGTCATTTACAATCGTGAAGGGCTTCTGATGTTCGAGAGCGACAATCTGGAGGAGGCATGGGACGGCACACACGACGGCACACCTTGTCCCCAGGCCAACTATGTCTACCGTATCCGTTACCGTGGCGAGCTGGTGCCCGATGGTTGGAAAGATGTCACGGGGTCGATAATGTTGTTACGATGAATCCCGTCATAGCCACGATAGGAATGTTCGATGGCGTGCATACAGGCCATCGTCATCTGCTTCGGACGTTGCAATCCCAAGCCGATGCCTTGTCGTTGCATCCGGTTGTCTTTACATTTGACAGACATCCGCAACAGGTGTTGCACGGTGCCGATGCCGTGCGGTTGCTGACCACCGGCGAAGAACGATTGTCGCGTTTGCGAGAGGCAGGTACATACGATGTGGTTGTGTTGCCGTTCGACACAGACATGGCGGACTTGTCGGCATGCCGATTCTATGAGACTGTGTTGCGGGCGCATGCCCCGCTTGGGGCGTTGCTGATGGGCTACGACAATGTCTTTGGCAACAAACGTCACGACGATTTCGGCCGGTTGCGCGAACTGTTGCAGCGCGACGGAGTGCTTCTGATTTCCGATACTCCTGTCTATCTCGACGGAGTGGCGGTCAGCTCGACACAAATACGCCGGGCTTTGCAGTCGGGTGATATCGGGCGGGCCAACGCCATGTTGGGCTATCGCTACACTTTGTCCGGCACAGTCGTGGCCGGACGCCGCATCGGTCGTACATTGGGTTTTCCTACAGCCAACCTGGATTGTGACCGCATGAGCAAACTGTTGCCTGCCGACGGCGTATATGCAGTAATCGTCTCTATCGACGGGGCGGAGTGGCGCGGTGTGGCCAATCTTGGTGCCCAGCCCACGGTCGGAGGGCTAAAACGTTCACTCGAGATTCACCTCATTGATTTCCATGCACAACTTTACGGCATGACATTGACGGTCAGCTTTATGTCGCGCTTGCGCGACATACGCGCCTTCGACAGTCGCGACGCTTTGGCTGCACAGATTCAATCAGACATAGATCAATGCAAAAGATGTTTCTGAAAATTAAATACATGGTGGCGTTGAGCCTGCTGACGGCCTTTGCCGCACCGCTTTTGGCGCAGCCCGACAAGGTCTACCGTTCGCTCGGTGAGGTGTCCGACCCGCAGCAGGTCTATCGGCTACGTCTGCGCTGGAAACGTCTCCGTGCCGTTCCGCCCGAGGTGTTCACATTCACCAACCTGCGCGAGTTAGACCTAAGTCGCAACAACATAGACTCCATTCCTCCCGACATCGCCCGTCTGCCCCACCTGCAGAAGTTGGTGCTTGGCCGCAACCTCATCCGGCGTCTGCCCATTGAGATAGCGCTGTTGGGCGAGTTGCAACACTTGGATCTCAATCGTAACCCCGTCGAGGAGTTGCCCGACGATATGGCCTACATGCCTTCATTGCGTGAGCTGGTGCTTTGGTCCACCAACATCACGGCTTTGCCTGCATCGTTTGTCGAACTGAACGAAACATTGCAGCTGCTTGATCTGCGTTCATGCAGCCTCTCCCACGATGAACAGCAAGCCATAGAGCTCTTGCTTCCGTCGACGCGCAAACTGTGGGACCACGCCTGTAATTGCCGATAGCTCTGCCGTTGTTATGAATATCGCCCTTCTGCAGCAAGACATTATATGGGAAGATCCTGCCGCCAACCGTCGTTGTGTCGAGCGGCAGTTGGCGGCGTTGCGCTCCGGTGTCGACATGATAGTCCTTCCCGAAACTTTTTCGACAGGATTCAGCGACCGCATGGCTGCGATGGCCGAACCCCCGCAAGGGGCCACGCTACAGTTCGCCCGTGCGGTGGCGGCACGTCACAATGCGCTCTTTGTCGCCACCTGGACGGTGCGCGAACATCCCGACGCTCCGGCCTGCAACCGTCTGCATTGGGTCTGTCCCGACGGCACTTTCGGCTTTTATGACAAGGCACATACATTCCGTATGAGCAGCGAAGCCGGCCAGCTGGCCCGCGGCCGCAGTGTCCGCACCTTTGAGTGGCGCGGATGGCGCATCCGGCCTGCCGTATGCTACGACCTGCGTTTTCCGTTGTGGCTTCGCAACAACTACGACAGTCAGATGCAGCGCCTCGACTACGACTTGTTGTTGGTATGCGCCAACTGGCCGGCTTCTCGTCAGCAGGCCTGGTCGACGCTGCTTCGCGCCCGGGCGATAGAGAATCTAAGCTATGTTGTGGGCGTCAACAGGGTGGGGGATGACGGTGCGGGCATCCATTATGCCGGGCTGTCGGCGGCGGTTGACTTCAAAGGAGAGGTTTGCGCCGCCTGTCGCCACGAGTTCCCCGATTTACAGCTGGCTTCACTCGACCGCGACGCTTTGCAGACCTTCCGGGCGCACTGGCCTTTCTATCTCGACGCCGACCCGTACACCCTCGAAGATAAAGAATAATAAACACCTCCACTGCCTCATACCTTGTTATGGAACACCGTCTTGGCTTCGATCGCATCCGTGAGATGCTGCTCTCATACGCCACCAACAGCCTTGCCCGGCGCACAATACACGAGCTTTCCTTCATGACCGACTACGGTGCGGTATGCGCCGAGCTCGATCTGACGGACGAGATGCGTCGCATCCTGCTGCTCGAAGACGGATTCCCTTCGCAAGACTACATCGACATGACCGAAATGCTGCTCCGTCTCCGCACGCCTGGCGGCACATTGACATGTGAGGAGTTGCTGGATTTAAAAATATCGCTCCAAACCATTGCTTCGCTGTTACACTTTCTGACGGATGTTTCCGACTATCCGCATCTCCGTGCCTTGGCGTTGCAGGTCAGCTACGATGCCGCGTTGCGACGCCGTCTCGAGCGCCTTGTCGACGACAACGGCGAGCTGTTCGACGACGCTTCGGAAACGCTGCAAGACATCCGGCGCCGTATTGTCCGCAAGCGCGGTGAGGTCGACATGCAAGTGGCGCGGGCCCTGGCCAGAGCCAAGCACGAGGGCTGGACGCCGGCCGGTGCCGAGCCCACCATCCGCAACGGCCGTCCGGTTATACCCGTGCTCGACACACATCGTCGCAAGCTTCGAGGTATCATCCACGACGAGTCGGCATCTCGCCAGACAGCCTTTGTCGAGCCATCCGAAGTGGTGGAGTCAGGCAACGATTTGCGGCAGCTGCAGTTCGACGAACATCACGAAGTGCAGCGCATCTTGTTGCAGACAGCCGACAGTCTTCGCACACAACTTGGATGGCTCATCGATGCCTATGCTTTCCTGGCGCGTGTCGACTTTTTGCGTGCCAAGGCGCAGGTGGCCGTTCAGCTACAGGCGGTGCGTCCCGTCGTCAACCCTTCGACACAAATCAATTGGATTGACGCCCGTCACCCGTTGCTTCGTCCGGACATGACAGCCCGGCGCGAAGTGGTGCCGTTCAGCCTTGCACTCGACACAGAGCGTCGTATACTCATTGTTTCAGGCCCCAATGCCGGCGGCAAGTCAGTGCTGTTGAAAGCCGTCGGTCTCTTGCAATATATGTTGCAGTGCGGGTTGCTTGTGCCCTGTCGCGAGACCTCGGAGTGGGGGCTCTTTGACGAAATCTTCATTGATATCGGCGACCAGCAGTCTATCGACGACGACCTGAGCACATATACCTCCCATTTGCGCAACATGAAACATCTGCTTGAGGTCTCCACCCCGCGCACCCTCTTTCTGCTCGACGAGTTGGGTGGCGGCACCGAACCACGTTCCGGCTGTGCCATCGCGGCTGCCTTGTTGGAGGAATTATGCCGGCGAGGCTCGATAGGCGTTGTCACAACACACTTTGCCGACCTCAAGCAATTGGCCGACGAGCACGACGCCATCGTCAACGGCGCCATGCTGTTCGACACAGAACGGATGCGTCCGCTATACAAGCTCCGGGTGGGTCTTCCGGGCAGCTCTTTTGCCTTCGAGATAGCCACCAATGTAGGTCTTCCTCAGACCATACTGGATCGTGCGGCGCAGCGGGTGGGTGGCGCCATGCTCGATTTTGAACAACAGTTGCAGCAGCTGGAGTCCGACAAGGAGGCCTTGTCGCGCAAGCAGGCCGAGGTGCAGCTGGCCGACACATTCCTGGCTGAGGTGATAGCCAAATACCAGCAACTCAACAGCCGGATAGAGACCCGGCGTCACGACATCCTTACGCAGGCACGCAACGAGGCGCGACAGATCCTGGCAGATGCCAACCGCATGGTTGAGCGCACCGTCAATGATATTCGCGAAGCGCAGGCCGAGAAGCAGCTTACGCAACAGGCGCGGCAGCGGCTGCGCGACGAAGCGGAGCGGCTTGCCTTGCAGCAGAAACGCCACGACGAAGAAATGTCGAAATCCATCGATGCCGCTCAGCCGTCCGCATCAGGAGACGATTCCGACACCGGTGACACCGGCGCCCCGGTTACGGTGGGTTCCGTAGTGCGCATCGACGGGCAGCAGACATTCGGCCAGGTGGTCGAAATCAAAGGGAGCAAAGCCATCGTGGAGAGCAACAGCCTGCGCATGACAATAGCCATGGAGCGGCTGACAGCCACCTCCAAAACAACCCTGCCGCGTGACAGGAAAAGCCGTGGCGAGGGCCGTTTCCAAAGTATCTACGACGACATTAACGAGAAACGCAAGACCTTCTCACCTTCCATCGATCTGCGGGGCCAGCGGGTCGAAGAGGCACTGGACAACCTGCAGCGTTTTTTCGACGACGCCCGCCTGCTCAGCGAGCACGAGTTGCGCATCCTTCACGGCAAGGGGTACGGCATTTTGAAACAAGCCATACGCCAATGGCTCCACAGCCAGCCCGACGTGGTAGGCTTCCGTGCTGAACATTTGGAGCTGGGCGGAGAGGGAATCACCGTCGTACAGTTACGATAACCATGACACAGCTTGCACATCCAAATTGATGTTAACCTTGCCGATTTATCTGCCGGCATACAATAAAACACCCGCGATCCCCGTTACTATTCCAAATGTTAACCGAACCATAAAAAAACGGATAATGAAAAAGATTCTGTTTCTGCCGCTCGCGGCCCTGATTCTGGCCGTAGCCGGCTGTACCAAAGAAGAAACTGTCATCGTGCAGAGCAGCGCCTATGTCTACACCGAGTACCCTCAGGTGCAGTCCGACAAATGGCTGCCGAGCTACACCCTTTACGGCGACGGAACCTACACCACCAACTACCTTTACTCTGTCTACGAGAACCCATACATTGACGAGCGTTTGGTCAACAGCAGTTTTGTGCTGACCTATTATGTTGACGAAAACGAATTCGATGTGCCCCTGCCTGCGGTCATTAAAAGTGCCGACGGGCTCCATTCGGCCGTCGTCCGCTACGATGTGCAGTTGGGGTCGGTGACGTTCATCCTCGAGAGCCTCGATGGCGACTATGCAGCGTTGAACAGTTTCATCCCCGAAACCATGACATTCAAGGTCTGCATGATGCTGAACTGACAGAATTCCGCTCAAACGGCTCATATCGGAGGAGCGTCCTGCGTGGGCAGGACACCCCTCTTTTTTTATTTGACGTCTTGATAACCAGCTTTCTGTCTGAAAGTAAACATTATTCATGAAAAAATCTTATCTTTGCAGATAATTTTCACTTGAAATATTCTGCCTTATGTATACAGACACCTCCAAATTCGTTGGCGAAGGCCTTACTTACGACGATGTACTCCTGTTGCCCTCCTATTCCGAAGTGCTGCCGCGCGAAGTCTCGGTGGCGACGCGCTTCTCGACGCATATCCGTCTGAATGTCCCGCTTGTCTCGGCAGCCATGGACACCGTCACCGAGGCGGCCATGGCGATAGCCATGGCGCAGGAAGGCGGCATCGGGGTGCTGCACAAAAACATGTCCATCGAGGCGCAAGCCAACGAAGTGCGCAAAGTCAAACGTGCCGAGAACGGTATGATTATCGACCCGGTGACACTGTCCAAAGACGCCAAAGTGAAAGACGCCTTGCGTTTGATGACCGAATACGGCATCGGTGGCATCCCTATCGTGGACGACAACAAGATGCTCATCGGCATGGTGACCAACCGTGACCTTCGTTTCGAGCGCAACATGGAGCGCCCGCTCTACGAAATCATGGTCACCAAACTCATCACAACCCGTGAGGGCACCACATTCGCCGAAGCGACAGACATCCTGCAGCAGCATAAAATCGAGAAACTGCCCGTAGTCAACGCCCAGGGTCAGTTCGTCGGACTCATCACCTATCGTGACATCATCAAAACCAAAGAGCGCCCCGATGCGTGCAAGGACAGCAACGGCCGTCTCTGCGTGGCGGCCGGTGTCGGCATCACACCCGATATGATGGACCGTGTCGATGCACTGGTCAAGGCCGGTGTCGACGCGGTGGTCATCGATACCGCACACGGTCATTCCATCCGTGTGGTGCAGGCGCTCAAACAGGTCAAAGCCCGCTATCCCCGCATCGACGTGGTGGTGGGTAATATCGCCACCGGCGAAGCTGCCATCATGTTGGCCGAAGCCGGAGCCGACGCCATCAAGGTGGGCATCGGTCCGGGCAGCATCTGCTCCACCCGCATCGTGGCCGGTATCGGGGTGCCGCAGCTCACCGCTGTATGCGAGGTGACCGGCGCCCTGAAGCAGAAAGGCTACGATGTCCCCGTCATCGCCGACGGTGGCATCCGTTACAGCGGCGACATTGTCAAGGCGTTGGCGGCCGGTGCCGAAAGTGTCATGGTGGGTTCCCTTGTAGCCGGTGTCGAAGAGGCTCCGGGTGAGACAATCATCTTCGAGGGCCGTAAATACAAGTCCTACCGTGGCATGGGTTCGCTTGAGGCCATGCAGAGTGGCTCCAAAGACCGCTACTTCCAGGAAAAGGAGACCGACGCCAAGAAGCTTGTGCCCGAAGGTGTGGTGGGGCGTGTTCCCTACAAAGGCACCCTGGTCGAGGTCCTCTACCAGCTGGTCGGTGGCCTTAAAGCCGGCATGGGCTATACCGGCAGTGCCGACATCAAGGCTCTGCAACAAGCCAAATTTATCCGTATCACTGCTGCAGGGCGCACCGAGAGCCATCCGCACGACATCACCATCACCCGCGAGGCCCCCAACTATTCCAGGTAATTCCCCCTGACAGAACCCCAGCTAACCCATGATGCACAAATTTTTTTTCATACTCACAGCATTGTTGCTCTGCGGGCCGGTTCACGCCCAGCAGTCCAATGACCCGGTTCTTTTGGAAATCGGTGCACAGAAGATCCGTCGCTCCGAGTTTGTCCGCGACTTTCTGCGCTCCATCGGGCAGGATTCGGTGGCCGCTTCCGCGGCGTGTACCTATGAGAAACGTCAGAAGTTGGAGGAGTATGCCCGGCTTTTCGTCAACTTCCGTACCAAACTGGCCGATGCTTATGCCTTGGGCTACGACACCTTGCCCTCCTTACGCCGCGAACTGGCCACCTATCGTCAGGAGTTAGCCCAGCCCTATCTCATGGACTCCGTGACACTGTTGCGCATCATGCGTGAGGCTTACGAACGCAACCATTACGCGCTCCATGCCGCTCATATCCTCATCCGTATGGAGCAGCGGCAAGACTCTGTCGCAGCGTGGCAAATGGCCATGGAAGCGTACAACCGTGCGGTTTCCGGCGAAGACTTCTACGCTTTGGCCGCTGAGTTCAACCAACGACAGCTTACAGAACAGCAGCGTTTATACTATCACAAAAACCCCGCCGAAGGTGATTTGGGGTGCTTCACCGCGTTCGACATGGTTTACCCCTTTGAATCGGCGGCATACAGTTTGCAGCCAGGTGAGGTGTCGAAACCCGTGCACACACGTTTCGGCTATCATGTCATCAAACTCTTTGCCAAGGTCCCCTTCTACGGCAACGTCTCGTTGCGTCATATCTGGGTGCGCGAAGGCGGCAATGCGTCGCGTGGCCGTGCCCGCATCCAGCTGGCCTACGAGCAACTTAAGTCCGGACAGTCCTTCGTCGAGGTCTATTCCAACATTAGCGACGATGCCGGCAATCCCAACCACCCCGAAGGCCTGATGGCCGACATGACGTGTCACCAGTTGCCTCCCGAGTATGTGGAGCATCTGGCTCTTCTGCAGCACGAGGGCGACTACAGTGAGCCCTTTCAGACAAGCTACGGCTGGCATATCATCCAGTTGATCCGTCGCGACACCATACCGTCATTGGAGGCGTTGATGCCGCTCTACAAGCAGCGTATGACACGTGACATGCGTGGCAACATGCCCCGAGAGGAGTTTATTGTGCGGAACCTTGAAAAATATCATTTCATAGACTACACCAAGACTTTGGGCACCTGGAAGCAGGTGGAGGGCGAATGGCGTTTTACGGCCGCACGCAAGAATGACCGGCGGGCCGCCCCGGCGTCGTCATTGGACGCGGTGGTGGCCATAGCCACTGATTCCCTGTTCGACAAACGCTGGGTCTTCGACAGCGCTTCCTTGGTTGATCATCGGCCGTTGATGTCATTGGACGGTCAACTGTACACCACCGACGACTTCTGTCGTTATCTTGCTTTGAACCAGCAACTCGGTATCCGTCGCAACCTGGCGTCATACATTGCTCAGCGTTATCAAAATTTCATCGGCGAGATGCTGACACGCTACGTCGATGCACGCTTGGAAACCGACAATCCTGACTTCCGTGAGGTGATGGACGAGTACCGTCACGGCTTGATGATTTTTGCCTACAACGACGACAAAATATGGTCCCGGGCATCAGCCGATTCAGCTGGTCTGCAACAGTTCTACGACGCAAGGCAGGTGCAGCTCGAATACGACAACCTTGACGATGAGGTCTACTTTTGGAACTCCCGGGCCCGCACCAACGTTTACACTGTTGCCGACAGCACCCTGCTGACATCCGCCAAGGCAGCGAAAATCATGTCCAAGGCGGTCAAGAAGAAGTGGACGTCATCCTTGACGCGCGACGCATTGCAGAAAGCCCTGAAAGGTGACGGCCATGTTGACACACATCTTGAACTTTTCGAAGACGGTCGCCAGTCCACACTGACTTCCGGCGAGTGGCGTCCGGGTGTCTACCTGCATCCTGACGGCAAGGGCTACATTATTCTGCATGTGGAATCCATTATGCCGCCCGAACCCAAGAAACTCTCCGAGGCGCGAGGTTACTACCTCAACGACTACCAGAATGAACTCGAGCGCCGTCACGTCGAGCAGTTGCGCCGGCAATACAATGTGGTGTTGCATCGGGACGTACTTGACGAAATCGTCTACTGATCCCCTTTAATCCTATTTCTACATTGTAAATGAAAAGAATATTATTCCTCGCACTCCTTGCCGTCCAGCCCTGTCTTGTCCGGGCGCAGGAGGAGTTGATTGTCGACCAGGTGGTGGGTGTTGTCGGCCAGAACGTTATCAAACTTTCCGACATCGAGAACAGTTATGCACAACTCCGTATGCGTCAGGGTGCCGGCAACGCGCAGGAGAACAGATGCCGCATTTTGGAAAACATTCTCATGACCAAGCTTATGGTGCATAAGGGCTTGGTCGACAGTGTCGAGGTGGCTGACGAAGAGGTGGAACAGCAGGTGCAGTATTACCTCAAGGCATACATGCGCCAATATGGCGGCAAAGAGGGGTTGCGTCAAGCCACAGGCTACAGTTACGACGAGTTTCATGACATCTACTTCGACATCCTGAAAGAACGCATCCTCAGCCAGCGCGTCGAATACAATCTCACCCAAAACGTGAAAATCACCCCTGCCGAGGTGGCGGCTTATTACCAGCGCATTCCTGCCGACAGTCTGCCGACCATCGAGGAAAGTTACGAGGTGGCTGAAATCGTCTTGCGTCCCCAGGTGTCGGAAGAAGAACGTGATCGTGTCCGCCTGGAGCTCAACAAATTGCGTGAACGTGTGCTCAATGGCGAGAATTTCAGCATGCTGGCCACTCTCTATTCGCAAGATCCCGGATCAGCCAAAAAAGGCGGGGAGTTGGGCTTCTTTACCCGTGGCGACATGGTAGGTGAGTTCGAGGCGGCGGCTTTTTCCCTGAAGCCGGGCGAAGTGTCGCCGGTCATCGAGACCAGTTATGGATTCCACATCATCCAGCTTGTCGAGCGGCGGGGCAACTCCGTCAACGCACGTCATATCCTCATGAAAGCACAGCCGCTTTCCGACGACTTGCTCGACGCCCGCATGCGCCTGGACAGCATAGCACGTGAGGTGCAGCTCGGCAACATCACATTTGCCGAGGCGGCGCGTCAGTTCTCCCAGTCCGACACCCGCCTGGGCGGTGGTGTCATGGCCAACCCCAATACAGGCGGCAACAGTTTCACCAAGGCGGAGTTCGCCGCGCTATACCCGGGTCTTTCCGTCAGTTCCATGAATGTCGGTGATGTCTCGTCAGCCACCGCGATGCAGGACGACGAGGGGCAGACTGTCTATCGTATCGTGTCGGTCGTCAGACGCAAGCCTGAGCACACGGCCAATCTGAGCGACGACTACGACAAAATCTACAACGCCGCCCTTCAAGAATCCAAAAACAAGAAAATCCGCGATTGGGCGTCACGGATGATCCAAAACACCTACGTCTTTATTGCCGACGACTTCAAGCAGTGCAACTTCCAACTTCAATGGTGCCGTTGATATGACAGATTCCCAGATGCTCAACCAGTTGGCCGCCGACTATGGCCGCCTGAGGTCCGAGATGGCCAAAGTGATCGTAGGGCAGCACGATGCTGTCGACAGTCTGTTAACCGCCATTTTTTCTGGCGGTCACTGCCTGCTGATTGGTGTTCCGGGGGTGGCAAAAACCCTTATCGTCAACACGTTGTCCCAGGCCCTTGGGCTTCAGTTCAGCCGTATTCAGTTCACACCGGACCTGATGCCGTCCGACATCACAGGTGCCGAGATTCTCGATGAGAACCGCCGCTTCAAATTCCTCCAGGGCCCTCTTTTTGCCAACATGGTGCTGGCCGACGAAATCAACCGCACTCCGCCCAAGACCCAGTCGGCGTTGCTGGAAGCCATGCAGGAACACGCGGTGACCGTGTCGGGTGTCTCCCATCCGCTGCCGTCTCCTTTTTTTGTCTTAGCCACACAGAACCCCATAGAGCAAGAGGGTACCTATCCTTTGCCCGAAGCGCAGCTCGACCGTTTCATGTTTGACGTTATCCTCGACTACCCTTCGTTCGAAGAGGAACTCCAAGTCGTTAAAACCACCACCGTCGACTGCGACGAAAAGATAGACGTGGTGCTGTCAGCCGGGCAGATTCTTGACTACCAGCGCGTCATACGTAAGATGCCTGTCGTCGACAATGTCTGCGAATATGCGGTGCGTCTTGTCACAGCCACACGTCCTCAGCATCCTGCCGACCGTACATCGCAGTCCATTGCCGACAAGTACATCTCATGGGGGGCCGGCCCTCGTGCCTCGCAATATTTGATAATGGGTGCCAAGACCCACGCCGCTTTCCACGGCAAGTATTCCCCCGATATCGAGGATGTGCGGGCAGTCGCCGTCGAAGTGCTGCGGCATCGGTTGGTGCGCAACTACTATGCCGAGGCAGAAGGCATCACCACAGACCACATCATCACCTCTCTGATGGACGGCAAATAAATCCATCCGCATCCATCATAAACCCACACCACATTATGCGTCGCCATGTGACCTTGCTATTGTACCTCATTCTGACCGCATCGCCATTGCTTATGCGTGCCCAGACCGGCTTCTACATTCCGGGCAACACCCGCGTCAAGGACATGCACAAGGCCATGCACGACCCGGAGACTTTCGCGCTCTTGCTGCAGTTCCAGCCGTCCGACACCACCCTTTCGCTGTCGCATCTGGATTGGCTTGATTCAGCCTATAGTGTGGCCTTTTCGCCCCAGAGCCGGCGCCTTTATACGATGCGTGTCGAATCCTTTGCCTCCGACACCTCCGCCGGCCGCCTGCGGGCTGATGCTGTGGTGCGTTATTTCTCGCGTCGATCGCGGATGCCTTTCCCGGTTCGCTACGCCATAAATCCTGTCCACTGCTCCTGTATGGGCGACACCACCGAGGTTGTACGTTACGAGGTCCCGCTCGTTGCCGAGACTTATGCGCAGGAAGCCCTGCCCGACAGCCGACGCCTCCTCAATAATACCGTCCCGCTTTCCGATGCAGTGATGCTCACCTTCACCCACAACCCCGACGCCTGTCTCGGGGCCGCACGGGGCTGCTATGTGCCGGCACACGACAGCACCATACGGGGTTACTACACGACGTTATTCCTCAAACGGGGTTCGCTCTACGCTGTCGACGGCACCAAAGACAGCTGTCCTGCCGATGCCTCCGTCTCCATCGAGGAACACCTCGAGTACAGGAGTCTTGTCGAGCGTTACTTTCTCGTACCGCACAAAAAACACATCATCGTCCAGTCGGGCTATGTCGTGCTGCATGCCGACTCCCTGATGCCTGTACACGCTTGCCGTCAGCCGCTGCCCGACTCCATCACCATCCAGTTGCCGGCCACACAACAACAGTGGGACAGCAAAGTCCGCTTCTTCGCCAAACGCTACACCGACAAAGGCGTCGAATACCGTTCATTGCCAACCAAGAAGATTTCCGACAAGAAAAGCGGCAGCCTTCATATCAAGGCGGCTGTCAATTTGGCTCAACTCGATACCGTCTTCATCGGCAAACGAATCAAAGAAAGCGAACTGAGAGACTATTTCTACGAAGTCGACAGTGACCGCGATGTCGGGGCTTTCACGGTGGGGAAACGCCACTATATGGCCTATCGGATGGACAGCCGCGGCGAATACGAGATGAAAAAAGCGTTGCGTGCAATGTTCCGCATCGTCCCCGACGAAGAAGAGGAACGTGCAGAAGACAACCCTTTGGATGGCGATGAAAATGATTTTTAAATCTTAATCCAACACTTGATGGCTTATTTACAGACCGATGTAACCAAGGTCACCACACGGGTGCTGCAAAATATGAAACTCCGTGGCGAGAAAATCGCCATGCTCACCGCCTACGACTACTCGATGGCCAAACTGCTTGACAGCACCAAAATAGATGCAGTGCTGGTAGGCGATTCGGCCGCCAATGTCATGGAAGGATACGACACCACGCTCCCCATCACACTCGACGAGATGATCGTCTACGCCTCGTCGGTCAAGCGGGCCATTCGTCGGGCGTTGGTCGTTGTCGACATGCCTTTCGGCACCTATCAGGGCAACTCCAAACAAGCCCTGGCTTCAGCCATACGCATCATGAAAGAGACCGGTGCCGATGCCGTCAAGTTGGAAGGTGGTGAGGAGGTGTTGGAGTCCATCTCGCGCATCTTGTCGGCCGGGATTCCCGTCATGGGCCATCTGGGTCTGACACCGCAAAGCATCAACAAATTTGGCACCTATGTGGTGCGTGCCACCGAGGAAGACGAAGCCGACCGTTTGTTGCGCGACGCCCGTATCCTCGACGAGGCAGGATGTTTTGCCATCGTGCTCGAAAAAATCCCGGCGGCGTTGGCCGACAAAGTCACCCGTCATGTCTCCATTCCCACCATCGGTATCGGTGCCGGCAGCGCCACCGACGGACAGGTCTTGGTGCTGCAGGACATGTTGGGTATCACCCAGCAGTTCAAGCCGCGCTATCTGCGCACCTATGGCACCTTCGGCGATGACATCGCCCATGCGGTCAAACAATATATCGCCGACGTGAAGAACATTGAGTTCCCCAACGAAAAAGAACAATACTGAACAATCCATGTCCCCCCGATAATTCACATTCGGAACGGGGGCAGGTTTTATCTCCGATTTTTAGCGGCGGAACGACTGCTGAGTTTTCTGCGGTTGTCTCAAAAAAACAGGGGCACGGTATGAAACCGTGCCCCTGTGGTTTCAACTGCCCGATAGCAATAGCTGTCGTAATCATTTTGCCAACGAAATTCCCGCTGTTTTCGGCTTTACAGCGGGTTTTATTGGCGAAAGCCAGGTGTGCTATTTGTTTTCTCCTTTCACAGGCGCCGGCTTGGGAGTTGCAGGCTTCGAGATGCTTTCGCGCATATCGGTGTCGGCCTGTATATTCTTCATGCGATAATAATCCATGATACCTAAGTTCCCGCTTCTGAATGCCTCCGCCATAGCCAGCGGCACTTCAGCCTCGGCTTCGATGACTTTGGCGCGGGCTTCCTGCGCTTTGGCTTTCATCTCCTGCTCCTGCGCCACGGCCATGGCGCGGCGTTCCTCCGCCTTGGCCTGCGCGATGTTTTTGTCGGCATTAGCTTGGTCCATCTGCAGCTGTGCGCCAATGTTTTTACCCACGTCGATATCCGCAATGTCGATGGAAAGGATCTCAAAGGCGGTGCCGCTGTCCAGTCCCTTGGTGAGCACCAGTTTCGATATGCTGTCCGGGTTTTCAAGCACTTTCTTGTGGCTGTCGGCCGAACCGATAGAAGTCACGATTCCTTCGCCGACGCGGGCCAGAATGGTCTCTTCGCCGGCGCCGCCCACCAACTGCTTGATGTTGGTACGCACCGTCACGCGGGCTTTGGCTATCAGCTGGATGCCGTCTTTTGCCACGGCTGCCACCGGAGGGGTGTCGATGACTTTTGGATTGACAGAGGTCTGCACCGCCTTCAACACGTCGCGTCCGGCCAAATCAATCGCGGTGGCGGTTTTGAAATCAAGATTCATGTTCGCTTTGTCAGCCGAGATAAGGGCGTTGACAACTGCATTCACGCGGCCGCCGGCCAGATAGTGGGCCTCCAGATCGTTCTGATGAATCTTCAATCCAGCCTTGGAGGCTGAAATCATGTTGTTAACGATGACGGTGGGAGGCACCTTGCGGAATCTCATGAACACCAATTGGATGAGCGAAGTGTGCACACCCGATATAAGCGCTTGAAACCAGATTCCGAGGGGAACCAGATACAGGAACAACACCAAGAGAACAAGGCATAGTCCAACAATAATTGCAATTTCCATAATATTATAATTTTGTTATTGGTGATTCAAACTATATGATTCAATCGAAGCGCCCGTCGTCCGTCTCGCGCACATCGATGCGGTAGCCCTCGATGGCCACAACTTCGACGGGGCGGTTCGGGTCGATGAACTGGTTGATGGCATGCACCTCCACCAATTTTCCCTCAATCAGTGCCTTGCCCGTTGGCGCCAACCGTGCCACCGTGCTCCCCCTGCTGCCCACATGAATGCCGGTTTCATCCAATTGGTTCACCTTGCTGTCGCTCTCGTCGGTCAGGCTGAACCTGTTCCACGTCTTGCTTTTCATAAAGACAATAAGCAGCAGCACACAGGCGACGATGCAGCACAACAGCGCCCAGTGTCCGGCTGTGGCGCCATATAATTCATAACATTGCCAAATGCCGAAAGCCATCATGGCAATGCCTGCGATGCCGGCGATTCCTCCCGGGAGGGCGATGATTTCAAGTGTCAGCAGCAGCAGTCCGACAACTAAAACAATAAAAAGTAGAGTAGGGGACATGGCGAATTATCCTTTAATGATTTCCGAAGTAAGTTGTTTGTCGAGCAATCCGGTATGCATGGGCAACAGCGTCTCGTAGCTGCCGCTCTTCACCACGCATTTCCCTTTGCAGTGAATCAGTATCGTGCACTGTTCGGCCTGTTCCACCGTATGT
Source organism: Candidatus Hemicellulosilyticus sp. P3 (assembly GCA_001543385.1). GTDB lineage: Bacteria > Bacteroidota > Bacteroidia > Bacteroidales > P3 > Colimorpha. Next base: position 340,397 of record LPNH01000001.1, read on the forward strand.
CGGCAAATGTCCACCAGTGCTTTAATGACATAGTCAAACGTGTGGACGTCGTCATTGTGCACCACAAGCCGGCAGCCCATATCCTCCAAAGTGGCTGTTTCTTCCTGTGTGTTCGTCTTATACTGTTCCATAACTCTGATGTGCATTGGTCTGCGACAGCTGTCAGATTTGTTCGATTAGTGCCGCGGCATGGGCTGATATGCCCTCCTCGCGTCCCTCGAATCCCAAGTGTTCGGTAGTCGTCGCCTTGACAGAAATGCAGCCGACCGGCAGTTGCATCACCTCGGCCAGTTTGGTGCGCATTGCTTCAATATAGGGTGATAGTTTGGGCTGTTGAGCACACACAATGCTGTCAATGTTGACAATGCGGTACCCGTGTTCCTGTAGCAGCGCGGTGCATCGGCGTAGCAGTATCTTGCTGTCAATATCTTTATATCGGTTGTCGTTGTCGGGGAAATGCTTGCCAATGTCGCCCAGTGCCGCTGCGCCCAGCAGTGCATCGCAGATGGCGTGGATAAGCACATCGGCGTCGCTATGTCCGTCCAGTCCGAGCGTGTGCGGCACCTCGATGCCGCCTATCCAGAGCGGTCGTCCTCCCGTCAGCCGGTGCACATCATAACCAATTCCTATGCGTGTCATCTGTATGGTTTTTAGCCGGGGCGTTTACTTTATAACCTTCAATATTCAACGTGAGGCTGATGCGTATCGTATGTGCCAGCGGGCTGTTGTCAATTTTGGTGGTGGGGATAAGGTAGGAAAAATCAAATCCTGCAATATTATACCTGATACCGAATCCTACCGTGGCATATTGGCGTCCACCTTTGTTTTCATGTTCATAAAAGTAGCCCAACCGGGCGGCGAACAAGTTATTGTACCAATATTCGGCACCTGCCGAAAGTTGAATCTCCTGCAACTTCTCCGAGAATCCGCCGGGGGCGTCGTAGAGCGACTGAATGGCCCCCTTTATGACCCCCGTCTTGTTATAGTCGGCATAGCGGGCGCTGAAGTCGACATCGCTCTCGTCGGCCTTTCTCACAGGAGGTGTCGGAACCAGTAATTTGTTCAAGTCGAGCAGAAAATTGACACTGTTGTATTCGTCGAACTGATGGCTGTAACGGCCTCCCAGACGCAGATTGGCAGGCAGGAACTCATTCTCTGTGTCATCATCCGAGTAAGACAGTTTCGCGCCCAGATTGCTGATGAAGGCTCCCAAAGCCAGTTCCTGAGTCGAGCTGATGCGCTTCTGGTAATAGAGTCCGATGTCAGCCGCCAGGCTGTTGGCCGCCTTGGTGGTCTGAGTGCCGATGTCCTGACCGTTGGTCAGGTCGGAGTGATTCAGCCGTCCCGTGGCACCTAACGACAGATAGTCCGACACCTTCATGGCATAACTCGCGTCAACCGCAAACTCATTGGGGTGCATGTTCCCGGTCTCCACACCCTGCTCGTCGGTGCTCTCAATGTCGCCCAGCGAAAAATATGTCAGCGACAGCGCCACAGTGCTCCGGTCGTTGATGCGTTTAAATCCGCCGATATATAGGAGGTTCATATCGCCCACTCCCAGTTTACGCAGCCATGGGGTATAGGTGGTGCTGAATCCCATGTCGCTTTCGACAAAGGCAAACTTTGCATTGTTCCAGTGTGCGGAATAGGCATCAGGTCTCGACGCTGCGCCGGCATCGCCCATGGCGGCGGCAGTGGCGTCCGGGGCGATGAGCAGGACAGGCATGCCGGTCGATATGTAATTTTTCGACGACTGGCCCAATTCGTTGGTTTGGGCGACGGCGGCGGTCTGCGATGCCGCAAGGAGCAAGATTAGGGCTGCACTTCTCTGCAAGACTCTCATACGATGTTAATTTAAATGCTTTTGAGATTTGAGAAATGAAAAACTGTTTTGCGCTTTGGCGATAAACAAACGGAGAAACACCCGTTTTTATTGTTCATCGTCGTTTTTTCCGCTTATTATCGGCTTATCACAATTTTGGTATATGTGCACTCCTCGTTCCCGTTGATCGTATAACGCAGGTGCGCTACGTAAATGCCGTTTGGCACAGGACGTCCCGATGCGTCGCGGCAGTCCCATACAACGGGTCCAGCCACATACGAATCCGTGACGTCCGGCCGCCAGGCGCGGACCGGCCTGCCCCGCATATCGTAAATGTCAATAGAGACACGCTCGAGTTGCGACGGGCAGTTGTGCTCCACCCGTATCGATGTGCTGGACGAGGCGGGGTTGGGCGAAGCGGAAAAAGACACAACTTCCGGATTGCTGCTGCTCTGTACGTAAAAACGTATCGTGGCGCTACCCGACAAGTTGAATATATTCCATGCCTTCAAAGTCAGTGTATGCCAGCCGGCGGACAGCCCGCTCAGCTGGTAGCGTACAGTGCCGCGTCGGCTGTCGTCCATATCGGCCGTATAAAAATCATTCAGCGTTATCAGACCGTTCCCGTTGCCGTCCAATACAGCGGTGATGTCATGTCCCAGACCGCTGCCCACCGCATTGATTCCCGCGCTGTCTTCCAGCAGCGCAAACAGCACCGGTTGCTCGTCGCAACTGCCACCCGAACGGAAAGAGCTGTCGTTGAGGAAAAGCCTTACGGTGGGTCGGCTGGCATTGAGACGGATGGTCGTATCGAATCCGCCCATAAAAAGACGGGTGTATGCGCCGCTGGCGTCCAGCGTGCCGTCGTGGGCATAGTGGCTCAGCTTTCCGGTGGCATACTCGAAGTCGACATCCATCGGCACGATAAACCGATATTGGAACCTGCCGTTGCGCACACTGTCGCGACAACGGTAAAGTACATTCTTTTGTTGCAGAAACCGCACCTCCGTATTATCATTGTCGTTGGCAAGCGTTCGGTTTTCGGTTTCCCGGTCGTAGACGGTGGCGTAGAGCGGGCCGTTGAAACTGTTGTCCTCAAATCCGTTCTTATCCACCACCAAACCTTCCACCAGCACTTCTGACAACACGTTGACAGTGTCGCCTTGCACCGAGTCGACCGGTTGCCTGTTAATGTGTGTCACCACCACCCGGTGAGATGGAATCGAGAGCCGCAGCGCAGGGTCGCCCAGTAGCACGACGCTGTGCGACACGGCGTATGTGTTCTTGGCCGTGCGCCATGCGTCGCCCACACTGTAATCCGGATTCAGCAGGTTGGTGCACAAAAGGGTGTTGAACGCCTCGTGATGTACAATGGGCCGCGTGGCGGTCACCAGTCCTATGCCACCGCCCGGGGCCAACAGGAACCGTTCGGCGCCGCACACCTCGTCAATGAGGTCATGGCGTCCGAAACTGCAAGTGCTGGTCACAAAAAAAGCCAGTCGTTCCAGATTGCTGTAACTCTCAATATCATCTTGTGTTATATAGCGTTCCGTACCGATATACTGCGTTGAACCATGGCCGATATAATTCAGCAACAGGCACCCGTAGTTGATTTTTTGTTGCAACGTATTGTTCACATCGGGATAAAACGAGCCGCTGCTGCCCGACTGCTGAACAAATGCGTCGGCAAACACACGGATAATATTATATTGCGGATGCAGTGCCTTGATGCGTGTGGCCAATTTCTCCGCGTCATGGGCGAACATCGTGTCGTACACGCTGCCCGGGTCCGCGTCGTCCGCCAATAGCACCACATTGTTCCTCCAGTCCCCCCTCGGATCGTCTTCTGTCAGGTCTCGGCGGTTCATATACCCTTCAATCTTGTCCACTAGATGCCGGGCCTCATCCACACTCTTGACAGGCAACCTGCCGATGCCCACATCCAGACTCTCCGACGGTCGTCCGCTCTCGCCGTCCTCTATATATCCCGCCATATCGTCGCTGCAGTAAGTGTTTCCGTTGTCTCCAAACGAATTATACGCTTCGCCGGTCACAAGCGTTATGCCGTGGTCTCCTGTCAGGTTGCGGGGGTCATAGGTTCCTTTGCCCATCAACAACAGATAGCGTGGATGCTGTCCTGCTGTGCGCTTATAGTAGCTGCGCAGCAACTCGCGGAAAGCCAGCGGGTCCTGTTTCCCGCCGCTGAATTCGTCATACACTGCCTGCGGAGTCACAGTCATCACGCGCAGTCCGTCCATATCGCGATGCAGGTTGGCTAATCGCTCCGCCTGTTCTGCGAAAGCGTCAGGGGCCACAATCACCATATCCGGCATCGTGGTGCCGGCCAAATCGGGAGACGATATTCGCTCAATGGATTCCGGTGACATTGCCTGCCGCTCCTCAAAGAGGACCACCTGTCGGGCGCTGCCGTCCCGTATATACAGCAGGGCAGAAGCTCCGTCAGGTTGCACCGGCGACTCGTAGACACTGTCTATACACGTCACATCCCACGCCCTCAACCCGGCAGATGCTTGTTCCACGCGGTACGCCACAGCTCCCGTTCCTCCTTCGCCTCCGGTGCGCAACATCGTCTGTCGGCCACCGTATTGCATGGGGGCTTGCGCTGTCAGTTCAATATAGTCCAGATAACCGGTTGCCGTGCTTGAAGAGGGCGAAAAACTGCAATCCATGCTGTAAGATGTGCCGCTGTGAGCCGGGAAGCGGGCCTCAAAAGTGCGGTAAACGGTAGAACGGTTCACATAGCTGCTCACCGTGTTGCCGTTCATCGTCAAGTTAAAATTCGCGTCGTTTGAGCCGTCGTTGGCAAAAGCATACCGCACATTCACCTGTGCTTCCTGCGTGGCGGTGGGCAACGTAAGCGTGAAAGTGCGCGAAGTCTGCGTCGAGCTGAAACGTTCGCCCACCCAAACCTGTCCGGTCTGGAATATATTGTTCAAATCGTTGTGGTGTGTCGCCACCACGGTGTGCGTTGTCAACGTATCGGTCGTTGCAAAATGGCCGACAGAGTCAATGGTGCGGCCGTTACGGTGCAGTACCAGATAATAACAGTTGACGGTGGCATAGGCATGCCGTTCGTAGCGGTACATACCGTTGCGTTCCACCCAGCGGTCCGTCCCTTCTCCGTAAAAAAGTATATAATCGTCGCCGTCCATCCGTCCGTTCCCGTTCCTGTCGCATATCCAGACAGGCAGATTCAGCAACGCATGGGCCATGCCGCTGCCGTTGGCGTCAGGCAGCATCGCTCCCGTGTTTCCGTATAGCGCCACCTCCTGCACACGCACACCCTCCAATGCGGCGACATCAGATACTGCGATCTTGTATACACCGCTCTCCGTCAAACTGATGCGGTAAGTGCTGTTGGCCGCTATAGGCGAATGGTCGGGATAATCATGTGCCTCGGCAGAATGCATCGCCAACAGTAGACCGGCAAGAAACAAACACACACAACCTCGCATATTGTTGCTGTTTTATTCAATTTCATTGTGGCAGGAAAAATGTCTGCTACACAAAATAACTATAAAACCCCTTTTTTATTGCGTTGACATGCCGCTCCCTCCGCACGGTAGATTCAACTACGAAGTGCAACACTTTAATGCAAAGATTGCAAAAATTTTTGTTTAGGGGATAAATAGTTGAGAAG
>LPNH01000002.1 GCA_001543385.1 Candidatus Hemicellulosilyticus sp. P3
GACCTTTACGTCCGCGACGGCGACACCGACGACGGCACCGTGCCGAGCAACGTACAGTATATGTGGAACAGCCCCGACATCTGGACCGAAGACGCCAACGGCGTTGCCGGCAACCCACACGGCCACTCCCTGAACTACGTCTGCGTCCGCATCTGGAACAAAAGCGACATAAGCTCCTCCGGTCGTGACCGTCTCTTCCTGAACTGGGCCAAGGCGGGCTGCGACCTGCGCTGGGACAGGAACTGGACCGGCTTCGAGCGTTTCCCCTGCGGCATCAACCCCGTCAAAGGTGGCGTCGTCGGCTCCCCTGACGGCATGCTGATACCCCGCATACCGCCCCGGGGCTCCGTCGTGGTCAAAATACCCTGGTGGACACCCATGGCCGAAGACTACGCCGGCTGCACCCAGTTCGACGCCGACAGATGGCACTTCTGCCTCGTCGCGCGGGTCCACGACGGCGACCTCATCGTCAATGAAAACGCCACCGACGCCGACATGGGGCACTTCACCACCCTCAACGACAACGTGGCCTGGAAAAACATCTCCATCCTCGCGGCGGAACAGCACACCGCCGTCGTCTCGTTCTCCAACCCCTTCAAAGAACCGCACACCTTCCAGCTCCAGTTCACAGCCCATCCCAACAAAGCCGGTGAAACCATCGTACAACACGCCGACGTCCTCATCACCTTAGACAACGAGCTGGCAGAAATCTGGCACCAGGGCGGCGCCCGGATCAAAGGCGGCAAGATGCTGGAGCACAACCGCCTCCTGGTCACCGAGAGAGACCTCACCCTCAGCGACCTCCGCCTGCCCGTCGGACATCACTACACCGTCGAGACCAGCGTGCACTTCCGCACCCGGCCGTCCTCCGGGTGCAACGAGTTCGAATTTGACATCTACGAAAAAGACGTGAGAGGAGTCATCGGCGGCGAGCACTTCCTCGCCATAAAAGACCCCGAAAGGAACTTCAGAGCCGAGGCGCATGAAAGCCAGACCGTCCTCGCCGGCGACACCGTCACCCTCACCGCCGTGCCTGTCGAGGAAAACGTGCGGTACAGCTGGCTCACTCTCGGCGGCGACACCCTCTGCGTCGGCGGGCGATACACCACCGTCCCCGCCGCCACCTGCCGCTACGTGCTGGAGGTGCGGTCCCTCGACGACAACTACAAAGACAGCGACACCGTCACCGTCACCGTCCGCCAAGCCCTCATCACCGCCCTGACGCCCAACCCTGCCGACAAGCGCACCACCGTCGCCTACCGCGTGGCTGAAAGCGTCGCCGGTGCCAACCTCGTCGTCGCCAACGCCGCCGGGCGCGTGCTCTACAAAGCCCCGCTCTCTGCCGGCACCGACAGCCACACCGTCGACCTGCAGCCGATGCCCGCCGGCCACTACACCGTGCGCATCGAATCCCGTGGCGCCGTCCTCGACACCAAGGCGCTGGTCGTCCACTAACGCATCGAGCGTCGCCACACACACCCCGGCGGCCCCGCGCCGACATCGGCGCTCTGCCGCTGCACACCGGCGGCGGAGCGCCTTTATAAGAAAATCACCGCGCCCGACACAAGGCCGCCGCCGTCATCCCGGCCTATAACCCCAATCAGTCATTCGGATTCATGCCAGAGCGGCATTTGTTTCAAGACAAAAAAAATGAAGAGTGGTGTGCAGGCGAAAAAAACAAAGCGGAAAACCGCCAAAACCCCTAAGAAACAGTGATCAGAAATCGATCTGAAAAAAAATTATTCCTCCGATGTCAGTTTTGCGAATTTTTTGCAACTAATTTAATAGAGGTGTCTCTTTTTTTTTATCGTTTTCGATAAGCCAAATGACCAGAGTCAAGCTTGCTTGAACTTTGGCATGGCGAGAAAACGACTAATGAAATTGAACATTTACAAACATAAAATCATAAAATTATGAAACAGTTATTATGCTTTCGTATTCGACGGGTGGCTGTATCGCTGCTGTTGGCCTTGCCATTGTCCGCAGCCTTCGCCCAACAGATCCCCTGCGACATCGTCATCACAGGCAGTTTTGAACCGGCATGTATACTTCCTACCGAAAAACAGGATTACTACGACGAGGACCCCGACAATCTCATCGCCTGCCAGGGCATGACCGTCACCTACACCGCCAACGTCGGGATGGGCGATCATTCCCCGACCCGTTGGAGTTGGGCGGTGTCCGGCGACGTTTCATCCAACAGTAACAACGGAAGCATTACAGTCACATGGGGCCACGGCTCCTCCGGCCATCTGGCTGTGACGGTCTATGGCCCCAACGGCGTCTCCTGCACCAAGAGCGTCAACGTCCGGCTGGTCGAAAAACCCGTCATCTCAGTTTCGACCGTCCCGGCCTATGTCGAAATGCCCGACGGCACAAAAGTCATCTATGTCTGCCCGGGCGGGAGCGTCGAGTTCACCGATCACTCCTCCGCCACCAACTCCGACATCGTGGGCTTCTATTGGGAAAGAAAATGGGGAATGTCGTCATCCACACCCAATTACAAAATAGAAGACGTGTGGGCCGACGAACAGATCTTCCACTGGGTCTACAACAACTGTGGCTGCTACGACGAGGAAAGCTTCTTCATCCGTATGCTGGAGGGCGAAAATCTCGAACTGAGCTGCCACGGTACGGTCTGCGAGGGTGACGTCGTCACCTATACAGCCCTCAGTCCCCATTGCAAGCAATTCTCCTGGCATGTGTCCGGAGGAACCATATTGAACGGCCAAAACACACCGCAGGTCACCGTGCAGTGGGACAGCCCGCAGGACGGCTACGGCGTCATCGGCATCGACGGCCAGCTCTGCGGCAGCAACAGTTGCCCCGCCATGCTGAGCAAAAAGATTCCCGTCATCGGCGACAACCTCCCCATCCAAGGGCAGACCATAGTCTGTGTCGACGAGGCCGTCATCTACAGCGTCCCCCTCTTCGGATCCACCGAGTACCATTGGAGCATCACATCCGCCGCCGATGTCAGCGCCGTGGATGTCAACGGCGCCAACAAACAGATGTACATCTTCCATCAGCCCGGCACCTACCGTATCACGGTTTCCTACAGGTGCGAATTCCTCGATTGTGGCGAGTTCACCTCCGCACCGCTGACAGTGGTGGTCAAACCCAAATTGGCCATCACCGGCCAAGATCGCATCTGCATCTCCAATCCCTGCCATCTGGAAACCGCCCCGTATGTCTCCGCCTCGTGGATAGTCTACGACATAGACAACTCCAACCAAATAGTCTACAACACTTGGGGAAGACAAGAAATATCCACCCGTCTCCCCCGTCCCGGCAGATACCGTGTCGTTGCCAGCAACCCCAACTTCTGCAACGAAGCCGAATTTCTCCTCACCGTACAGGACAGACCCCCGGCGCCGACCCTTGCCGACCTCGACCCGGGCAATCCGCATACTGCCTGCACTCACAGCGGAATCAACTTGCAGGCGCACCCGCAAAACCCTGACTACACCATCGTCTGGGAACCCACATGTCCCGATGCCACGCCCGGCCGGATTTCGGGCAATGATGTAACAATCAGCTTTGGAGCCAACGTATGCGACATCCATGCCTACACCTTCGACCGGACGTTGAACTGCCTGTCCGCCCAACCCTACGTGCAACAGATTGTTGAACTGCAGCCAGCCCCAATCACCCTCCCGCGGCATTACGACGTCTGTCCGGGAACCATTATTTCATGGGACGACAACGATATCCCTCCGCAGGACGGAGTGCTGTACGAATGGTATATTGGGGGGGCACAGAGTTACGCTTCCGTTCAGGGCAGCCACCTGAAGAACAGCGTTGTTTTGACGGTCCATGAGCACACCTCCGGAAACTACCCGGTGGACTTCTATGTCTTGCTCAAACGCACCGTGTGCCATGTGTTTTATTACGACACCTTCCATATCCATGTCAGGAGCCACACCCCCGCCGCAGTCAGCCTCACCGCCAACCCGGAATCAGCTTGCCCTGACGAACCGTTCACCTTTACCGGGTCGGGCGGCGACCCCGCAAACTACCGGTGGCGTGTCGACAGTATCTTGGCGCCATTTGTCGGCAACCCTTACACCTGCACCTTCACCACGCCCGGAACCCACCGTGTCACCCTGCTCCACAACGAGATGGACGAGTGTACAAACCTCCATTACTACGACAGTGCAACCGTCCTGGTGACAGTCTCACCCGCCCCGGTGATCAATGGCTTAATCTACGATGCCGCCGCCCAGACCGTCAGCGTGGACATGGCCGCGGGCCGCTATACATATCAATGGTACTACAACGACATCCTTCAAGTCGGTCAGACAAATCCCTCCATGCGCCTTGTCGGCTACGGCACCTACCGTTGCGAAGTGGAAAATCTTTGGGGGTGCACCGCTTCCGAGTCTAAATATATCGGGCCGAACACACCATGTTACGAATGCAATATGATTGAAGACATGACCGGCACCTACGACGGCTGCGCCGCAGTGCTGACCCTGACGTCGCCCATAGCGGCACACAATGTTTATTGGAAATGTTCGGGGAACAGCGACCAGAGGACAATAATCGTCAATCCCAGCGACAGACACCACGCGACAGTCCAATTCAAAGATGTCGGCATCTATCACATCCAGTCCTACACCACCGGCTCCCATTGCGAGGTGAGCAACTTCACAAAAGCGGTGACCTTCATACCCGATTTCACCTTCGAGAAGCAGTGCGACAAGATTGTCATCCACAACCGTTCCAAGAGCCTGTCTGGCATGGAGCGCATCTATTTCACTGTTGCGGGCCATGCCCCGTGCATGTTCGACTATTCGGTCAGGACCTACGAATACCCCGTTACCTCCAACGGCACCTACACATTTTGTCTACAGGTCTTGGCCGACGGCACGCTCTACGAATGCACCTACCCTCCGGTCGTCTTCACCACCGTCAACCCGGCCACGCTCTCCATCACATCCGCCAATACACTCAACCCCCATTGGACTTGCGAAAACACGCCCATAGAACTGACGGCGTCCTTGAACCCCTATGCCCCGATTTCTTCCACCACATGGACGTTCAGTGACGGAACATTTTTTACAATGCAGGGAAATAAAATACATCATACATTTACATCAAGTCTTTATTTTCATTCCGTCACCGCATCTGTCACAGATGCCAACGGTTGCCCCGTCACCTCACAAGTCCCGTTTACTATAAGTTCTCACCCAAATGAATTGAAAGAATATCTACTTCATGCGTTGGGTTCAGAGGTGTGCCCGAATACAGCCCGGTACATTCAATTCCAATATAATGGGAATGTGCTGACATCATGTAATTTCTATTGGAACGGCGCTGCAACACCGTCGACCAACCCCACCTATGCGACCTACACCACCGGCCTATACCCGGCTGTTGCCGTGAACAACCGCTACTGTCACGTGCAAGACAACATCAACGTGAGATTCAAAAACAAACCCACCGCCATCATTGTCACCGACAAACAGCGATACTGCATGGGTGATCGGATAATGCTGTATGGCGCCACCGGTCCGGACTCCAATCAATACACCTACCAGTGGACCGTCACCAATGCCAACAACTTCACCCGGCATTTCTACACCGCATCAGCCTCATTCTATCCCCCCATGGCCGATGACTACCATATCCAGCTCTGCATCACCGACAACGCTTCCGGATGCTCCGATTGTGCAAGCGGGGTGACCGTCACGGTCCATCCCACACCTGCCGCCCCCTCCATCGCTTATGGCCAGCGCCTGTGCCTCGACGACCCGCCTGTTGAGTTGGTCGGCAGCAGTCCCGCGACCAATAGGTTGCATTGGAGCAATGGCCATTCAGGCCCTACGGCTTACTACTTCACCCCGGGCGTGGCCACCGCATGGTACTACGACCCCGCCAGCGGCTGCAAGTCCGATGCGGCAAGCATCACCATCGACGCACAACCTGATTTCGACGCCCTGCTGACCGGCTGTTACGAAAAGTGCCCTGATTTTTTCCTTAGGCCTCGCAGACTGCCCGTTCGGGGACTGACAACCTGGAACCAAAAGATCGATTGTGTGTGGAATTATAATGGCCGTGATATTTACGCAGATGGCGGCATCTACACACACCGTCCGTTACTATTGCCCTTACCGGGGTTCGGCGACTACCGCCTTGACGTGGATTACAACCACGGCCATTGTCATGTCGCCTCCCCGTTGCTCACCATCACAGAAATACAGGAATTTTGCGACTGCGAAGACATTGAAATTACAATAGAGAAAATCCACGATGTTGGTGATTGCTATAACTTCTACAGTATCAACGTGACGGTGTGCAGCCATTCTGATTTCACATATTATTTCCATGAGTTGCAATGTCTCGCCGATCCGGAGTATGTACAAATTGTTAATACAGACTTTCAGCCCACCCCTGTAGATCCTGACAATTGTTTCTCCTTCAAGTTAGAAGTGAAGCTGTATCAACCCCTGCCGTCACAATCCATCACATTCCGTCTCTATGGCGACTGCAACGCCGATTTCAGCATCGACCTTTTGCCCGAATACATAGAATGCAAAACCGAAATAGCCCCTTTTTTATACGACCTTCGGGCCGATATGTCAACCAGTGCGGCCGTCTATTTCAAATTCCAATTGGAGGTATTTCCCTCGCAGAACATCATCGCCTGCTGGTCCGATCCACCCATGGTCGTCAACTCCTGGTATGGCGGTTCCGAACACTTGGACGGGCTTGCCATGATAGAATACGCCAAGATTACACAGCTTGTGGCAGAGGACGGCTTCATCTGCTTTTACGCCCTCGCCTGCATGGACAAAGAGTTCTGCTGGCTAAAATCCTGTATCCCCGCTGAAAAGTTCTATCAGCGACTGCAGGACCTCGGCATTACGCCCAAACAGGCCGCAAAAACCTTTGGCGACAGCGGTAAGGAAAGCGACACCGGATTGCCCCTCGGCCCCGACCCCGGCAGAGACCTTCACCTCGTACCCAATCCCGCCACCGGTGATGTCACCATTGTCTGCGGCGCCCGTATCCCGGATGCCACAACCGAAGCGCTTGCCCCCCGGGCAAAAGGCAGCGCCGACAAGGTGGTCGAGGTGTTGGTGATGGACATGAGCGGCCGCCCGATGGCAACATTCATCAACACCGACCGCTTCAACGTCTCCGACCTCCCCGCCGGATTCTACATCGTCCGTGTCAGAACCCGATCTGTCGACGCCGCGGAAAAAGTGACATACATGAAACTCATGAAAAAATAACCATGGGAGCCGCATTGATAATAAAAATACCGTTTAAAACCGCCAAGACATGAACAAATCATTCAATTTCATCAGTCGTTTCCTCGCCACGCCAAAGTTTGAGCAAGCTCTGCTTGGGTCGTCTGGCTTAACGAAAACGTTCAATTTCATTAGTCGTTTTCTCGCCATGCCAAAGTTCAAGCAAGCTTGGCTCTGGTCATTTGGCTTATCGAAAACGTTCGCTTCTTCGAAACAGTCGTTTTCTCGCCTCGGGATAAGAGCAAGCGCTTCTCCTCTCGGCTTAACGAAAACAATCTCAGTTGCACACTGCAGTGTTCTCTGCAAGCACATACTGATCTCGGCCTTGGTCCTTGTGACCCTCTCCGTCCGCGCCCAGCGTTTCGACTGGGTGAAAACCTATACAGGCTTCGACCGGTGTGATCGTTTTGACAACTGGATCTCCAGCTCGGTGACCGATTCCGAAGGCAACCTCTACATCCTCGGGCAGTGCGCACCCGACGCGCTGCTCGACGGCGAACCGCTTCTGCCGTACCGCATTCCGAACAGAAGGGGCATCCTGATCGCAAAGTTCGCCCCGGACGGCAGCGTGGTGTGGCGCAAGCCCATTACGACACCGGGCTCCAACGTGGGACACACCATCAAACTGATCGGAGACACCTCCATCGTCTGCATGGCCGGGGTCATGTTGGAAGAAACGTTCTATTGGCTGGATTCCGTTTATTCCGACGCAGGGAGCCTCATGGCGACCGATTCGATAAGCGGAAATTTCGTATCGGCATTCATAACGCTGAATCTGGACGGAGAACTGCAGGAACAGCATTTCTTGCAAGTGGTGTATTTTGACAGTGACGGCAACCGGATCACCCTGGACAGACAGACAGGACGCGTCCACGACTCTTCATGGGTGACGCCCGCCGCTCTCACGGCTTGCACTTTTGACATCGACGGCAACGGCAACATTTTCGTTGTTCGACAAACGGTGGACAAAGAACTCGTTAAAGTGCCTGACGACACCGGTGGTCTTGAGGATACAATATTATCCATCGAGGACGGCACGTTGTCCGGGATTCAGATATGGGTGGACGGCCATGCAAGATTCAACATATTTCCCCCAAACCGCCCGAAAAGGTGGAATGTGATGATGCTGAAATTCTCACCGCATTTCCACGATCTGCTTGCGCATCGGTATCTTTTCCAGGACGAAACAGGCGATAATGACTTGGAATCGATCTACTCCATGGTTATGGACCCGAACCATAACATGCATCTGATCGCGACCGAAGTGAGGCCAGGGTCGATGTCGGATAGTGCAACGGCAACCATCCCCAACCTGCCGGTTGCCTATTGTCGGCGGAACGTAATCAACAGTTTGGTCGTGAAATGCGACAGCCTGCTCAACCCGCTCTTCGTCAAGCAAGTGGCGATGGAAAGTTGTTACGACGATTTCAACACCGGAAAGTTTGAATTTTATTCTATGGCACGGGGGGACGACGGACAGGACCTGTTCATATCAGGGCATGTGACCATCCCTGTGGAAGTCTGCAACAATCCCGCCGCTTTTGTCGACAACGACACCGTCGACATCGTCGACAAATTGTTTTTCATCCGGATCGACGCGGAGACCGGGCGGCTGAAATCATACGGAACAGCGAGGTCCAACGGACTCGCAACAGGAATTTGTCTTCCACATATATACTGGCAACACCAAATGTGCGTAAAGCACAACCGTGTCTTTGTCCCGTGCAATTACGCGGGGGATTTCCTCTTCGGGGCCGATTCGGCATGTCATGCCATTGACCGTGTCTGGAACAACGCCATCTGCATCTGGGACACCTCGGGCAACGCGATCGGCCTCATCGACATGCCGACAAATGTCTCAATTCATAAAAGTAACCAATCCTGCTACCTCATCGCGCTGCACGACAGCATCCTGTATATCTCGGGCCAGCTGCAAGCCTCGTCGGTCCAGCTGGGCGACACCACCATATACTCCGAGGCAAATCACAGGACAAAAGCCTACGTGGCAAAATATGTCGACACCGCCTTCATGACCCCGTATGTCAGCACGGCAGGAGCGCCGGGCGACGTGCACGTCACACTGACGGACCAGGCGGGGGCGTTCGTGGCCTACCCCAACCCCTTCCGGCAACGTATCAACATCCGGGTGGAGCACACATCGCTCAAAACCGAGGACGGCGTCGCCACCGCCATCCTCACCGACCTCACCGGCCGCCGCGAGACAGTGCGTCTCGACCCTGCAGGCCCCGGCCGCCACAGCCTCGACCTGACCGGCCGGCCCCAGTCCGTTTACCTCCTCACCCTCACCACCTCCGACGGGCGCCAACACACCGTCCGCCTGCTGAAACAATCCGACATATACGGGAAATGAAAATGACACCCACCCCCAAAGAACCCATCCGTGTCCATCCAAGTAATCCGTGGATCAAAAGAACCCATCCATAAAGAATCATCCGCATCCATCCAAGTAATCCGTGGATCAAAGAACCCACCCCCAAAGAACCCATCCATGTCCATCCGTGTAATCCGTGGATCAAAAGAACCCATCCCCAAAGAATCATCCGTGTCCATCCGTGTAATCCGTGGATCAAAGAACCCATCCATAAAAATAACAAAATCCCCCCAAGCCCCTGCCCACCTCAGTTTCAGCAATTCCTTCATCATAATTAACAATTAATTCCACTTTTTTTTATATATTTGTCGCGTAAAAATCTGTCGTGTAACCACTTTTGATTGCATTTAACAATCTAACAATCAACCTATTGCACACTTCTACGACTCATGCAAAACGGTGCCGAAACGCTGTCTCCGTACACACCTCCAGCCATCGAGGTGCAGACATTCCATGTCGAGGAAGGCTTCGCCGACAGCATCACCGAATCGTGGGAAAACTCATTCTCTGTCGAGGAGAGTGGAACCACCGGCCAGGTCGACCTCTTTCTATGGACCGACCAGACCAAAACCACACCCACCAACGAAAACGAAGCCTTCGACCTGCAGTGGGGTAACAACGACTTTTGGGGAAACTAAAAATCGATGTCAAATCGTCATTGACATTATATAATATATTTTAAACTCAAACAAAAAACAAACCAAACAACCCAATCCTGCCTAAACTCTGATATATCAAGAGAACAACCCCCGTTCAAACAGCCGCAAGTTTAACATAAACCCCCTACTGGTGGGGCGTCCGGGGCGGCGGTGCGGTGGCGGCGGCGGAAAGAGACAACAAACTACAAAACAACACGATATGAAACACCGCGGCGGCTACGAGTCCCCGCAGCTGCGCACCGTCCCCGTCAGCTGCGGGGGCATGCTGTGCCTCTCGGCGGGCGAGAGTTACATGCAAGAAGAAACAGAGGTGCTGGACTTTTACCATGAAGGCACCGACACCGAAGACCCCGGCAACCGCAACGACCAGTTCAGCGACTGGTCCAACGGAGGCGAGAACAGTTTCTTCTAAACAAACCGGCGGGAAGCCCGGGCAGCCCCGGACATTCTCGACACACAATCCCAAACACACAATCCCAAACATCATGAACCAGAAACTACACAGCCATAGCATGCGCACCCTGACGGTGCTGTGCGCCGCCGCGCTGGCGGCCCTCGCCGTCGCGTGCCAGAAAGACGACAACACCGTCGACCTCGCCGCCTACGTCGCCGACGAATACGGCGGCAACGCCAAAGTCTCCATCGACGAAAACCGCTACGCCTGCTGGGAGACGGGCGACGCAGTCAACGTCAACGGCACCAACTACACCGCCGCGGTAGAGGGCGATTTAAAACATGCCACCATCGCCGGCGTTACCGCCAGCGACGCCGGCTACACCGCCGTCTACCCTGCCTCCTGCGCCGCCAGCGTGGTGGCCGGCAGCAGCACGGTGACCCTCACGCTGCCCGACGTGCAGACATGGGACGCCGACCATATCTTCAGTCCCATGGTGGCCACCTACAGCAACAACCAGCTCAACTTCCACAACCCCTGCAACCTGCTGGCGGTAACCGTGACCAACAACACCGGATCCGCCTTGCAGATTCATCAGATTGTCATGACGGCGACCACCAGCATCCTCTGCGGCACCGCCACGGTGGCGGACTGCAACACCGAGACCCCCTACGTCTCCGCCATCGCTGACGGAAGCAAAGACCTGACGTTAGACTGCGGCAACACCGAGATTGCCGCCGGCGGGAACTACACCTTCTATGTGTCGGTGCCCGGCGTCTCCAACGAACACTTCCGTTTCCGCGTCCTGGCCGAAAACGGAGACACCAAATACACCTTCGATGTCAACAGCAACGCCAGCGGCATCACACTGACCCAGAACCAGCTGGTCCCGGTCCCCGTCGAACTCGACGGCACGACCTCAAATTCCACAAAAACCTTCTGGGGGCAAGGCACTGAGGACGACCCGTTTCTGATCACCTGTTACGACGACCTGGAGGCTTTCAGGACATTGGTCAAAGCAGGAACAAACACGACCTATGTTAAGAACAATAACGTTTACTATCGCCAGACCTGCGATATCGATGCCTCTTCCACAACTTGGAACTGCTCCGGGGGAAGATTTTTCGGCCATTATGATGGTGGCAACCATTATATCAAATTGAGTTTGTCGCTGTCTAATGGCGGTTTATTCGGTTACTTATATGGTGCAACCATTGAAAACCTTACTCTCAATGGTGCTTCTGTCTCGGGCAGTTCGGCCACCACGTTTGGTACATTCTGTAACAGTGCGCTTTATGATGCGTCAGCAAATGAATATACAACATTGCGGAATTGTACAAATAACATCTCCGTCACATCAACTTCTAGTAGTACTACTTCTTCATATCTCGGCGGGATAGTCGGTCTTGTGAATGCCTCAACCAAAGTACAAATGATTAATTGCACCAATAATGGAACAATAACAGGAAATAAAAATTCCACAGCTACTACATATTATATCGGTGGATTGGCGGGCTGGTATAAAGGACGCATTAGCGACTGCACCAACAATTCCAATGTAAGCGGAGCCAATAATGTCGGCGGATTCGTCGGACGCTATAATGGCTGGGTCTCCTTCAACGGAACATGCACAAATCATGGAGATATATCCGGTAAACAATATGTTGGCGGATTTATCGGTTGTGCCACACCTGAGTTCACTATTACAGGCACTATGGTCAACAAGGGCGATATTACAGGTACAATGTATGTCGGAGGGGTTGTTGGTCAAGTGGCAAGTGGTGCCTCGAATCCCATCAATATTTCAGGAGATATAGTCAATGAAGGTTCTGTGACCGGTACAGGTGGTTATGTCGGAGGTATTGTTGGACAGACAAACAGCGCATCAGCGTGTAATATTTCCGGTGCAACCAATAAGGGCGCCATCCAAGGAACCTATGATGTGGGGGGGATTGTTGGCTATACTTTAGGTGTTGGAACCGTGAGCAATTGTTACAATTCTGGTACGGTAAGAGCAACTGGTACAGGTACGGATATGGGATTGGGTGGTATTGTTGGAATCGTTTATTCAGGCACCAGAACCGTTGAGAATTGCCGCAATACAGGTAATGTAACGGCGGATGCAGGCAATAACACATTATATGCCGGTGGTATAATTGGTTTGGTAAGAACAGGTACCACAACGGTTAATAACTGCGCTGTTAATGGCGTTACAATCACAGTGAACAAGTGTTTCGGTGCAGCCGGAATCGTAGGTGCAAATAAGGGTGGAGTAAATATTTATAACTCCTATTTTAATGGCACAATCACAACCATCGGCGCAAGCACATACGCGGTTGGAGGTATTACAACCAGTAACAATACTGGCACAATTAATATCACCAATTGCTATGTAAATATAGATTTGGGTACCGACAATGCCGGCCTCAACTATGCCACTGGATTTGGTTCCATGGCTTTCCGCTATACTGGTAAAGGTACTGTCACTGTGACAAATAGCTATGCAAACATTTCCACAACAAAGGGCAGTTATGCTCATTCTGCCACCACCACGTTCAACATATCTACCGGAGAACTGGCAGCGGCGCAGACGGTAAATGGCGAGAGTTGCACCACCCTCTACAGTGCTTTGCACAACTGGTATCTGGCCCATTCAACCTACAGTGACTGGAAGAACGAAACGATCCCGACCCTCAGCTGGGAAGATTGATAATAACATCCACCTGTCGGACCTATGCCCGGCAGTACACCTGCAGAAGCCCGGAGCGTTGCTCCGGGCTTCTGCTTTATAAACAAAACCGCCGCCGCTTTTCAGTTTTTTCTTCACAGCCTTGATTTTTTCTTTTGCTTCGTTTTCTTTTGTATCAAGACAAAAGAAGTCGGGCTTGCTTGAACTTTGGCATGGCGAGAAAACGACTGATGAAATTAAACGTCATCACGGCGCAGGGGACAGATGTTCCCTGCGCCGTGATGTTTGTGTCGGAGGAGAAAGCGGGGCGGCCCTCCCCTCCCCCGCCGCCGATCAGACGGCTACGACGGAGCCTGCCATGACGGAGTTGGAGATGCGGCTTTTGTCTTCGCTGCGCACGGCGACGTAGAGGTAGAGGGTGTCGCCGGCCCAAGCCGAGGGGTAGCTGAGCACCGCAGCTTCGTCGGCACGGACGGCGGAGACAAGGTCGTAGGTGGAGGACTGACGGGCCGGATTGTAGAGGCAGAAGAGCATGCGGTCGTTGTCGACGACGCCGGTGTCGGAGCCGGCGTTGTTGGTCCAGCTGATGTTGACGCTGTGGCCTGAGGCGGCGGCAGCGACAGCGGGCGAATCGACGCCGGGCAGGTTGCCCGAGGAGAGGATTACACGGCTGTAGTCGAGGCTGACGCCGGTGCCCGAGCCGGTGACGGCTTGCGCCAGGTTGAGGCGTGTGGCTACGTTGGCGGCGGTGATGGCTTCGCTGTCGGCCAGGGCACGGAGGCCTTCGTTGACGAAGGTCTGCACGCCGCTCACGAAACGGCTGACGAGGGAGAGTCGCGCCCGGGCGGCCTGCTGTGCGGCGGTGCGGGGGTTGTGGACGTGTTGGGCGATGGCACGGATGACGGAACGTCCTTTCCAGCTGCTGCCGATGACGGTGCCTACTTTGCCGTTGAATCCGCCGAGGATTCCTTGTTTGATGATTGCCATAGTGTTTGTGTTTGATGGTTGATAGATGTGGTATATTTGTCTGCATCGGGCTGCCGCGACTGCGCATGCTGTTTCGGCGTCGACGCTGCCGGCTTGCTGTCGAGCGGAGAGGCGGGGCTACCGTCCGGCGACCGATGCGGATGCAAAGATGCAGCTGCCGGGAGCCGTCGGACGCCCGCCAATGGCCGCTGTCTGACGGCTGCCGAGCGGCGGGCGCGGCAGCCACGCGGCGGTAGCGCGGCGGCACGGCGGGCGCACGATGCGCCGGCGGATTGTCGGCGGATTGCGGCGAAATGTTGCCGGAGGGCTTGAAAACGACGGTTATTTTACTTATTTTTGCATTTTGGTTGGCATCGGCGCCAACGGAAGGGAGTTTTTTTGTCTACGCAGGGTGACGACATTTCCGGCACGACGCTTCGCGACTACCGCCGCGAAGGGCGTCGCATCGTCGCCGACGGCGAGGTGTTCCCGCTCAGCCTTGAGGGGCTGCGGCGCGAGATGGTGCGCCGGCACTACGACGTGCGGAGCCAGCTGCTCTACCTGCACCGCGCCGAGCTGGCGCTGTCGGTGGCCGACACGGAGCTGATGGCCGAGGTGGGCGGCTGGATTGAGGAGCTGCAGCAGCGCTTTGAGCAGCTGACGCTGCGCCGACAGCGCACCCTTGAGTTGTTGGGGCGCGACGGCGCTGCCGGATTGCCGACGGGTGCCGACGGCGGGACGGCGGAGGCGGACGGATTGTCTGCGACGCCGCAGGGCGGGCCGCTGCGATCGTTTTTCTGGAAAGCGGGCGAGGGATGTGTGGAGGGGGTGCGCGACTTGCAGCGCAACTTATGGGGCGCCAAGCTGCTGGCGCATGGCGACGACACGGGGCGCGACACGGCGCTGCTTGTCGCCCTCGGGGTGGGGCGCTACGCCGGCCTGCCGCCAAAGCGTATGACGTGGCTGGGCAAGACCAACCAGCTGCACTGTTTTGTCAATATGATGGTCGACGGCGGCTATGTCGACTGCCGCGGCGGCTCGAAGTGGATGACCGCCGCCGACCTCTTTGCCCCGGCCGACCCGTCGCGACGCTACACGGCCAAGCGGATCTCTGACGCCCGCGCCATCAATGCCGACGACGAGCGGCAGGTGCGCCGCTGCCTCCCCGCCACAATGGGAGGTGCCGTTGTGTGAGGCTGTCGGGCTGCGGCGACGTCCCGGACGGCTGTCTGGAGTTATATAAATGACGGCACCCGCCAGATGGCGGGTGCCGTGGTCTTGTCGCCGGTCCGGCCGGCGTCGATGACGGGGGTGGGGGAAAAACTATTCGTCCTCCCAGCTGAGGCGCGGAAGCTCTGTGTGGCAGGAGGAGCTCCAGGTGCTGTAGGCCGTGTTGCTGTTCTGCCAGTTGTTGAGGGCGTCCCGCAGGCGTGTCCTGGAGGAGGTCACGTATTCATTGTCGGTGTTGCGGGTGATGGTGTGGTTGGCGGCGGCGTAGTTGGTGCCTTTGGCCGTCTGGTCGATGCTGTAGCAGTCGGTGCAGTGGGCTGTGTAGTTTGAATGGTTGTAGCTGCCCGACATGTTGCCGTAGTTGGTGAGTTTGCCTACAATGGAGACGGTGCCCGAGAAGTAGCAGTTTTTCAGTGTGGGCCGGCTGTTCACGGCGCTTGTGATGCCGCCTCCGGTGGAGGTGCTGGAGTTGTAGGTGAGGTTGCCCTGGTTGTAGCTGTTGGTGATGGTCGACGTGTTGGCGTGGCACATGGCGGCAAGGCCTGCCGCGGCCACGCCGCTGCCCCTGAGGTGGCCGGTGTTGCCACAGTCGCTCATCGTGACGGCGGCGTTGGTGTAGCCCGAGATGCCGCCGACGTACAACGACGAACCGCCGCCGCTGACAGCGGTGACGTCGCCGCTGTTGAGGCAGCGGACAAAGGAGAGGGCACCGCCGGCGCTGGCCAGTATGCCGGCGACACCGGACTGATTGATTGCGTCGGTCGACATGGAGCTGCCGCCCCCAGCCATGACGGCGCCGCTGTTGCGGCAGTAGGTGAAGGTGGAGGCCGCCTCGGCCCGCCCGACGAGGCCGCCGACATGGTGGTCGCCCCGTATGTTTCCTCTGTTGGTGCAACGGTTCAACCCGGATGTGTGGTGTATGTGGCCGGCGATGCCGCCCACATAGACCGATCCTGTCACACGGCCTGTGTTCACATGGTGACCCGAACCGTCGGATATCGTCATCTTTTGCGCCCAGCCGACAAATCCGCCTGTGTAGTGGGTTCCGTCGACGGCGGCCTCGTTGGTGATAACAGCCCTGTTGCCGACGGTGAAATGGCAGTCGGATTTTCTGGCGTCGCCGACGACACCGACGATGCCGCCGACGCAACGGTAGGCGGTGCCGCTGTGGGTGACGGCACCTCTGACCGCGACGGCGCCGTTGACGGCAAGGTAGTTGCAATAGCCGGCCAGCCCCCCTGTGACGCTGGCTAATGACTGGACGGATGTGTAATGTGTCGTACAGGTGGTGCTGCCGGAGTATTTCACGGTGGCGTCCACCTCCACGGTGGCGTCTTCATCCACGGTCAGGGTGGAGGCGATATGACCTACGACACCCCCGACATAGCACATTCCCGTGACGTCGCCCTGCTGTCTGACGGCACCTTGCAGCGTCAGCGTGCCGGTGGCCGAACCGACCATGCCGCCGATATTGTGGCGGCCGCGGCCAAAGGTGCGGGCGGCGACCGCAGCGGTGTTGGCACATCCGGCTATGACCGTTGCATTCTCTGTCCGGCCGATCAGTCCGCCAATATTCTGGAATCCGCTCACCGTGCCATTGTTTGTGCAATTCTGCACCGTCGCGGTTCCGTCTGCAGAGTGTATGTGTCCCACAATGCCGCCGCAGCCCTTACCTTGATGAGTGTGATGGTATGATGTCTGCCCGACGGCCGCATGGTTGGCACAGCCGTCGACCGTCAGGGTGCCGGCTGAGTGGTGTCCGACGATGCCGCCGGCCCGCATTCCGGCGGTGCTGACGGTGCCGTGGTTGGAACAGTTGCTGAGGGTGACGGTGCCACCGTCGGCCTGCACTTGGCCGCAGACACCCCCGACCCCTTTGTCCGACATCTCCGCGCCGCTGTTGCGGATGGCAGCCTTGTTGTCGCAGCGGTCGATGGTGGCGTTGCCGGCAACGAGTCCCACCACGCCGCCTGTGGACACATGATTTGTTGTCGAGACACTTCCCGTCGATGTGAGGCAGCTGATGGACGCCCCCTCCCCGACCACACCGAAGATTCCGATCGGATGGTGCGGCTTGGACGAGGTCACACCCAGTTTCACCGAATGACCGTCGCCGTTGTAGTGCGCCCTGAAGGGACGGGCAGTGGAGCCGACGGCATGGGTTGGAGCCTGCCCCCAGGCCCGCTGCCTGGAGATGTCGAGGTCCGCCGTCTGGCGGTAATATACGGTGTTGGCGTTGTAGACGGCGTCGTCGTAGCTGTCGAGGTGGGTGTGGGTGACCAGGTTGCGCAGGGTGTAGAGGTCGGCCTCGTTTTCGATGAGGAAGGGGCTTTTCTCGGTGCCTTGGCCCCAGAAATGGGCGTTGACGGCGGTCTTGCCCGCTTCGTCGAGGCGGGCGGGGACGGAGCCCATCTGGTTTCGGGCTATCCAGACGCCCCCGTCGGCGCTGCCGCTGACGAAGGTGTATCTGCCGCCGGCACCGGTGGCCTTGACGAGGACGGTGAGGTTGGATTTGGCGCTTTCGGCGATGGGCAGCACGGGGAGGTAGAGGGTGACACTGCCGCCCGAGGAGGCGAGGGTCACGTCGGCGTCGCTGAGCGAGAGGGTGACGGTGCGGCTGGTGCCGCTGACAGCGACAATGTCGGTGCCGGCGGCGCTGACGCTGACGGCAGCGGTGCCGGCCAAGGGGGCGTTGTCGCTCTCGACTTCGACGGAGTGGAGGGTGACGGCCTCGGCGTATGTGTTGGCGACGACGACTTTGAGCAGGGCGCCGACGTTGTAGAATTTGAGTATGTCGCCAGTGCTGTAGGCAGCCATGGGGCTGGCGATGCGCTGGGCCGCGCCGTCGGCGTCGCTATAGATGGCGACACGCTCGTAGGCCTGCACAGCGGGAAAGTCGATGGCGAGCGTGCCCGGCCCGGTGACGGTGGCGGCGGAAGCAGGATAACCGGCGGTGTAGCTGTCGCCTTGGGCGACGCCCCGGATGGTGGCGCTGACTCCGTCGGCGGAGGTGACGGCGAGGCTGTAGTCGGCGGCGGCGCCACCACTGTAGATTTTCACCGCGTCGCCCTGCTGCCAGCAGGCGCGGAGGCCGTCGATGTAGACTTTGGCGCCGCTGTCGGGACGGTCGGCCATGACGGCGGTGAGCTCGACGGTGTTGTTGTCTTTTTGGCACGCAACGGCGAAGGCTGCCAGCGCGGCGCCGCACAGCACCGTCAGCGTGCGGCGCACGGGGATGTTGAAATTCTGTTTCATGGTTTAATTTCATTGAGGCGTTTTCTCGCCATGCCCAAGGCCAAGCAAGCTTGGCTCCGGTCGTCTGGCTTATGGAAAAACGTCGGTTTTTGTCTTTTTTATTTGTTTTTGATGATGGCTGTGGTTGTGCCGGGGCGGCAACGCACCCGGCGCGGAACGTCAGATGAAGCTGTTGTCCCATCCCTGTGACTCGGGGGCTTCGGTGTATTCGGCGACGGTGTTGCCGGGTTCGCCCCGCTGGCTTTCATAATGGAATATACGCCGGCTTTCGTCACCCTCCATGCCCAGCATGGAGCCCACAAGCATGGCGGCGCCACAGCGCACAGGGATGACTTTCAGGTGCGGCGCCGCATAAGACTCGCAGGTCGCAGGCCGACCTTGTGTTGATGTTTCGGTTTGTTGTTTCATGTTGTTGAATTATTGGTTTGTAGGTTTATATGATTGGAATACTTCTTTCAATTTCATTAGACGTTTTCTTGCCATGCCAACGTTCAAGCAAGTTTGCCGCCGGACGCTCATCCCCCACTGTCGCGTAGCTGCCTCAACTTCATTTTCAGCCGGTTGATCC
This sequence comes from Candidatus Hemicellulosilyticus sp. P3, assembly GCA_001543385.1. Lineage (GTDB taxonomy): Bacteria > Bacteroidota > Bacteroidia > Bacteroidales > P3 > Colimorpha. Next base: position 19,413 of record LPNH01000002.1, read on the forward strand.
TGCGGTTGACGGCCACTTCGCTTATCTCGAAGATGTCGGCGATGTTGCTCTGCGGGACGCGGTCGATGTAGAGGGTCAGCAGTGTTTTCTCGTCTTTGTCGAGCCGGTCGATCAGCCCGTAGAGGACTTCAACCATCTCGTCGCCGCCGTTGTCGGCCAGGTCGCAGCTCAAGGCGTCGTTGAGCGCGGTGAGCCGCGGCATGCGCCGCCGGGAACGGTATTGCATATACACCGTATTCAGGGCGATGCGGTAGACCCAGGTGTTCGGACAACAAAGCCCGCGATACTGCGGATAGCTGCACCACAGGTTGCAGACAATCTCCTGATAGAGGTCGCTGACGCTGTCGGGATGGCGGTCGGTGTGCATCAGGCATAGTTTCAGTATCGTGCCCCGACACTGGTCGAGCATGTCCAAAAATCCGTGGTGCAGCTGCTTTGTCATACCGTTACAATGCGGCCTCGACGGATGAAGTCGCATAGTTCTATCCATTCAGTTGCCTGTAAGGTCTGAAGTCGACAGTTAGCGGTGGCAGAAAAAAGGCCGGGAGCTCTTGGGCAAAGCAGTGTGCGGGGAAGGCCGAAGCTGTCAGTCTGTGGCAGCGGAGGTCAAAAGCATCCCTGTAGGGGGTGTTGCAGCCGTTGCTGCAAAAATTTATATTAAAACGAAAAAAAATGTATTTTATTATACGGCTGTCTGAAAATTGATACAAGTTTTTTTTGGTGGGTTGTATTTGTTTCCTTGCATTGGTTTTTCGGACATTCACTTCTTCACTTTGCACACCACACTTCATTTTCTTTTGTCTTGATATAAGGGATTCCTGACCTCGGCTGAAACTGGTTGTCGCTTGGGGAGGGGAGGTTTTTCGCGGATTGAATGGAGGGGAGGCTTTTGGATGCCGGGGCGGTGGAGGGGTGGATGCAGATTTTGTGAAGTTTTTGTATCTTTGCGTTGGTTGCACTGTGGTGCAACGGTGATTTTATTCTTTACACCCTATTGATTTATAGGTAATTCTAATTTATCAGACACTATGGAAGAGCTGAACACGATGCAGCCGGATCCGAATGAGGAGCCGCTGATGAACCCCGATGACAAGAAGAATCCGGCAACGGATATGATGCAGGAGAAAACAACAGAGATTTCGGAGAATGAGCATGTTGATGTTCCAAAGGAACAGGATGGGAGGATGTCTGGAGCGGAGTCGGGTTCAAGCAAGGAGGATGTTTGTGACACGCCAGCGGAGACGGAAACTGCGCCAGAGGCTCCTGTGGAGACGGAAACAGCGGATGCCGGCGAGGGGGACATGGAGGGCGAGCTGGAAGGCGAGGCGACGGAGGATGACGCGGAACGGTTTGCGACGATGGGTCGCGAGGAGCTGGTGGCCGCGCTGGAGGCGCTGTTGCAGCAGGAGGTGCAGCAGGTGAAGCATCAGGTGACGCTGCTGCGTTCGCGTTTCGGCGAGTTGACGCAGGAGGCGGAACGGGCCAATTATGAGGCTTTTCTGGCCGGCGGCGGATTGAAGGAAGATTTTCAGAGTGTGGAGGACGCGGTGTCGGCACAGTTCAGGAAGCTGTATGGCGTCTACCGCGAGCGCAGGCAGCGGTACCAGGAGGCTATGGAGGCGCAGAAGCGGCAGAATCTGGCTCAGAAGCAGCAGATTCTGGAGGAGCTGCGCCAGCTGATCGAACGCGACGAGGAGTCGCTGAAGGCGACGTATGACCGTTTTAATGAGATTCAGGATAAGTGGAAGGAGATTGGCGAGGTGCCGCGCGAGAGTCTGAATGATTTGTGGCAGACGTATCATTTCCTTATTGAGCAGTTTTTCAGCAAGGTGAAGATTAGCAAGGAGCTGCGTATGCTGGATCTGAAGCGCAACCTGGAGCAGAAGATGGCGTTGTGTGAGAAGGCTGAGGAGTTGATGATGGAGGAGTCGGTGACGAAGGCGTTTAAGGAGTTGCAGGTGTTGCGCGACCGCTGGCGGGAGATAGGTCCTGTGCCGACGGAGCATAATGAGGAGATTTGGCAGCGGTTCTGCAATGCCGCCAACCAGGTGGACGAACGCCGCAAGGCTTATTATGAGGAGCGAAGCAAGGAGATGGAGCAGAACCTGCTGGCCAAGCAGGCGTTGGTGGCACAGGTGCAGGCCCACACGGCGGAACGTCCGCAGGGGGTGAAAGGATGGAACGAGGTGACGGCGACGCTGGACGAGCTGCTGAAGATGTGGAAGACGATAGGTCCGGTGCCGCGCGAGGCGAATGAGAAGGTGTGGAATGAGTTCAAGGGCGGCATTGACGCATTTTACCGCGACAAGAAGGCTTTTTTCAGCCAGATGCGCGACGAGCAGACGGAGAATTACAACCGTAAGATTGACTTATGCCTGAAGGCGGAGGCGATTGCGAAGCGCGAGGATTGGAAGAAGGCGACGGAGGAGCTGCTGGCGCTGCAGGAGGAGTGGAAGCAGGTGGGCAATGTGAGCCGCAAGGTGAGCGAGAAGGTGTGGAAACGTTTCCGCACGGCATGCGATGAGTTTTTTGCGAAGAAGAATGAGTTTTTTAAGGATATCCGTCAAAGCGAGAAGGAGAATTTGGCGAAGAAGGAGGCGATTATTGAGCAATTGAAGGCGTTTGAGTTTGGCGAGGACAAGGAGGAGAATCTGCGTGTGATCAAGGATTTCCAGCGGCAGTGGATGGAGGCCGGGCATGTGCCTATGAGGGAGAAGGAACGGCTGCAGAAGGAGTTCCGCGCTGTGATTGACGGACATTTCGAACGGCTGAAGATTAGTTTGCGCGAGGCGCAGGAGACGGCGTTCCGCGAACGTGTGGACCGCATCCGCACGAGCGGCGGACGGATGAGCGGCGAACGGATGGCGCTGACGGAGCAGATTGAGAAGCTGCGGAATAATTTGAAGGTGTGGGAGAATAACTTAGGGTTTCTCGCAAGTAGCAAGCAGGCCGACTTGCTGCGACAGGAGTTTGAGCGGAAGCTGCAGGACGCCAGGCAGCAGCTGGCGCTGCTGCAGGCGAAGCTGAAGATTCTGGACGAGGCAGAGAAAGAACAACAGGAGAAGCAGGCATGAGCGGTCCCGGCGGAAGAGGCGCCGCATGGCGCATGGCGGCGGCACTGGTGTGCGCCGTGACGGCGGCGGCGTGCGGCGGCAACGGCACCGACGGTGGCGGCAGACGCGACGGCGACATGGAGATTATGCGGCTGGAGCGCGTCATTATGGACTGCGACGAGGCATCGCTGCCGGAGGCGCTGCAACGGTTCGACGAGGAACTGGCTTCGCCGTTGCTGACGCTGCGACCGCAGGAGCAGGAGTTTATGGAGATGGTGCGGCAGTACCGGACGGACAGCGTGATGCGCGATATTGACGCCACGGTGCAACGGCGCTACGGCGACCTGGGGTGGCTGGAACGCGCACTGACGGAGGCGGTGCAACGTGCCTCGAAACTGGACAAGGGTATCGGGCTGCGCAAGGCGGCGACGTTTATCGGCAGCAGCGGCTATGCCGACCGGGTGCGTGCCGACCGCGAGAGCGCCACGTTGGTGATTGCGATTGACCAGTATGCCGTGGGCGGGATGGAACGCTATGGCTTTTTCGGCGACCCGATGTATGTGGTGCGGCTGAGCGACAGCGCGTATCTGACGGCGGACTGTATGGCGGCGCTGGCACATGAGTATATTGCCATGCCTCCGGAACCGTGGTCGCTGCTGGATTATATGGTGGCGGAGGGGAAGGAGTTGTTTTTTCTGGACCAGACGCTGCCACGGACGGCGGACAGTATCAAGATCCGTTATACGAGGCAACAGATGGAGTGGGCGGAACGTCACGAGGCGAAGGTGTGGGCGTATTTGTTGCACAACAAGTTGCTGTTCAACACGGATGTGACGGCGTTTCACAATTTAATTGACGAGGCGCCGAAGACGAATGCGTTTGGCAATGAGTCGGCACCCCGGGCGGTGGAGTATGTGGGCTGGCAGATGGTGCGGCAGTATATGAAGCGCAGCGGCGCTTCGCTGCACGAACTGATGGAGGAGACGGATGCAAGGAAGATTTTGGAAGGTTCGGGTTATAGGCCCTGAACTGGGAATGGGAGGATATGACTATGAAGAAGCGGATTGGTTTTTGGATGGGGGTGGCGCTGCTGGCCGCGGTGGCGCTGTCGCTGGACGGATGCAGGGCGGTGCGGGAGTTTCTGGCCAAGGATTTGGAGAGCCCGAGTGACGAGGACTGGATTATCGGCAAGCTGTATGAGGATGAGTATGTGCAGGAGTCGCCGTATCAGCCGGCAACGCCAGGCAGCGGCACGGTGACGGCACCGGCCGGCGCGTCGGCGGCGGCACAATCGCTGGCGGCGATACGGACGGCAGCGGACGACGGCGCACTGTACGACGCGCTGATGCCGTGGATGGGGGTGCCGTATAAGTATGGCGGCACGACGAAGAAGGGGGTGGACTGCTCGGCGTTTGTGGGCGCGGTGTATAAGACGCGCTATGGTGTTGAGTTGCACCGCACGGCGAATGATATGCAGCAGGATGTGACGTTTATCAAGCGTAATGAGTTGCAGGCCGGCGATATTTTGTTTTTTACGAACAGCAACGGCAAGGTGGCTCATGTGGGCATCTATCTGAAGGACGTGACGTTTGTTCACGCCTCGACGTCGAGCGGCGTGATTTTGAGCCGCTTTGACACGGGCTATTGGTCGAAGCGGCTGTACCGCTGCGGACGGGTGAAGCTTCGCCCCGCGCGGTAGCGGAAACGGGACTTTCCTGTTTCGGACTGACGGCGGATTCCCGGTACGGACGACGGAGGCATTTGACCCGTCTGGGACGGGGATGATGCAAGGCCGGCGTGACGACCGATCGGGAATTAGTGTTTTCTGATGATGAGCGGACGCGAGGTGTCGCGGGCCAGGACGCGGAGCGACTGGTGGTGGTTGACGAATCGGAGCTCACGGCCTACGTTTTCGCCTTCGCCGTCGATGTTGACCCATTTGTCGACGTTGCCGGTGACAACGATTTCGCGGGCACGGAACATTTCAACGTGCTGGCTGAGCTCGAAGAGGTTGGCGTAGACGAGGGGTCCGGTGATGGGGACGTGTTCGACGGGGATTTTGTCGACGATGCTGATGTCGATGAGGCCGTCGTCAAGCTTGGCGCGAGGGGCGACGGCGACGTTGTAGCCGAACTGGTTGCTGTTGGCAAAGGTGATGAACCAAGCTCGGCGCTCGACGGGGGCTTCTTTGCCGTCGAGGTAGAGGGTATAGTCTTTGCTTTGGTAGGAAGGGTATTCGCGAAGGATGAGGTTGAGGTAGGCAGGGAAGCCGCGCATCTTGGCGGCTTTCATGAGCCGCGCCACGTAGGCGTCGAATCCGACACCGGCGATGCTGGCGATGAGGTAGCGGTCGTTGAGAACGATGGTGTCGATGGAGGTGACTTTGCTGTGGTTGAGAATGCGGATGGCAAGGGCGGGGATGAGCGGTATTTTCATGCAGCGGGCCAGGCCGTTGCCGCTGCCGCAGGGCACGATGCCCAGTATGACAGGCGAGTCTTTCAGTCCCTGGATGACGTCGTTGACGGATCCGTCGCCACCGACGGCTGTGACGATGTCAAAGCCCTGGTCGACGGCCTGCCGTGCGATGAGGGTGCCGTGGTGGATGTATTCGGTGTAACGCACTTCGTAGTCGTAGAGGTCGTGGTTGAGGTTGGCACGCAGAAGGGTTTCGATGCGTTTCTGACGACCGACTCCGGAGAAGGGGTTGACGACGACGAGCATTTTTTTCTTCATGGCGGTATGACTGGGCGCTGGGTTTCTGGCGGGGTTGTTTTGAAAGGATGGGTTAGTCGTTGAAGATGTAGACGTCTTCGTCGGGGCGTTTCATCAGGTATTCTTCACGGGCGAAGCGCTCGATGGTGTCGAGGTTGGTGACGAGGTTGACGGCATGGATGCTGTCGGCGACGATGGCGCGTCGCGCCGACTTTTCTTCGGTGCGGAGGTGACGCACCTCGCGCCGCAGGCGCGAGATGACGAAGAGGTTGTTCTGGTCGAGAAAGATTATGAGCACCGCGAAGATGAGCGAGGCGGCGACGTATTTGTTTTTGACGATGTGCCAGAGTTTGTTCCAGTCCATAGGGCAGGGCGGGTTAGAGTTTGAGCCGCTGGCCGACCCGTATTTTGTCGGAACGCAGATGGTTTTTTTTGCGCAGGGCGGCAACGGTAGTGCCGTGTTTGCGGGCGATGGATGAGAGGGTCTCGCCTTTGCGGACGAGGTGGGTGGCACCGCCGCGGGAGCGGTGTGAGGTGCTGCGCGGCTGGTAGGACTCGATTTCGACAGGGGCAACGGTGAGGGAATCGGCGGTACGGGCGTAGACGCTGTCTTCGTAGCGAATCATGAGGCCGATTTTGTCGGTGGGCAGGCAGAGGGTGTAGCTGCCGGAGGAGGCGGGGATGAGGTCGGCGCGGTATTGGGGGTTGAGGGTGCGAAGCTCGTCGAGGGTGACGCCGGTGTAGCGCGAGACGAAGCAGAAGAGGGCGTCGCTGCGCAGACGCAGCGTGTCGGAATGGATGGGCAGGGTGAAACGATGGGCCCGGAGCCCATGCTCGGGGTAGTAGTTCATGACGTAGGTGGCGGCGATGAAGGCGGGGATGTAGCCGCGGGTTTCGCGGGGCAGATAGGGGTAGATTAGCCAGAAGTTGCGGTGGCCGCCGCTGCGCACGATGGCTTTGTTGATGTTGCCGGGGCCGCAGTTGTAGGCGGCGATGGCAAGGGTCCAGTCATCGAAGATGTCGCGCAGGTCGCGCAGGTAGCGTGCAGCGGCAACGGTGGAACGGTGGGGGTCGCGACGGTCGTCGACGACGGAGTTGACCTCCATGTCGTAGAGTTTGCCGGTGTGGTACATGAATTGCCACAGGCCGGCGGCACCGACACGGGAGGTGGCCAGGGGGTTCATGGCGGACTCGACGATGGCGAGGTATTTGAGCTCTTCAGGGACTCCGTAGCGCGAAAGCACCTCTTCGAACATGGGATGGTAGTAGTCGGAGAGGGAGAGCATGACGTCAAGACGGGTGGACATCATGTTGAGGTACATGCGGATGTAGGCCCGCACGCTGCTGTTGTAGGTCATGGGGATAACGGTGTGGAGGGCGGCGAGGCGGCGGGCGATGACGGAATCGGGGATCTGGTCGAAGTCGTCAACGCTGACAGCATGATTGTGGCGCGAGAGTTGCTCGCGGTGGCTGCGCAGGTAGTAGCTGTTGAGGAGGCTGTCGTAGTTGGCAACGTAGGAGGCGCTGATGCGGACGGCATCGGTATGGTCTTCGGCGGAGGGTTGCGCCAAGGACGGAACGGAGAGCAGAGCCGACAGCGGGATGAAAAGGGCTATGAAGCGAAGGGCTCGAGTTGGTGTCTTGGGGAGAAAAAACATATTTAAAGAACGGGAAAAGCGCTCTTTTGGTATGTTAAACGCCTCTTTTTTGTCCCTCAAAATAATTATTATCCACAAACGTTTATTGTTCAACATATTAACATGTATGTTGTGAAAATTAAAAAGGGGGTGCAGGGCGCTGTCGGAAGAGTTTGGCTATATTTGCATTGAAAATAAGGATTGCAGACATTCGCATTTTCCGGGACAGTTTTTTTAAAACATAATAATTATTATCAACGATTATGACTATCACTGTTACTGAAGACCAATTCCAGTCGATGTTGAACACCGACAAGCCGGTGATGATTGACTGCAGCGCCACCTGGTGCGGCCCGTGCAAGGCTCTGGCCCCTGTCATTGATGAGATTGCAGCCGAATATGAGGGCCGCGCAGTGGTGGGTAAGATGGATGTGGAGGAGTGCCCCGGCATCTCGATGCAGTATCGCATCCGCAATGTACCTACGGTGCTGTTTTTCAAGAACGGCAAGGTGAAGGACAAGAGTGTGGGCCTGGTGCAGAAGAGCACGCTCACCGAGAAGTTGGACGCACTGATGTAGACTGGCTGACGGGCGATGTTTGAAGAGACGGAGCGTTATAAGACGCTGAGTTTCTATGCCCGACAGATTGTGGAGGGCTATATCACCGGGCTGCACCGGAGTCCGTCGCACGGTTTTTCGGTGGAGTTTGCCGAACACAGGCAGTATAATAACGGAGAGTCGACACGCAATATCGACTGGCGGCTGTATGGTCGCACGGACAGGCTGTTTGTGAAGCAGTTTGCCGAGGAGACGAATCTGCGCTGCCGCCTGGTGGTGGATCACAGCGGTTCGATGCGGTTCCCGACGGAGGGACAAGGCAACACGGCTCGGCCGAACAAGCTGACGTTTGCGTTGTATGCCTGCGCGATTCTGCTGGAGCTGCTGGTGCGTCAGCGCGACGCTTTCGGGCTGACGCTGCTGAGCGACGGCATGGATGTGCACAGCGAGATGCGCAGCAGCAAGGTGCATCAGCGTTATCTGCTGGAATTGCTGGAACGCGAGTTGCGCGAGCCGGCGACGGAAGGTCGCCGCACGGCGGTTGCGGCCAGCCTGCACCGTCTGGCGGAGGAGATGCACCGCCGCTCGATGGTGGTGCTGTTTACGGATGCGCTGACGGACGACAATGAACGTGAGACGCTGTTTGACGCGCTGCGTCACCTCCGCCATAACAAGCACGAGGTGTTGTTGTTCCACACGCTGGACTACGGACGGGAAGCCCGCTTTGAATTTGACGACCGCCCTACCCTGTTTATCGACCTGGAGAGCGGGCGCCGCCTGAAGGCGCAGCCGGCGGAGGTGGAGAGCCGCTATCGCGAGACGATGCGACAGCAACTGGAGGAGATTCGCCGACACGCTATGCAGTACCGCATAGACTATCAGCCGGTGGCGGTGGAGGAGGGCGTGGAGCGCGTGATGCTGCCTTTTCTGCTTAAACGGGCCCGCATGCGATGAACGGAATTTGCAGGAGTCGATATTTTTCAATAACTTTGCAACTTATTCTGATTTTCTAAACAATTTATAATTCTAAAGAGACAATGAGAAAATATACTTTGGTGATCAACCCGGGTGCGACCTCGACGAAGTTCTCCATTTATGACGGTGAGAACGAATTGTTCACAGAGAACATCAAGCACCCGATCGAGGAGATTCAGCAGTTCCACGAGGTGGCGGACCAATTTGATTACCGCAAGGACGCTATCATGCAGAAGGTGCATGAGCAGGGCTACAAGGATGACGAGATTGCTATCGTGATGGGCCGCGGCGGCTTGACACGCCCCTGCGAGAGCGGCACTTACCGTGTGAACGAGCTGATGCGCAAGGAGTGTATCGAAGGCATCCAAGGCAAGCATGCCTGCAACCTGGGTGCATTGATAAGCGACTCGATCGCCAAGGAGATCGGGCTGGACTGCGCTTATATCGCCGACCCCGGCATTGTTGACGAACGCCCCGACTACGCCAAGATTACGGGCCATAAGGAGTTTGACCTCGACCCGGCACACGAGGGCGTGATCTGGCACTGCCTGAACCAGAAGATGACGGGTAAACTGTATGCCCGTGAACTGGGCAAGCAGTATGAGGATTTGAATCTGATTATTTGCCACATGGGCGGCGGCGTGTCGTGCGGCATCCATGCTCACGGAAAGTGTGTGGAGGTGAACCGCGCACTGTGCGGCCTGGGACCGTTCTCGCCGACCCGCTCGGGCTCTATCAACGCCAGCAAGCTGATTGAGGTCTGCTTCAGCGGCAAGTATGATATGGGCAAGGTGAAGAAGATGGTGACGGCCGAGGGCGGATTTGTGTCGTATCTGGGCACGAATGACGCCTATGAGGTGGAGAAACGCGCTTTGGCCGGCGACGCGAAGTGCCAGCTGCTGGTGGATGCGTTCTGCTATCAGGTGTCGCTGGAGATCAGCCGTCTGGCCGCTGTGGTGAAGGGCAAGGTGGATGCCATTATCCTGACTGGAGGCATCGCCTACAGCAAGCCTTGGATGGAGCAGATCACGAATCAGATTGACTGGATTGCCCCTGTGAAGGTTTATAAGGGCGAGAACGAGATGCTGGCCCTGGCCATCTGCGGCAAAGAGCTGCTGGATGGAAAACCGGCCAAGGAATACGGTGAATAGGGAAAGTGTGTTAAACCCATCAAACCCATTATAGATATGAGACGCTTGGTTGTTTTTTGTTTGCTTTCGACAGCGGCACTGGCGGCGCAGGCTCAAAGTGTAGCGCTGAAGTCTTTCGAGGATTCTGCATCTTATGCCATCGGCCGCGATATTTATTATAATATGACGCAGCAGTGGCAACGGCAGAATCTGCCTATCAACACGGAAGTGGCGGTACACGCGATGCTGGACTGTGTGCAGGGCGTCGACAAGTGGGACAACGGGATGGCGCAGCAACTGCTGGTGCGTTTTCAACAGGAGATTGACGCACGCCAGCATGCGGCGGTGCAGGCCAATATCGAAGCCGGCAGGAAGTTTATGCAGGCCAACGGCAACAACAAGTCGGTCTATACGACGGAGTCGGGGCTTCAGTACCGGCGCCTGCGCGAAGGCAACGGGAAGCGGCCCAGCATGCACACCGGAGAGAGCGGCATGAAACCCGACAAGGTGAAGGTGCATTACACGGGTACGCTGATCGACGGAAAGGTGTTTGACAGCAGCGTGCAACGCGGACAACCGATCACGTTTGCATTGGACCGCGTGATACCGGGCTGGACCGAAGGCATCCAACTGATGGACGAGGGTTCGAAGTATATGCTTTATATCCCCTATAATCTGGCGTATGGCGAGCAGCCGGCAGGCGAGATACCGGGCGGTTCGACATTGATTTTCGAGGTCGAGCTGATAGAGATCAACCCCGAGAAGTAAGGGAGTTTTTGAGAAAAAGGAGCCCGCGAGGCTCCTTTTTTGTGTTAGACTCTTATGGCGACGAAATGATGAACTGTTTGGGACGATATCTGCGACTGACAACGTTCGGCGAGTCGCATGGCACGGCTGTCGGCGGTGTGATGGACGGGTGTCCGGCCGGTCTGAGGATTGACACGGGGCAGGTGGCGGCAGCACTGAAACGGCGACGGAGCGGCGATGTGAAGCAGGAGTCGGTGACGAAACGGCAGGAACCGGACGAGGTGGAGTGGCTTTCGGGATTGATGGAGGGGGTGACGACGGGACAGCCTATCGGCTTCGTGCTGCGCAACAGGGATGTGCGTAGCGAGGATTATGAGGCGTTGCGCGATGTGTGCAGGCCGGGACACGCTGATTTTACGTATCTGCATCGCTACGGGATGCGAGACTGGCGCGGCGGCGGACGCGCCTCGGGCCGCGAGACGGCGGCACGGGTGGTGGCCGGCGCAGTGGCACGCCAGTTGTGTGAGAAGATGTGGCAGGGTTTTAAGGTCAGCACCTGTGCGGATGAAGAGCATTGTGTGGTCTGCACGGTGGAAGGTGTGCCCGCCGGGGTGGGGTCGCCGCTGTTTGACAAGGTGAACGCACGGCTGGCGCATGCGATGATGAGCATTCCGTCGGCCATAGGGTTTGAGATGGGTGCCGGATTTGCCGGCGCAACATGGGATGCCGCGACGTGGCGCGACGAATGGAATGAGGACGGGACGACAAGGAGCAATCACTGCGGCGGCGTGCAGGGCGGCATCAGCAACGGGATGCCGATTGTGTTTCGCACGGCGTTCCACGCACCGGTGACGACTCTGGAGCACATGGTGTGCTTGAACACCCGGGAGGGCCGGCTGCAGCCGGTCTGCACGGGTGGCCGGCACGATAGCGACCATATCGGACGACTGCCGTCCGTGGTGGAAGCCATGGCCTGCTGGACCCTGGCGGACCTGGGAATGGAAAAGTTTAATGGGGGGGGGATGGGTCCAATGGGGCGAATGGGTCCAATGGGTCCAATAAGTCCAATATGACGCATCTACCCCATAAAAGCTATTTGACCCATTAGACCCATTAGACCCATTAGACCCATTTGACCCATTAGACCCATTTGACCCATTTGACCCATTTGACCCATTAAAAAACATTATAATTCTATATATTATGACAGAATGCAGTTTTCGGTTTCTGAAGCAGAAGGGGAATTACAGGGATTTGATTGCTTATCGGAAGGCGGAGTGTATTTATGACATAACTTATTATTTTACAAACAAGTATTTGGAACGGAGCGACAGGACTGTGGACCAGATGTTGCAAGCGGCCCGGAGCGGGAAGCAGAATATTGCCGAGGGATCGGCGGCCGCCACCACGAGCAGCAAGTCGGAGCTGTATCTGATGAATGTGGCCCGTGCCAGCCTGCAGGAGCTGTTGGTGGATTATGAGGATTATCTGCGGGTGCGCAATCTGGTGGTCTGGCCGGCCGAATGCGAAAAGTCGCAGCAGGCTCGCAAGGTGTGCGCACAGCACAATGACTCGGAGTTTTACCGCAGGCAGATTGCGCTGCGCAGCGACGAGACGGTGGCCAATATCGCCATCACGCTGATTCACCAGGAGGATGTGATACTGAGAAGACTGCTGGAACGGCTGCAGGAGGATTTTGTGAAGGAAGGCGGCATCCGGGAGAAGATGACACATGCACGACTGGAATATAGAAACAGTAGGAAATAAAGGAGAATAAGTCCAATGGGGCTAATAAGTCTAATAAGTCCAATGGGGCTAATAAGTCTAATAAGTCCAATGGGGCTAATAAGTCTAATAAGTCCAATGGGGCAAATAAGTCTAATTGGGCTTAAACCCATTGGACCCATTAGACCCATTAGACCCATTAGACCCATAAAAACCCATTAGACCCATTTATTATTATTAAATCTTATTTTTTATGAATCGACGGATTGGAGGTTTTGTTTTGCTGTCGGGAGTTTTGTTTGCGGGGGGATGCAGCCGTGGTGACAGCTTTACGCTGGAAGGAACGCTGGAGAACGGGGCGGGATGCAGCCTCTATGTTGAGGAGCTGACGCCGGACGGCGCGGTGTTTTTGGACAGTGTCAGGTTGGACGAGAAGGGGCGTTTTGTGTTCCGCCACGACCTGGAGTATGAGACGTTTTTTAATCTGCACAGCAACGAGCAGGATTATGTGGTGCTGCTGCCACGCGCCGGCGAACGGCTGACGCTGAACGGGGATTATCAGTCGCTGCAGTGGAGTTACCGGGTGAGCGGCTCGGAGGGATCGACGCTGTTGTGGCAGCTGCAGGATTATAGTAATCACGGGATTGAGGTGCTTACGGAACTGGTGCAACAGGATCAGGAGAACAGGCAACGATGGGGGGCGGAAAGCGCCGCCTATAAGGCTGCCAAGGAGAAGACGGACTCAGTGTACCGCGAGGCGGCGATGGAACAGGTGGAGTATGTGTCGCGTTTTATTCAGGAGCACCGGGGCTCGCTGGCGACGCTGATTGCGCTGTATAAGCAGTTTAACCGGCATGACATTATCGCCCCGGAGGTGAATTTCGACTATTATGAACTGGTGCTGGAAGGATTGGAGGAGGAGATGCCGGACAATCCGCACACGGTGCATTTCAAGAACAGAGTGGAGAACCTGCGCCATCGCTACGGAAAACCGCGCGAGGCGATAGATATGGTGTTTGATGGGGAATAAGCTTTATTTTGTGACGGACGCCCATCTGGGCGCCGGCAGAGACAGCAGGGAGCGCGAACGCGAATTGTGCGCACTGTTGGACGCGATGAAGCAGGATGCCGCAATGGTGGTGCTGCTGGGTGATATGTTTGATTTTTGGTTCAGCTACCGCCATGTGGTGCCACGCGGATATATACGCCTGCTGGGCAAGCTGGCGGAATTGGCGGACGCGGGCGTTGAACTGCATTATTTTGTCGGCAACCACGATATGTGGATGTTTGATTATCTGGAGCGGGAGATGTGTATTACGATGCATGAGGAGCCTGCTGTGCTGGAGTTTGGCGGACGGCGTTTTCTGATGGGGCACGGCGACGGACTGGGCCATCTGGACCGGCGTTATGATTTGCTGCGCCTGATGTTCCGCAACAAGATGAATCAATGGCTGTTTTCGTGCCTGCCGGAGTGGATGACGTTTGGCATCGCCCTGCGATGGATCGACAGCAGCAAGCAGAAGCACCGGCGAGAGGATTTATGCTACAAGGGGGAGGAAGGCGAGGGTATTGTGCGCTATTGCAAGGAACGCATGGCTCAGGAGGATATTGATTTTTGTGTGTTCGGCCACCGCCACACACCGCTGCAGGTGACGCTGAGCACCCGATGTCACGGCCACGAGGTGCAGTATGTGAATGTGGGCGACTGGTTCACGCACCGCAGTTATGCCTGCTTCGACGGTTCGAGGCTGGAGCTTATTGACGCAACCAGCTACGCGGATTCTGGCTCTGCTGACCTTTCCAAATCTGAAAACTGAATTCGGAGGTGTTGTCGTCGGCGATGTAGACGGTGCCGAGTGACTGGCGCGTGCTGACGTCGATGCCTTCGCGGACGGCGATGCTGCCAAGGTTGGCGTAGACGGTCATGTATTCGCCGTGGCGAACGATGACGCCTTTGGTGCCGTTGGGACAGGTGAAGACGCGGGTGACCTTGCCTTTGAAGACGGCATGGACTGCGGACCCGGAAGCGGTGAGCAGGTCGATGCCGTTGTTCATGTTCTGGCCGCCGGAGGAGTGGGTGTAGCGCCCGTATTCGCGCGAGACGCGGGTGTAGACGACGGGCCACTGCAGCTTGCCTTTGTTGCCGGCGAAGTCGTTGGAAAGGGCGATCTCGGCGGTGGAGAGCGACGGGTTGGCGGCGGGGGTGGAGGTGACGGTGTTGGTCTTGCCGGAGCTACCTTTTTTGGCGGCGGCACGCGCCTTGGCAACTTCTTCGTTGATGATGCGCTGGATTTGCTGCTGCAGCTGTTTTTTCTGTTTCTCTTTTTTGGAGAGCTGCGCCGAAAGGGTTTTCTCCTGCTGTTTGGATGCAGCTTGGGTCTGACGTTTCTGACGCTGTTCGCGGTCAAGGGCCTCTTTGTGCTTTTTTTCTTGCAGGAGGAGGGTGTTTTTCTCGGAGCGCTGGCGCTCGAGGTCGAAGGAGACATCGCGCAACTCTTGTTCGCGCAGGCGTATGTTGCGGGCCTGGTAGTGGCGGTAACGCGAGTAGGCGTCGAAGTATTTGCGGCGCAGGTAGGCACGGTTGTAGCTTTCGTGGTCGAAGACGAGGGTCTGGCGCGACAAGCGGTCACGCTCGCGGTAGAGGACGCGGGTCATTCGGCCGTATTCGGCTTTGAGGCTGTCGACACGGGCTGCAAGGACGGCGATGCTGTCGTGGGTGCGGTCGATGCGGATGTCGAGCAGGTTGAGCTGGCCGTTGATGTTGTTGATGAGACGGGTGCGCTCTTTGATTTTTTTGTTGAGGGCGTCGAGCTGACGGGCGGTGAGCCGGGTGTTTTTTCGCGCGGTGGCCAACTCGGCGTTCAGCCGCTTGATTTCTTTTTCAAGCTTTGTTTTTTCTTTTTCGAGCTGTGTTTTGGACTGTGCCGAAGCCGCTGTGCCGCAGAGCAGCAGCATCAGGAGCGGAAGGAGGCGGAACATGGGACGGAGTGGGCGGCTCATGGGATGCAATCGGAGGATGTTTTCTGTACAAAATTACAGAGAAAAAGCCGATGGCGCAGAACGCCACCGGCTTAGTTATGCAACTGCCGTTGTTGATAACGGGGTCATGCCCAGTTGAGGATGCGCTTGAAGTCGTAGTCTTCGGGTGCGGAGAGGTAGCGTCGCGCCGCCTCGTAGTCGGCAGGGGTGATGTAGTCCATGATGTCGTTGACGTAGGACATGACTTTGTTGCTGTTGACGTTGACCTGACGCGGCGGTATCTTACCGGTGACAGGATCTTGCAGGTCTTTGAGGTAGAGGGGGGCGACGTTGCCTTGATGGTCGACGTAGACCATGCAGCCGGTGCACCCCTGTGTGAAGAGGGTGTGGACGCCCATGCCCATGAGCGAGCAGTAGGTGAGGTCGAAGGCGATGGGGGTGTGGCAGCGGATTTCGTAGCCCACCTCGACGGGACGGCTCTTGACTTTGAGACCGAGCTCGCGGGTCCGGCGCTCGAGAAGGTCGTTGAAGATGTGGGCTTTGGAGACTTTGCCCAACTCGGGATGGCCGTGTTCGTCGTAGCTGAAGTGGATGTCCGAACGCTGTATCTCGTCGTTGCTGAGGCTGTGGAAGACGCCTTCGGAGATCATGGCGGCACCGTAGTTGATGCCCATCAGCTTGCGCTTGACGATGCAGGAGATGACCATGTTGACGATTTTGTCGACGGTGATCTCGGTCTTGTTGAAAAATTCAGGGATGATGACCATGGGGTAGTGGCAGGCACCGGCTATGCCAAGGGCCAGATGGCCGGCGGAACGGCCCATGGCCGAGACGACGAACCAGTTCTCGCTGGTGCGGGCGTCTTCCATGACGGCGGTGCCGATGATGCAGCCTTGCGCCTTGGCGCTGTTGTAGCCGAAGGTGGGAGAGCTGTCCGGTAACGGAAGGTCATTGTCGATGGTTTTGGGCACATGTATGTTGGCGATGGGATAATGGCGGTCGGCCAGGAATTTTGCGATGCGGTTGGCGGTGGAGGCGGTGTCGTCGCCGCCCACGGTGACGAGGAGTTTGATGTCGTTGTCGCGGAACAGGCCCAGGTTGAAGCGCTGCTCAAAATCTTCGTCGGTGGGTTTGAAGCGGCTCATCTTGAGAAGCGAGCCGCCTTTGTTGAAGATTTCGTCGGCAGTGAGGAAGTCGAGATCCTGCATGCGCGGCGCATCGGTGAAGAGGGCGCTGTAACCGCCGTGAAGACCGATGACCCGGTAGCCGTCGCGAAGGAAGGTTTTGGCCACGGAAGCCACTACGGTATTCATTCCGGGAGCGGGACCGCCGCCGGTGAGGATGGCTATACTTTTCATGTTGAATTGTTGGGGGTTGAATTATTGGTTTGCTGATTTGTTGGATGCAAAGGTAGCAATTAGTTTTGTAATAAAAAAGAGATTTACGGAATGATGTATATACATATATTTATTTCGGAAGCATTGAAAGAAAAAAACGAACCGGGTGCCGGGCGTCGCGACGACGGGACTGGGATGAAAAACACGCGTTTTTTGTAAACGAAGATTTCACCTGTCCGAAAAAATAATTTTCCACCGGCAAATGTGAACAGAATAAGTATCGGACGCATTCTGAACGGGTTGCCAAAAGCAGGATACAGTAAGTGCTTTCAAAATCAATATTATAATGCAATAATCTTGAAATCAAGAAAATAAAACGGTATTGAACATATATTTCACAGACTTTCAACGTTGTGATTATTTTTTCACATGTAAGGTCAAAATGTCGGGGAAAATGAAATAAAAAAATTGCATGGAATAAAAAAAAGTGCTATATTTTTAGGCTGCCGAAATGTTAAAAACGACATTTTTGCAAGAGTATAACGAATATACGTTTCGAGGGCGGCTTGCCGGGCTTGATTGCTTTGCAGAAAAAAATTGAATTGAGCAAATTTATTTTTTAGAAGAAAGATTGAAATAAATAATGACCTTTGCAGAGGAAAAACATGGGCGGAAGTGCAGGCACGATTGCAACCGGCAGGAATATCTGCATCCGCAGCAGCGGTAAGAGGCTTGTGCATCATGTTGATTCAAACGAAATTGCACATTTAAACATCACTAACTGTAAGCATACCGACAGCATTATTATGGAGAAAGATTACAAAGCAGTATGGGCGAGTTGCCTGGAGATTATCAAGGATAATTTGGGAAAGGAGAATGAGCAGGTGTTCCGCACATGGTTTGAACCGATTGTGCCTATCCAGCTGGAGGATAACTATATCTTGAAAATCCAGGTGCCCAGCCCGTTTTTCTATGAGTGGCTGGAGCAGCATTTTATCGATATACTGCGTCGCTCGATCCGGTCGGTGCTGGGGCCGCAGGGTATGCTGAAGTATATTGTGGTGATGGATCAGAGTATTTCAGGGCAACCGATTGTGACGACGCTGCCGTCGACAGGAGGCCGCAGCGTGACGAACAACCGCCCGCAGGATATGCCGTTCAACTTGAATGGCGACAATGCCAAGGATCTGCCCAACCCGTTTATCATCCCCGGCATCAAGAAGGTGAAGGTGAATTCGCAGCTGAGCGATTCGTATTCGCTGACTAATTTTGTGGAGGGTGACTGCAACCGACTGGCACGCTCGGCAGGGTATGCTGTGGCGGAGAACCCGGGAAAGACTTCGTTCAACCCGCTTCTGCTGCATGGCGGCGTGGGCTTGGGCAAGACACACTTGGCCAACGCCATCGGATTGAAGACGAAGGAACTGCACCCGGAAAAGACGGTGCTGTATGTCACATCGGAACAGTTTATGCAGCAGTATGCCGATGCAGGCAAGAACGGCACGACGAATGATTTCATCCATTTTTATGAGATGATCGACGTGCTTATTGTCGACGATATCCAGTTTTGGTCGAACAAGGCGACGAAGACGCAAGAGGCTTTTTTCCATATTTTCAATTATCTGTACCAGAAAAAGAACCAGGTGATTGTAACTTCGGACAAGGCGCCGAGCGAACTGGTCGGATTGGAGCCGCGGCTGCTGTCGCGACTGAAATGGGGTCTCTCGGCCGACCTGCAGCTGCCCGATGTGGAGACCCGCATCAAGATTCTGCAACAGAAGCTCGATAATGACGGCATTGAGATGCCTTATGAGGTGGTGGAGTATATCGCCTATAATATCAACTCGAATATCCGCGAACTGGAGGGGGCACTGGTGTCGCTTATCGCCCAATCGTCGCTGAACCGCAAGCAGATTACGATTGACCTGGCCAAGCAGATGATTGACAAGTTTGTGAAGAATACGTCACGCGAGATTACGATTGACTATATCCAGAAGGTGGTGTGCGACTACTTCAACCTGCCGATTGACAGCATCCAGTCACGCACGCGCAAACGCGAGATTGTCCAGGCCCGCCAGCTGGCCATGTATTTCGCTAAAAAGATGACGAAGTCGTCGCTGGCTATCATCGGCCTGCAATGTGGCAACAAGGATCACGCCACGGTGCTGCACGCTTGCAAGACGGTGGTGAACCTGGCCGAAACAGACAAGCAGTTCCGCTATTGGGTGGAGGCTTTGGAGAAGAAGTTCAAGGAGGGCTGAACCCACTGCCATGAGCAAGGTCGCCTTTAAACCGGGAACGATGATTTATCCGCTGCCCGCCGTGCTGGTGAGCTGCGGCGACAGCGCAGAAAATTATAATATCATGACGGCGGCGTGGACTGGCACGGTGTGCAGCGACCCGCCGATGTGCTATGTGTCTATCCGGAAGGAGCGCCATTCGCACGCCATTATACGCCGATGCGGCGAGTTTGTCATCAACCTCACGACGGAGGCTTTGGCGTATGCAACGGACTGGTGCGGTGTCAAAAGCGGTCGCGACTTTGACAAGTTCCGCGAGATGCATCTGACTCCTGAGACGGCTCAGATGGTGCGGGCTCCGCTGATTGCGGAGAGCCCGCTCAATATAGAGTGCCGCGTGACGGAGGTGAAGGAGCTGGGGTCGCATGATATGTTTATCGCCCGCGTGGTGGCTGTGAACGCCGACGAACGGCTGATTGACAAGGGCACACAGGCGTTCCAGTTGAACCATGCCGCTCCCCTCGCCTACTCGCACGGCAAGTATTATGCGCTGGGTGAAAGATTGGGCGGTTTCGGTTTTTCGGTGAAGAAGAAGAAAGCTAAATCATACCGACAAGACCGACTGGACTGATTGAGACTTAATAATAGGTATATATGAATATTGTCTGTGTTGAGCCGCTGGGGATGCCGGCGTCGTTTTTTGAAGAGAAACGGGCGTTTTTTGCCGCCCGGGGCGACTGTTTCACTTATTATATGGAACGCAGCGAGGATCCGGAGGTGCTGGCGGAACGCATGAGCGAGGCGGATGCGGTTGTGGTGTCGAACATTCCGCTCCGCGACGCCCTGTTGAAGAGATGCCCCCGGCTAAAAATGTTGTCGGTGGCGTTTACGGGGCTGGACCATATCGACCTGGACTATTGCAACGCTCACGGCATCAAGGTACGCAATGCAGCCGGATATTCGACGACGGCGGTAAGTGAACTGGCGGTGGGGATGATGCTGGATATGTTACGCCGGATGACGGAACTGGACGGCCTCACCCGTCACGGAGGATGCCGCGGCACACTGACGGGAGGCGAACTGCGCGGCCGCACAGTGGGTGTGGTGGGCACCGGCGCTATCGGCACCGCCACGATACGACTGCTGCTGGCTTTCGGATGCAGGGTGGCGGCGTATAGCCGCACCGAACGCGCCGAGGTGCGGGAGCTGGGGGTGCGTTATATGCCGCTCGACGAGTTGATGGGGTGCTGCGATATTGTGTCGCTGCATGTGCCGCTGACCACGGAGACGCATCATCTCATCGACGCACGGCGCATAGCGCTGATGCAGCCGACGGCGCTGTTGGTGAACACGGCACGCGGCGCCGTGGTCGACACCGAAGCGCTGGCTAAAGCGCTGCAAGAGGGCGCTGTCGGCGGAGCGGCGGTCGATGTGTATGACGCTGAGCCGCCGCTGGCGGCCGACCACCCGCTGCTGCAGGCACCGCGGTGTCTATGTCTGCCTCACGTGGGCTATGCAACAGACGAGGCGTTTGAGATCAGAGCCGGGATCGTGTTTGAGAATTTAGAAGAGATGAGGGGATGAACGCGGTAAACGGTGATTAACGAGTGTATATGTTATGGATGAGTTGATTTTTGCAACGAACAATGTCCACAAGCTGGAGGAGGTACGCCGGATGCTGGCGGATGTGGTCCATGTGGCGAGCCTGCACGAGGCTGGACTGGAGGGTGAGATTCCGGAGACGGCGGACACGCTGGCAGGCAACGCGCTGCAGAAGGCGCAATGGGTGTGGGAGCGCAGCGGCCGCAACTGTTTTGCGGACGACACAGGGTTGGAGGTCGACGCGCTGAACGGCGCCCCAGGGGTGTACAGCGCCCGATATGCAGGGGATCGATGTTCGTTTGACGACAATATTGACAAGTTGCTCGGAGCTTTGCAGGGCGTTGAGGATCGACGCGCTGATTTCCGCACGGTGATATGCCTGATGGAGCAAGGTGTGCCCCGTTATTTCGAGGGACGCGTCGACGGCCAAATTCTTTCCGCCCGCTGCGGCAGCGCGGGGTTTGGCTATGACCCGGTCTTTATGCCCGACCGCTTCGCGGTAAGTTTCGCCGAGATGCCGATGGAGGTGAAGAACCGCATCAGCCACCGGGGACGCGCCATCGCCGCACTCCGCCAATATTTGACCACAGTATGAGCCACGACAACAGGTATAAGACGGTCTATCCCTACGAGATAAGGCAGGGGTACAGCAGCGACGGACATTATGTGCTGATGCTGGCTGAACCGAAACAGGTGCGTGTGGTGCCGATGCTGATCGGACCAGCCGAGGCGCAGGCGCTGATGCTGGCCCAGGAACGGCAACCGACACGGCGCCCGATGACGCACCGTCTGATGATGACGATGATGGAGGAGTATGGGTTGACGCTGAACCAGGTGGCTATCGAACGGTTTGACGAAGGTATTTTTTATGCCAATCTTTATGTCAGCGACGGTTTCAACGAACGGTGCATTGACTGCCGCGCCAGCGACGCTGTGACGCTGGCGTTGCTGGCGGAACGGCCTATCCTTGTCGCCGAAGGCGTACTGGAAGAGGCGGCGGTGCCTATGGAGGCGATAGACGGAGGAGCACGGGAACCGGCCGAGATGAAGACCGAGGAGCTGGAACGGCTGCTGGAACGGTATGAGGAAGAGGAGAATTATGAGAAAGCGGCCGAGGTGCTGAAGGAGATTGAACGGCGCAGGAATGAAAAGGGCAAAAAATCTATTTGATATGATGCAAGAGAGAGCATTTGTGCAGATGATTGACGAGGCGGCGGAGTATGTACGCGGATGCTGCAAGGCGGCTCAATGCGAGCTGCCGACGACGGGCATTGTGCTGGGCAGCGGACTGGGCGGACTGGCGGAACGTATCGCGAAGCCGCTGACGATTCCTTATTCGACGATACCGCATTTCAAGCAGTCGACAGCGACCGGGCATAAGGGCAACCTGATTGTCGGCACGCTGGGAGGCGAGCCGATGGTGGCGATGCAAGGCCGTTTTCACTATTATGAAGGTTATTCGATGCAGGAGGTGACGATGCCGGTACGCGTCATGGCGAAGCTGGGGGTTGCGACGCTTTATGTGAGCAATGCCGCCGGCGGCATGAACCCGGCATTCAAAGTGGGTGACTTGATGGTCATCACCGATCATATCAATTTTATGCCAAACCCGCTTATCGGCGCCAATCTGGATGACTTCGGCGTGCGCTTTCCCGACATGACGGAGGTGTACAGCCGACGGCTGCGGCAACGGGCACATCGCATTGCGGAGGCAAGGGGTGTTGTGTTGCACGAAGGGGTGTATGTGGCTGAGACGGGCCCCAGCTATGAGACGCTGGCCGAGTACCGGATGTACAGCCTGATGGGCGGCGACGCGGTGGGTATGAGCACGACACCGGAGGTGATTGTGGCCCGCCACTGCGGTCTGGAGGTGTTCGGCATCAGCATTATCACCAACCAGGCCAACGATTTGCGCGACGGAGCCCGCAATGACGGCGACGATGTGGTGGCGGCGGCTCAAGCGGCTACGCAGACACTGTCGGGCTTGATTGAGGCGATGATTGCCGACCACACTAATATCTGACCGCCATTCAACGCTATAAGCCATATGTGCTGCCTGCCGCCCTGCTGCTGGGGACGTTGCTTCACCGCTGGTGCGCGGCGCTGAGCGGAGCTGTGCCGTTTATTATTTTCTGTATTCTGTTGCTTACTTTTTGTGCCGCCGACCTGCGACGGCTACGCCTGTCGTGGCTGGACGCATGGCTGGTCTTTTTCCAGACGGCGGTATGCTGCGGCGTCTATGCGCTGATGCGTGTGACGGGCGCCGGCGAAGTGCTGAGCCAGGGGGTGATGATGGGCATGCTGTGCCCGGTGGCGTCGTCGGTGGCGGTGGTGAGCTGTATGCTGGGCGCGGACCGGCAGACGGTGACGACGTATACCATTGTGGGCAACCTGACGGCGGCAATTGCCGCTCCGGTGGTGTTTTCTGCCATCGGAGTCCATCCGGAACTGTCGTTTGGACATTCACTGTGGCTGATTCTGCGAAGAATCGCACCCACGCTGGCTTTGCCTTTTGTCATTGCATGGGTGTTGCAGCGTTTCCGGCCTCGCGTCAACGCGGCGCTGGCACGACACAGCGGAGCGGCTTTCTATCTTTGGGCGATAGCGCTGCTTTTCACGCTGGGACAAACGATTCATTATATTGTCGGGCATGGCGACGGGGTATGGAACCAGGTGGCGCAACTCGGAGCGGCGTCGCTGGCGGTGTGCATCCTGCAGTTTGCCGTCGGACGGCGCATCGGACGACACTATGGCGACACGGTGAGCGGAGGGCAACTGCTGGGCCAGAAGAACACGGCGATGGGTATCTGGATGGCCAATACGTTCCTGAACCCTCTGTCGTCGGTTTTCATGGCGTTTTACAGTGTTTATCAGAATCTATTCAATAGCTGGCAGCTGTGGTGCCACGAGCACCGGGCCTCTCTTTTGCAAAAACAGCGGAAATGATACGGGCAGCATTTTTTGATATTGACGGCACTTTGCTGAGTTTCCGCACGCACCGCGTGTCGGAGGGCACGGTGCGTGCATTCGGTTTGTTGCGCCGACGCGGCGTGCGCACTTTCATCGCATCGGGACGCCCGGAGGTGCTTATACCGCCTATGCCGGTGGAATTTGACGGACTCTGCACGATGAACGGCGGCTATGTCGTGGCCGACGGAACGGTGCTGGTCAGCCACGCCATACCGCAGGATGAGACGGACCGCTGGCTGCGCTATGCGGCGGACAAGAGTGTCTGCACGATGCTGTTCGACGCCCACGCCATGTTTGCCTGCCATATTGACGCGACGGGCCGGGCGATCCGCGATCAGCTGGGGTTTGACATGCCGCCGGAGGTATCCGCCGCCGAATTACTGGGACACGAGGCGTATCAGCTGATAGCTGTGGTGCCGCCTGAAGCGGACGAGGAACTGGCCCGGATGCTGCCTCACTGCCGTATGCCCCGCTGGCACAAGGCGTTCACCGATGTGATTCATCTCGACAACAGCAAGGCGGTGGGATTGGACAACCTGTGCCGCCATTTCGGCATCAGCCAGGCCGACACGGTGGCTTTCGGCGACGGCGCCAACGACATTGAGATGCTGCAGTGGGCAGGAACGGGGGTGGCGATGGGCAATGCGGCGGACCAGGTGAAAGCCGCCGCAGACAGGGTGACAGCCGATGTGGACCATGAGGGTATTCTGCTGGCGGTGGAGCAACTGATCAAGGAGGGCGCGATATGAGCAGGAAACCGGACCTGGCCGACGAGCTGACGCGGCTGCGCAAGTTGCTGGCCAACTATGAGGAGCTGGAGGCTGAAATGGCCGACGAGGCCTGTTATGTGGCACGCGGCAACGGTTTTTGCGACACCAAGTTCAGCGAGGCTTTTGTCGAAGGCCAGCAGGAACGGCTGCGCCGGCAGATTGCAGCCTTGGAACGGATGTCGGAGTCACAGGGTGGGCCCATCGAATGAACCTGCAGATTCTGAAAGCCTGTTATCTGAAAAAATTTCATTATCTTTGTAGGTGATATTCACTGCGAATATCACACTAAAACACTTAAAATAAACATATTAAAACAACAAACCATGAAAACAGCTTATAACTTTAACGCAGGCCCCTGTGTCCTGCCGAAAGAGGCCATTGAGAGCACTATCAATGCCATCCGTGACTTCGACAACACCGGTATCGGTCTGCTCGAGATCAGCCACCGCACTCCGGGTTGGGAGCGCACCATGGAAGAGACCCGCCAGCTTTGGCGCGACCTGCTGAATATCCCCGCCGAGTACGAAATCCTTTTCCTCGGTGGCGGCGCCAGCACCGGCTTTATGGATGTTCCGGCCAACCTCTTGAACAAGAAGGCTGCCTATCTGCAGACCGGCGTGTGGGCCAAGAAGGCCGCCAAGGAGGCCAAGAACTTCGGCGAGACCGTGATCGTGGCCAGCAGCGAAGACAAGACCTACAGCTACATCCCGAAGGGTTGGACCGTCCCCGCCGACGCCGACTATTTCCACATCACCACCAACAACACCATCTATGGCACCGAGATCCGCAAGGATTTCGCCGCCAACGAGATCAACAACGTGATGCTGGTCGCCGACATGAGCTCGGACATCATGAGCCGACCCGTCGACGTGAAGAAGTACGGCCTCATCTACGGTGGCGCCCAAAAGAACGTCGGCCCTGCCGGTGTCACCTTCTACATTGTCCGCAAGGACATCCTCGGCAAGATCACCGACCGCCAGTATATGAACCCGCTGCCCACCATGGTGGATTTCCGCACCCACGCTGCCGAAGAGGCTAAGAACATCTCCATGTTCAACACACCCCCGGTGAGCGCCATCTTCGTCATGCACGAGACCCTGAAGTGGGTTAAGAACACCATCGGCGGCGTCGCCGAGATGGAGAAGATCAACCTCAAGAAGAGCAACATGCTCTATGAGGAGATCGACCGCAACAGCATGTTCCGCGGCACCGCCGAGAAGGAAGACCGTTCTATCATGAACCACTGCTGGGTGATGGCCGAGGGCCGCGAGAACCTGCAGGACGCTTTCATGGCCTTCGCCAAGGAGCGCGGTATGGTCGGCATCAAGGGACACCGCTCGGTGGGCGGATTCCGCGCCAGCCTCTACAATGCATGCCCCGTCGAGGCCGTCGAGGCTCTCGTCCAGTGCATGCAGGACTTCGAGAAAGCCAACAAGTAAAGTAGATTGATCAGGCTTATGGACATCGTTGACGCACTGATGACAGCAGATGACATCAGGGATGTCCATAAGCTTTTAAACGCATTAAAAGAAGAATAAATATGAAGATTCTCGTAGCAACGGAAAAGCCCTTTGCAAAAGTGGCTGTTGACGGAATTAAGAAAGTGGTCGAGGAGAATGGCCACCAGTTCGCCCTCCTCGAGAAATATACCGACGTGAACGACCTGTACAAGGCTGTTGCCGATGCCGACGCCCTCATCGTCCGCAGCGACAAGGTGACCAAGGAGGTTATCGAGCACGCCAAACAGCTGAAGATCGTCGTGCGCGCCGGCGCCGGCTATGACAACCTCGACCTTGAGGCTTGCACGGCCCGCGGCATCGTCGCCATGAACACCCCCGGCCAGAACAGCAACGCTGTGGCCGAGCTCGTCATGGGTATGCTTGTCTATGCCGTCCGTAATTTCTACAACGGCAAGAGCGGCAGCGAGCTGATGGGCAAGAAACTGGGCATCCTCGCTTTCGGCAATGTGGGACGCAACGTGGCCCGCATCGCCAAGGGTTTCGGCATGGATGTCTATGCCTATGACGCTTTTATGACCGCAGAACAGATCAATGCCAGCGGCATGGCCAAGGCTGTAGCCAGCCAGGATGCACTGTTCGAGACCTGCGACGTGGTGTCCCTCCACATCCCCGCCACCGCAGAGACCAAGCAAAGCATCAACTATAGCCTCGTCGGCAAGATGCACAAGGGCGGCATCCTCGTCAACAGCGCCCGCAAGGAAGTTATCGACGAGGCCGGGCTGCTGAAGCTGATGGCCGAGCGCACCGACCTGAAGTATATCACCGATATCATGCCGGATGCCGATGCCGACTTCAAGGCATTCGAAGGCCGCTATTTCGCCACCCCCAAGAAGATGGGTGCCCAGACTGAAGAGGCCAACATCAACGCCGGTATCGCCGCCGCGAACCAGATTGCCGACTTCTTCAAGACCGGCAACAAGAAGTTTCAAGTGAACAAGTAGGCTGACGGCGCTATTGTTTATCGTATCAGGGGGAGCCATCAACCTCCCCCTTTTTTACACCCTGAAGTGATGTCCCGACTTTATCTGTTCAACCCGGAACATGACCTCTGTCTCGCCAACGGAGGCGCACATTATGTGGCGCCGGAGGGGGCGTTGCGGATAGCCGGACAACACGCCGACGTGATGCGCTATTTGTATGGAGACGATGTGTGCGCCGTGACCGCAGCGGAGGTGGCGGAGGTGTTGACCCGGAGACCTTTTTCGGACGACGCGCCGACGATTGTGCCGTGGGGCTGGGACGCCGCGCTGCGCCAACGGATAGCGGCGTGCGGCGTGGCGGAGACGACGCTGCCCGACATGGCATATCTGGCACAGTTGCGACGTTTGCAGCATCGCGCCACATTACTGCCGCTGCAACCCGAGTCGCGGTTGGTGACAAAGGTGGAGGAGGTGGATATGATGCTGAGGTCCCGGCCTCAGATGGTGCTCAAAGCGCCATGGTCGGGGTCGGGTCGCGGCATACGGTGGGTGAAGGAGAGGATGTCACAGCAGGACCGGATGTGGATGCAGCGCGTGGTGAATCAGCAGCAGGGGGTGATCGCAGAGCCGCGCCGCGAGGTTCAGCTTGAACTGGCGTTGGAGTATGAGGTGCGGCGGCACGGCGACGGCGGAGCGCTGTTTTTCCGCGGACTGTCGCTTTTCGAAAGCCGTCAGGGTGTGTACCGCGGCAACTGGTTTATTGACGACGACGCCATTGTGCAGCGTGTGGCCGGCCTGACCGACGCGCTGCCTGCCACACGCACCGTGGTGGAAGGCTGGCTGCGCCGGACTGTGGCACCGCATTACCGCGGGCCGCTGGGGGTGGATCTTTATGTTGACGGCAAACGACGACTGCATGTGAGCGAGCTGAACTTACGTCATACGATGGGCATGGTGGCTCACACGCTGCTGCAGCGACACCCGGCATGGGCGGGATGTTTCGGTTCGCCTTTGGCGCTGCACCGCGCGGTGCTGTCGATAGGAAGCAATATGGGCAACCGGGCCGCGTTGCTGCGCGGTGCAGTGCATGCACTGTCGGAACGTGTCGGGCCGGTGGTGCGCCGCTCGCCGGTGGTGGAGACTGCACCCTGGGGGTTTTCGGCCGAACGCAATTTTCTGAATCAGGTGGTGGTGGTGGACACGGCGCTGTCGGCAGAGCAGGTATTGCAGTCCGCACTGGCTATCGAAGCGACGATGGGACGCCGCCGCGACTATGACCCGCTGCATCCGCCTGAATCACACGTGTATCAGTCGCGACCGATCGACATTGACATTATCTTTTTTGATGACACGACTATGGACACTCCACTGTTGCAGATTCCTCACCCCCGTATGCATCTGCGGCGTTTTGTGCTGGAACCGCTGTGTGCGTTGATGCCCGGATATGAACATCCTGCACTGCACCGCACGGTGCGGCAGATGCTGGACGATTTGAACGAATAGATTAACGCCGGCCCGATTCGCCGATTTGAAACTATGCTCTCGATTTTCTTTGTAGCTTTGGCGCTCTGTGTCGACAGTTTTGTCGTGTCGGCGGCAGCGGCTTTAAGCAGCACCATGACACTGCGGCGCGGTCTGCTCATGGCTTGTGTCTTCGCTTTTTTTCAAGGGCTGTTCCCGTTGCTCGGCGCTTTGCTCGGCATCGGATGCCGCGACATGATGGCGGCGGTGGACCACTGGGTGGCGTTCGGACTGCTGGTGGCCGTGGGCGGCAAGATGGTGGCTGATGCAATACGGGGCGGAGAGACGCACACGATGGATGTCAATCGTGTCGGCGTGATGGCGCTGCTGGGTGTTGCGACAAGTATCGACGCCTTTGTTGTCGGCATCGGGACGGGACTGGGGCATGACATGCGCTATGTGTCGCGGCTGGTGGCGACTGTGACGGTGGCGACTTTTCTCCTTTCGCTGCTCGGCTTTGCATTGGGACGACGCCATGTGGCGATACCGCAACGGCTGGCGGGCATCCTGGCCGGCGCAACACTGGCTGCCCTGGGGACCTGGACGTTGTGCCGCCATCTGGCAGGGGCGGTTTAGGAAAGGGCGGCAGGCTGGAAGGATTATAAAACGATGACCTGAATGTTGATCTGAATATGAACGGTGTACTGATTGTATTGGCTATTTTATTGGCGCTGACTGGTTTGCTGGGCGCCGTGGTGCCGGGACTGCCGGGACCGCCGATAGCATGGCTGGCGCTGCTGATGATACAACTGTCGTCTGCCGCTGACCATGCACCGTGGTTTATTGTTGTCATGGCGCTGGCGGCGGCTTTGGTGACGGTGCTGGACTATGTTGTGCCGTCATGGGGGGCCAAGAGGTACGGCGGCAGCAAGGCCGGCGTGTGGGGCTGCAATATCGGGCTGGTGGTGTCGCTGCTGGGGCTGCCGCTGGGCCCTCAAGGACTGGTCGGGGTGTTTTTCTGGCCGTTTTTGGGCGCCTGGGTCGGCGAACTGGCGGCGGGAAAGTCCTCCCAAACGGCGTTACGCGCCGCATGGGGGACGTTTCTGGGCATGCTCTCCGGTATTTTTATCAAGCTGATCTACGCGCTGGTGGTGGCAGTGGTGCTGGTGAAGGATCTGATAAGCTGATCGGAATCGATCGGAGAGTCGTCCGGCCAAGCTGGATTTTACCAATATTTGTTGAAGTAGGCGGAACTGCGGGGGGTGGAGAAGAGGCTAAGCGGCACGCGGCTGAGGTAGATGGCGGCGTTGTCGGACTCGTGACGTGAGTAGTAGGTGACCCAGAGTTCGTCGCCGACGACGATCATGCCGGGATAGCTGTTGTCGTCGCCACCGGAGGGCAGGATGCAGACCTCCTCGCACTGGCCGTCAAGGTAGCCTTTGAGCAGCATGGTTTTTTCGGAAGCGTAGAGCGAGCGTGTGCCGAGGATGTAGGAGCTGTCGTTGAGCAGCAGTACGTCGGGACCGCCGAGGGGCACGTTCATGTCGTGCCATTGCCACTGGGTGTAGGGTGGTTCGCTGAGACCCAGGATGCCACGCTGGTTGCCACGTCCGCCTTCGCGACGGGCGATGAGGAGCATGCGGCCGTCGGAAAGGAAGCGTAATGTGGTCTCGCCCGGATTGTGCATGACATCGAGATGGGTCACCAGGCTGTAGTGGACGCCATCGGTGGTGCGCAGCAGCACATAGTTATGAAGTTTGCCGTAGGAGACGCCATAGCCGACACCGTCGTGCCATGTGACACGCCAGACCCATTCGTAGTCTTCGCATACCTGCGGGTCGATGACGAGGGGCTCGGGGGCACTGAAACGGACTCCGTCGGAGGAGAAGGAGACTTGGGGATGCATGTTGACAAGACGGCGGCCGTCGTAGACGGAGCCGCCCATGACGACCATCAAGCGACCGTCGGGGGTGACGGAGAGTTTCGGGTCGCGCAGGTCAAGGCCGTCTTTGACAAGCAGAGCGGCGGATCGCCAGCTGACACCGTCGTCGGAGACGATGATGCGTGACACGCCCTGCGCAGCATGGCCGTCGGCATCGAAGAGGTGGCTTGAAGCCTCGCGAAAGGCACAGTAGTAACGGCCACGGTATTGGATGAGCGATGTGAAGGCACAGTAAGCGCCGTCCCAGATGCGCGAAGTGGTGACGGTGAACTGCGTGACGGCAGGCGTAGCGGGCGAGGCTGACGTTGGCAGGGGGGCCGCGTTTTGACTACAAACGGAAGATGCCATGCCGAGCAGCATGGCACCCGTGAGGATGAGCGATGTCTTCATAAACCGGGGTGAGACAATGGTGGTTATTGTTGCAGATTAGCGGACGGGATGGTCGGCATGGAACTTTTCGAGACGGACTTTGAGGTCGGGGAACTGGTCGCGCTGTACCAGGGCGACACAGGCACGGATGCCTTGTTTGCGGGAACCGGTGATGTCGAGGGAGATGGCGCTGATGCCATAGCGGATGAGCTCGTTGAGCAATTCGACACCGTCGAAACCAGGATAGCCGAAGGTGAAGTAGAAACCGTCACCGATGGGTTCGCCCATGTCTTTGTCGTAGACTATGTTGAAGCCGTTGTCGGTGAAGAGCTGTTTCATGACAGCGGCTTTTTCGCCGTATTCTTTGATGTCGTTCACGAAGTTGAAAGTGCCGTCGTTGGCGCCACGGAGCATGGCGGCCATGGCGTATTGGACGCTATGGGCGGTGCCGGACGAGAGGCAGTAGAGGGTGCCGAAAATGAGGGCCCGGCCCAGCTGTGTCTGGCTGTAGTAGCGACCCAAATCGGGGCACTCTTTGTTGTAGAGCGCGGGACTGCAAATCATCATAGCAATGCGCTCTCCGGCATAACTGAAGCTCTTGGAGCCGCTGATCATGAGGACGTAGTTGTCGGTGTAGCGGGCTACGGTGGGCTGATAGGGCGGCTGGCCGGGCACGCTGTAGTCTTTGCGGAAGTCCATGAGGAAGTAGGCGTCGTCTTCGAGGACAACGGTGCCGTATTTGTTGGCCATCTCGCCGATAATCTGCAGCTCGTGCTCGGTGAAGCAGAACCATGCGGGATTGTTGGGGCTGCTGTAGATGAGGCACGCTACGTCACCGTCGCGGAGCTCCTCCTCAAGTTTGTCGCGCAGACGGTCGCCACGGTATTCGTAGACGTCGAAGGTTTTCATGGGGATGCCGAGCACGCGGCACTGTTGTTTCTGGACGGGGAAGCCGGGATCGATGAAGAGGACTTTTGTCTTGCGGGCGTCGTAGCGCGTGAGGGTGAGGAAACTGGCAAAACCGGCCTGCATGGAGCCGACGGTGGGGACGCAGCAGTCGGCCGGCACGTCGATGTTGAGGAAGTTTTTGACAAAACGGGAAGCCTCGCGCTTGAAGTCGGCGGTGCCGTATATTTCCGGATAGATGGAGGCGACACCGTTGCGCAGCGCCTCGATCTGGGCCTCGACACCGACCTGCGGGGCAGGCAGGCCTGGAATGCCCATCTCCATCTTGACGAAACGGACACCGGTCTCTGCCTCGACGTCCTGTATCATCTTGCGCATCTCACGGATGGAGGCACGGCCGGGGTTCTGGATTTTGTTGCGCGAAGCAATATGGTCAATTGTCTCTTTTGAAATGGGAATGGAGGACATAGATATTATTTTTTAATGTGTGTTCTAAAGGGAGACCGGCGTGGCGGCGGAGAACGCTATCTGGTGTTGAAGTCTTTGAATTTGCCGATATTGACCGGGCTGATTTCTTTGACGATACGGTATAGACGCGCCTGTTCCTCGGGCGGCGCCGGCTTGAAGATGGAGACGAGCTCGTCGATTTTTGTGCTGACAAACTGCTGTCCGGACAGCACGCCGGGATGGGCACGATGGAGCTGCAGCAAAAGGTCGGCGGCCTGAAGTATGCCGGCGCGTGCCTGCTGCTGATCACGGGTCATGAGGTCGAGCCCCTGGCGATGGTAGAGGTAGTAGACGGTGTGGAGGGAAGCGTAGGCGGAGTTGGTGTGGTTTTCCGAGAACCAGTAGCGTGCTTTCTGACCGTCGGTGCCACGCCAGCCCTTGAATCCGGCGGTCTGCGCCGTCTGGGCGATGACGGAGGCCATGTCGTAGAAACCGGCTCCGCCGTCGGGAGCGAAAGAGTCGAAGTAGATGCCTAACATGATGTAGAGGTAGTAGGCCACGGTTGACGACAGGTTGCCATAGAAACTGCCGGCGTCCCATTCGAGGGACTGGCTTTCATTGTAGGTGAATGCAAAGTCGGCCGACTCAAGGTAGTTGAAGAGGCCGGAGGTGTAGGATGAGTTGAACACCGGGCGGCGCAGCTGCAACTGCAGCTGTCCCTTAAAGTCGGTGGGCGACGACTGTTCGGTGAGGATAAGGCTGATCGAGCAGTCGATTTTCTCTTGCTGCTCAAAGTCGAGGGCTGTCCACTTGCGGCTGTTGACAAAGTCATCGAGGGCCTGCTTGAGCGATTCGTAGACACGTGTGTCGCCGGTGCTGAACTGCTGGGTCGTGGTCATCAGCTTTTGGTAGTTGACTTGCACCATGCAACGGAACTCTTGCGCCGACACGGAGAGGACGGCGGCACAAAGCAGCGGCAGGATGAAACGACGCAGGATCATAGTATCTGCAAAGGTACGTTTTTTTTCGATATCCGGGTGACGCGGCAAGGTGTATTGTGATGATGACGAAACTTCGGGAAAGGATAATGGCGCTAAATATGAAAAAATTTATTAACTTCGCAGCGTGTTATCATTTATCAACCGGACGCTATGCATCATCCGACAAAGGCACTAATTCGCAGATTTACATTGCGATGTAACGCAGTACGGCTGGTATGGGCGATACTGCTGGCCGGCGGCGTGGTGTCCGGTCGGGCCCAAGGCCTGACGCTGGGCGATTATAGTTTTGCGACAGGGGTTGCGGCGACGCAATGGCTGGCGATGACGGCGCCGACGATCATTGTCGACACTTATGCGGATGACAACGCCTACGGCACTTTTCCCATCGGGTTCGAGTTTGCTTTTTGCGGAGGGGTTTATAGCCGCTTTTCGGTCAACAGCAACGGGATTTTCTCGCTGGGCGACACCCGCTGCGGGACACAGGCGGGCACCCCGCTGGGCAGCGGCAACGCGGCCGCCAACAGCCCGAAGATTGTCGGCATGGCACGGGACATGAGCACCGGCAGAAACGGATATATACGTTATCAGACACTGGGGGCCGCACCCCACCGCATCCTGGTGTGCGAATACAAGCTGACTTACACCTACGGCAGCTATTATAATGCCGATGTCATGTGGCAGGTGCAACTGTATGAGGATAACGGCCAGGTGGTGCTGGTTTACAATGCCGCGCCCGCCACCGTCCCTGCCGGATATCAGACGGGAATGGCTGCCGGCGCAGGCGATGTGCTGGCTGTCAACACGACTGCACACACCACCGCCCCCGGCCCCACAAGCACCACCTGTTCCGTGTGGCCGGGGGCCTGGCGCTATTATGTTTTCACCCCGGCCGAGATGGCCTGCGGATATATCGCCAGCCTGCACTGTTTGAGCACCGGCACCAACAGCGCGTTCATCTCCTGGAGCCTGCGCGACGCACCGGCGTCGGCACGGCTGGTGATAGAGTACGACGACGACCCGGGCTTTGCGTCGCCGGAGGCAGACACCATCGGCAACACCCCTCCTTTTGCGTTGACCGGGTTGGCGGCCGACACCCGCTATTATGTGCGCGCCACCGTGGTATGCGACGAAGGTTCAACGACACTCGGCAGCGGCACAACGCTGCAGACCAAGCCTTACGGATGTCTGCGGTTTTCGACAGATACAGAGACCACGGCCATCGGCGACGGGAATTCGACCAATAATTATCTGTGGGGTTACTCCTATTACAGGTATTCTCTTTCGCAACAGATTTACAGGCAGGGTGAAATGGGCGGCGCCAAAATGATTCACGGCATGGCCATACGGGCCGGAATTGCACGGAATAGCCGCAATATAAGCATTTATCTCGCACATACGGACCAGGAATCTGTCGACAACTGGCTGACACCGGAGGATTTGACGCTGGTCTGGAGCGGCACGGCCCGGTATGCCGCTTCGGTGTGGAACGACATCGTGTTTTCCACGCCTTTTTATTACAACGGCACGGACAACCTGCTGCTGGTTATTGTCGACAATACCGGGAGCTACAACAGCTCGCCTTACAACAGCACCTATGTGCACAGCAACACGGGATATTCGTCACGCTATGCTTATAATGACAACACCGCTTATGACCCGACGAGGCCGCCGTCAGGAGGGTCAAGCATCAGTTATCGCAATAATGTGCGATGGTATCACAGGGCTTGCGAGGTGAACGACGAATGCGCAATGCCGGCCGTGGCGGTGGACCGGATCACCCCGTCCGGCGCCCGGATCGGATGGGCACCGGGCGACGGGGCCCACTATACCGTCTATCTGAGCGAAGAAGGCGCCAGCCCCGTATTCTACGCCAGCACAACGGAGGGGCAGCTGACGCTGACTGGGCTGGAATCCGACACCCGTTATCGCGTTTATGTGCTGCCTGACTGCGCAGCAGATGACACCAGCCGCGCCACGCGGGTGACGTTCCGCACGGACTGCGACATGACGGCAGGGACGTGTATCGTGTATGATGACCTGACTTCGTGCCGGACGGAATGTCGCTACGGCGCTTTCTCCAACCCGGACGCAAATGTCGGCGTGATGGACTACGGCAGCGGCAACAGCGACTCACGGCACACGGTGCACCGCTCGCTGAACGAACGGGACCCGCGCACCGGCAACCAGTTGCGCACTGTGCCCGAGGGCTATGCCTCATCGGTACGGCTGGGGAACTGGAGCACGGGAGCGCAGGCCGAAAGCATCCGCTACCGATATACCGTCGACACGGCGGTCTCGGACCTGCTTATTTTGAAATACGCCGCTGTGCTGGAGGACCCCAACCATTCGCCCAACGAACAGCCGCGATTCACCTTCCGCATCACCGACGAGCAGGGCGACGAGCTCAACGCCGCCTGCTATTCGGCGGACTTTATCGCCAACAGCAGCCTGGGATGGAACTCTTATTCTTCGGTGCTGTGGAAGGACTGGACCACGGTGGGGGTCGCGCTGACGCCGTTTCACGGGCAGACTATCTATATCAAGCTCACCACTTATGATTGCAGCCTGTCGGCACATTACGGATATGCCTATTTTGTGATTGACTGCGGCACAAAGCAACTTTTGTCGAGCGACTGCGGCGACGTGGTGGAGAACACTTATACGGCGCCGTCGGGCTTCAACTACCGCTGGTATAGCGCCGCGGCACCGGATGTGACACTCTCCGCCGAACAAAGTTTTCATATCACGCAAGAGGGGACCTATCACTGCGACCTGACATTTATCGGAGCCGGCAACACGGCGTGCTCGTCGACGTTGACCGCCATTGCGGGCAGCCGCTATCCGACCAGCAGGTTCGGCTATGAGATGACGGACACACTGGAGTGCGGTGTGCGGGTGAACTTCAATAACAACAGTGTTATCAGCGCTGACGCGGCGCACACCCAGCTCACAAACCTGCCTTGCGAGACGTACCTATGGCTGTTTGACGACGGGACCACCTCGTCGGAGACGCACCCTTCACATTTTTTTTCAGAAGGGACTCATGAGGTGAGATTGGTGGCCATGCTGAGCGGCGGCAGCTGTGCTGACACCAGCTCGGCCACACTCTATATCGGCGATATCTGCCGGCATCCCGGCGACACGGTTGAGAAAACGGTGTGCCAAGACCAGATTCCCTATCTGTGGAACGGAGTGCTGTTTGAGTCAGCGGGCACCCAATATGACACTTTGAACACCGGCAGCGGCGTGGACAGCATTGTGACGATGACGCTGCATGTCAGCCCCGTCTATGCCGAGTCGGTGAGCGCCGATATCTGCCCGGGAGAAAGCTATACGTTTGAAGGAACGGAATATGGCGCAACGGGCGTGTATACCCACCGGATGCAGACAGCGGCCGGATGCGACTCGTTGCGGACACTGACGCTGACGGTGTCGCCGGTGTTGAACGAAACGACCCGGGACACAGTATGCGACCGGTACAGCTGGCACGGACAGGAATATGGCCAAAGCGGGACCTATACGTATGTCCACACCTCCGGCTCGGGATGTACGGGGGCCGACACGCTTTATCTTACGGTGCGTTTCAGCAACAGCGGCGTGGATGAACAGGATGTGTGCGACAGTCTGACGTGGCACGGCACCACCTATACGGCGTCGACCGACACGCCTGTGCACCGCGATGTCAACGCCGCGGGGTGCGACAGCACGACGACGCTGCACCTGACTGTGCGACACAGCTCGCAAGCCACGGAGAACCTGGCCGCCTGCGACAGTCTGACGTGGCACGGCACCACCTATACGGCGTCGACCGACACGCCCGTGCACCGCGATGTCAACCGGAGAACCTGGCCGCCTGCGACAGTCTGACGTGGCACGGCACCACCTATACGGCGTCGACCGACACGCCCGTGCACCGCGATGTCAACGCCGCGGGGTGCGACAGCACGACGACGCTGCACCTGACTATCCACCCAAGCATTCACGACACGGTGCAGACGGCGGCCTGCGAGACCTACAGCTGGCACGACATGACACTCAACGAGAGCGGCACTTACCTTTTTGAATATTCGGACCGACAGGGTTGCGCCAGTTCAGTGACACTGCTGCTGACCGTCGCACACGGCACGCATACTTTGCTGGCCGAGGCGGCATGTGACAACTATTTGTGGCACGGGACCGACTATGGGGAGAGCGGGACGTATGTCTACGAGTACCGTAACTCGGACGGCTGCGCCAGCGCCGACACGCTGCGGCTGACAATCCTCGAGTCGAGCCACAGCGACACGGCGGTGGCGGCCTGCGAACGGTACCGGTGGCACCGCGACGGCAGAACCTATGCGGAGAGCGGCGTTTACGTCCATCTGTATACCAATGACGCAGGGTGTCCGGGTTCCGACACTCTGCATCTGACTGTCCACGAGACATTCGCACTGCATCGCCACGACACGGTGTGCGACGGCGAAAGCCTCCTCTTTGACGGGACGCCGCGCAACGAGACCGGCGACTACGAGGCACGGATGACCTCCCGGCACGGATGTGACAGCACGGTATGGCTGCACCTCGTTGTGCGGCCGCAACTACGGGTGGAGATTGGATCTGAATATGTCTGCAAGCAGGAGCGGTACCGGCTGACGGCCCTCACCGACGGCTATGGATGCAGCTGGTCGGCGACGCCGGATGACCGACAGCTGGCAGGACACGAACACGACGCTGCCGTAAGTCTGCACCTGCAGGACACTACATTGGTGACGCTGACGGCGGAGTATGCCACCGGGCCGGCCTGTCCGTCCAGCGCACAGATGACGCTGGCACCCATCGTCAATGTGACGGCGGCCATTGACTGCCGGCCCGAGGTGTTGCGGCAAGACCAGCGGCAGGTGACGGCTTGGGATATGAGCACCGGTCACACGGCACGTGAATGGTATGTGGACGGACTGGCCTGGGGCGACGCCCCCACCATCGTTTGCGAAGCAGGCGAGGATGCCGGCGAGCTGGTGATTGCGCTGCTGGCTTATAACGACCACTGCGCAGACTCTGCCGAGAAACGGATCCACCTGGCCGACGAGACGATTTTCGTCCCCAATGTTTTCTGTCCGTCGCTGAGCAGCAACCCGACGTTCCGCGCCTACGGAAACGGCATCATCGAATTTCATATGGCTGTATTCACACGCGAAGGGCTGCAGGTGTTCAGCAGCCACAGCATCGAGACGGAATGGGACGGCACCCATAACGGCACTCCGTGCGGACAGGGCACGTATGTCTACCGGATACGGTACCGCGGCCGCAGCACTCCCGACGGATGGCAGGTGCTGACGGGCAATGTGACCCTGTTGCGGTGAAGCCGTCCAAAAGACAGGGAAAAAGTTGAGGACCGGACATTTACGAGTTGATAACTCGTACCTGCCCGTTAGCGGATTTATTCGTACCTTTGCATATAAAACTGAACTATACCTATACTTTTTTATGAGCGACGAAATCAAGACGCAGACCAACTACGGGGCCAACAGCATCACCGTGTTGGAAGGACTGGAGGCCGTGCGGATGCGCCCGGCCATGTATATCGGCGACGTAAACTTCCGCGGACTGCACCATCTGGTGTACGAGGTGGTGGACAACTCCATCGACGAGGCACTGGCAGGCTACTGCACCAGCATACAGGTTTATATCAATGAGGACAACTCCATCACGGTGGAGGACAACGGCCGCGGCATTCCCGTGGACATGCACGAGAAAGAGCACCGCTCGGCACTGGAAGTGGTGATGACGGTGCTGCACGCCGGCGGCAAATTTGACAAGGGCAGCTACAAGGTGTCGGGCGGACTGCACGGCGTGGGCGTCAGCTGCGTCAACGCGCTGAGCGACCGTATGACCGCCGAGGTGTACCGCGACGGCAAGGTGTACCGTCAGGAATACAGCCGCGGACTGCCGTTATACCCTGTGAAAGAGACGGGGACGACCGACAAGCGGGGCACCCGCATCGATTTCCACCCCGACCCGCAGATTTTCACGGTGACAGAGTATGACTACGCCACGCTGGAGAACCGGCTGCGCGAGCTGGCCTATCTGAACAAAGGCATCGAACTGACATTGGAAGACCGCCGCCCGAAAGAGGAGGGCACCGAAAACACCAAGCACCGCTTTTACAGCGAGGCGGGGCTGAAGGATTTCATCGCCTATCTAGACGAGAACCGCGAGACACTGATGCCCGAGGCCATCTGCATCGAAGGCAACCGCAACGGCATCCCGATAGAGGTGGCGATGCAGTACAACAGCTCGTACAGCGAGAATATTCACTCGTATGTCAACAATATCAACACCCATGAGGGCGGCACCCATCTGGCTGGATTCCGTAGCGGCCTGACGCGCACACTGAAGGCCTATGCCGACAAGAGCGGCTTGCTGGTCAAAGCCAAGGTGGAGATCGCCGGCGAAGACTTCCGCGAAGGTCTGACGGCCGTCATCTCGGTGAAGGTGGCGGAGCCTCAGTTCGAAGGCCAAACCAAGACCAAACTGGGCAACACGGAGGTGCGTGCCGCCGTCGACAGCGCTGTCAGCGAGATGCTGGAGAATTATCTGGAGGAGCACCCCAACGAGGCCCGCACCATTGTGGAAAAGGTCATCCTGGCTGCACGTGCCCGCCAGGCCGCCCGCAAAGCCCGCGAGATGGTGCAGCGGGGCAATGTGTTCAGCAGCGGCGGACTGCCCGGAAAACTGGCCGACTGTCAGGACGGCGACCCCGGCATGTGCGAGATTTATTTTGTGGAGGGCGACTCGGCAGGCGGAAGCGCCAAACAGGGGCGTGACCGCCGCTATCAGGCTATCCTGCCTTTGCGCGGAAAGATTCTCAATGTGGAGAAGGCTATGCGCCACCGCGCTTTCGAAAGCGAGGAGATCAAGAATATCTACACCGCACTGGGCGTCACCATAGGCACAGCCGAAGACAGCCAGGCTTTGAATATGGAGAAGCTCCGCTATCACAAGGTGATCATTATGACCGATGCCGATGTCGACGGTTCGCACATTGACACGCTGATGCTGACATTCTTCTTCCGCTATATGCCCGAACTTATCGAGAACGGCTATGTCTACCTGGCCACTCCCCCACTCTATCTGGTGCAGAAAGGCAAACGCCGCATCTACTGCTGGAGCGAAGAGGAACGTATAGCGGCGTTGGCCGAGGTGGGCGACAAAGGAATCCACGTACAACGCTATAAAGGTCTGGGTGAGATGAACCCGGAACAGTTGTGGGAGACCACCATGGACCCGGAGAACCGCCAGCTGCGCCAAATCACCATTGAGAACGCGGCATCGGCCGACCGCATATTCAGTATGCTGATGGGCGACGACGTGCCTCCCCGCCGCGAATTTATCGAACGTAACGCCACCTATGCCAACATCGACGCATAAAGGCGACAGCGGACTATTCCCGAATGTTTAAAATGCAAAACTATGGATAAACGCAATCTTTTGCTTATCAGCAACAGCACGATGCGCGGCGAAGCCTATCTCGGATGGTGCAAGGATATGATTGCCGACTTCTGCCGCCGGCATCATGTCAGAAAGGTGCTCTTTGTGCCCTATGCCGGCGTGTCGCTGGCCGAAGGCGGCCTGGCCAAAAGTTATGCCGCCTACGAGGCCAAAGTGGCGAAAGTCTATGCCGAGTTCGGCGTCAAACTCACCAGCGTACATCGCAAGGCGCTGCCCGTCAATGCAGTTTACGACACTGACTGTGTGGCCGTGGGCGGCGGCAACACGTTCCACCTTGTCCGCGAGCTGCAGCGCACGGGACTGATGCAGGCCATCCGCCAGCGTGCCTTCGACGGCATGCCTTACATGGGCTGGAGCGCCGGCAGCAATGTGGCGGGACCGACCCTCTGCACCACCAACGACATGCCTATCGTCATGCCGGCATCG
Organism: Candidatus Hemicellulosilyticus sp. P3; assembly: GCA_001543385.1. GTDB lineage: Bacteria > Bacteroidota > Bacteroidia > Bacteroidales > P3 > Colimorpha. Next base: position 60,327 of record LPNH01000002.1, read on the forward strand.
TTCGACTGCATGGGGCTGGTGCCGTTCCAGATCAATCCGCACTATACCGACTTTTTCGACCCCAAGCACGGCGGCGAGACCCGCGACGACCGGCTGAAGGAGTATATCATGGTGAACCCCAAAGCCACCGTGGCCGCTATCCGCGAAGCCACAGCACTGCTGCTTGAGGACGGCAGACTCTCGCTGGTCGGGAAGCCGAATAAGATGAAGGTCTTCAAAACCAAGATGGAGAACACCAAGGAGTACGGCCTCAAAGACAACCTTGACTTTTTGCTGAAAGCATAGGACCGCCACCCGCCACTCCCGCGAAAAGCAAAATCTGACTGATAGATTCGATAGCGCGGCGATAGCACAGAAAAACTGGTGCCATAATGATGTGGTGCCAGTTTTTTTTCACGCATTTGCATTTTGTCACATTGCCCCCCCGTTTCTTCACCGAATGGTGGGATCAAAGGCTATTCTGACATAAATTCTGACGACCGGAGGGGGTTTGACTGTTCCGGATTCACTTGTTGAATCCGCGGTCTACTTTTCGCATACGACAAATGTTGCCGATTGGATGAAAGTTCGTACCTTTGCATAATACTATATAGAAAGGACGATTATGGCAAAATATATCGGAGCGCATGTGAGTGCAGGCGGCGGGGTGTGTAACGCCATCCTCAACGCGGAGGCCATCGGAGCCAACGCCTTTGCTCTGTTCACCCGCAACCAACGCAGCTGGGTGAGCAAACCCCTCGCACAAGAGGAAATTCATGCCTTCCGAAGCCTGCTCGTCGAACGGGGTTTCGACCCTGGATATGTGCTGCCGCACGACAGCTACCTCATCAACCTGGGTTCGCCCGACGAGGAAACACTGGCCAAGAGCCGTGCTGCCTTCCTCGACGAGATGCAACGGGCGCAACAACTGGGACTGCAACTGATGAACTTTCACCCTGGCAGCCACCTCAACAAAATCAGCGAGGAGGCCTGCTTAGACCAGATTGCACGCGAGGTGAACAGGGCTTTGGCGCAGACGGAGGGGGTGACGGCTGTCATCGAGAACACCGCCGGACAAGGCACCAACCTCGGATGGAAGTTCGAACATATACGCCGCATCATCGACGGCATCGACGACAAGAGCCGCGTGGGGGTCTGTGTCGACACCTGCCACACGCTGGCAGCCGGCTATGACCTCTCGACGGAGAGCGGCTATAATGAGTGCTTCGAGGCGTTTGAGAGCATCATCGGTCTCCAGTACCTGCGTGCCATACACCTTAACGACAGCAAGAAAGGCAACGGGAGCCATGTGGACCGTCACGAAGTGCTCGGGGAAGGGTTCCTAGGCAAGGACTTCTTTTCTCGATTCATGCACGACCCGCGTTTCGACGACATGCCCATCATCCTCGAGACTCCCGACCCCACCCGCTGGGCCGAAGAGATACAATGGCTGCGGGGATTGTAGGGGTGGTTGCGACACTGTCACAACACACGAAACACCAATCATACACACAACATCAATCATACACCCACAACACAAACAACGGACCGAACAGGACGGCAAAAACATGGACAGGAAATCCTTTGAACAGGGTAAGGCTTACGCCGGGGAGCGGCAGACGTCGACGAAACGGTGCTGCCCGAGCCACGACTACACGGATCGGCGTATGTACATGGTGACGCTTGTGACGGAAGGTCGCCGGAAGATGTTCGGGGAGGTGCAAGGTCGCAGCGACGCTGCCAAAGGCAGTGCCGAGACGCCACGGATGGTGCTGTCGGAGGTGGGTGAGGCAGTGCAACGCTGCTGGCAAGAGATTCCGCAGTATTACCCCGAGGTCAGCCTGCTGGCGCTGCAGATGATGCCGGACCATCTGCATGGCATCCTCTTCGTGAGACAAAAAATGAAGAATCACCTGGGGGTTGTGCTTAAAGGGTTCAAGACTGGTTGCAATAAGGAGTACCGACGGATAACGGGGGATGTTGCAACAGTGTTGCAACATCCTCAACAGGAGTTCGAACAACAGAATAACATACAACAAGAACCGACGCAACAAAAAAATATACAACAAGAACGCGCGGAACAAAAAAAAACGCAACAAAAGAAAGAGACGGAACTTGTACGACAGGAAAACGCTCAGCATTCACAACAACAGCAAGGGTGCCAAAGACATACGGGACATGAGAAGGGACTGTTTTTTGAACAGGGTTACAATGACTGCATTCTTTTGCAGAACGGACAGCTGCAGCGTTGGTTGGACTATATGGAAGACAACCCGCGCCGGTTGCTGGCCAAACGGGAGCATCCCGACCTCTTCTGTGTGAACTTCGGCTTACAATACGGTGGACAGACTTACGCCGCCATCGGCAACCGTTTCCTGCTGCAACATCCTTATAAGTTACAGGTGCAGTGTTCCCGGAAGTTGACTGCCAATGAGATTCAAGAGACCGTGGAACGTTATGTCGGCGAGGCCCGTCAAGGTGCTGTCTTGGTGTCGCCGGCGCTGAGTCCTGGAGAGAAAGCGGTGATGCGTGCCGCCTTTGACGCACAGTTGTCCACTATCTACCTGTCGCCCACCGGTTTTTCGCCATTCACCAAGCCTGGCGGGGCATTCACCGAGGCCTGTGCCAGAGGACATTTTCTTATCCTCGCCCCTTGGAGCGAACGCACGGACACGCAGCCTATCAAACGCGGAGAATGTCTGATGCTCAACGATATGGCAAGGGAGATCGCGGGGTTTGATTTTTAATAATAAACTGATTATAGAATACTCAAACGTAAAATTAACACTTAGAAACCTAAAAACGGCAACCGGTCTATCGCCGGCCTTCGGGCGGGAGGAAAGTCCGGGCAACACGAGCCACCATACTTCCTAACAGGAAGGGGCAAAGGAGGAAAGAGCCTATGCTACAGCAAGTGCCACAGAAAACATACCGCCACGGCTTTCGGGCCGCGGTAAGGGTGAAAACGCGAGGTAAGAGCTCACGACGGTCTGCAGTGATGCAGGCCGGTGGTAAACCTTATGGGTTGAAAGACCAAATATACCGACAGTCAAGGGCCGGCTCGCCCGAAATTAAAGCAGGTCGTCAGCCTCAGCCGACACCTGCCTCTGTCGGAGGGTGGGTTGATAGAGGCCGTCGGTGACGGCGGCAGTAGATAAATGATAGAGCGGCCGTAATTACGGCTGAACAGAACCCGGCTTATAGGTTGCCGTTTTTTTGAAGAATATTTATATCAACAGAATATGGCGCAAAAAAGAGATGTCGACGACAGGGTGTGCCCGCGGCGGAGAACCGCATGGCTGATGCTGGCACTGGCGGCGGCGACAGCGGGGTGCAACAGCACTGCACTGATGCAACGCATGGTGACGCAAAAGGCGATGGAGTACGAGAAGCACCCCACCGAATATAACCTCACCGACTTGGCCCACTGCTATGGGGAGCTACTGGAAGCGCAACGGGGCGACACGGTGCGGCCCGGCTGGTTTGCCGACTACGGTGTGGCCCTGGCGATGTTGGGCAAGCACAGCGAGGCAAACCGAATGCTGAACAACGAGGTGATGCTCTACCCCAATGCGCAACGCTATGTCCGCCAACTGAAGCTGCAACTGGTGCCGGAGTATCTGTCGGACACAGTGAGCGACACGTCGACGATCTATATCATTGACTTGCAAAAGACCGAAAGGGAATCGACACCTCTTAACGCCAAGGATTCGGCGATGCAGGCCAAAGCGCTGCAGCGCGAGATGCGCGAACAGCAGAAGCGGCAACGGGCCGAAGCCAAGCAGGCTGCCGCCAACGAACGAGACTTGATCAAGAGCATCCGGGCCAAGGAAAAGGAACAGCGCGATCAGGAACGGTCGGAGGCCAAGACGGCAAGAGAGAATGCCAAGAAGGAGGCCGCAAAGGCAAAGGAGAGGGCCCAAAAGGAGGCCGCAAAAGAAAGAGAAGCGCTGCGCAAAGAGCGGCAACGCGAGCGCGAGGCCGCCCGCGAAAAACGCAACCGGGAACGGGCTGCGGATCAGAATGAGGGCCAAAAAGAAAACGAAGAGTAGTATTCCACCAACAGAGACACCGCGATGATGATACGCAAGACCACTATACCGTACCTTTTGGCTGCCGTGTTGCTGGCCGCAGGCTGCAAAGGTGAAAAGAAAGCGGCCACTTACAGCAGCATCTACAAGGAGCGCCCGGTCACAGTCTATATCGCCCCGCTGCAGGATAACAGCCAACGTAAAGAGGAGAAATACCCGCAAGACGTTGCTTTCAACGCGGAACGCAACACCGCCGCTCGTCACATGTACCTGACATTAAACAAACCGTTGTCGGCACAGGGATATTATGTGGTGCCGCCGATGGCCTCGAAACTGATAGCGGGTCAGGAGCAGCAGTCGACACGCGAGTTGATGGAAGGCGACCTGAAACGCTATGCCCAACATTATGGAGTCGACGCGATACTGGTTGTGACACTGCACCGCTGGAAGGAAAAGGAGGACGAGGTGATTCTCTTTGCAGAGTATGCACTGCGATCATGCAAAAGCAACACGGAGCTGATGCACAGCTGGGTTCAGGCATCAACAAAGGCCGAGCGGGATTACAAGGGCGAAGCGGTGGCCCGACCGGCAGACAAGAGGCTGATGCAGGACTATGACATCGACGTGAACACGGCCCTGCGTTGCAGGCTGGCTGAGGCAACATGCAACCAGGTGCTCCGAGACCTGCCTTTCAGCGCGCAGAGACGACAGTTCGAACAGGACCGCTATCAAAAGGCAAACGACAGTTATTTCAGCTGTGTGCTGAACGAGAACGGCGAAATGGAGACAACGCGTATTTCCATGGAGGCATTCGAAGAGGAATGTTTTATCAATTAAACGCTGGTGAATGAAGCGTATAGAACTGATCGTATCGCCTGAATTGTACAGACACCGCACACTGACGACACCTCATGTAGCTGTCGCCGTCGACATTCTGCGTGCCACGACAAGTATATGTGCCGCACTGCAGGCCGGAGTTGAGGAGGTGATGCCGCTGATGCGGATAGACGAACTGGAGGGGTATCGCAGGATGGGTTATCAGACTGCCGCCGAACGCAACGGACACCGGGTGAACGATGCCGAATGGGGCAACTCACCCACCGGTTATCTGTCGCATGATCTGCACGGTGTGCGCATTGCGTTCAGTTCCACCAACGGCACGGTGGCCATCCTCAGCGCCTCCGACGCAGATCAGGTGCTGGCAGGAGCTTTCAGCAATATCTCGACACTCTGCCGCCACCTGATCCAACAGACGTCCGACGTCGTGGTGATTTGCAGCGGATGGAGAAACGACGTGAGCCTGGAAGACACCCTTTTTGGCGGCGCACTGACCGAAGCGCTCTGCGCAAGCGGACAGTATGAGGCTGTCAACGATGCCGCAACCATGGCGGTGACGCTGTGGCGCAACGCAGGCAGCAACCTTTTTGAATTCTGCCGAAAAGCGACACATGTGCAACGGCTGCTACGCATGGGTTATGAAGAGGATGTCCGCTTTGCTCTGCAAAGTGACACATGCCCTGTATTGCCTTGCCGAACGGGCGACGGCCCCATCCGACCGATGCCATGCACACGATAGCTCACATAGAAAACCTTCTGCCCGAAAAGTTCGGTATGCCGCGCCAGTCCGGACTGGCGGCTGTGCCGGGACGCATTGTCTTCGAGCCAGCATACCGTTCGGCCGAAGCTGTGCGCGGACTGGAAGATTATGACTACCTATGGCTACTGTGGCAGTTCAACCGCACCGCCACTGCAGGCTGGCACCCCACTGTACGTCCGCCGCGACTGGGAGGCAACAGACGTGTAGGGGTCTTCGCCACTCGCAGCCCGTTTCGACCCAACCCCATCGGGCTGTCATCTGTACGGTTGACAAGTGTGGAGACGGACAACAGCCTCGGACCGATACTGCATGTGGTCGGTGCCGACCTGGTCGACGGCACCCCCATCTACGATATCAAACCATATCTGCCTTACACCGACTGCCACCCCGAAGCCCGCAGCGGCTTCGCCACCGAAGGGTGCGACCGCAGACTGGAAGTGGTATGCAGCGACCGGATGCTGCAACGGATAGAGCCCGGCATACGCGATCTGCTGCCCGAACTGCTCGCACAGGATCCGAGACCCCGCTATCAGGACGATCCGGAGCGCAGGTACACCATGCGCATCGGACAACATGAAGTGACTTTCCATATCTCAAGGGACCAGTTGATTATAGATAACATTGAATAAAGCATCGACAGCCATGCAAACAGTCACACTTGGACGATCGGGGCTCGTCGTCCCGAAAAACGGCTTCGGTGCGCTGCCCATTCAGCGCATCGGCGAACAGGAGGCCGTACACTTGATACATAAGGCCCTGGACGGCGGCATGTATTATTTTGACACTGCCCGTTTCTACACTGACAGCGAACAGAAACTGGGTATGGCGTTACGCGGACGGCGTCACAAAGCCGTCATCAGCACCAAGACGGGCGCCACGGACGCCGCCGGTTTCTGGCGCGACCTGGAGACCAGTCTGCGGCTGCTGCAGACGGACTATGTCGACCTCTATCAATTCCACAACCCTGCTTTTTGTCCTAAACCCGACGACGGAAGCGGGCTTTACGAAGCCATGCAGCAGGCTGTGGATCAGGGCAAGGTGCTCCACGTCGGCATCACCAACCACCGACTCGCTGTGGCCAGCGAAGCCATTGACAGCGGACTCTATGAGACGCTGCAGTTCCCGTTCAGCTATCTTGCTTCGGACAAGGAACAGGCCCTGGTGGAGCGCTGCCGCAAAGCCAATATCGGCTATATAGCCATGAAAGCGCTGTCGGGCGGACTCATCACCCACGCCGCCACCGCATACGCCTATCTGGCACAATATCCACACGTAGAACCCATCTGGGGAATCCAGAAGGAGAGCGAACTGGACGAATTTCTGTCTTTCCAGGACAATCCCCCCGTCTTAAACGACGAGATGCGGCAACGCATCGCCCGCGACCGGGCCGAGCTGACCGGCGATTTCTGCCGTGGCTGCGGCTATTGCCAGCCTTGCACCGTCGGCATTGAGATACAAGACTGCAACCGTATGTCACTCTTTCTCAAACGCGCACCCTACAGCGTTTACCTCACCGAAGCATTCCGACAGAAGATGGAGGTCATCAATCAATGTGTGGACTGCGGCTTGTGCAAGACCCGCTGCCCTTATGGCCTGGACATCCCCACCCTGCTGCGACGCAATTACGACGACTTTCAGGAGCACTGGGGCCGACGACACGAACTGAGAGCAGAACAAAACAGCCCCCGGTCATGAGCCGCCTGTTGAACCGCTGTGTCGCCGGCTGTATCGCCCTCGCCCTGACAGCTGCCGCCGCCTGCCATGCACTGTATCCGGCCGAAAGCCAGGATGCGGCGTCATGGGCTTTGCCGGCCTGCATCGACAGCAGCGCCGTGGTGCACCACTATGCCTATAGTCTTGAATACAGCGAGGCGGACGAGCAGCCGCGCTGGGTGGCCTATATGCTCTGCCGCAGCCGACTGGACGGCCCCTACAGTCGCAATAACACCCGCGGCTGTCAATTCCGGGCCGACGACGCCATCGGCACGAAGAGTTCCTCCCCCGCCGACTATAAACGCAGCGGCTACTCGCGCGGACATCTGGTGCCCGCCGCCGACATGAAGTGGGACTCGACGGCATTGGTGGAGACTTTTCTGCTGAGCAACATCTCGCCACAGCGGGCCGACTTCAACAGCGGAGTCTGGAACCGGATAGAGATGCAGGTGCGTCGCTGGGCGGAACGCTATGACACGCTCTATATCGTCACCGGCCCCCTGCTCGGCAACGGCAACGAGGAACGCATCGGTGACAACTGTGTCACTGTACCCGACGCTTTCTACAAAGCGGTCTACATCCCTTCGATACAGCAGGCAGTGGGGTTTCTGGTGGCGCACCGCCAAAGCAAGGACCGGCTGCGCACCTTTGCCATGAGCATTGACGAGCTGGAGGCGCACATCGGCATTGACCTCTTCGCAGGGATGCCCGACGAAGCAGCCATCGAGTCGACCTTCGACAGCAGAATCGTGGAAAAATAGCATTCAACCTTTAGTTACACCGACCTATGTCACCCGACACTTTACCCTTTTTCATGGAGTTGGAACAGCACAACAACCGAGAGTGGTTCCAAGCCAACAAAGCCCGGTGGGAAGCCATCCGCGACGACTTCGCCGAACTGACCGCCCGCGTGATTGACACCCTCAGCCCACTTGACCCCACCATCGGCCACCCCGACCCGAAACGATGCATCTACCGCATCTACCGAGACCTGCGTTTCACACCCGACAAGCGGCCTTATAAGACGCATATTTCTTTCTTCCTCAGCAGCGGCGGTGTCAAACGCAGCGGAGCGCCCGGCTACTACCTGCAAATCGGCCAGTCGGACTACGGGCTGGAGGAAGGCTGCTCGCTGGGCGGCGGCATATTCATGCCTGATTCGGCGACACTGGCTGCAATACGGCAGGAGATTTACTACAACTATGACGAATTCTGGTCCATTGTCGACAATCCTGTCTACCAACGTTTCTTTGGCGACACATTCTTCACCACCGGCAAACTGACCCGCGCCCCCAAAGGCTACCCCAACGACTGGGAGGGCGCCGACTGGCTGAAATACAAAGACTACTGCACCATGCATGCACTGAGCAAACGGGATGTGAGCAGCCCCCGTTTTTTTGACCAGGTGACAGCGGCGTTCCGAGCCAGCATCCCACTCAACCAATTTATCCAACGCGCCATGGGGAAGGAACAGTAATTTGCGGAAAAGACGATACAGTATTAACAGACAAGGGGGTTGGCCATCGCGGCATCAACCCCCTTGTCTGTTAAAGGTGCGGTCTCGAATGAAAACGCTGCCTGTATGATCGGCGGATTATTCTCAATCGCACGGGACGACTGTACGTCCAACGGGATAGTTATGCTTCAGGTTTGATGTTGGGCTCTTCGAGACCAAGGTGCTTCTTTTTGTCGACGACTTTCAGATATAGACCGATGAGCAAGGCCGCCAGACCAAGGCAAGCCAGCATGATAAGCGCCCAGGTGTAGTCGAGTTCATAGGCGCCGACACCTTGGGGATTGGTGTTGTTCAAGACCTTTCCGATGAGTAGCGGGAAAAGCCAGAGGCCGATATTCTGAATCCAAAAGATCAGGGCGTAGGCTGATCCGATTATCTTCTCGTCAACAAGCTTGGGCACTGAGGGCCACAAGGCGGCCGGCACAAGCGAGAAAGAGGCTCCCAGCACGAGGATGGTGACATAAGCCACAACGGTACCGCCTACAGCACTGCCTTTGAACAGGGGCAGGATGAAGGCGAAGGTGAGGTGACATAGAACGAGCAGGATGGAACCGATCATAAGCATTGAGGCCGCTTTGCCCTTATGGTCGACATAGTTGCCAAGAATGGGGGTGATGGCCACGGCCAAGAGCGGGAATACCGCGAAGATGGTTTCGGCAGTGCCGCGCATGTATCCCATGTAGCAATAGATGACAAGGGCGACGACAGCCAACGCCATGAGGCCATATTTGAGCGGTTTGTTGGTCTTGATGAAGTTGCTGGCAAAGGAGCACACTGCAACAGCAAGCATAATGACGTACTGGACGATCGTAACCGTGTTGCCGCCCCAGAAGGTGGAGGGGTCGGCCTCGGTGAGGGTGAGGTTGCACTGCAGCATGCTTACCGCATATTTCTGGAAGGGGAATATGGCACTGTAATAGAGCACGCAGAGCAGCGCCACCAGCCAAAATCCAAGACTGGAGAGAATCTTGCCGATATCGCTGATTCTGAACGGATCGTCCTTTTCCTCCGCCTCGCCGGTTTGGGAATCGAGTTTTTTGTCCATGAAGAAGTAGGTGACAAACATCATCAGCGCGATGCAGAGCAGCACAACGCCAAAGGCGACGGAGCGGCTGACATCAATGTGGCCGCCGAGCTTGGCAAAATAGGGGGAGAATATCATACAGGTAGCCACGCCGAGACGCGCCAAGGCCATCTCGCTACCCATGGCAAGGGCCGTCTCACGGCCTTTAAACCATTTGACAATGCCGCGGCTGACGGTGATGCCGGCCATCTCGGCGCCACAGCCGAATATCATAAACCCTACGGCAGCCATTTTTGCGGAAGCAGGCATGCCGCTGTAGAAGGGCGACACACCCAGCTCGTCAAAACCGGGGATGTAGTTGAGGTGATGGGTGAACCACACCTCGAGCCCGCTGCCGATGAAAAATTCGGAGACGGCGAAATACTTGATTAAGCCGCCGAGAAGCATGACGGCACCCGATAGCACAGCGGTGAAACGCACCCCCATTTTGTCGAGAATGATGCCGGCAAAGATTAGGAAGAATACGAAGACATTGAGAAATGTCTCCGAACCCTGCATGGTGCCGAAGGCCAGGCTGTCCCAGCCGCGCTCGGTCTGCATCAGGTCCTTGATTGGCGACAGGATGTCCATGAAAATGTAGGCGCAAAACATGGCCAAGGCAAGGAGTAGCAGGGCAATCCACCGTATGGCGGCACTGTCGCGCATGGTGGCTTTTTGATTTAAGTTTGCAATAGTTTCTGCCATAAATTATAATTTATTGAATGATTGCTTACTGACCGGCATCGTTGCCAGTATGAGAAAAAGGTGTACAAAAGTACATATTTTTCAGCAAACAGACAATAGCCGGTGTCACCTGACATCACCCATTGAGTGTAGTGAACTGGTGAACAATGCGATCGGAATAGCTTTTGGAGATCGGGATGGACTTGTCGCCAAAGGCGAGCTCGACAACGAAGCCGTCACGCTCACGGCGGAGCAGCTTGACATTGTCGATATTGACCATGTAACTGCGGTGACAGCGAAGCAATCCCCAGCGCTCATAGAGCTGCTCCAGCTGTTTCATGGAGTTGTGCAGGATGAAGCTCTCCACACGATTGTCGTCAGAAAGATAGTGGATGTTGGTGTAGTTGTCCATTGATTCGACATAGAGAACCTGTGAGCGTCGCAGAGCAAAAGCCAGACGACCGCCTTTGTCATAAAAGTTGATGGTTTCGCTCACGGGTTCCACCTCCTGTTGCTGGGCCACGAGCAGGTTGAGGCGTTCTATCTGCCGGTTGCGTTCGTGTAAGAGCATGCTCAGCGCAAAGAGCAGATAGGGAACGGAGAGAATGCACGTGATGCTGAAAAATATGCGGATCCAAAGGCGCATGAAGGAGATTTCGTACTGGCCGTTGATGAGATAGGCCAGCAGGGTCAGCGAGACGGAGAAAAAAAGAAATTCACCGATTATCCATAACAGATAGCCACCCAATGTCATTTTGCCGCGACGAAGCAGTCTTAACAGCACGATACGGCTGACCACAAGGGTGATAAAACCCACTCCGACGGTCACTGCCGTATATGCCTCTTCGCTCCACCGCGGCAGCGTGCTCACGGTATTGTGGAATCCGATGGGATGGTAGACCAAAATAAAAAAGACGGCAAAGACAAGAACGAAGAGTATAAAATAAACGGTGTTCCGTCTCCGTCCAAGAAATTCGGGGACCGGCTGGCGCAATCTATCAATCAACGACATAGTTAAAAACAACAATCTTGCCCACTATTTTTATTTTTCGCCAAAAATATGCATTTTTCGCCAAATAGAACGAAATGTCAGCAAAAATTAAGAAACAAGAGAGCGTTTTTTTCTTTCCTTTGCAGCGACTTTTGTCCAGTTGCACCCGCGCATAAAATGCAGGGCGACGGCAACAATCTCTAAAAAGTAAGCACACATTATTTAACTAAGAAAACTGTCGTATGAAAATTATAGGAACCGGAAGCGCCGTGCCCGAACATATTGTGGACAACAATATGCTGAGCCAGATTTTGGACACGAGCGACGAATGGATTACGACCCGCACGGGCATTCAGCGCCGGCACATTATGTCGAATGAATATTTGATCGACCTGGCTATCGAAGCATCGCGGAACGCTATCGCCATGTCGGGAGTCAACCCGAAGGAGATTGACTTTATCATCTGCTCGAATGTCGCCAGCAATTATGTGACTCCGGCTTTAAGCACCATTGTGGAGGGCGCGGTTGGATGCGAGTGTCCTTGTATCGACCTCAACGGCGCCTGCGCCGGCTTTATCTATGCGCTGGATTACGCCGACGCTTATTTCGTCAGCCGCGGTGCACGGAATATTTTGGTTGTCTGTGCCGAAGAGCCGACACGTTTTGTCAATTGGAAGCAACGTGAAAATTGTGTGCTATTTGGCGATGGTGCAGGCGCCGTGGTGTTGACCCGCGGCAACAATCTGCTGGCCAGCCGCCTGCGCTCTATTTCCAACAAGGAGGTGATCACCTACCGCCGCCGCTTGGAAAGAACACCCTACGAGACTGAGGGGGTGAATGTGGATGAGCCCCTGATCATGAATGGACGCGAGGTGTTCCGCATGGCGGTGACTGCATCGCAGCAGGACCTGATGCATGTGCTGGAGCACGCTGGGGTGGCTCCGCAGGATGTGAAATATTATATGTTGCACCAGGCCAACCAGCGTATCATTGACTCGATTCAGGAGCATATGCATTTGCCGCAAAAAAAATTCCCCAGCATTATCGCGGAATACGGCAACACCTCGTCGGCCAGTATTCCCATCATGATGGATCTGATGAACCGAAAGGGTGAGTTGCACGACGGCGACTTGATTGCACTGAGCGCTTTCGGCGCCGGATTTGTCAGCGCCGCCGCACTGCTCCGTTGGGCGAAATAAAAGCCGCCACCTTATTTTAGGATGCACTTTAAAGGTGTATTGTGCATTTTTTTATTTTTTTAATCAGATTATTCCATTTATATTTGCAAAAATGAAACGAGTAGTTATTACAGGCATGGGTTGCATATCGCCCGTCGGAAACGATATAGAAACACTGTGGAGCAACTTGACCGCAGGACGGTGCGGCATTGATTTCATCCAGAGCATCGACGCCACGGACCTTCCGGTCAAAGTGGCCGCTGAAGTGCGCGGATTCGACGCCGCCGCATGCGGGATTGACAAGGGTATGATTCGCCATAACGACCGCTATGCCTTATTTGCACTGGCAGCCGCCATACAGGCCATGAAGGACAGCGGGCTCAAGGTGGGCGAAGATGTGACTCCGCAACGCATCGGCTGCGCCATTGGATCGGGCATCGGCGGCATTCACACGTTCTGCAAGGAACACAGCAACCTGCTGGAGTATGGCGCCCGCCGCGTGTCGCCGCTGTTCATCCCCATGATGATTGCCAATATCGCCTCGGCCAATGTGGCCATCCTTTTCAACGCGCAGGGCCCGAACCTGCCTGTGGTGACGGCCTGCGCCACCGGTACACACGCCGTCGGCGAGGCATACCGTATGATTCGCGAGGGACGCGCCGACGCTATGATTGCGGGCGGTACAGAGTCTGCTATATGCAGCATCGCGATCGGCGGTTTCGCCAACAGCAAGGCGCTGTCGACGAGCGAAGACCCGATGCAGGCGTCGCTGCCGTTCGACGCACGCCGCAAAGGTTTTGTGATGGGCGAAGGTGCAGGCGTGTTGGTGATGGAGTCGCTGGAAGCGGCACAGAAGCGCGGCGCACGGATTTACGCCGAGGTGTGCGGCTATGGAAATACATGCGACGCCTACCATTATACGGCTCCGCGACCGGACGGCAGCTGTGCGGCCGAGGCAATGCGTCTGGCGCTGGCTGAGGCGGGATATAAGGAGCATGAAAAACTTTATATCAACGCCCACGGCACCGGAACCCCGATGAATGACAAGAGCGAAACAACGGCCATCAAACTGGCTTTGGGAGAGGCGGATGCACGACGTACACCTGTCAGCTCGACAAAATCGATGACAGGCCACCTGCTGGGAGCCGCCGGCGCCATCGAGACGATTGTCTCGGCACTGACGCTGCAACGGCAGACGATTGCTCCGACAATTAACTTGAAGGAAACTGACCCTGAGTGTGATTTGGATTATGTACCCGGTTCGGCCCGTCAGTATGCCGCCGATATTGTGATTTCCAACTCTTTCGGATTTGGAGGGCAAAACGCTTGTATTGCATTGAGAAAGTAAGCGCTGACGGTTATAGTTTATTATAGACACAATAACAATATATATAAAGATATTATGCTGACACGTGATGAAATAAAAACGTTTTTGCCGCACCGCGAGCCAATGTTGCTTGTCGATGACGTGGATCTGCAAGGGGACGAGGCCGTATCTCACTATCATGTACGGGGTGACGAGTTCTTTCTACAAGGACATTTCCCCGGGAATCCGGTGGTGCCGGGCGTTATCCTCTGTGAGATAATGGGGCAGTCGTGCTGTGTTTTGATCAAGGAGGTTCTGGTGGGTCGCACGCCATTTTATGCAGGGCTTGACAATGTACGTTTTAAAAACCCGGTGCGCCCAGGCGACACCATCACGGTCCGCGGACGTATCACAAACCGTCGCGGCTTGACGTTCTTTGTCGACGCACAAGCCACTGTCGACGGGAAATTGTGCGCCAAAGGGTCGCTTATTTTCACATTGATTGACAACCAGTGAACCGGGATTGAACGGTTGTTACGTCCATAACAGCCGTTAGTCTGAGCAATAAAACTGAATAATAATTTTTACATCAAATTTTTCTATGAAATTACTGGAAAACAAGATAGCTCTTATTACAGGAGCCTCGCGCGGTATCGGCCGCAGCATTGCCCTTACTTTTGCCGAAGAGGGAGCCCATATTATTTTCACCGACCTGCGTGAGGATGACAACAGCCGCTCGCTTGTCGAAGAGATTCAAGCCAAAGGAGTGGATGCCACATTTTTGGCTTCCGACGCATCGGACTACGACCAGACCGTCTCCGTGGCAAAAGCAGTGGCAGATAAGTACGGCAGACTGGATGTGCTGGTGAACAACGCCGGCATCACCCGTGACGGACTGTTGCTCCGCATGACCCCGCAGGAATGGAACGCTGTTATCGCCACCAATCTGGGGTCTGTCTATAATTTCTGCAAAGCTTTCGCCCAACTGATGATGAAACATCGTAGCGGCAGTATTATCAACATCAGCTCCATTGTCGCCATCAACGGCAACGCCGGACAGTGCAACTACTCTGCGGCCAAGGCCGGCATTATCGGATTTACGAAGTCGCTGGCTAAAGAGCTGGGGTCACGAAATATCCGCAGCAACGCCATCGCCCCGGGATTTATCGACACGCCGATGACCAAACAGCTGAGCGACGAAGTACGCGCCGGCTGGATTGAAGACATCCCGCTGAAACGACCCGGCACAGACAAAGATGTGGCCAAGACGGCAGTGTATCTGGCCTCCGACCTTTCAGACTATATCACCGGTCAGGTGATATGCTGTGACGGAGGGTTGGTTCTTTAGTTTCCACCAGCAATTATTTGTTTTATGAAAGCACTGAATATCGTAGTACTTGCCAAACAGGTACCCGACACGCAGAATGTGGGTTCCGACGCTATGACTCCCGAAGGCACCATCAACCGATCGGCACTCCCCGTCGTGTTCAATCCCGACGACCTCAAGGCGCTTGAACAAGCGCTCCGCATCAAGGATCAGCATCCCGGCACAACTGTCGGACTGCTCACCATGGGGCCTCCACGCGCCGGTGAAATCATCCGCGAAGGTCTCTATCGCGGCGCTGACACCGGCTGGCTGCTGACCGACCGGCTGTTCGCCGGCGCCGACACTTTGGCCACGAGCTACGCCTTGGCAACAGCCATCAAGAAAATCGGCAAGGTCGACTTGGTCATCGGCGGACGCCAGGCGATTGACGGCGACACAGCGCAGGTGGGGCCACAGGTGGCACAGAAGCTGGGACTGAATCAGGTGACTTATGCCGAGGAGATTCTCAAGATTGAGGACGGCAAAGCCACTATCCGGAGAACGATTGACGGAGGCGTCGAGGTGGTTGAAGCCCCTCTGCCGCTTTTGATAACGGTTAACGGAAGTGCCGCCGAATGCCGCCCGCAGAACGCCAAACGGGTGATGAAGTACAAGTATGCCGCATGTCCGCTGGAGATTGACCCGAATGCAAAAGATGAAGCACGTAAAGGGAAAATACGCGAAATGCATCCGGAGTTGTTGCTGACGCAATGGAGTGTGGCCGATGTTGACGGAGACCCCAATCAGTGTGGTTTGAGCGGCAGCCCGACCAAGGTCAAGGAAGTGCAGAATATCGCTTTCCAAGCCAAAGAAAGCAAGACACTCACAGCCGCCGACGCCGACATTGACTGTTTCGTCAAGGAGCTGTTGAATGACAAGATTATCGGATAAGAAGTGATGTTGAAAAAAGAGATCGCATTATGAACAATGTATTTGTATATGTAGAGATTGAGGGCACAGAAGTGCGCGAAGTGAGTCAGGAGCTTTTGACAAAAGGCCGCAAGTTGGCGGACGAACTGGGTGTGGAGCTCCATGCCGTCGCCATCGGCACCGGCATCAAGGGCCGGATTGAAGATCACGTGTTACCATACGGTGTAGACAAATTGTTTGTGTTTGACAGCGACGGGCTGTTCCCCTACACATCGGCACCGCATACCGACATCATGGTGAACCTTTTCAAGGAGGAAAAACCTCAGATCTGCCTGATGGGAGCCACTGTTATCGGCCGTGACCTTGGCCCCCGTGTCAGCTCAAGCCTCACCAGCGGACTGACAGCAGACTGCACGCAACTCGAAACCGGCCCCTACGAGGACAAGAAGACGGGCGTGAAGTATGAGAACCTGCTCTACCAGATCCGACCGGCTTTTGGCGGCAATATCGTTGCCACTATTGTCAACCCTGACCACCGCCCGCAGATGGCCACCGTTCGCAGCGGAGTGATGCAGAAAGCTGTATATGAAGGCCGCTACCGCAAGGAAGTGGTCTATCCCGAAGCGGGCAGATATGTCAGCCCTGAAGCGTTCGTGGTGAAGGTGCTCGACCATCACGTGGAAGCCGCCAAGCATAACCTCAAGGGTGCATCCATTGTCGTGGCAGGCGGCTACGGCGTGGGCAGCAAAGAGGGCTTTGACAGCCTGTTCGAACTGGCACGGCTGTTGCACGGCGAAGTGGGAGGCAGCCGCGCCGCTGTCGATGCAGGTTGGATCGACAACGACCGTCAAATTGGACAGACCGGCGTCACCGTTCACCCCAAAGTGTATCTTGCCTGCGGTATCAGCGGCCAGATACAACATATCGCCGGCATGCAGGACAGCAGTATTATCATCAGCATCAACAGCGACCCCGACGCCCCTATCAACCGCATCGCCGACTATGTTATCAACGGCACCGTGGAAGATGTGGTCCCGAAAATAATCAAGTACTATAAAAAGAACAGTAAATAATAATCAGGCGGATAAAACCACTGACACCGGATACGGGCCCAATTTCTGCATCCAAAGTCGTGGCAGATTTAGCGGTGCTAAAGATAAAGATTATGTACGATTGTCCATTGTCTTCTTTTATCTTCCAAAATAAAAAATATTATGCCTAATTACTATACCGACCACCCGGAGATTGCATTCCACCTCACTCATCCGCAAATGGAGAGACTCGTGGAACTGAGAGAAAAGAATTATGCTGACGCCAAGGAGTACGATTACGCACCCGTAGACTTCGAGGATGCGCAGGAAAATTACCGCCGTGTGCTGGAAATCACCGGCCAGGTGGCCGCCGATACACTGGCCGCTAACGCCGAGAGTGTCGATCTCGAAGGGCCGCATCTGGAAAACGGCCGCATGGTCTACGCATCCAAGACTGTCGAGAACTTGGAGCAGACACGCAAGGCGGGTCTCTATGGCGTGTCCATGCCGCGCCGCTACGGCGGACTCAACCTGCCCAATGTCGTCTTCTCGATGATGAGCGAGGTGGTCAGCGCCGCCGACGCAGGATTCCAAAACATCTGGAGTTTGCAAAGCTGTATCGACACTCTGTATGAATTTGGAAGCGAGGAGCAACGCCGCAAGTATATTCCACGGATCTGCGCCGGCGAAACCATGAGTATGGACCTCACGGAGCCCGATGCCGGCAGCGACCTGCAACGTGTGATGCTTAAAGCTACGTATGACGAGAAGGAGCAGTGCTGGCGTCTGAACGGTGTGAAACGCTTTATCACCAACGGCGACTCTGACATCCATCTTGTCCTTGCCCGCAGCGAGGAAGGCACCAAAGACGGACGCGGACTGTCGATGTTTATCTATGACAAACGCAACGGTGGTGTCGATGTACGCCACATCGAGCACAAACTGGGTATTCACGGCAGCCCCACCTGTGAACTGACCTACAAGAACGCCAAGGCGGAACTATGCGGCGACCGGAAAATGGGTCTCATCAAGTATGTCATGGCGCTGATGAACGGCGCCCGGCTCGGCATCGCCGCTCAGAGCGTAGGTCTCAGCCAGGAAGCTTACAACGAAGGTCTCGCCTATGCCCGTGAGCGGGCTCAATTTGGCCAAAAGATCATCCAGTTCCCGGCAGTCTATGACATGCTCAGCCGGATGAAAGCCAAACTTGACGCGGGACGCAGCCTGCTTTACCAGACAGCCCGCTATGTGGACCTCTACAAGAGTCTTGAGGACATTGCCCGCGATCGCAAACTCACCCCTGAAGAACGGGCGGAGATGAAGCAGTTCAGCCGTTTGGCCGACGCTTTCACCCCCATTGCCAAGGGTATGAATTCCGAATACGCCAGCCAGAACGCCTACGACGCCATCAGCATCCACGGAGGCAGCGGCTTCATCATGGAATACAAAAGCCAGCGTCTATACCGTGACGCCCGCATATTCTCTATCTATGAGGGCACTACACAGCTGCAGGTTGTCGCAGCCATCCGTTATGTCACCAACGGCACCTACCTCGGTATAATGCACGAAATGCTACAACACGAGGTTGCCGCCACGATGCGTCCGTTGCAGAGCCGCATCCGCCAAATGGTGGAACTATACGAGAAGGCTGTCAACCATGTCAATGATGCCGGCATTCAAGAGTTGCACGACTTCCTGGCCCGACGTCTCTATGATATGACCTGCGAAATCATCATGTCGCTCCTCCTCGTTGACGACGCCAGCCGCGCTCCTGAGCTTTTCGGAAAGAGCGCCAACGTATATGTGGCCATGGCAGAGGAAAATGTGATCGGGAAAACTCATTACATAATGAGTTTCAAGGCGGATGATTTGAACAATTTCCAACAATAGAACATAGCTCCTGAAAGCCAAAGCGAGGGCGGCAGAAATTTTCTGCCGCCCTCGCTATTTGCAAATCTTTCTCTCGATTTGAAGCAAATGGTCAGCCTTCGATATTGAGTAAGTAGTAGTTTTTCTTGCCTTTTTGAATGAGAATACTGCCGCAGGAAAGAATGTCTTGAGCAGACAAGACGGCATCTTCAGCCACTTTTTGTTTATTGACAGAGATGGCGTTTTGTTTGAGTTCCCGCCGGATCTCTCCCTTGGATGAGAACATACCCGTGTTCACGGCGATGTCGACCAGGCTGGTCGCACTGTCAATCACACCGCGGCTGACAGTGAACTGAGGCACGCCTTCAAAGACGGAGAGCAATGTGTCGCGGTCAAGGGCGTTGAGTTGCGCTGTAGTGCCCTTGCCAAAGAGCAGTTGGGATGCACTGAGCGCCTGCTCGTAAGCCTGCTCGGAATGGACCCTAACGGTGATTTCGCGAGCCAGGGCTTTCTGCAGGGTGCGCTGCTCGGGTGACGCAAGGTGTTGTGCCTCCAAACCGGCGATCTCCTCTTGTGAGAGCAGGGTGAAGATACGGATGTAGCGAGCCGTATCGACATCGGAGCAGTTTAACCAGAACTGATAGAATTTGTATGGCGAGGTTTTGGAAGGATCCAGCCAGACGTTTCCTCCCTCTGTCTTGCCGAATTTGGTGCCGTCAGCCTTGGTGATGATCGGACAGGTCAGTGCATAGGCTTCGCCACCCTCGATGCGACGGATAAGTTCTGTACCGGTGGTGATGTTGCCCCATTGGTCAGAACCGCCCATCTGCAAACGGCATCCTTTGGTGCGGTAGAGTGTCAGGTAATCGTAGGCTTGGAGCAGCTGATAGCTGAATTCGGTGAACGAGAGACCTGTCTCTAATCGTTTCTGGACGGAATCTTTGGCCATCATATAGTTGACGGTGATGTGCTTGCCGATATCGCGGATAAAATCCAAAAAGAGGTAGTCTTTCATCCAATCGTAATTATTGACTATTTCAGCGCCGTTGCGCGGATTGTCAAAATCGAGGAATTTGGCCAGCTGCTGTTTGATACAGTCGACATTGTGCCGTACTTCCTCAACGCTGAGCAATTTTCGTTCGGCCGCCTTGAATGAGGGGTCGCCAATCATACCGGTGGCTCCACCGACGAGGGCCAACGGTTTATGTCCGGCCATCTGCAGGTGTTTGAGCAGCATGATGGAGACCAAATGACCGATGTGCAGAGAATCGGCGGTGGGATCTATGCCGACGTAGGCGGTGGTGAGATTGTTTTCAAGTTGCTGTTCAGTGCCCGGCATGACGGTATGTATCATGCCGCGCCATTGGAGTTCGGATATCAGAGACATGGGGTTATTTGTATTTGAGAATTGAGGTGACAAGCATGGACAGAAACATTGAGAGTGCCGTTCGGTTGTCACCGCATGGCACTCTCTTATGGGTATTGTTGCAGCTGGACTATCGGATAACCAACTTCGATGCGGCACTCCCTTGGGCGGTTGTCACGTGAACAAGGTAGACACCACGGGAAAGGCTGCTGCAGTTGACCGTATGGGTGAGAGCGCCTTCAGCCCGATATCCCAAGTTGTCAGCCATCACCTGCTTTCCGTTGATGTCGTAGATACGTACAACGACCGAGGCCGAGGTCGGCAGCGTAAACTGGAGCCGCACACGGTCGGATGCCGGATTGGGATAGAGTTTGATGTGGCCTATGTTGCCGGCTATGACATCATTGATGCCCAAATAGTCGCTGGGATCGACAATCTCATTGGTGTGGTCAACGACATAGGTGGAATCCATAAAGACACCGCGACCATAGGTCCCGAAATATATGGCATAGGGGTATTTGGTACGGGCAAAGGTGTAGTTTTCAACGTTGATGCCGACATGATTGATTGCATGAACAACAGGCATAACATGGGTTTGTTGGCATATGGCCGTAACAGGCACACCGGCCAAAGAACCGTGACGCTGCCATGAGGTCGACGCGGAAGCGTATGAACTGGCAGTAGCGACCCAGACACCGTCATCTGTGCCGACATAGACATCGCCACCCGTCAACTCAACCAAGGCTGAGAAAGCGGGGATGTTGCCTGCAACGGTCTTATAGGTGACGACAGGTGAAGCGGTGGAGGCGTTGCGGATGTCGACAACGTTGCTGCCGGCCCCGTAGCCCTGGAAGGTGGCAATAATATGGTCGGTGCCCTCACGAGGATCGACAGCTATCGAGGAGATGCAGCGGGAGAAGCGTGTCGGACCACTGATGCTCATGGTGTCAAGCGACCAATTGACCGCACCGTATGTGAGACTGCTTTTGATGTCGGTGATGGTGCCGGCATAGTCGATATTGGTCAGAAGCCCGGAGACGCGGAATATGAACGACTGATTCTGGCTACGGTTATTGAATGCTATGTAGAGGCTGTTGCCGTCGTTCGAGACGGCCATGCCGCCTACGCTGTAGTCTGAAGATGTGATGTTGTAAGCATAGATTTTAGCCCACTGCATCTTTTCCGATTTTTCCGCCTCGCTTTCTTCTGTCGACGAAGTGTGTTCGTACCACACTTTGCGGAAATCCGACGGCATCCAGGTCATGTAGATCTCCAACATGGTGGAGTTGGAACCGACTTTTTTTCCAACGGTGAAGAGGTTGCTGCGGATAGGGTTCTTGACACGCAACACATCACCCGCCTGAACGGTGAAATCCTCGGGCACCGTGTAGACAACAGGATAGTAAGAATTGTTGCGCGAAAAGACGGTGATTTCGTCACCTGCCAAGATTTCCGTTCCCGGCCTGAGCGGGATCAAGGTGTCGCCGGTCGAAGCATGACGGGTGGCATAGGCCAAGGTGTCTATTTCTGTGAAAATGGTGTCCGACGATGTGGTGACATTGTCACCCTCCCAAAAGGCCATCTGGGGCACCGTATAGGGTGTGGCCACCAATGAGGAGAGGAAACCTAAGCCCGTGGTCCAGGTCTGGGTGTTGGAGTAGTCGGCATAGTCGTTGGAGGCACGGCCGTAACCCAATCTGTCGGAAGAGGTGAAGATGTTGCGGCGCACAAGGGGTGAGTATTGCTGGAAACGAGAGACAGCCACCTGACCACCATTGCCTCCCCATATAACATTACCGTGGTGGTTGGTGTTGGTTTCAGGATGAGTGTCGTACCACGACGCGATACCGGTGCCGCCGTTGTGAGCCATGCGTGACTCGACGAAAATGTTGGCGTTTTTATTGGCACCAATAAGCAACGAGCCGTCCGTAGCCACGGCCAAACCATTGACCTCTACATTGTTGAGACCTTTGTTAATGTTGCCGAAAGTGCTCATCTCGTTGTATGAAACGAAAACACCGCCATCAGTGGCGATATAGTAGACGGGGTTGTCATAACCTTCCTGTCTTGCACAGACGATCTGGTTGATGCCCGAGTGTACGAAGCCATAACTTGAAAAGATATCGGACATATAGTTGGATGATCCAAACTCATATTCATTGTAGGAGTTTTTGATCCAAGTGTACAGTTGTCCGGGGAGAAAGCCTTTGCCGGAATAGATGGATGAACCGG
The DNA here is from genome assembly GCA_001543385.1 of Candidatus Hemicellulosilyticus sp. P3. Lineage (GTDB taxonomy): Bacteria > Bacteroidota > Bacteroidia > Bacteroidales > P3 > Colimorpha. Next base: position 83,119 of record LPNH01000002.1, read on the forward strand.
CGATGTAGATGCGATCGGCATCGTCCGGGTCGACGCAGAGTGCACCGCACTCAAAACCGGGTGTGACTGTGAACGGTTGGACCGATGTGGGGGTAAGCTGCGTCCATGTACTGTGGTTGGTGGTGAGGTAGAGACCGTCAAGCAAGCCGTTGTTGCGGATGCGCATGGCGTATACATAGGTGGTGTTGTCGGATTTCGTCGCCACAGCCAAACGGACAATGCAGGGGACATCTGTCGAGGGCATGCTGTTATAGATATCGACAGGGGTCGAGGAAGACGAAACGTCGGAGATACGGTACAGGCTGCCAAACGAGGAGAAATAGACCATTTTAGAGGCTTGGATCGGCACCACATCGTAGATGGGATAGTTCGGCTGATAGCAGACCGGGGTGTTGGACCAATCGGCCTCACTGCTGACCGTCCAACGATAGAGTCCCTGCGAGGTGGCGGCATAAAAATAGAGCACCCCGTTGTAGGTGAGACAGGCCAGCTTGTTGACCGAAGCGAACGGATGATTGATATCGGAGGGCTCGGTGTTGGGGATGCGGCTCAATTCACCGGTGACAGGGTTGAAACGGAAAATGCCGCGACCAAGCATGGACATGGTGGAGAACTTGTCACTTTTGTTGAAACAGCCCTCTCCAGTGGCGATGTAGATGGTGTTGTCGGGGCCCTGAATCATATGGCTGACAGGAAGGGAGACCTCCTCCCCGTCCACGACGCACTTGACACGGTTCCACATGTTGGCATAAGGAGCGCGGCGGGTGTCGTTGGAACGCACAAAAAGTCCGCCTGTGGCGGCTCCGGCGTAGATGGTTTGATGGGTGTTGTCGCTTTGGTCAATAACAATGCTGGTGACACGTCCGGCGACGTTGTCAGGGCCGATCTCGATCAAGCCGTTCCCCGTGTTGACCTGGGCAAAAACGTTTGCGGTGAAAATCAACGACAGGCCGGCAAAGAGGCCGAAAAGAATCTTGTTTCCTTTCATATAACAGTAGCAGTTAATTTTTTACGAATATACAATCTCATTGTTATCAGCGCCGTTGCATTATAATGACGTACCGTCACCACAAAACAAAAGCGACTGCAAAGTTACAAAAAATAATGGAAACGTTTATCATAGCAAAAAAAAATAATCAAACACTGCAATAAAGGATTTGAGCAGAGCGTTTATTTAACACTAAAAATACGAATTTTAATATCTCAGAACATAATTATGGAGGATTCTATCAACATTCAGGAGCTTAACGAGCGCATTCAGAAAGAGAGCGCTTTTGTTGACGTGCTGCAGTATGAGCTGCGCAAGACGATTGTCGGGCAGAAACAGATGCTTGAGAGCCTGCTTGTCGGCCTTCTCAGCAACGGGCATATCCTGCTGGAAGGTGTGCCCGGGCTGGCGAAAACACTGACCATCACAACGCTGGCTCGCGCTATCGACGCCAAATTCAGCCGTATACAGTTTACACCGGACCTGTTGCCCGCCGATTTGGTGGGAACAATGATTTACAGTCAGAAGAATGAAAACTTCGTCGTGAAAAAGGGGCCTGTTTTCTCTAATTTTATTTTAGCCGATGAAATCAACCGCGCCCCGGCCAAGGTGCAAAGCGCTCTGCTGGAAGCCATGCAGGAGCGCCAGGTAACCATTGGCGAGACGAGCTATGCACTGGAAGAGCCTTTTTTGGTCATGGCGACGCAGAACCCCATCGAACAGGAGGGGACCTATCCGCTACCCGAAGCCCAGGTGGACCGCTTCATGTTGAAAACAGTGATCAGCTACCCCAAAAAGGACGAGGAGCGTCAGATTTTACACCAACAAGTCCAAGGGTATGCCGGGGACCGCGTCGCAACAAAGCCGGTGCTGACTCCGGCTGACATTCTGAAAGCCCGCCGTGTGGTCCACGATGTGTACATGGACGAGAAAATCGAAGGGTATATCACCGATATTATTTTTGCAACCCGCTACCCGGAACAGTCGGGGCTTGAACGACTGAAGGGACTGATTGCCTACGGCGCCTCGCCTCGCGGAACCATCAATTTGGCACTGGCGGCCAAAGCCTATGCCTTTATCAAACGGCGCGGATATGTCATCCCCGAAGATGTGCGGGCCATGGCGATGGATGTGCTGCGGCACCGCGTGGGACTCACCTATGAAGCCGAGGCCGACAACATCAGCAGCGAGGAGATTGTCAACGAGATTCTGAACAGGGTTGATGTTCCGTAAGTCAGGCTAACACAAACTAATTAGACACATCAGACTAATTAGATGGAAAATGATATTCTAAAGAAAGTCCGCCGTATCGAAATCAAAGCACGCGGACTGTCACACCAGATGTTCGGGGGTGAATACCAGAGTGTGTTCAAGGGACACGGCATGGCATTCAGCGAAGTACGCGAATATCAGTATGGTGACGATGTGCGTGACATTGACTGGAATGTCACGGCACGGCTCCACCATCCCTATGTGAAGATTTATGAAGAGGAACGCGAGCTCACCGTGATGTTGCTGGTGGATGTGAGCGGCAGCAACCGTTTCGGCACCCACAGCCAATTTAAGGAGGAGCTTGTTGCTGAGGTCGCCGCCACACTGGCTTTCAGCGCCATAGAAAGCAACGACAAGGTGGGGGTCATTCTTTTCAGCGACCGTATTGAGAAGTATATACCGCCACAAAAAGGGACCAAGCACATCCTGCGCATCATCCGGGAACTGATAAGCTATACGCCACTGAGCCAAGGCACCGACATCGGCAATGCATTACGTTATTTCACCAATGTGGTGAAGAAACGCTGTACGGCATTTTTGCTGAGCGACTGCTTCGACACCGGGTTTGAGGAACCGCTGAAAATCGCAGCCCGCAAGCACGATATGGCGGTACTGCGGATATGCGACCGGAATGAACGGCAACTGCCTGACATCGGCCTGGTCAAAATGTACGACCCCGAGAACGGCGCCACCCGTTGGGTGGACACATCGTCGGCTTTGGCACAGGCGCATTATGCCGAACGTTACACCGAACTGCAGCGGCAGACCGACGAGATGTTGCGACGGCACAATATTGACAGCGCCGACCTGTACACCGGCAATGATTTTGTCAAACCGCTGATGCGACTCTTCCGCAGCCGCCGCACAAGATAAAGACCAATGACTATGATACGACATGCAATATTGTTATCACTATTGATGGCCATTGTGTGCCCAGGGCCGGCGATGAGCCAGATAGCGTTGGACAGCACCCATATCGTCATCGGGAATCAGACCGAGCTGACCGTGTCTCACGCCAACCGCTACCCCACCCTCGAAGAGCTTTCGCAAAACAGTCTTGTCGCTTTGAGACAGTGGTTTGACACCGCATCGGAGACACAGCACACGCTGATGACCTGTTTTGAGCCTGGCGAGCACTGGCTGCGGCTGGGCGACGACTCCGTCCTGCTTACCGTCTACGATGTTGCGGACGTGGACACGGCAAGCGACGAAATCCGCGATATCGCCGACATCGAGACGGTGCCGCTTACGTTTTGGGATGCAGCACGCTGGGTGTTGTTGGCACTCATCGCCGTCCTATTGGCCGCGGCAGCATGGTATACCGTGCAGAGAGTGCGCAACAGACAACCGGTTGTCAAATTGTCCGCCAAACCGCCGCTGCCTCCGCACACACGGGCGCTGAACGCCCTTGAAACACTGCGGCGCAAGCAGCTATGGCAACAAGGTGCCGTGAAAGACTACCACACGGAGCTCACCGATATTGTGCGACAATATCTGGAAGAACGCTGCGGCATAACATCCAGCGAGATGACCAGCGACCAGACTCTCGAAGCCTTTGCCGCCTGGTGGGGAATCCACCGCGACGGCAGCGAGAGCAACCCCGAGGAATTGCTTGACGGGATGCTGCGCACCGCCGACATGGTGAAGTTCGCCAAGTCGGAGCCACTGCCCTACGAACACGACCGCTCGATGGCACAAGCCATCGCTTTGGTCGAGGCGCTCATTCCTAAAAATGAAGTTCATGAGTAACATCACCTTTGCACAGCCCGCGATGCTGTGGCTGCTGATTGCGGTCCCGTTGATGATAGCATGGTACGTGCTGCGCTACCGCAAGCAGAAACCCGCGCTGCAATATGCAACACTGTCACTTTTTGAGGGGCAGAAGCCTTCGCTGCGCCAACGGCTCTACCCCCTGCTCATCGCACTGCGATGCCTGGCAGTTGCCAGTATCGCCATAGCCTTGTCTCACCCCCAGAGCCGGCTCAGCCGTCAGGAAGTGAAAGTGGAAGGCATTGACATTGTGCTGGCCTTGGATGTCAGCGGCAGCATGCTGGCCTGTGACTTCAAACCCGACCGCCTTGAAGCGGCCAAGTCGGTGGCCAGAGATTTCATCGAAGGCCGGAAAAGCGACCGCATCGGCTTGGTTATCTTTGCCGGAGAGTCGTTCACGCAAGTACCGCTCACCATTGACCACAATGTGCTGAAACGTCAACTGGCCTCGCTCAAAAGCGGACAGATACAAGACGGCACCGCCATGGGCGACGGATTGGCGACCGCCATCAACCGCGTGAAGGACAGCGAAGCCAAAAGCAAGGTGATCATCTTGCTCACCGACGGAGTGAATAACATGGGATCCGTAGACCCTTACAATGCCGCCGAGATTGCCGCCCTTTACGGCATCCGGCTTTATACGGTTGGCATCGGGACGCGAGGCACCGCCCCCTACCCTTTCAAGGACCAGTTCGGACGCATACACTATCAACCTGTGGAGGTTGAGATTGACGAGCAGTTGCTCACCCAGATGGCTCAAAGCACCGACGGCGGCACCTATTACCGTGCCACCGACAAAAAGACGCTGCAGGAAATTTTCCACCAGATAGACCGGCTGGAGAAGAGCAAGATTGATGTGACCCGATTTGCCCAAACCAAAGACGAACAAGGCCGGTTCATCTGGTTGGCGCTGGGGGCGCTGTTGCTCGAGCTGCTGCTGGCACTGTTCTATTTCAAATCATAGACATAGTATTTCGCACTGAAAGAAAAACAATGATTCATTTCGCACATCCAAAACTGTTATATCTGCTCTTCGCCGTAGCGGCGCTCATCGCGGCCCGCGTTGTGATGCAACTGACACGGCGACGGCGTCTGGAACGTTTTGCGGACCGGAGGATGTTTGCCCGGCTCATGCCCGATGCGTCCCGGATACGACCCACATTGAAGTACGGACTGCTGATGGCCGCCCTCACGCTGCTCATCGTGGCCGTCGCCAATCCGCAGATGGGGAGCAAGCGAGTCAAAGGCGAACGGATAGGAAGCGATGTGGCCATCTGTCTGGACATTTCCAACAGCATGATGGCGGAAGACATTCAGCCCAACCGACTGGAACGCGCCAAACGAATGGTCAACAGGCTTTTAGAGCACATGACCGGCGACCGGGTGTCGCTGGTGGTCTTTGCCGGGAGCAGTTACATTCAAATGCCGCTCACCAATGACTATAGCGCCACGCGGCTGTTTCTGGACCAAATCGACTGCAGCATGATCAGCACCCAAGGCACCGCAATCGGCGATGCCATCGGAAAAGCCATGCAGTCGCTGGGCTATGGCGAGGCAGAATGGGAACGGAACAAAGGCCGCGCCATCATCATCATATCCGACGGCGAGAATCATGAAGACGATGCACAACAGGCGGCCCGCGACGCAGCCAGCGAGGGGGTGACGGTATGTGCCATCGGCATGGGACTGCCTGACGGCGCCCCTATCCCCCAGTATGACCGGAACGGCCGGCGCACAGGGTTGAAACAAGACTCCGAAGGCAATACGGTGCTCACCCATCTTAACGAGCAGATGCTCGAGGATGTCGCCCGTGCAGGCAAGGGCATCTATCTGCGCGGAGGCAACATCAACGCGAGCCTGGACAACATTTACAACACGCTTGACAAACTGGAAAAAGCTCACTATGACGAAGCTCTGTTCGAACAATACGAAAGCCTGTACCAATATCCTGTCGCACTGGCGCTGCTATGTTTATTGGCCGACCTTCTTGTTTTCGAACGGCGCAACCGCCGCCGTTTCGGCTTGATTGCATTGATGCTCCTGCTGCCTGTCGCAGCCATGTCGCAAAACACCCAGACACGCAAATTGATGCGGCAAGGCAACCGACAGTACAGGAACGGCCGCTTCGACAACGCCGAACTGCGCTACAGGCAGGCGCTGGAGCACGACAGTGCATACGGAACCGGCCACTACAACCTCGGCAACGCGCTCTACCGCCAACAACAATTCTCTCAATCCGCCGAACACTTCGGCAAGGTCCTGCAGCGTACCGACCTGGATACAGCCCGAAGAAGCAGGGTGCTGCACAACCGGGGCAACAGCTATCTGAAAGCCGGATTGGCCGACCGGGAAAACGGAGGCGAATTCTTTCAAAAAGCCGTCAACGATTATCAAGAAGCGCTGAAGCTTACACCACAAAACGACCAAACCCGCTACAACCTCTCCTATGCCCGGAAACTGTTGCAACAAAGTCAACAGAACCAACAAAACCAGCAGAACCAACAAAACCAGCAGAACCAGCAGAACCAGCAGAACCAGCAGGATCAACAGAACCAACAAAACCAGCAGAACCAACAGGATCAACAGAACCAGCAAGACCAGCAGGATCAACAAAATCAACAGAACAGGCAGAATCAACAGGATCGGCAGGAGAAACAAGAGCAAGGGAATCAGGAGCGGAACAACAAGCCGGGACAACGCGGCAAGCAAAACCAGACCGAACCCGACCAACAGCGGCGACAGGATGCAGAACGCATTCTGCGTGCCGTGGAACAAAATGAAAAACAGAGCCTGAAAGAGCATCGAAAAGGTGTCGAAACGGGTCGGGCGAAACGGATCGGAAAGGATTGGTGAAAAAGGTAAAATTTACCATAGCAATACAATGAAAAGAAAACGTTATATATCACTGTTATTCTCAGTGTTTCTCACAATCAGCCCCCAGGCCCAGGAGGTACGGATCCAGGCTCCGTCCTCGGTAGGAGCCGGGGAGCAGTTCGCTGTGAGTTATACCGTCAACGGACATGCCGACAGAATAGAGACCCCAAAAACGACCAATCTGACCCGCATCGGAGGCCCCGGCACGTCGACAAGCCAGTCGATCAGCATTGTCAACGGCCGCCGGGAGAGCAGCCGGACAACCACTTTCACCTTTTACTACCGCGCTGGCGATGAAGGCACCGCAACGATAGGCGAAGCCGGCTGCAATGTCGACGGCAAGCGGCTGATGAGCCGCAGCATACAAATACAAGTGCTGAAGAGCTCGCCGCAACAGACACGACAGCAGCAACAGGACGCCTGGGATGACTGGGGCGACCCCTTTGCGCAAATGCGCCAGATGCAACAACAGTTGCGCCAACAGATGACGGGCGGCGCCGCACCGTCACGACAGCAACCGGTGTCCATCGACGCCAACAGTCTGTTTGCCCAAGCCGCTGTAAGCAATAAACACCCTTACGCCGGAGAACAGATTATTGTCACCTACCGCGTCTACACACAGGTGTCGCTGCGCCAGTTTCTTATCGACAAACTGCCCGGCAACAAAGGTTTCTGGGCCGAGGATCTGACCGGCGACCAACGGCAGGTGCGGCAATGGGAAGAGGAACTCAACGGCAAACAGTATATGGTGGCTGAAATTCGCCGTGGCGCTCTCTACGCCCAGCAAAGCGGAAAATTACGCATCGAACCTCTCGACCTCGATGTTTTGGCCATGGTGCCACGACAACGCACCGGATCTATCTTTGACCTTTTCAACGACCCGTTTTTCAATATGGGACAAGCCGTCGAACGCCACCTGCGAACCGGCGCCATCGACATCAACGTGAAACCGCTGCCCCCGGCTCCGGACAACTACTGCGGCGCTGTGGGACAATTCGAAATCACCTCCGGGATTGACAATCATGAGTTGCGGGCCAACGAGGCTGTCACCTACCGTGTGACGCTGCAAGGAAAAGGCAATTTGATGCTCGTAGGGGCACCTGAGGTCAATTTTCCGTCGGCATTCGAGGTCTATGAACCGACTGTCAACGACAAAATTAACCGCAGCAATGACGGTGTAAGCGGCAGTCGCACATTCGAATGGGTGCTTATACCGCGAAGCCAGGGCGAATATGAGATTCCCTCCACCGAGATCAGCTATTTCGACCCGCAGACCGGACACTATGTCAGCCAAACGCTGGAGGCTGTGACATTGCATGTCGGTGCGGCAGATGCCCGCACCGCCCGGCAAGTAAGCAGCAAGCACAGTATTGACCGCCTGAACCGCGACATCAATTATATTCACACCGGCAGACCCAGCCTGCGCCGGACAACAGCATGGCAGCATGCTGAATGGTGGTTCTGGGTGACGCTGGCGCTCATTGCGGCACAGACTGTCGCCATCCCGCTGTGGCACAGCCGCCGACAGGAACAGCTGCAGGATGTGGCCGGCCTAAGACAGAAAAGAGCCATGCGCGAAGCCAAACGCAGACTGAAGAAAGCCGAACGACATCTGAATGACGGCAATGACGAGTCGTTTTATGAGGAAGTTTACAAAGCCATCTGGGGCTGTATCGCCGACAAGTATAACATTGAACTGTCGCAACTCAGCGGCGACACGGTTCGCAGCCATCTGGCGATGAAAAAGGTGGCGGAAGCCCAACAAGAAGAAATCATGCAAACGCTACAAGAGGTGGACTTCGCACGCTTCGGTCCGGGAGACAGCGGCAGCAAAAAACAAACAATCTACAGCAAAGCGCTGGCCATGATACGCAACCTTTCGTTTGTCCTGGCCGCATTGCTGGTGTCCACCGGCAATGTGCAAGCATCGAACCCACAGGCTACAGACTTGTTTGAAGCTGGAAACGCCGCCTATCAAAGCGGCGACTACGAATCAGCCATAGAATATTACAGCCGTCTGTTGGACGACGGGTTGAGCTCTGCCGACCTTTACTATAACCTGGGCAACGCCTTCTATCGCAACGGACAACTGGGCTATGCCATCCTGAATTATCAACGAAGCCTGTTGCTCCGGCCCAACGCTTCCGATGCACGTGAGAACCTGACAATCGCACAGTCCAAGACATATGACCACATCGAGCCGTTGCCGCGGGTACAGTTGCGGCGGCACCTGCAACGGGCGGCACAACTGCCGGGCCCGCGAGGATGGCGGCTGATTGTGCTGTCATTGGCCGCTTTAACCGGAGCGGGCCTTGTTGCAAGACGCATCGGGAACAGCCACAGCTGGCGCAAGCGCGGCCTCGTGTGCAGCGTGACGGCAGGGTTGCTGCTGCTGCCGGCAACGGGCTGCGCTTGGTTGACACAACGACAACTTAACGATAGCGGGCGCATGGTGGTGCTTGAACCCGACGCTTCGGTGTACTCGGCACCCGAAGAACGGAGCAGTTTGGCTTTTGTGATACACGAAGGCACCACCGTAGACATTGTAGAGGTGCTGGACGGCTGGTACCGTATCCGTCTCGACGACGGAAATAACGGATGGATCCATCAAAACAAAGGAGAACAGATATGAACGGAACTGTACTGCAGGCTACCGACGGACGTTTGCATATCGCCATAGCATGCCACAGCGCCTGTGCACACTGTGAAACGAATAAAACATGCGGCTTTGCCGAGAGTAAGGAAAAGGAGATTGAAGTGGAGTGCGACGACTGGAGGCGCTACACCGCCGGCGATGCTGTCTCCGTGGACATACGCGAGTCGCAAGGTCTGCTGGCCGTGCTGATTGCCTATATCCTGCCGTCAGTGCTGGGCCTGGCCTTTTTTTTCGCCACCTGCCGTCCGTGGGGTGAACTTTACTCGGCACTGGGCACCATCGTCTTTTTCGGAGTATACGCCGCCGTGTTGCGACTTATGCGCCACCGCCTGCAACGCCGCTTCACATACCATGTTGCGAAAGCCGGTGAGTAGCCACGGCCCTGCCCGCCGCACCTCGCCCGCAGCCCGCAAAAAACGCAACATCAATTTTCATTTTTTCAGTATCTTTGCAAAATCTGAAAACCATTTTCCATGAAACGATTCGTACTCTTCCTGACAGCCATTGCACTTGGTGTGACGCTCCCTGCGCAGACGCATCATACATCAAGCGAGATGCAAATAAACAACCAGTACAGAGGCATGATTATGCAGTATCTGCAACAGGATGTGCAGAAACGGCAGAAACAGTTGACCCGGGAGGCCGGGCAGATGCTTGTCAACCTGCCCAACCAAGAGAAACTCTACGACGAGACCTTTGTTCACATACAGAACGAGATTGTCGAAGGCACACGTGAAGACGGCAGCAATGAACTGAACTATCTGTTTCAGGTGGACTACACATGCGGCCATCTCGAAAGTATCAGCGACGATTATCCGCTGGGCGCCTATGACTGCAACACCTCCAACTCCAGCCGTGCGCTTTGCGCTATCACAAAAAACATGGTGGAAGGTGTGTGCAAAGACCTCTTCGCCCGAGGCACCGAGGTGACGATCAACATCTACGCCTCGACTGACGCGACAAACATCAGCCATATAGACTATCTGGGCGAATACGGCGACTTCCGCTACTGTCCGGCCATCTATAACAACGAGCCCGTGCGCATCTCGGTGTCGCAGGAAGAGGGTGTCAGCACCAATGCGCAGTTGGCTTACCTGCGTGCGCAAAGCGTGAAGCACTATCTGGAGAGCCATATCGACATGCTCAAACAGACCAAGAACACATATAAATTTATCACCCGATGCTACAGCGACACCGGCGCACACTACCGCCGGAACAGCATCAGCCTCGAAATTCACGGCGCCTACGACGCCAAGGCCAAAGAGATGGGGCAACGGCTGCGGCAGGATGAATTTGTAGACTTCAATATTCCCGTATCGGAAGCCAACAGCAACCGCAGCACTTTTGCACTCATTATCGCCAACGAGGACTATAATGTGCTGCCTAACGTTCCCTTCGCCAACAACGACGGAGACATAATGCAGCAATACTGTATCAAGACACTCGGCATCCCGCAACGACACGTCAAGGTGCTGAACAATGCCGACGCCGCCACAATCCGCACCCAAGGTATCGCATGGCTCAAAGACATTACAGTGGCTGTCAAGGGTGACGCCAATATTATTGTCTACTATGCCGGCCACGGCATCAGCGGCACCGACAACCGTCCCTACATCATCCCCCACAGCGTCAAATACGACGACATCAAATCCTTCAAAGGCAAAACCATGGGCAACGACGAAATCATGCTGTCAAACAAAGAGGCGAAGAAATTGCTCTCGCAATGTATCGCCATTGACACACTTGCCAATTGGTTCAACCGTGTGCAATACAAAAATCTGACGCTCATCATCGACGCATCGTTCAACGGCATACAGCGGACCGGACAGCCCATGTTTTCGCTCAAGAAAGCCGCCAAGAAAGGGCGCGGCATGCGTCTGCGCAACAATATCGTTGTCTGGATGGCCGCCGACACCGACAAAACCGCCTATTCCTACGACGACCAGCATCATGGTTTTCTCACTTATTTCATGCTGAAAGAACTGAAACGTTCGCAAGGAGACATCACCTACTCCGAACTCTATAACAATATCGAGCAAGCGCTGAGCTACGAGTCGTCACTGCAGGGAAAACTGCAACAACCTGTCATCCTCGCCGGTGGGAAAATAAAGGACACCTGGGAAGGGAACAAACTCCGTTAAGACATCGGACAGTCCTCTACATTCACAACGGGCGGGGCTTGACACAGGCTTCGCCCGCTGTCCTGTCAGGGCTTGTCGCTCACCGGACTGTCGGCAACCGAAGCCGGCACGCCTTTGCGCCGCACCTTGCCGGATTTAATTTTATAAGCTGACTGGAGGTTATTTGACCGGTTGCACATATTGGCGCAACTGTTCAATGTCGAGCTGCTGATAGCTGGTGTCGGTCGGATCGGCAAACGCCGATTTGTTGGCCTGATAGCTGTCTCTGTTGTAGGTCGACGCCTTGACAAAGATAGCACGTGAGACACAGCGTTTCAAATCCTCGAACGACATGTCGCCGTCTTCATATTGTTTCTGCTGTGCGACGGTGAGATAGGGACGCAACTTGTCCAGCTGGCCGGCAGGCAGACGACCGTCGGCGTCGAGTGCACGCTGCAACATTGGAAACTGGACCCACGCCGTCATGGTGGTCTCGAGCAAAGCGATATTACGGCGCTGACGGTCGGTGTAGTAGCCCAAATAGGCGTGGCACGGCTCGACAAATATGACCGGTTTTAGCCCGATCTTGCGCAGAATCGAGGCCAAGAACACGCAAGCGTCGATACAGTTGGCCTGGCGGGTATTATAGACCTCGTCAAAAAAACGGATGTGTTGCACTCGCACTGATCGGGACGGATTGGACGTACAGGTGATGGATGAGTAGCTGACGCCCCGTTCCAACACATAGTGCCACACGGCGTACACTTGATCCTCGACAGTCACCGACCCGCCTTGATAGCCCGAGAAACGATTGACCACACCTTCGTCAAGGATGTCGGCCAGGATTTGGTCGATATAGGGATGGTCTTCATTGACATAGCCGGCGAAAAGCCATTTGAAATCATAGCTCCGCCCCTTATAGACAGCTCCAAGCAAGCATTCGTTCACCGAGCGGCAGTTGAGGCGGATATTTTTCACATCGACCTCCTCATCGTTGACGTAACAGGTAAAAGTGAGGTCGACCGAAACGGGCTGACGGGTGCCGTACAGCTTGTCATATTTCCATTTTATCTGCGGGCGCAAGGTGTAAGTTTCGCCTTTGACGGGCAACACTTCCTGCAGGATGGTCACATAGCTGAAAGCCGACGAGTCGACAACTATGCGCACCACCGCATCTTTGGCCGGCGACACCAGCGAAACTGTGAACAAAGACTGCGTGTCGCCCGACGCTATATTGCTATGACTGAGGCCGAGTATGAGCGAGGGGTAAAGATTGCCGGCATATATAGGGGAGTACTCCACCTGAAAGTCCACAACACGGGGGTCGAAACGGCGGTGCGAGACAGGCTGGCAAGCCCAGCAAATCACAAGGAATGCGAGCAGCGGAAAATGTTTCATGACAATATTATGTCAGAATGGAGGTAAGGAACACGACGACCAACGCCAATGGTGCCAGCCACCGGACAATAAAACGGAACACCGGATAGTAGACCGCACGCAACACGCCGTGGTTGGTCAACTCGTCGCGCACATCAGCTTCGGGCATCACCCAGGCAAAGAACAGCACTGTGCCAAAAGCGCACAGTGGGGGCAGATAGATGGAGTTGAGACGGTCGACGAAATCGAAGAAAGTGTCGCCGCCAACCTGCAGATGGCTCCACATGCCGTTGCTCAACGAGACAATCGAAGCCAAGGCTATTTCGGCCGCGACGATAATCAACGTCGAGACAAAACGCCGTGTGCGCAACGTCTCCACCAGCCATGCGCTTAACGCTTCCAGCAGTGATATGGAGCTGGTAAGCGCTGCGATGGAGAGCAGAAGAAAGAATATGGCGGAAAAAACGACCCCCGTCACACCGCCCATGGAATTGAAGACATTGGGCAACACACAGTAAGAGAGCCCCGGCCCTCCGGCAGGCTCAAGCCCGCAACTGAACACCGCCGGGAAAATAGCCACTCCGGACAGCACAGCAATCAATACGTCGGATGCCGTAATCCACATCGACGTGCGGAACAAGTCGTCCGAAGCGGGAATATAGGAGCCGTAGACTATCATGACACCCATACCCACGGATAACGAGAACATAGCCTGACCCAACGCGGCAAGCACACCCTCCGCCGACAGTTTGCTGAAATCAGGGGAAAAAAGATAGGACAAGCCCCTGGATGCGCCCGGGAGTGTCAACGAACGGATGCAAAGCACCACAAGCAAGACCACCAGCACCGGCATCAACACTTTCGACACCGCCTCGATGCCCTTTTGCACACCACACAAAATGACCACCGCTGTGAGAAGGGCGAAGACAGTCAGAAAAACGACCGGACGGGAGGCCGATGTGGAGAATTCGGTGAAATAGCAGCCGATGGCAGCCGCATCCTGGCCCATGGTTGCCAGACGCCCTGTGACAGCATCGAAAAAATAGCTGAGCGTCCAGCCTGAGATGACAAAATATTGCGATAATATGAAGAAACAGGTGACAATACCAAGCAGCCCTATATAGCGCCACCCTTTCCGGCGTGGCGACAGCGAGGCAAAAGCCCGCATCGGGGTGTGACGGCTACGCCTGCCTATGACAAATTCACTCATCATCAACACCATACCGATACCGAAGGCAAAACAAAGGTAAACCAACAGGAACGCTCCGCCGCCATATTTGCCGCAGATGTAGGGGAAACGCCAGATGTTGCCCAGTCCGACAGCCGAACCGACAGCCGCCATAATCGCGCCCAGGCTTGATGAGAATGAATTGTTATTACTTTGTGTCATAGTGATTGTTGGGGGAGTTGTAGACGTCTAAGTCATGTCTTCATCTCAGGGTGCTGGCTCACAAAATCGCTCCACGAGGCACGATGGGGCCGTTTATGCGATGCGGTCCGCAACTGTTTGCGCACATCGGAGAGCGGATCTGTCTGCTCCAGATAGCAGGCATAGGCCACCGACAGCGCATCAGTGGCATCGAAATAGCGGGGCTGGCTGTCGATGTCAAAGATGGATCGGACCACCGACGCGACCTGCTCTTTGGAGGCGACGCCGTTACCCGTGACACGCTGTTTGACAGCGGCAGGTTCGTATTCCGAATAAGAGAGGTCCCGGGACAACGCCGCCGCGATGGCCACGCCTTGGGCCTTGCCAAGTTTCAACATCGACTGGACGTTTTTCCCGACAAAAGGGGCCTCGACAGCCAGATGGTCAGGGTGATAGCCGTCTATGATACGCAGGGTGCTATCGAATATTTTACGCAAACGCAACTTGAATTCAGCGATGCGCTTGAGGTAAAGCACATCCATAAGCAACAGTTGAGGCTTTGCATCCGGCTCATACTGCAACAAGCTGTAGCCCAATATTTGCGTCCCTGGATCGATGCCGAGAATCAACATTTTGCAAAGGTACGAATATTTTTCGTACCTTTGCCCCACCCTATGCCGGGGCTGCCCGGCAGACAGTCTCGAATTGACAATATCAACAAAAACATTCATTATGGAGAAATTGATAATCACCGCCGCTATCTGCGGTGCGGAAGTAACCAAGGAGCAGAACCCCAACGTGCCGTATACGGTGGAGGAGATTGTACGCGAAGCCAAGTCGGCCGTGGATGCCGGCGCCGCAATTGTGCACCTGCACGTGCGCGAAGATGACGGCACCCCCACCCAAAGCCATGTACGCTTTCAGGAGTGTACCGAGGCAATCCTCAAGGCTTGCCCCGATGTCATCCTCATTCCCTCAACGGGAGGCGCCGTGGGCATGACTCCCGACGAGCGTCTGGACTCGACCAACACCACCCCCGTCCCCGAGATGGCCACGCTGGACTGCGGCACCTGCAATTTCGGTGACGAGATTTTCGACAACACCATGCCCACCATGCGCGCTTTCGGAAAACGCATGATTGAAAAGGGCATCAAACCCGAATATGAGTGTTTCGAGATGGGACACCTGGACACCATTGTCACCATGGCCCGCAAAGGCGAGGTCCCGGGACCATTCGGATGCTCGTTGCCTGACGGGCGCAAACTGCCTGTCGTCCCGATGCAGTTCAACTTTGTGCTGGGAGTGTCCGGCTGCACATCCGCCACCGTCGACAACCTCTGCTGGTTAGTGAACAAGATTCCCGCCGGCAGCACCTGGACCGCAACCGGCATCGGCCGACACGCTTTCACGCTGGCTGCGCCTGCCATCGTCATGGGAGGAAACGTTCGTGTCGGATTTGAGGACAACCTTTATCTTGAGCGCGGCGTGCTGGCCAAAAGCAACGGCGAACTGGTCGACAAAGTGGTGCGCATGGCCAAACTGCTGGGCCGACCGATAGCTGACAGCAACGAGGCCCGCGAGATACTGGGACTGACCAAGCGGTAAAATTGACGACCATCAAGCCAGACTATCACAAATAACGTCAATCACTATGAAACGGATAATCTTTTTTATCATGGGCGCGGTGCTCGGCATGGGTGCCATGGCGCAAACCAAAAGCCTGAGCCACGAACGTCTCGGCAAGCTGCAACAACGTGCCGAAATGCAAAAAAACAGCCAACAACGCCAACGCAACCTCTTGCAATTAGACCAATTGGGACTGCGTGCCGACGAAGCTACATCACCCTTGACACCGGCCAAAGAGAACAAAGCGCTACCGGCCGTACAATGGGCGACCGAGATGCCGGCCGACCGCTGGTTCCCGGGTGAATGGGAAGAGGTGCAAGCCATCGTGGTCACATTCCCTTATCACACCTACCCGGCAGACCATGTCGGCGAGGAAGACTACAACGCCCAGATTTACCTGCCCGGCATGGGTATGCTCTACAAATGGAGCAGTTCGTCCAACCAATGGCAGTACTACAATGGAGGCTGGGGCGCCGTGAAAGGCACTCCGGACACTACTGATTACAACAGCGAGATTGCCTATTACCGGCAATATCTCAACACACAGTACGCCTCCGCCGCACAAGAGTATATCGAGTACTTCCAAGGGCAGGAGGATTTCCGCAATGTCTTTGTCAACCTCATTGACGGCATACAGCAGGCGGCTCAGGTCTGGATAGCCGTATGGCAACTGAGCGACAGCACCTTGATTAAGGATTTCATGTCCTCTGTCGGCAAGCCGCTGACCAACTACCGTTTTATTGAATGCTATGCCAACGCTTTCTGGTATCGCGACTGCGGTCCCATCTGTTTCTATTACGGTGACAATGACGATATCGCCCTGCTCAACTTTGAATACAGCGGACGGGCCTGCGACGACCTGCTGCCCGATTCCATCGCCAGCCAGACCGGTCTGCCCAACTACACCACATCTATAGAGTGGGAAGGCGGCAACTGCTTGGTCGACGGCGCCGGATCATTGGTCACCAGCGACGCCATTTACGACGAGAACGCCGACAGCTATGGACAGACATACGCCACCGGCAATGCCAACAACCCCGTCGACTATCGAAACAAGACTCCCCTCTCCCGGTCTGCAGTGCTCGACTCGATGCAACGCATGTTCGGAACCACCTATATCGTGCCGCGACTGCAATACGACGGCGGCACCGGACACGTGGATCTCTATGCCGACATGTGGGACGAAAATGAATTCATCTTCTCGCAATATCCAACGCAGTACAGCAGTTGGACCGACTACTCCACCGCCAACAACAACATCAACACGCTGACAAGCCACCAAAGCATATTCGGACTCAACTATAAGAAAACCTACATCCCCTTCCCCTCCCGGGACGACGGCAGCTATTTCACCTCGCAGCGCACATACAATGATAGCTACACCCGCAGCTACAGCAACCACACGTTTGTGAACAACATGATTATCCAGCCGTGCTTCTCACCCGTTGTAGACGGAGAACCCAGCGCCGACTGGGATCGCGCCAACCTCGACTCGCTGCGCAAGGCTTACCCGGGCTACACCTTCTACCCCATTGACATCCGCTCGTTTGACGGATACGGCGGAGCCATCCACTGCATCACCAAACAGATTCCCGCCGAAAATCCGGTCCGCATTCTGCATCCCTCCGTCACACGCCATGCCGGAGTCCAACGCACGGAAAACATATCCATGAACGCCACCGTCACCAACCGCAGCGGCATCGCCTCTGTCACGCTGTACTGGCGTGTTGACGACGGCAGTTGGCACAGCACGGCCATGACAGCCGGCGACGACAACCGATACACCGGCAGCATAAACTTTGCCGAAGCCGGTATGACCTCGGGCCAACAAGGCACCGTGAATTATTACATCTCGGCCACCTCCAACAACGGAAAGACCGTCACCAAACCTATAACAGCCGCTCAGGGCGGCTACTACACTTTTGATGTCATCTACGATGCCGGCGCCGGCATCCAACATGTCACCGAGCAAAGCGTCGGCCGCTTCCGGCCCAACCCTGCCAACGGCAACACCACCATCGCCCTCGATGCGTCGCTCAAAGGCCATGTCAGTGTGATTGACGCCATGGGCCGTGTGATACGTCACGACTGCCTCAACACCAACCACGATGGACAATACACTCTCGACACCCGCGGCATGGCCCGCGGAGTTTACAGCGTGCGGTTCATTGACGACAACGGTGCCTCCGTGGTGCGTCGGCTGCTGGTCCAGTAATCCCGACTTGACTGAATAAGCGTACACTCCGCCTGTGACAACAACAGGCGGAGTGTTTTTTTTTGGGGGGGCAAACCTAAGACAGACGGAGACGAACCCTCCGCCCCTGTCGGAGAAATGAATTACAGCGTCAGCGGATTGTCAGACGCCCCCCTTATAAAGCTCAACGTAGAGTCGATAGAAATCGTCACCGATTTTCTCTGCAGTAAAACGCTGTATGCGCTGACGGGAGCGGCTGAGGAGGTCAGCGCGGAGCACATCGTCGGTAAGCAGACGCAACAGCTGGGCGGCAATCTCGTCGGAGCGCCTCGGGTCGGCGTAAAGCACAGCATCTCCACCCACCTCGGGCATAGAGGAACAGTTGCTGGTCAGCACCACCGTACCGGAGCACATGGCCTCGAGGATAGGGATGCCGAAACCCTCGAAAAAAGACATATAGGCTGCAGCGGAGGAGGCGGCATAAAGGGCGGGGAAATCACTGAACCGGGCGTCGGTGAGCCAGTGCACCCGCTGCGAAAGGCCCTTCTCCTCAATAGAGCGGCGCACCAATCGGCCATATCGGCCACGGCTGCGGCCGACAAGGACCAGATGCACCCACTCCGGCAATCTGGAAAGGGCTTCAATGATCGCCAACTGGTTTTTGCGCTCCTCGACAGTGCCGACGGAGATGATATAACGGTCAGGCAGGTGATAAGACTGACGCACGGATGCAATGTCTTCCTCGGTGACAGGTTGCCAGAATATCTCGTCGCACGACTGATATAGAACCCTTATCTTCGACTCGGGGATGTGCAGATAGTGGATGATGTCGTTCTTGGTCTGCTCGCTGATGGCCACAACAATGTCGGCGCTATGACACGAGTGACGCATCTTGACGCGATGGATAAAGGCATCTATAACATTGAAGTACTGCGGATAACGCCATGCCACCAAATCGTGGATGGTGACCACACGGCGGATGCGCGACGGGATAAGATGCGGCAGTTCATGGCTGAGGCCGTGATAGATGTTCACACGGTCGCCCTGCAGATGGCGCGAGATGCCGAATCCGCGCCATAGCGACGGAAGCAGGCTGCGCCATCCCCTTGGCTGACGGGTGGAGATATTGGCGTAGCTGGAGAAAAAGCTCTTGTAATAGCCCGACATCTGCGGTGCATAGAGGATGACTTGCACATCCTGATGAGCTGACGCCAAACTGCAAATCAACATCCGGCTGTAGTTACCTAAGCCCGTATTGTTGCGGAACGCCCGTTTTGCATCGAAACCTATGATCATTACAACGCAATATCAAATAGATATGAACACTACAAAAATCAAGGAACCCTGCAAATATACAAAATATTTATGAATGAAACCACGATGCGTGACACATTTTTCGTACCTTTGCCCATGATTTACTCCTCATACTGAATCACAAGCAATGCCAGAACCATCCTATCGCCATGCCGGAAATCAACGCTGAAAACAGAGACCTCTTCCGCGGCTATAGCCTCGAACAGCTTCAACAGCTCTACAACAGTGCCTGCCGACTGTTTTCCGACAACAAACGGCAGCTTTTTGAACGTCTGGCGCCGTTGCGCACCCGCCATATCACCGTTGTGTTGGAAGACATATACCAAGCCCATAACGCCAGCGCGGTGCTACGCAGTTGCGACTGCTTCGGCATTCAAGACGTGCACGTGGTGGAACGCCGCAACACCTACAACCCGAACGGCGAAGTGTCGATGGGCAGCGACAAATGGGTGGACTACTACAAATACCGTTCGACCCCGGAAGCCTACGCCCGTCTGCGCAAGCTGGGTTACCGCATCATCGCCACACTGCCCCACGAAAACGACACGATGATCACCGACCTGGACGTACACGAACCGTTGGCGCTGGTCTTCGGCACCGAGCTGACCGGCCTGACGCAAGAGGCTGTCGACGGGGCGGACGGATATGTGAAAATACCCATGTACGGATTCACAGAAAGCTTCAACATATCGGTCTGCGCAGCGCTCTCGCTTTTCCACCTGTCGGAGAAAATGCGTGCCGACAGCTCCATCCGCTGGCAGCTGAACGACGAACAGCAACTACGGTTGAAACTTTACTGGAGCATGCAGGCCATCCGGGATGGACAGAAAGTGATGGAGAAACTGAAAACAGAAATTTTACAAGCATAGTCAAAACCACAGTGATATGAAAAAAACAATTGTACTTTCGGTCTTGATGTTCCTGACAGGAACCGTGGCATGGGCACAGCAGGCTCAAAAAATCAGCGAATCAGAAGTCACCCCCAAACATGTGAAAGACTTCCAACGGCAACAGAGCCAAGCCTCAAACGCCGTATGGTACCGACTGAACAACAACACCTTCCGCGTAGACTTCAACGATGGAGACGGCGACAATGTCAGCATCCTGTTCAGCGACAAGGGCAGCGAGACGCACTACTACATACCGGACGGATGCCACCCGGCATTTGTACGCGACACCATTGCCCACAACCCCAATTTCGCAGGCTATAGTATCGACAAGCTCTATGTACGCAAAGTGAAAAACAATGTCACCTACCAAGCCCGTGTGGTCAAGAGAAAGGGCTTTCTGTGGTGGAAACGCGAGGTCGGCGCCAAGTTGGTCAACTTTGAGGTGGCCGGCAAGTTTATCGACGCAACCGACGAATGATCATCATGCTGCAGTCATTGTTGGCTGCAGCCCCCTCATACAGTCGGCGGAAACGCCTCCAAAACTGACGCAGTACATTTTTGATACAAACCTTACCGCCAGCCGGATGCAAATGAATCGATGAAGTGAACCCCGAAAGATTGTTGTCCAACTTTCGGGGTTCTTTATATTCAGCCTTTTTACATTACTCGGTGTCGCGGCCGTGGCAGTTCTTGTACTTCTTGCCGCTGCCGCAGGGGCAGGGGTCGTTGCGCCCCACCTTTTTCTCGACATGGACAGGCTGTGTCTTGACGGGCTCGGAGGTGCGCTGGCGCGAAGCGGCATCCATCGCGTCGGTGCGGCTTGTGCGAAGCTGCCTGTCGTCGCGGCGGGGTTGCCGCGCCTCACGCATATCGCCCTCTTCGCGGACGGGCAGCTGGGCACGGCTCAGGAAGGTGGCTATCTCGCGGTTTATCTGAAGCAGCATCTTTTCAAAAAGATTGAAGGACTCAAACTTGTAAATCAGCAAGGGGTCTTTCTGCTCGTAAGCGGCATTCTGGACACTGGTCTTCAAGTCGTCGAGTTCGCGCAGGTGTTCTTTCCACAGATCGTCGATAATGGCGAGCGTGATACTCTTCTCGATGGAGAGCTGCACCTCACGGCCCTTGTTTTCATACGACTTTTTGAGCGGCGTGACAACGTTCAACGTCTTCTTGCCGTCGGTGATGGGAAAGACGACGTTGAGATACTGCGTCCGCTCGTAGAGGTCTTTGATGAACGGATAGGCCAAGTCGCCGAGACGCTGCATGCGATCCTTGTAGGCGCTGTAGGTGAGTTCGTAGAGTTGCTGCACCATGTCGGAACGACGGGCGGCGAAGAACTCCTTCTCGCTATAGGGCACCTCAAGTGCAAAGACGCGAATCATCTCCATCTTGAATGTCTCGTAGTCATGGCTGCTGTCCGCGTCGTCGTAGAGCAACTCGCAGGTGTCGTAGAAAATGTTGCTGATGTCAATCGACAGACGGTCGCCATAGAGGGCGTTGCGGCGTTTGTTGTAGATGACGGTGCGCTGGTTGTTCATCACGTCGTCATACTCCAGCAGTCGTTTGCGCATGCCGAAATTGTTTTCCTCGACTTTTTTCTGCGCACGCTCAACCGCTTTTGTAATCATCGAGTGCTGAATCACCTCACCTTCCTTCAGTCCCATCTGGTCCATGATTCGCGCCATGCGCTCCGAGCCGAAGAGGCGCATCAGGTTATCTTCGAGCGAAACAAAGAACAGTGAGCTTCCCGGGTCGCCCTGACGGCCGGCACGGCCGCGCAGCTGACGGTCGACACGGCGGCTTTCGTGACGCTCGGTGCCGATGATGGCCAGACCGCCTTTCTCGCGTACATCACCTTTCAGCTTGATATCCGTACCACGTCCGGCCATGTTGGTGGCGATGGTCACGCGACCGGGCTCACCGGCCTGCGCCACTATGTCGGCCTCTTTCTGGTGCAATTTGGCATTCAACACGTTGTGTGCGATGGGTGGACGCTGCATCTTAAGCATCTTGCTCAACAACTCGGAGGTCTCGACCGAGGTGGTGCCCACCAGCACCGGACGTCCCTCGTCGACCAGCCGTTTCACCTCGGCGATGACGGCGGCATATTTCTCCTTCTTGGTTTTATAGATCATGTCGTTGTCATCGACACGGGCGATGGGACGGTTGGTGGGGATGACCACCACATCGAGCTTGTAGATGTCCCAGAACTCCTTGGCTTCCGTCTCGGCCGTACCGGTCATGCCGGCCAACTTCTTGTACATGCGGAAGTAGTTCTGTAACGTGATGGTGGCATAGGTCTGCGTGGCCGCTTCCACCTTGGCGTTCTCCTTGGCCTCGACAGCCTGGTGGAGACCGTCGCTCCAACGGCGCCCTTCCATGATACGCCCCGTCTGCTCGTCGACAATCTTGACCTGATTGTCATCGGTGACGATATAGTCTATATCACGCTCAAACAACGTGTAGGCCTTGAGCAGTTGGTCGACTGTGTGCACACGGTCGCTCTGGATGGCAAAGTTGCTGTAAATCTCATCCTTCTTGGCTGCCTTCTCGGCATCGGACAGGTTGCTGTGCTCCACCTCGGCAAGGTCGCTGCCGATGTCGGGCAGCTGGTAGAACTTGCGGTCCTCGCCCATGTCGGCCAGAAAGTCCATGCCCTTGTCGGTGAATTCCACTTGACGGTTTTTCTCGTCGATGACGAAATAGAGCTCATCGTCAATAATGTGCATGTACTTGTTCTGCTCCTGCATATAGTAATTCTCGGTACGCTGCAGGATGGTCTTGACGCCAGGTTCCGAAAGATATTTGATGAGGGCTTTGCTCTTGGGTAGTCCGCGGTAGGCTCGAAGCAACAGTTTTGCCCCCTCTTCGTCGGGCTTGGGGTCAGGATGGGCGGAAAGCTGCTTTTTGGCGTCAGCCAGGATTTGGTTGACAAGCGTTCGCTGGGCATTGTACAGCTTCTCGATGACGGGTTTGAAGCGGTAGAACTCCTGATCGTCGTCGCCCTTGCCTGTGGGGCCGCTGATGATGAGCGGGGTGCGGGCGTCGTCGATGAGCACCGAGTCCACCTCGTCGACGATGGCATAATTGTGGCTGCGCTGCACCAACTCGCCCGGCTCGCGGCTCATATTGTCGCGCAGATAGTCGAAGCCGAACTCGTTGTTGGTGCCGTATGTGATATCGGCGTTATAGGCTGCCTTGCGCTCATCGCTGTGGGGTTCGTACTTGTCAATACAGTCGACCGTCAGCCCATGGAATTCGAATAACATTCCCATCCACTCCGAGTCGCGCCTGGCCAGATAGTCGTTGACGGTGACCACATGCACACCCTTGCCGGGCAGGGCATTGAGGTAGACGGGCAATGTGGCGACCAACGTCTTGCCCTCACCGGTGGCCATCTCGGCGATCTTGCCGTTGTGGAGCACCACGCCGCCAATAATCTGCACATCGTAGTGCACCATATCCCAGGTAATCATGTTGCCGCCAGCCATCCATGAGTTCTTATAGTGGGCGCGGCCGGCGGCGTCGATGCTGACACTGTCGCGCCGAGCGCTGAGGTCGCGGTCGCGGTCGGTGGCGGTGACCACCACCTCGTCGTTCTCGGCAAAACGGCGGGCGGTCTCTTTGACGACGGCGAACGCCTCCGGCAGTATTTCGTCAAGCACATGCTGGGTCTTGTCGTAGGAAAGGGTTTCCAGCGACTCGATGCGGCTATATAGCGATTCCTTTTCGCTGACAGGCATGTCGTATTCCTCCTCGACGCGACGTCGCAAGGCGGCAAGCTCTGTCTCCTCGTGCTCGACAGCTTGGCGGATGCGCTCTCTGAACTCGGCGGTCTTGGCCCGCAAGCTGTCGTTGTCGAGTGCCTGGATGGCAGGATATGCCTGAAGCGTGGCGTCCAAATAGGGCTGCACCTCCTTCAAGTCGCGTTGCGACTTGTTACCAAACAACTTCGATAAAAAACTGGCCATACTAATATATTATTTTACAATGAATTCATCTCCGTAGCCACCGCTATCGGAAACTACAAAGATACTGAAAAAAAGGAAATCTCGAATTGAAAATACGGTCACAGCCGACCGGTACGCCGGTAGAGGTGCTGCAGGAGCGCACGGAGCCGGTGCAGGCGGACGGTGTCGTCGGCAGTTGCAGGAGTGAAAGCTGTCGGCCGCTGCGAAACACAGTCGTAGGAGATGTAGCCCGCTGTGTCGAAGTAGTTCAAGCCGTTCTTGTAAGCATGCAACGCCACCGGACAAGTGCGGTTGTACGAGGGGCTGAGAACATTGCGGCTGAACGACAGCGACGCCACCGGCAGCCGGAGCTGCGCAAGAAGGGTGGCGGCCAAGTCGGATTGATTCATCAGCCGGTGTATCACCATAGGCTTGCGCACCGCCCCTCCAAACCACACAACGGGTATGGCCGCCACCTCGGGCGATGCAGTGGACTGTGAGGCACGGGCCGCCACACCATGATCGGGGATCACCACGACGAGCAAACTGTCCCAGAGAGGCGACTGCTTGAGCTGACGCACCAGCACACCCAGACAGCTGTCGGTATAAGCAAACGAATTTTGCCTGTCGTCGTCACAACGACGGATAGGCACCTGCCATGGCTCATGGCTGCTCAGTGTAAGCCACGCTGCAAAGAAAGGCTGGCCGTCGGGCAGGTTGGACGCGCGCAGCAGATATTCGTCGGGGGCCCCCCAGTTGCTTAACGAACGGCTTTCGGGGAATGACGCGTCACCATCGACGCGATCAAATCCCGACTCGTAGAGATAGCCGCGCATGTTGGTGAAGTCCACGTCGCCACCATAGCGGAATGAGGTGCTATAGCCAGCCTCGCGCAGCAAACGCGGGAAGGCGGGCAGCTTGCGGCACATGTCGGGCATCTTCATCAGCGAGGCGGTGGGCAGACCCGGCCAGCCGCTGAAGATAGAGACCAACCCTCTGTCAGTACGGTAGCTGTTGGCATAGCAACGGTCAAAGAAGACACCTTCGCGACAAACAGCCATAAAATTGGGTGCAACCGTATCGTTGAGCACCATGGCACTGCCGCCACCCTCCCAGACTATAAGCAAAATGTCGGGGCGGGTATTGCCCAGCAGCGTATCGGACAACCGCGGATCGTCGTAATAACAGGTGGCGGCCACCCTGTCGGCCTCTGTCGCGTCGAAGAACTGGAACTCCTGCGAAAAGTCTTCCGTTTTGGGCATCGAGTGAACCATGTTGAACAGCGGGTTCAGCGCCGCGTGGTTCAGAAACGGCCGGGCGGAAAAAAAAGCATAGCCGGGATTGGCCACCGAAGCCCCTACCCCGCCACGAATTCCCAGAAACTGCACACCGCCGAGCAGCACAAACAACACCAGCCACCACGGGCGGAGCGGCCCGGGAAATGAGACCGGAGTGGCATAGCGCAAGCGGCGCACATAGTGCCACGTCAGCAAACCCAACGCCGCAGCGCCCAACACCACAGCCCACCACGTGACACTGGCGAACATATCTTTGGGATGGGCGGCATACATCAGGTCGTTGGCATCGATTTTAACACCCCAGTAATGATACATCACCACGTCCGCCACAAAGGTGACGGCCATCAGCACCGCGACAATGGCATAGTAGGGCGTAAGCAACCGGCGCGGACTGAGACGGGGCAGTACAACACTGGCCCACACCGTCAGCGCCGGCACCCAAAGCAGGTAGCAGGCGGTCACCGAGTCGAGCGACACACCGTGCAGCAGGACCTCCAGCCAATCGTCCGCAGCAAGCGTGCCGGCATAGTTGAGGTTGCAGACGATGAATAACAGTTTCTGCGTGGCAAAAATGAGCAGCGTCGTCAGATAAAGACGCAGCAGGAAGAGAAGGCGAGACAGAAGGGGATGCGTCATAGACAAGGTTCGCTATAGTTAACAGGGCAGACCAATCCGTCCGCGGCAAGCATGGTGTTGGGGAAAATGGCGGAAGCCTGCCGCTCAAAGACTTCGGTGTCGCGATAACGGGCGCTGAAGTGGGTAAGCAACAATGCGCCGACACCGGCCTGCCGCGCCACCGACGCGGCCTGAGAGGCGGTGAGATGGCGTTTCTCGTCAGCCACAGCCTGCATATCGTCGGCAAAAGTGCTCTCGATACAAAGCAGATCGACACCCTGCACATAGCCGGCGAGCGCCTCGTGATAACCTGTGTCGCAACAGTAAGCCATACAACGCGGCCTCGACCGGCCCCGTGGCTGCTCCTCAATGAGATAGCCATAGGCAGGCACGGAATGCCATAGGGGGAATGCCGACACGGTGCATCGCGGCGAAGTGAAAACCTGCCGCTTGTCGGAATGCGACAACTCGATGACACACAGTTCATAGTCGAGTTGCGTCGACGAAAGCGCCATCATGGTGTCAAGCGCCAGACGCACTCCCTGCGGGGCGATGACAGTAAGCGGCTGTGTGCGGCCGCAGAGATGCAAGGTCGCCAACAGCCCCGGCAGGCCGAAGAAATGGTCGCCGTGCAGATGCGAGATGCAGACCAGCTGAAGCGACTGCAACTTCTGACGGCAGGCACGCATCTGCTGCTGTGTCCCCTCGCCACAATCCAGCAGCAGCCTGTAGCCGTTGACATTGACCACCTGGCCGCTGCAATGCCGCATCAACGTGGGGACTGCCGCCCCGCTCCCCATGACGGTAGTGTAAAAATTCATCGCGAAAGGTATATCAATTCGCCCGTAACAGCGTCGAAGCGAGCCTTGACACGTCCCCGGGGCAACTCAAGCACAGGTCCGAACTGCACCACCGGAAGCGTGCGGCGGAGCCGAAACAGAGCACTCTCTATGCAAAATTCGACCGGCTCGGCAATGCGGTACTTAATGGAATTGCGCCGGTCGATACGCGAAGCGTCGCCCGTGTGAAAACGGACAAAACGTGCGGCGCTACGCAAACTGTTGTCGCGGACAAACGAGTAGAACACCGGGACGGCGTCGCCGGCCGAAGAGTCTGCCAGACCCCGCTGCGACGAGAAGTGAAACAGAATCCGGGGTGTGCCGGCATCGTCGGAACGGTCATCGGACGGCGTGACGACATAGCGCACCGTTTCGCTGACATCGCGCCCGACAAAAAGAGCGATGAGTGCGTCAATCTGACCGTCGATCAGCTGCAAGCGATAGCGCAACACATCGGGTGCGCTGTTGTCGTCGCGGTCACCGTTGACAATCTGGCTCCGCATCTCCTGCAGAGCGCTTATCTGACCGGCCGCATCCAACGCCTGACGGCGCAGGCTGCGGGCATCTTTTTTGGCCAACAGGAGCGACGGATGCCCGGGACTGTCACCGCGACGGTAGAAAGTGTCGACGCGGTCATAGAGATTATAGGCGGGCTGTGCGGCCGGAATGGTGTCGGCCAAAGAGGAAAGCACCGGGGCCTCGGCCATGCCGTTGTCCGCCACCAAACCGTCCATACCCACAGCACGCAACAGATGCCGATGGTCCACCTGCAATGCGGTGCGGCGCGGCAAGACGTAGTAATAATGAGCCTCATCGGCCACCAGACGTGTGGAGACAGCCACATCGGCAATGCGGTAAGGGTCGGCATGCACCACGCCGGCCAACATCTTGTCGGCAAAAGCAGCATAGGGGGCCTGCGATGTGTCGCGGTGCAGGACTGTCACATCAACACATATCTCCGTTTTGGGCAAAGCATAGAGCATCCCGCCGGAAGGGACGCTGGGGCCGCTGGTGCGCACGGACACCACACGGGTGGACAGGCAAGCGGTGCAGACACATGCGGAGAGCACCGACAACAGAATGATTTTGATCGGAACAGTACGCATAAAGGAGCTATTGATTCGCTGTCGCACATCCACCATCCTGCCTCCGTGCCGGACGCGATATCAACATCAAGCCCAGAAAAGTCAGCATGCCGTTGAGCAACAGAAGTTCAAAACCGAAATGATAGCCGCCAAACCAACGGGGGGCATTGACTTTAAGCACATAGCAGACAAGCGGGCTGGCCACCGCCACCACCGGCACCCAAACGTCACGCACCGGGCGACGTGAAAAAATGCCAAAGCAGAAAAGGCCCAGCAACGGACCGTAAGTGAAGCCCGCAATATCGAACAAGGTGTCAATAAGCGACTGGTTGTGGAACGGACGGAAAGCCATTATGACAAGCAGATAGAGGAGCGCAAAAGCCACGTGCACCCGACGGCGCACAGACAGCTGGCGCCGGGCCATGGAGGCATCGCCACCGTCCGAGTCGAAATGCAAGAAATTGTAACAGAACGTGGTGGTGAGCGCTGTCAACGTGCCGTCGGCGCTGGAATAGCCGGCAGCCACCATGCCCAAAACAAAAAGAATGGTGGTGACCGGTCCCAATGCAAAAGCGATGGAAGGGAAAATTTTGTCACCGACGACCGCACCCGAGGCATCGGCCGGCAACTCAAAACCGCTGACAGACGCATAGGCAAGCAACGCCGCACCGAGGGTGAGAAACAGGACGTTGACAACAACGAAGAGCAGGCTTGATGTCAGGACATTTTTCTGTGCATCGCGGAGCGACTTGCACGTAAGGTTCTTCTGCATCATATCCTGATCGAGGCCAGTCATGGCAATGGTGATAAAAGCACCGCTAAGCAGTTGCTTCCAGTAATACTTGGAGGCGGTGAAATCCGTCTCCCATACACGTGTAAAACCCAAGTCACGGGAGCGTTGCAGAAGCTGCGGAAGCGACATGCCGATGCGGTTGAGTATGACCGCCACCGTGACGGCGGCCGCCAGCAGCAGAAACGTCGTCTGCAGCGTGTCGGTCCAGACCACCGTCTTCAGGCCGCCACGGAATGTATAGGCCAATATAATGACAATGAAAACCGACGCCGGCACCCAGAACGGGACCCCCCATGCCCGAAACACAAACTCGTAGAGGACAAACACCACCAGATACATGCGCAGCGCCGACCCGAGCAGCCGGGAAAGCAGAAAAAAAAGCGCCCCCGTCTTCTCGGAGACTTCGCCGAAACGCTGTTTAAGGTAACTATATATAGAAGTCAGGTTGAGCCTGTAATAGAGAGGCAGCAGCAGGAAAGCTATCACAATATAGCCCAACACATAGCCGAACACAAGGGGCAGATAGGTGAATTGGCCCGCATAAACGCCCCCGGGCACCGACATAAAAGTGACCCCCGACAACGAAGCGCCAATCATGCCGTAGGCCACAACAAACCACGGCGAACGTCGCTGTCCGCGAAAAAAAGCGTCGTTGTCCGCCCCGCGCCGCGAAGACACCCACATGACCAGCAACAGCAGCAACGTGTAGGCAACAAAACAAAGCATGATAGTGAGTTCCATTGGGCTGACCGATGCGTGAAGAATGCAAAGATACGAAAAGATTTGTCACAAATGTTTATTTTTGCTACCTTTGCAACGGGTGAACAGTGTGCCCGGAGTGTGTCAAACCCAACATATAGAGTAAAACAATCCTGTATTACATAAGGAAACCATGATAAAGCAGACACTCGCATTGACCCTTTTGCTGTGCGCCGTAACAATTGGCAGTTTCGGACAAAGGTCGGTTCGCGAAACAACCGCCGACGGATTGAAAGGGCCGGTGCAACAAGTCAACTCCATGATGTACGCCGCCATCGTGGAAAACGACGAGATGCGACGCGGCATGGCTTTGGAGCATCTGGAGACAGTCTATAACGCCAAAGGCCAGCGACGCAGCATGTCCTACCTCTCGACCGAAGAACAGATAGTCTTCCGCACACGCTACAAGCACGATGCCTTTGGAGTGACGACACTGGAACAAATTGTCGACCACAACGACGATGTGATAGGCCGCACCTACTATATCTATGACGACAGTTTTGTACTGACGGAAAGCTACGTGGAAGACGCCGAACGGCAGGTGGAGAACCGGGTGCGGTATAAATACGACGCCACAGGGCGTCTGGTGCAACGCAGCTACAACGACCCCCTCGGACAAGTATACCGCCGTGAGATGTACCGCTACAACCCCGACGGCACCATCCTGAGCAACACCATATATAGCCGTCAAGACCAGAAAGTGATGGAGATCCGCTTCGAGTACGACCGTCAGCGCCAGCCCGTCACCAAGACCGTCTTCGACTATTCCGAGGAGGAGCCCGAAGTGTTTGTCACCCTCTACCGTTACCAGTACGATGCGTTCGGCAACTGGATACAGCGCACCGAATACTCGGTGGACGGTTCCGTCAGGACCCCTGAATACATCACAGAACGCAGGATCCAATACTTCCAGTAGTGCACAAGGCAGGTTTTGTCAACATTGTCGGCAACCCCAACGTGGGCAAGTCGACCTTGATGAACGCCTTGGTGGGCGAACGGCTCAGCATCATCACATCCAAGGCGCAGACCACACGCCACCGCATCATGGGCATCGTCAACGGCGAAGACTTTCAGATTGTCTACACCGACACCCCCGGCATCGTCAACCCCCACTACAAACTGCATGAAAGCATGATGGGGTTTGTGCAGTCGGCGCTGCAGGACGCCGACCTCTTTCTCTTGGTAAGCGAGCTGGGCGAACCGCTGAAGAATGCCGCCGTCGAACGCCGAATCGTCGAAAGCGACATACCGGTCATCGTGGTCATCAACAAGATCGACCGCTCCAACCAGACAGCTGTCAGCCAGCAGATAGAACAGTGGCAAAAATTGATACCGCGTGCCGTCGTCATACCCGCATCGGCCACCGAACGCTTCAACATCGACACCATATTCGACCACATCCTGCGCCTACTGCCCGAAAATCCGCCCTACTTCCCCAAAGACGAGCTCACCGACCGCTCGATGCGCTTTTTCGTGAGCGAAATTGTACGCGAAAAAATATTGCTCTATTATCAGAAAGAGATACCTTATAGCTGCGAAGTGGCGGTGGAACGCTACGAAGAGAACGAAGGCATCGACAACATCTCATGCATCATCTTTGTTGAACGCGAGACACAGAAAGCCATCTTGATTGGACACCAAGGCAAAGCCATCAAAAAACTGGGCACCGAAGCACGGCACGACATCGAAGAGTTCACCGGAAAAAAATGCTTCCTCAGCCTGCACATCAAGGTACTGAAAGACTGGCGCAACAGCGAGCGGGCTTTACGGAGTTTCGGCTATAGCACCGAAGACTGAGACGGCATCCATCCCGGCCCGACACAAAGCGGCCACAACACGCCGGCGCGGAAGCCAAGACACCGCTCATCAGAACAGAGGCCTTATTTCAGCCTCAAAGATTTCCCTTCGCACCACGCGATAGTGGGGATGGTAGGCGGCATTGTAGCGGCGGCTGTGATGGGCGGCGGCGTTGGCACGACTCATCCCGGCAAGACGCGAACTGTCGGTCGCTACATCGGCCACGGGCAGGTGATTGTCGGCAATGGTCTGTAAAACAGTCTGCCACTCCGTCGCCCAGTCGAAGGGAACAGAACATTGCACCTGGGCGCTGCGCACAAAGGCGTTGTTGAGTTGCTGCACCGTCACCTTGCCGTCGGCCACCGCGCGAAGCGACACCCTCACATACTGCGTGTCGGCGCCGACAGGCTCCCAATGGCGAGCGTCGCCGACAGGCGGATCCGCAGCCATAGCCTCAAGTTCCTGATACAGATAGCGCTCCGTTGCCGCCGGATCGGAAATCATGTGTCCTGTCCCGAAACGGTTCTGATAAAAACTCTTATAGACATCCTGCAACGTCGACTGTGGATAATCGGCCAGCTGGCGCTCCACCGCACGCCGGATGGACTCCGTGTCCAACGTCTGCGACCAAAGAAGCGAGACGATGGACATAAAAAAGGAAAAGAATACCGCTTTCATAACTGCTGCAAAGATACAAAAAAAAGCATCCGGGGCTGCCGGATGCTTGCAAGTGGACAATACGACTCCATCACTCGGCGGCGGGAGCGACCTCAGTGGACTCACCCTCAGCGGCGGCACCACCCATAGCGGCGGCACGTGTGCTGTTGACCACCACCACCTCGCTGCTCTTGGGGTTAAGAATCTCGTAATTGTCGGTGGCGATATCCTGCACCTTGATACGCTGGGCAATATCAAGGTTGGTGATATCGAGCAACACCTCGCTGGGCATATTGGCGGGCAGAGCCTTCACGTTGAGTCGCTTCTGCTTATAGGCCAACTTGCCGCCCTTCATCACTCCAATCGAGGTGCCCGCGGTGTGGACCGGTATGGACATAACGACAGGCTTGTCGTCGCTGAGCTCGTAAAAGTCGGCATGATAGACAATGTCGGTCACCGGATGAAACTGGATGTCCTTCATCATGGCCCGACGTTTCTGCCCGTTCAGGTCAATCTCGACAAAACAAGGGGCGGGATTGAACAGGATGCGCTGGAAATCGGTCTGAGGAACAGCAAAAGACACCTGCTCGCCTTTGCCGTACATAACGCACGGAACCTTATCCTCGCGACGCAGAGCCTTAGCATCTTTTTTCCCTACGTTCTCTCTGAGAGAACCGCTCAATGATACTATTCTCATGGTGGATTGTGTTGGTTGGTTATTGAATTATGAAACAGCGGCACACGGCCGCAACAGTTTACATGCGGTGTATCACGCCTTTGCGGTGAATGGTGGTCTCATACAGATTGTCGAGCGAACCATACTGCACCACACGGCGGATCGCTTCGGCAAAAAGCCAGTCGCAGGGCAAGACATGAATCTTGGAAGATTCACGTTTGAGGGGTATGGTGTCCGTCACGACCAACTCCTCAAGACATGAAGCTTCGATCTTTTCAACGGCATTGCCGCTAAGCACCGGATGTGTAATCATGGCACGGACACTGCGGGCGCCGTTTTCCTTGATGATGGCCGCGGCCTTGCAGATGGTGGAACCGGTGTCAATGATATCGTCGAGCAGAATGACATGTTTGCCCTCCACCTCGCCGATAAGGCGCATCTCGCCAATCTCGTTAGGCTTGTTGCGATGCTTGTAACACATCACAAAACTGTTGCCCAACGTCTTGGCATACACGCCGGCCCGCTTGCTGCCCCCCATGTCGGGACTGGCAAACAGCACATCCTGGATATCGAACTGCTCACGGATATAGGGCATAAACAGCGACGAACCGTAAAGGTGGTCGACCGGTATGTCAAAGAAGCCTTGAATCTGGTCGGCATGGAGATCCATGGTGATGACACGGTGCACACCTGCCGCCATCAGCATATCGGCGATGAGCTTTGAGGCGATGGGGACGTGCGGTTTGTCCTTTCTATCCTGGCGAGCAAAGCCATAGTACGGAATCACCGCCACGATTTTTTCGGCCGAGGCACGCTTGGCGCAATCAATCATCATCAACAACTCGAACAGATTGTCGGTGGGCGGTATGGTTGACTGAATGATAAACACCACTCCGCCGCGAATCGTCTCTTCAAAAGAAGGCTGGAATTCGCCGTCGGCATACTGAAACACGGTGGACTTACCCAGCGGGATGCCGTAAATCTCAGCCACACGTCGTGCCAGATTCTCGGTGGCGCGACCGGCAAAGATGAAAACCTTTTCGGTATTGATATCGCTCATGGATAGAAGAAATTTTCAAGGTGCAAAGATACGACTTATTTCACGAATGGTCAGCGAATACCAAAAATATTTTGCCGTGAAAGGAAAAATCCGTACCTTTGCATCCGAATTCAGAAGGGAATTCGCATTTCCAAAAGCCCTGGTGGCGGAATGGTAGACGCGGTAGACTCAAAATCTGCTGTCAGCAATGGCGTGAGGGTTCAAGTCCCTCCCGGGGTACGAAAGAGCGACGGTTTCAATACCGTCGCTTTTTTTCTTTTCGGGAGAGACTTGGAAGCAGGAGTGACTTTGGTTCCGGCGAGCGTTCTCGGGCAGCCTCCCGGCTTGGCCCTAATCGATAGATCCACCGGATCTATCTTCATCTCCCGGGGTACAAAAGGATTTTGTAAGTAGTTCAAAATGAACGAAAAAAATCCCCTTTTCTTTTATATCCTAAAATTGGTAATATTTATAGATTTCAAAATAAGTGCGTCCATAGACTGACACTAATGACACAATCCAACAACCTCTAACATCCAACGCACCCTTCCCGACGGTATAAACAAGATTACAGTTAATAGCATGTAGAATGCATAGAAAGTACTGTAGAGGGTGTATAAAAGAACCTTATCTCAACGACATTATCGTTATTGTAATGTTAAAATATCATAATTTTATTATACAATACTTGCATTATAGCGAAAATTTCGCATTTTTGCAGCGTCAATTTTAAATAGTACAACTATGCTAATAAGGTTAGTAACAAGTAATTTCAGGTCTTACGGACAGGAAACGGAGTTCAATATGCTACCGTCACAGAATGTCCGTAGGCATGAATGGCATGTGCACAGTGCTCAAAAAGGAGCCAAGGTACTAAGAACGGCTGTAATCTATGGAGCCAATGGCGCAGGAAAGTCGTGCCTGGTGAAGGCACTGGGGAGGCTACAGGAGATGGTGGTGAATGGGAGTGTACCTCCGGCTTTCTTCCGTGACGCAAATATGTTCAACGACCCGAATACGCCTGTTACCATAGAAGTGGAATTTAGCACGAAAAACAATCAGTATTCATACGGGGTAAGCTACAGTGGAAACGTGTGTGTGGAAGAATGGCTGTATTCAACGATAAAAAAACCCGTATGTATTTTTGATCGCAAGTATAATGCAGAGACTAGAAAAACAGCGATTGAGATGAAGTCAAACAAGAAGGATGAGGCAAAGAACAATCTACTGATTTCGCTGCTGGAGGAAAATATTCTAAGGAGCAATGAGCTGTTGCTGTCGAAACGAGATGTGGTAAAGAACAATCAGATAACAGATGCCTATTTGTGGCTGACAACCAAGCTAAACGTGATTTTCCCAGAGACTCATTCGACCTCTATCTTCGACGAGCGATACTCGGATGATAATTTCAAAATGCAGTCAGAAAAGCTAATCAGTACGCTGGATTTAGGTATTGATGCCTTGACCTTGAAGGACGAGGATATTGAATCATTCAAACTGAGGATAGCAGAATGGCCAGAGCTGATTCGAGAAATAGATAGCATCATCAGGCGTCTCTCCAAGCAGCCGGAAGGTGAACAGGCCGTATTGCTGGAAAGCGGAGTATTTACGGTTAGTATCCGCAGGGTGGGAGATAAGTACTATGCCCGTCGTGTGCAAGCCCGCCACTTTGTGAAGGATAATTTGTATGACTTTGAACTGAAAGAGGAGTCGGATGGAACGCAGCGGGTATTTGACTTTGTGCCCATGGTCCACAGTATGAAGTCTGAGGACAGCACGTATGTGATTGACGAGATAGACAGAAGTCTGCATCCGACATTGGTAAGGGCTCTTGTGGCGAAGATTGTCTCCGACAAGAACATGAAAGGACAACTGATTTTTACGACGCACGATGCTGGACTGTTGGACGGAAAAATCTTCCGCAACGACGAGATATGGTTCGCAGAGAAAGACCGTGAGACGCAAAGCACACACCTATATACATTGGATGAATTCAAGCCTCGTGCAGACTTGGACTTGGAGAAGGGGTATCTAAACGGACGATTCGGGGCTATTCCTTTCCTGGCTAAGTTGAACGAACTAAATTGGGAATAGTATGGGCTTCAAGGTAAGAGGATACACAAGGGATGTACCGCAGGAAAAGGTGCGCGATTATTCGTTGTTTGCTATTGCCACGGAAGGCAGTGTGAGGGAGCCTGAGTACTTTCTACCCTTTGACGGTATTGAGCGGATAAAAGTGGATATCATTGAGCCTGAGCCAGCTGAGGAGGATACTAGGTTGGAGTGCTCTGGCTCTTCTCCCTCGCAGGTGTTGAAAAGGGTGCGGGATTACATCGACAAGTACCAGTTGAGTGCTGAGAATGGTGATTCGTTGTGGTGTGTGATTGACAAAGATCGCTGGCCGCAGGAGCAGATTGAGGAGCTACACTCTTTCTGTGCGCAGAAAGGAAATTGGCATTTGGTGATCAGCAACCCTTGCATTGAAATATGGTTACTGTATCACAAGATGTCAGACCTTACGGGATTAGGAATTACTGAGGCTAAAGACGCCAAACGAGCATTGGGCGAGATTGACGGAGGGTATTATTACATCAAGTATTTGCCACTGATGCTGGACGCCATTGAAAATGCTTCGCATGCGGATTCGATGCCGGAGAGTTGGATGCCCGGGTTACTGGAGACAAAAGTTTACTTACTGGGCCGTGCTCTCTACAAAAGGATGGGTAAGGTGAGATTTGAAAGGTTTGTGGCTTCTCTGCCCCAACTGGACAGAGACGTGAGGGGAAAGAAATTGAGGAATATAGTAATATAGGATAAGGTAGCTTGCTATGGATGAATACAAATTGATGGAGCTCAATAGGCGAGAAGGCGCCAAGAACATCATTTGCCAATTGTTGGCTCCAAGCCAGATTATTAGCTTGAGTAAGGTAGAGGAGACGAGAAGTTATGTAGTTGCAATTGATGGCGGTGAGCGTTATTGCTTGACAGGGAATCCCAATATTGTTGATCCATTAGCTCAGTACATTATTCTGACCGACCATACACCAACCAAGCAAAAATTGCTGGATGAGACAGTAAAACAGAAGAAGTGGTTGCGGCATCCCCTAATGGCGGAACACACTCCGGAAAATGTTCTAGCGTCATGGACTAATCAGTTTGTCTATAAAGAAGAGGTTGATGAAGCACATCCAGGTCTAAGAAGGCCTCAATTAGGTGCGTTACATGCCGTATTAGGACATTTCCTTTCTCCGAAAGATGTTGCGACGGTGGTTCTTCCGACAGGAACGGGTAAAACAGAAACGATGCTTTCCGCATTGGTGGCGGGTAAGTGTAGGCGGCTTCTTGTGACTGTACCATCAAGTGCATTAAGGAATCAACTTTATGGAAAGTTCAAGAATTTGGGAGTGTTGAAAAATCCACAATTTCGGATATTAGGAGAGTCGGCTTTATATCCTATAGTAGGTGTGGTCAACACAGCTTTCCAGTCAGTAGAGGAATTGACAATTTTTGTGGAAAAATGTAATGTGGTAATTACCACAATGCAAATAATAGATTCTGCGCCACAAGAACAACAGAACGTCTATGTGTCAGCTTTTACAAACGTTTTTGTGGATGAGGCTCATCATATCGTGGCAGCATCATGGAGAAAATTTGCAGACCGATTTCCAAAAGACCGTTTGGTTCAATTCACGGCAACACCTTTCCGTAACGATGGACAAAGACTTGATGGAAAAATTATTTTCAACTATCCGCTAAAGCAAGCCCAGAATGATGGTTATTATAGAACTATCGAATTCCTTCCTATTAGAGAGTATGATGATGACAGAGTTGATCAGGCAATAGCAGCCAAGGCTATCGAAAAATTGAGAGAAGATTTGACTGCTGGATACCATCACGTTTTAATGGCGCGATGTGAGAGTAAAAAACGTGCGATGGAAGTGTTCGAGATTTATCAGGAGTTGTGCCCAGATTTGAATCCTGTTGTTCTATATTCAGGGCATCCCCAGTACAAGGAAAACTATAAGACAGTTCTACATCGCAAAACCAGGGTAATAGTCTGTGTGAATATGTTGGGGGAAGGATTTGACCTGCCCGAATTGAAGATTGCGGCTTTCCACGATATAAGAAAAAGTCTTCCTGTTACGTTACAGTTCGCTGGTCGATTTACCCGTACAAGTCGTGATGCAAACTTGGGAAACGCCTCGTTTGTGGCGAATTTGGCAGATGTCACGGTGCAACAGGAACTGGATAACCTTTATGAAGAGGATGCAGACTGGAATATCCTGTTGGCAAATGCAAATGACAATAGGGTTAACAATCAGGAAGAATACAGGCAATTATTGGATGGATTCCGAAACGGAATCAGTTCTAAGATTCCGGTGAGCAGTATCTATCCCAAACTGAGTGCAGTGGTGTATAAAAGTTACTCAAACACATGGCATCCAGACGATTTTCTGAAAGGTATTCGAGGTTTTAATGATTTAGATTTTATTTCGTATGACATCAATGACAGAGAGAAGCTTGTTGTTGCCGTTTTTGCGAAAGAGCAGAATATAGAAGGCATCCACGTTAAGGATGTTAAGACTTTAGCCTGGAGCCACTTGGTGTTGTTTTGGGATAGCAACAATAATTTGTTGTTTATCAATAGCTCGGATAACGGGAGCGTCTATAAGGATGTCGCCAACCATGTAATAGGCGAAAATGGTAGAGATCCTGTTCTAATAAACGGAATAAATGTGTTTAGGACATTCTATAATGTAAAGAGGACGAAACTGAGGAATGTCGGATTGAAAGTATATCTTGGGAAAGATGTTCGTTTCAGAATGCACGCAGGCCGTGATGTGGAGAAGGCATTATCGGATGCGGAATTGCGCAACAGTGAAAAGGCTTTTGTGGTAGGTGACGGTTTCGAGGATGGTGATAAAACTTCGATAGGAGCTTCGTTCAAGGGAAGAATTTGGAGCCTGAATGGCGCAGGTGACATCCTGACATTTAAGAACTGGTGTTTGGAACAGGGGGATAAATTGATTAATGAGGCAATTAACGGCAATCAGATATTGACCGAAACATTGATACCAAAGACAGTATACCAGATACCTCAAAAAGCTGTTCCATTTGCCATAGATTGGGATGCTTTTTTGTGGACGGAAGCGGAGAATCATTTTACATTTAACCTTCTAGGAGCAGAGTCTCATTTGTTTAATACCGAGATTGAACTGAGAAAAGACAATATAGTTCAAGGCAATGCGGTATTCTTTGCGGTGACAAATGGAACTAAAAAAGTAGAGTTCAAACTTGAATTATATAAGAATAGGCAGAATCCTGAAAATGTGTATCCTGATTATAGGGTTGTCAAAGTAACTGATGGGGATGCTACCATCAAGTATGGTAGGGAGGAGGTGGACTTGTCAACATTCCTTTACAACAATGCTCCAACAATTTTCTTCACTGATGGATCCAGTTTGTGTGGCACAGAATATATTGAACTGAAAACACCTCCTGCACTCTATGACAGAAA
Organism: Candidatus Hemicellulosilyticus sp. P3; assembly: GCA_001543385.1. GTDB lineage: Bacteria > Bacteroidota > Bacteroidia > Bacteroidales > P3 > Colimorpha. The sequence continues at coordinate 122,595 of LPNH01000002.1, forward strand.
ACGTATCATAGGCTGGAACTGGCAAGGCGTAAATCTTGCTGTGGAATCACAGGGCGTTGCACCAAATTTAAAGACTGATTCTATTCAGTACTATGTAGTTCAGAGATTAATTAATGGAGACTATGATGTAGTTTATGATGATGACAATGCCGGTGAAATAGCTGATATAATTACCATAAAGCATAAGAACAACGAGATACACGTTGAATTGTATCACTTGAAGTTTGCTCAAGGAGGAGAGGTTACTGGACGGATTAGCAATTTCTATGAGGTTTGTGGGCAGGCCCAGAAATCTTCTAATTGGAAATATAAGGATCCTGAAGAAATGATGAATCACCTACTGCGCAGAGAAATTAAGCGAGAGGGTGTTGAAGAGTGCTCACGTATTCAGAAAGGAGACCATAACACTCTGGTGAAACTGCTGAAGTTGGCAAAGAAAAAGATGCCAGTAATGTATAGCATCTATATTGTACAACCAGGCGCGTCAAAAGTTGGAATGTCTAATGAAATACTAACATTATTGGGTGTGACAGATAGTTTTTTGAAAGATAGAACGGGGATAGATTTGCAAGTTATCACTAATGAATAAATGTTGTTCACATGTATCATTGTACTGAAGGAAGAGAGCATTTCTTTCAACTGCTGGGGGATGCGAAATAATGATGAGCGAACCGGTTGGTCATAATTTGGTCATATTTTAGAAGATTTGTTGGTCATAGTGACTATACTCAAATAGTTTCGAAATGACTTAAAACAAACAATATCAACCAATAAGGAACAACAAGGTCTTCTTTTCGGAGTCCCTCCCGGGGTACGAAAGAGCGACGGTTTCAATACCGTCGCTCTTTTTCTTTTCGGGAGGGACTTGGAAGCAGGAGTGACTTTGGTTCCGGCGAGCGTTCTCGGGCAGCCTCCCGGCTTGGTCCTAATCGATAGATCCACCGGATCTATCTTCATCTCCCGGGGTACGAAAGAGCGACGGTTTCAATACCGTCGCTTTTTTTCTTTTCGGGAGGGACTTGGAAGCAGGAGTGACTTTGGTTCCGGTGGGCGATGCACTGCATCACCTTTTTGATTTCTGACGGATTATCCATATTTGCAATGTCAATTAAACAGTGGTTAAATAGCGATGAAACGATTATTGTTTGTCATCATAGTGTTGCCGGCACAGACGGTTAACGCGCTTCACGGGGTCTGGCTCCTTGAGCTTGATGGTGAAAGTGCCGACCATTGCGCTGTCGCTCCAGCGTTTCTCTGCATCCATCTCGTCTTCAAGGTAGACCTCGTAGACCAGCGGCTTGGTGGGTTGAACGTCCACCATAAGGCGTTGCGTGCCGTCGCTGTCAAAGATGGAGAGGAACTCGTTCCACTTCTGGATGAAGTCGGTCTTGCGGTCGGCGGGCATCCATCCTTTGAGGGTGATGGTGCGGGCTTGAACGCGACCTGCCAAAGAAATTAGGCAACCTGGCTGTGCGCATGTTCAAGGAAAACTTCCAGACGGAGAGTTTCTTCGGCCGGAAATGGAGGGAGGTGCAGCGCCGTGTCAAAGGCGCCAAGGGTGCCGCCGGACGGCGCAGGCGTTGGAGCGTCGCCGCTACTGCAGGCCTTGCGACTCGCGGTAGTCGGCGATGAGGTCGAGGAGGACTTTTCCGTAGCGCTCGATGGTCTTGGGGCCTACCCCGGAAACGGCACGCAGCTGGGCGACGGTGCGCGGCATGGCTGAGGCGACGGAGAGCAGGGTGCGTTGTGTCAGGATGTGGAATGCGGGCACTCCTTGCCGTTGACATTCCTCTCTACGCCACGCTTTGATCAGCTGGACCAGGTCATCCGGGGCCGGCACCGGACTGCCGGCGGCATGGGAGGCATCGCCTTGACGGCTGCGCCTGTCGGCATTTTTCTTGGGGGCAGGCTCGCCGCTGTCCAGCATGGCGGCGGCTTTGGCCTGCTGGTAGCCGCCGATGGTGAATCCTTGAACGGCGACATGGTGCAAGCAGCGAATACGCACACGTAGCTGCTGTGTGATCTGTGCGACCAAGTTGTCGTAATTTTTGTTGAGCTCGCGGTTGTCGATCTCCAAGTGCGACAGGGTGTCCCAGTCGGACACGAGGGCGGCAAGGGTGTCGAGGTAGTAGCGGCAGCCTTTGGCCACACGGTCGGAAAGCTGCGTCTCGTCGCCGGAGGCGACAAGGTGCATGAGCTGGCGATCAAAACGTCCGGAGACTTCGCTCAGTTGAAGGATGGTGGCGTGATGGCTATGGAATTTTGCGGCCTCGGCAGGATAGAGTTTGCGCAGGCGGGTTTGGAACAGGATGTCGAGGTGCTCGCCATAACGCGCCAGTGCGTCGATGTTGAAGAGTTCCTGCAACAGCTGCAGCCGGTACTGAAGGCGATGACTGTCCAGCTGCTGCTGCAATTGTTCAAGCGGAGCCGCGGACTGGCAGAAGCGGTCCACCTCGGCGCTGTCGGGCAGACAGTTGTTGCCGATGGGCGAACGCAGTGTCAAGCCCTCCAAGGTGCGGCAACGGCTCAGGGCCACGTAGACTTGGCCGTAGGTGAATGCGTCGGCAGCGTCGACGGCCACGCGGTCGAATGTGAGCCCCTGCGCTTTGTGGATGGTGACAGCCCAAGCGAGACGCAACGGTATCTGGACGAACACGCCGTCGACCTGCTGGCGTATGGAGTGGTCGGTGCCGATTTCGTAACGGATGTTTTCCCACCGCTCGCGGGGTACGACGATTTCGCCTCCATCGTCGCAGGCGACGGTGGCCTGCAACCCATCCTCGCCACAGTCGACACTGGTCACGGTGGCCATCATGCCGTTGTAGTAGCGACGGGCGCCGGAGCTGTCGTTTTTGACGAACATGACACGGGCCCCCACTTTCAATTCAAGGTGAGGGTCGGTCGGGGCGGAGCTGTCGGAGAAGTTGCCGCTGACTTTTGCGTCAAAGATGTAGGAGCGTCCGCGCAGGGCATCCAGATGTTGGCGATTGACGCGGTCGGCCTGGTGGTTGTGGGTGGTGAGCAGGATGGGATCGGGCTCGGCACGGCGGTGGAAGAGACCCTGTTTTCGGGGCGGCGCGTCGGGCTGCAGCCGGGCATTCAACGCCGCCAAAGCATCGGCGTCGAGATTGTTGTCGCGCACTTTGTTCAAGAGTGCTACAAAACGGGCATCCTGCTGCCGGAAGACCTGGGTGAGCTCAACGGTGCTGTAGCCCAGTCTTTGCAACGCCTTGCTGCTGAAGAAATATGGCGACGCATAGACGCGCTGAATGTAGGGTTGTTCGTCGTCGGTGACGACGGGCGCAAGCTGGTGTACGTCGCCGATGAGGAGCAGCTGGACACCGCCGAACGGCCGCGACGAGCGACGATAGCGACGGAGGGAGGCGTCGACCGCGTCGAGCAGGTCGGCTCGCACCATGGAGACCTCGTCGATGATGAGCAGCTCCAGTGTGCGGATAATGTCGATCTTGTTTTTACGCAGCTGGCTGTGACGGCCGGGTGACTGGTAGTCTGTCACCAGTTCGGGCACGTCGGGAAGATACGGACAGAAGGGAAGCTGGAAGAAGGAGTGAATGGTGACACCACCGGCATTGATGGCGGCCACGCCCGTGGGCGCCATCACGACATGCCTCTTGGGCGTGGTGGCTGCGATGTGGTGCAGAAAGGTGGTCTTGCCCGTGCCCGCCTTGCCGGTCAGAAATAGCGAGACCGACGTCTCGTTGACATAGTGTTCCGCCAGTTGAAGAGGAGTCATGATGCGTAAGTCCGGAAAACACCGGGATGAAGCTATATCGAGCTAACAGCCTTATTTAACTGACAGGCCAACGGCGGTCGATGGTAAAGCTCATGGGCGAGACTTTGAGCAGCGGTGCGAACTGAAGACGTTTCCATTCGTTGGCGGCAACTTTGCGGAGCACACCCGCGACCAGGTCGGCATCGTAGCCCTCGGCGACAATCTCGTCTGCGCAGAGCTGCTCTTCGATATGCAGATTCAGAATGGCATCAAGAAGAGCATAGTCGGGCAGCGAGTCGCTGTCTTTCTGCCCGGGACGCAACTCGGCAGAGGGGGCTTTGTCGATGGTATGCTGCGGAATGCGCTCTCCTTCCCGGTTGATGTAGTTGCACAACTCGTAGACTTCGGTCTTGTAGAGGTCGCCAATGACGCTGACGGCTCCGCAGCTGTCACCGTAAAGGGTGCCGTAGCCCATGGCCGCCTCGCTCTTGTTGGTGGTGTTCAGCGCCAAGGCTCCGAACTTGTTGGCATAGCTCATAACGATGACGCCGCGCAGGCGGGCCTGCATGTTCTCCTCGGTGACATCCTCAGCGCGGCTGCCGAAAAGGGGTTGCATGGTGGCACGCAAAGTGTCGAAAAGGGGCTTGATGGGCACGATGTCGTATTGGATGCCCAGATTGCGGGCCAGCGTCTCGGCATCGGTGACGGAATGGTCGGTGGAATATTGCGACGGCATCAGTATGCCGTGGACATTTTCGGCCCCCAGCGCATCGACGGCCAGGGTGCATACGAGTGCCGAATCGACACCGCCGCTCAAGCCCAGCACTGCACGGCTGAGACCGTTTTTGGAGAAGTAGTCGCGCAAGCCGGTCACCAAGGCCCGGTGGACCAACTCGACAGCCTCGGGCTTGGGGTCGTCGACAGCATTGATGACTTGCAGGTCAACGGTGGCGGATGTCGCCTCGAAGTATGGGAATTGGCTCAGAATACCGCCTGCCGCGTTAAGGGCCATCGAACCGCCCGCGTACAACAGCGGTCCCTCGCCGCCGACTCGGTTTACAAACACCAGCGACGCATTGAGATTCTCGACAATCTTGGTCATCCGGTAACGGATGCGGTAAGGTTTGTTGTAATCGAACGTGTTGCATCCGCAGCAGACAACCATGTCGGGCTGCACGGCATGCGACTTGGCCAGCTCCTTCAAGTCTTCGTAGAAACCGATGGCAATCTGCTGGTTCTGGAACTGGATGAACTGCACGCCGTCGCCGCGCACAAAATATTTCTGCTCGTCGGGAGCCAGATATTTCTTGGTGACGATGCCTCGGATGGCATTGTTCTGAACAAAGACGACGGCGTTGCATAACCCTTTGTCCTGAATCTGCAAGGGCAGCCCCACCAGAAAAGCTCGGTGCTCGGAATGCTGCACAAGTTCCTGCAAGGCCGACTGGGCCCGTTTCTGCAGGTCTGTGTAGGCGGCGGCGGCATGAAGGGGATAGCCGCAGAGTGTGCAAGCGGGAAAAACCGTCAGCAATGCGTCGCGCGAGGCGGGCTGGTTCAACTCGTCAAGAATCCACTGCAAATTGGCTTCAGGCTGAGCCGTCAAGATGTCATGTTGTACGATATGGACGTTCACGGGGCGTATAATTTAAGGACTAACGATCATTCAATAAGCAACGGCCGGCTGTCAGGGGCGGGTGCGGCGGGCACGCAACTGCACACTCTGCTTGAGCTGTTGGTGGAACCAGCCGTTGAGCTGAGCTGAATTGGAAAGACGCAGCTGCTGCATACGCCGCCGCGACGGCAAGCAGGCGATGTCAAAATCGGCATCCGGACCGGTGACGAAAAAGTAGTCGGATGTGAAAAGCGGAATCATCTCATCGAGCAAGTTGCACACCACTTGAAGGCTCGTGTCATTGCCAAGACAAAGACGCGGCACAGATGAACCGTCACACTTCAACGAGGGGAACGCCGACACGACACTACGGCAGCATTGCGGATTGTCAACGGAAGGGATAATGTCTATATGGCGGGCTGCTGCGTAGGAGACAATGGTGCCGACCTCGCTTGTCGACAACAGGGCGTCAAGCTGCGGATAGCGCACCGACTCGACAAGCCATAGCGCACTGTCACAGAGATGCCATATCAGCCGGTTGACACGCATCGAAGCCAGAGAATCGAGCATGGACTTCATGTGCTTGACCGAATGAAAGGCCTCCGTCGGCAAGTGCGCCTCACGCCACGCCGTGTCCGGATAGTCGAGGATGATTCCGCAGGGTAGGTTGATCTGACGGTAGCGACGGCGCATCACATCGCGGGGAAGAAGGCGGAAAAGGGTCTGACAGGCATAAAACAGACCCGTCTCCGTATTGGCCGAGATTGTGATCCCGTCGGGACATATATCAACAAGAAAACCTTCGTCGCCCAACTCCTCGTTGGGGGTGTCGTAAAGCGAGAAAGTCAGTGCATCGGGCACCGCTCCGGCCACGGGAGCCGGTTTCAGGTGCATCTTGCGCAACATTGCAACAACGTAGCGTGCCGTGGCCGAGTTCGGACTCAGCCGCTCAAAGCATATTTCAACCGGTGTGTTGAGAACGAAGACTCCATCCTTGGGATGGACAAAGACGGGGGTCGGTTCAACATCAAGTGACTCAATATCAGCCGTCTTGCCGCAGGCAACAAACAGCAGGCAAAGCAACACACATGTTGTCAATAGAGTACAACTGAAAAACCTGGCCATCCACCTAAAGATTAAAAAGCAAAGTTACGAAAAAATCATTACACGAATCTGTTCAATCTCATTGGTCGGTTTCGTCCCGACTTTAACCCGAATCAGTTTTTAGACCGACGTTTCATCATATTGTCCTCTTTTTGAGGGTCAGTTTATGCCATGCCGGCATTTCTTCCGGCATCGCGCCCTTTTCGCTCTCTTGCCGCGGTCTGCCATGCCCTCGGCTTTGAAGAGGCCCGACAACCCGAAACAACCACCATTCCGGTTTTAAGCCCAATGACCGGTCGGGGTTTTGGGAGGCCGGGGACGCGGATCTGCCGGTTTGTGTTCGCGACGGGCAATAAAAAGGGCGGCATCAGCGTTAATTAGGCACTTATGGCTTCTTCTATCAAAAAGCTTCTTTCCGAATCGGTTATCTATGGGCTGAGCAGTATTGTGGGGCGGTTTTTGAACTATCTGTTGGTGCCGCTTTACACTTACCGTCTTGCCGCCGCCAGCGGCGACTACGGTGTCATCACGAATATTTATGCCTATACGGCGTTACTGCTGGTGATATTGACATTCGGCATGGAGACCACTTTTTTTTATTTTGCCAACAAGCCCGGTGTCGACGCCCGGCGTGCTTTTTCAACGGCGCTGGGCAGCGTGGGGGTGGTGGCGGCGGTTTTTGTGGCGGCGGTGCTGACTTTTATCCATCCGATAGCGCAGGCGCTGGGGTACGAGTCTCACCCTGAATATTTGCGTATGATGGCTTTCGTGGTGGCCATCGACGCTTTTCAAGCCATCCTGTTCGCGTGGCTTCGCCACTGCGGCCGGGCGTGGAAATTTGCACTGCTGAAACTTCTCTTTATTGTCTCCAATATCGGTCTGAACCTCTTTGTCTTTCTGCTGGCACCAAGCCTGGCGGAACAGGGGGCGCCGCTGACAGGCTGGTATGACAGCAGCCGCATGGTGAGTTATGTATTCGCTATCAACCTGATATGCACAGCCTCTGTCACTCTGGGCTTCCTGCCCGAGCTGCGCTGTCTGCGGCTGGGGATAGACCGCGAACTGCTGCGTCAGATGCTGCGCTATACGTGGCCGCTACTGTTGCTGGGCGTGGTGGGCATATTGAACCAAGTGGCTGACAAGATCTGTTTCCGCTTTCTCGTTCCCGGACATGAGGGGGAGGTGCAGCTGGGCATCTACGGCGCATGTGTGAAGATTGCCATGATTATGGCGATGATCACCCAAGCCTTCCGCTATGCTTATGAACCTTTTGTGTTCGGCAACAGCCGCAACGGCGACAACCGGGAGACGCAGGCCAAGGTGATGAAGTTTTTTGTCATTTTCACTTTGCTGGCGTTTTTGTGCGTGGTGTGTACGACCGATGTGCTGCGTTATATTATCCAACGGCAGTACTGGGAGGGGCTGCGGGCGGTGCCTGTTGTCATGATGGCCGAGATCTTTATGGGTGTCTATTTCAACCTCTCATTCTGGTATAAGCTGACTGCGCAGACATGGTGGGGCGCCGTCATGTCGGCCATCGGCTGCGTGGCGATGCTGGCGGTCAATATTATTTTTGTGCCGCGTTATGGATATATGGCCTGCGCCTGGGGCGGATTTACAGGTTATGCGGTTTGCATGACGCTATCCTATTGCATCGGACAACGCAAATATGCCGTGCCCTACCCTGTCCGGAGCATTGCACTCTATTTCGCCGTGGCGCTGGCGCTCTATTGGGCCGCCACCCGGATACAGATGCCGAACCCTGTGGCCAACACCGCGGTACGATGCACTCTGTTGGCACCGTATCTGGCCGTGGTGCTGGCTTTGGAACGGGAGAGTGTGCGGCAGATCATTTCAAAACTGAAAAAAAGAAGTTTAAGCCTCAAAAAATAAAATCATATTTATGAATAAGCCCGTCAAGATAACGGCAATGCTGATGCTGGTCGCGATGGCCGGCTGCCTGATGAGCGGATGCCGCAAGCAGTGTGCCTGCATTCACAATAACGGCACGATTATTTATTATAACAAGAGTGAGGTGGAGGATATCAACGGGGGCAGTTGCAGCGGCATGAAGTACCAATCGGGGGTGGAATATTATGTCGCCTGCGACTGGGAGTAGACAGGGCCGGAAGCGGATGGGGCGGGAGGGTTTCAGACACACTCGGACACTGTGTCTTTAGAGGGAGCGGAGTATTTCTTCGAGCGCCACGTCGTCGTGCACCAGCACCTCGCGGGGTTTGGCTCCATTGTAGGGACCGACGATGCCGGCAGCCTCAAGCTGGTCAATAATGCGTCCCGCCCGGTTGTAGCCCAGCTGCAGTTTGCGCTGAAGGAGCGAGGTGGAGCCGAACTGGGAGGAGACGACAAGACGCGCCGCATCGTTGAAGAATTCGTCTTTTTGTTTGGGGTCGAACTCTTTGTTCGGCTCTTCGTTTTCGTCGAGATATTCGGGCAGAAGGAATCCGTCGGGGTAGCCGCGCTGGCCGCCGATGAAGTCCGCCAGACGCTCTATCTCCTCGGTCTCGATGAGGGCGCACTGCAAGCGCACCATGTCGGCACCGGAGAGGGAGATGAGCATGTCGCCGCGTCCGATGAGCCGCTGCGCCCCGCTGGCGTCAAGGATGGTGCGCGAGTCGACGCCGCTGGTGACTTTGAAGGCGATGCGTGCCGGGAAATTGGCCTTAATGGTGCCGGTGATGATGTTGGCCGTGGGACGCTGGGTGGCAATGATGAGGTGGATGCCCACAGCACGCGCCAGCTGCGCCAGGCGGCAGATGGGGGTCTCGACCTCTTTGCCCGCCGTCATGATAAGGTCGGCAAATTCGTCTATCACCAGCACGATGTAGGGCAGGTAGCGATGGCCGTTCTCGGGGTTGAGATGCCGGTGCACGAACTTGTCGTTGTATTCGGTTATCTTGCGCACCTGCGCTGTCTTCAGCAGGTCGTAGCGCTGGTCCATCTCGATGCAGAGGGAGTTGAGTGTGCGCACAACTTTCTTCACGTCGGTGATGATGGCCTCCTCGCTGTCGGGCAGCTTTGCCAGATAATGACGCTCTATCTTGCTGTAGAGGGAGAGTTCCACTTTTTTGGGGTCGACCATGACGAACTTCAGCTCCGAGGGGTGCTTTTTGTAAAGCAACGACGAGATGACGGCATTCAGGCCGACAGATTTACCGGTGCCGGTCGCTCCGGCCATCAGCAGGTGGGGCATCTTGGCCAAGTCGGTGACGTAGGGCTCGTTGGAGATGGTCTTGCCCAGCGCGACGGGCAGTTCCATCTTGGCGCTGCCCCGGAAAGCGGAGCTCTCCAGCATGGTCTTCATGGAGACGATCTGAGGCTTGGCGTTGGGCACCTCGATGCCCACGGTGCCTTTGCCGGGTATAGGGGCGATAATACGTATTCCCAACGCCGAAAGCGAAAGGGCAATATCGTCTTCCAGACCTTTGATTTTGGAAATGCGGACACCTGCAGCGGGTTTGATTTCGTAGAGTGTCACTGTGGGGCCGGGCGAGGCGGCTATCTCCACTATCTCTATGCCGTAATCACGCAGTGTGCTGACGATGCGGTCTTTGTTGGCGACAAGTTCCTCGCTGGTGACACGGACATTGCGCTGCTCCCAGTCCTGCAACATGTCGGTCGAAGGCATCTGGAAGTCCCGCAGGTCGAGATGCGGGTCGTAGAGTGAGTCGATGGATCCGTAGCGGGGTTCTTCTGCAGGCGGATCTGCCTCGGAGACGGATTCGGCATCGGGCAGGGGGACTGCAGGCGACTGGTTGTCGACAATGGTGAACGTGACTTCATCCGGCGCCTGGTCGGCCGGCTCGACCGGCTCCGGGGGCTGCGGCTTGCCCTGCACTTTTTCGACAAGTTGCACGAATGCATCGTCAATACCGAAGGTTGAATCGTCGTCGGCTGTAAAATCGACCCCCGGATCGTCGGTGTTGTCCGGGCTGTCGGCAACTGTAGCGGTGTCAGCGAAGGGGTCGGAGTTGTCAAACGCGAAGCTGTCGGTTATGACCGGCGCGGGTGTCTGCGATGTCGGTTTTCCGGCAGAAGGCTTTCGGGGTGGTCGCGCCGGAAGCAACCGGCTCAGATCCGGAGTCCGGAACTGCACTTTGTGAACAAAGATGAGAAACACGACTGCGAGGAAGGCCATGAGGACCAAGGTCCCCCAACGGATGAGATGGTGCAACAGTCCGGCAAAGACGATGCCGATGCCGGCGTAGTTCTCGAAGAGATCGTTTTTCACCCATACGCCGGCGATGTAGCCCAATGTGGTGGAGAGCCAGATGGTCCAGAACGCGACCACCCCCACGATGCGGGGCCATGGCAGCAGCGTGTGTCCCCACAGCCGGCATCCATAAAGGAATACGAGCAGCACCAAACCCAACGAACCGATGCCGAAAAGTGTGTGCGTAAAGAAAAGCGCCACATGATGACCCAACACTCCCATCCAATTGCCGTCAGGATCGGCGGCGCCGATGAAGAATGACAAGATGGATATCAACGAGAAAAAGCTGAACAGGATATAGACAGCGCCGCGCAGACGACGCCCGCGCTGAGACCGCCACCATTCTATGAAACGGGATGTCGGTTTCACCGATTTCTTCTTCTTTGCCATTTCCCGACGCTCAAATTATCTGATTTGCAGTGGTGTTCAGGTATCCTATTCCTCTTGCAGCAGTTCCAGCTCTTCCTGCAGTTCCTGCATGAATGTGGCCAGATCGGCTTCGGAGAGTTCGTCATAGCCGTCGGGCAGCATGAAGTCGGTGTTTTTCACCTTGCCTTTGACTATTTCGGTGGCGGTGTAAGTGATGGCACGGCCTTCGCCCGCGTTGACGGTGCATTGCAGCGGCATGCCTTTCACCCCGCTGAACAGCACATTGTATTCGGGGCCGATTTCATCGCTATACCACATTTCCGTAGGATGGTCCTCGCCTTCGGCGTCGTAGGAGTGCATGATGACTTTTTTGGCCGGGATGCCGGCAATTTCTTTTGTCTCTCCGTCAACATATTCGTAGTAAAAATGGCCGGGCTCGGTGTCGACAATGGTGAGGCTGTCGAGAGCGTCGCGCTCTTGTTTCGACTTGATGATAAGTTTGCCGCTGCCTTGGTAGGTGAACTCGCTGCCGTTGCCGCGCAGGTAGCCGACCAACTGGCTGAAGTTCATGCACTGTGTCGTCGTAAGGCCCTGCACCAGGATGTCTTCCGACATTGGTGAATCCATGAAGATGGCGCTCTTGGTGTAGAGGTTGTCGCCATCGACTTTGATTTCGGCTGTCGCCGCCTCGGCAGGTATCTGGAACGACACTGCGCCCGTCGACTCGACTTTGTATTTGACAATACCCTTAAATGTGTTTTGCGCAACCAGGGCCGGGCATGCCAGCGCGAGGGCCGCGACAAGAAGCATCAGTTTTTTCATAATGTGTTTGCTCTATATTAATGTGTTTGAAATTACAGACTGTGATATTTAACGCAGTATCGCGGAAATTAGTATCTCGTCACTGTCAAAAAAAACACTGTGCCGGGAGTTTGTCGAAATCCAATATCTCCAGGTCTTTCGGGGCCCCGTCAATGGTGAATCGGACCAGTGTGGCCACACGGTGGAAACCCTGTCGCCCGGCGGCGCCGGGGTTGATGTGCAACAACTGCAAGTCACTATCATACATCACTTTGAGGATATGACTATGCCCGCAGACGAAGATGTCCGGACGCTCCCGACACAGCAAGCGCCCGATCGATTCGGGATAATGGCCGGGCCAGCCGCCAATATGTGTCATCAGCACTTTCAGACCGTCGCAATGGAACAGCGCTGTCTCAGGCAACGTGTGTCGCAGCCCGGCCTCATCAATATTGCCGTACACGGCACGCAACGGCCGGAAGGCCTGCAGCCGCTCCACGACGCCCGGACCGCAATCGCCGGCATGCCACAATTCGTCGCACGGATCGAAAAAACGGAACACCTGCCCGGGCACGAAGCCATGTGTGTCGGAAAGCACGCCGATACGTTTCATAACAGGTCATTCGTTGGCACCGATATCGTGCAGATTCTCCGACACCATTTCTTTCAGGTAACGGATGATGGAGAGGTCGTTCATGCTCATGCCGCCCAGGGCCTCCTTGATTTCGTCGGTGTCGAAGAGATATTCTCCCCGATCGGTGATGTAACGGAATACAAAATGGATATCTTCGTGCTGGCTTGCCAGCATGACCAGCGTACCCGTCAGGTCGCCCATCGGAGGCCGGTCCAGATGGTCGTGCTGAAACCAGAAACAAAGTGTCGTGCCTTTGCCCGGCTCGCTCGCCAATGTCATGCCGCCGCCGCAATTCTCTGTATTCATCTTTATCAACGGCAGGCCGAGCCCCACTTTGCGCGTGGTGCGGGATGTGGTGTAGGGGTCGGTGACACGCGCCAGGAATTCGGGCGTCATGCCCTTGCCGTTGTCGCGGATGGTGAAACGGAAGAGATTGTCATTGATACGGTCTTCAATGGTGAGCCACACGTCTTTGGCCTGTGCAGCCGTGGAATTTTCCATCAAATCGTAGACATGCATGGACAGCTCTTTCATAGCAACGGATGGGTGTATGGATAAAAAAGTGTAATGCAAAAATACGAAAAAAAGTACAAGGCCGTTAATTATAGCAAGAAAAGAATCACTGACATGAATCTCCCGATTCCGCCGCGCCACGCCGCCATGACAATAGCCGTTGTATGCGGCATTTTGTCGGGCTGCAAAAAATTTGACGGCGAGACCACCCGTCCTGCCTGGATCCAGATAGACAACGCCGCAGTGGTACGCGCCGCCAACGGCGAAAACGAGCGGCAAAGCGGTTGGCACACCAGCGACATTGACGCCGTGGAGCTTATCGCTCTGTTCCATGGCGACCGCAGCGAGACCACCATCGGTGTCTTCCAGCTGCCCTGCCGCGTGCCGGTGCTTTTTGACGGCGTGGCAGACTATGTGGTGACACGCCCCGTCGTGAAACAAAACGGCATCGCGGCCACCCGCATCTATTACCCTTACCTGCAAGCTGACACAAGCTACAATGTGCGTTTTGCCGAAGGCGAGACCACCCGCCTGGGTCGATATGACACCGCGTCGCATACCTCCACCATGGATTTCTCTTATTGGGGCACGCAACGCATTGGCGAACTGTATTTCGAGAACTTCGAGCCGCTGGCTTCGTCAATCCGCATGACCGAGGGTTGCTATGAATGGATTACCGACGATGCCGCCGGAGCCCGCAGCGGCACCGGGTATGTCCGCATCCCCACTTCGGCAAGCGGCAACGGCACCTATCTGGAAATCACGGATAGTATGCAAGTCGACGATCCGTTGAAATATCTGTATCTGGAGATGGACTACCGCAGCGACGTGGAGTTCCGCATCGGACTGCGCAGCCCGCTCACGGATGGCGGCTCCGACCACACCTATTATGCCATCAGCCTGTACCCCAAGCAAGAGTGGACTAAAATATACATCAACCTGGGCAAATTGTGGGCACAGATGAACCACTACCCGCTGTTCCACGTGGTGTCCCACACGCTCAACACTGAGCAGACTGACGGTTACACCTACATCGACAATCTTAAAGTCATCACCTTTTAGACACTTTTCCGCCGCCAATGAGAGAGCGCACACTGAAACATAAATATCTATCGGGCGACCTCCTGACGGCGATGGCTGCCTGGACACTTTTTTTCTATTTCCGCAAATGCAGCGTCGACTGCATTTACGCCGAACCGGCCGTCAAACTGTTTTCGGATGCCAACTACTGGCTGGGGCTGGGGCTGGTGCCGGCCGGATGGATAGCGCTTTACGCCATTATGGGCAGCTATCGCAAGACCATGCGCAAAGCACGTCTCAAGGAGCTGGGCGACACAGCAGCCGCCAGCCTCATCGGCGTCATCGTGCTCTTTTTCGCCATCATGCTTGATGACGAGATACATTCGTATAAATCTTACTATGTCTCTTTCCTTTTCTTTCTCGCGGTTCACTTTGTGCTCACCTATACGGTGCGTCTGGCTCTGACCACCCACACTGTCAAGCAGATTCATTCGCGCAAAGTCGGCTTCCCCACCCTGCTCATCGGTTCGGGCAAAAACGCTTATCGCACTTATCTGGACCTGGAGAACCAGGAGATTTACACCGGAAATATTTTTATCGGATTCATCACCCTGCCCAGCCACGACACCCCGGACCACATCGACACTCGCCTGCCAGGTGTGATGCCCTGTCTGGGCGACCTCGGGCAATGCCGATCCATCATCGAGAAGCACCATATTGAGGAGGTCATCATCGCCCTTGAGGATGACGAGAAAGAGTCCACACGCGACATCATCCTGGCTGTAAACAGTATTGACGACCTCATCATCCGCATCACCCCTGATGCATACGACCTGCTGGTGGGCCATGTCAAGGTGGACAATGTGTTTCACTCCCCCCTTATCACCATTGACAACCGGCTGATGTCCGAATGGCAATATAGCATCAAACGCATCTTCGACATGGTCATTGCTGTCATCGCGATGCTGTTGCTCAGCCCGGTCTATTTGGTGACAGCCATAATAGTCAAAGCGACATCTCCCGGACCCGTTTTTTTCACCCAGGAACGCATCGGCCAATATGGCCGGCCGTTCAAGATGCATAAGTTCCGGTCTATGTATGTCGACGCAGAAGCCAGCGGGCCGGCGCTGTCGACCGACGACGACCCCCGCATCACCCCTTTCGGGCGCTTTATGCGACGTGTGCGGCTGGACGAGATTCCACAATTCTTCAATGTGCTGAAAGGCACCATGACCATGGTCGGACCACGGCCCGAACGTCAGTATTATATTAACCTTATTGTGCAACGGGCGCCCGAATATATGCTGCTGCAACGGATCAAGCCCGGCATAACATCGTGGGGACAGGTGCGCTACGGCTACGCCAGCTCCGTCGACGAGATGGTCGAACGGTTGCGCTATGACCTGCTGTATATCGAGAATATGTCCATCGCCACCGACATCAAGATATTGCTTTACACTGTCAAGATTATCCTGCAGGGACGCGGCAAGTAAAACACCCCGGACGTAACACCCTAATTTCACCAGCCATGAAACAACAGTCAATCTTTTGGAGTTTTTCGCACACCGTATTTGTCTTCCTGCTCGTCTATGCAACGGCCGGCCACGGTCAGACGTCCAAGCCGGTGCTAAATGACCAGCGTGACAGCCTGAGCTGGGTGTTGGGCGAGAGCCACGCCCGTGCCTGTCTGCAGGACAACATGGGACTTAGCAATGAGAAGGTGCTGGAGGCTTTTCTACACACCATGCAGGGGTTGGAACAGCCTATTGACGAGGACAATTACCGGCTCGCCCTCGATTATATCAACTACATGAACTTTATAAACAACAAGCACAAGATTGACGAGGAGAACGCCAAGACCGAGCGGATTGAGCAGACACACCTGCAGAAGCTGGTTGAAGAGAATCCCGGCCTGCAACGCAGCGAATATGGATTCTACTATGAGGTGCTGCAGCCTGGCAGCGGGATCACCGCCCGGGAGAACCAACGTGTCACTTTCGACTACCGCGGCTACAATATGCTCACAGGCGAACTGCTGGACCAGACCTACGGCACCAGTGGCGCCATCACCGTGAACATCAATGACAATATATTCACCGGTCTGCGCTTGGGCCTGCAGCTGATGCAGGCCGGCGCGGTGTATCGGTTCTATTTCCCGAACAGGCTGGTTTTTGGCAGCAAAGGGAGTCGTGTGGTACCGCCTTTCACCGCAATGATTTACGAAGTGGAGCTGCACACCGTGCACCTGGATTAAGCGGCACGGCACCAACCGGAATCTGAATGCACTTTCAGTAGCCGAGGATTTTCAGCATGGACTTATGGCTCTGCTCCTTGGCAAAAAGCTTTGTGGTATATGAACCATCTTCGTCCTTGTCGATGATGATGTGTTTGGGCGCAGGGATGAGGCAGTGCTGTATGCCGCCGTACCCGCCCAGGCTCTCCTGATAGGCACCCGTGTGGAAGAAGCCGATATAAAGCGGCTCGTCTTTCTGCAGTTTGGGCAGGAAGATGGCGTTGGCATGTGAGTCGGCGTTATAGTAATCTTCGCTGTCGCATGTGAGCCCGCCCAAAAAGACACGCTGATACTCACAGTCCCAATGGTTGACCGGCAGCATGATGAAGCGCTGGTTGATGCCCCAGGTGTCCGGCAACGTGGTGATGAACGAACTGTCTATCATATACCATAGTTCACGGTCGTTCTGCTGTTTCTGGTCCAGTATGCTGTAGAGTGTGGCGCCGCTCTCCCCGACCGTGAAGGAGCCGAACTCGGTGAAGATGTCGGGCTCCTCGACACCGCGGTTGGCACAGATGTTCTTGATTTGCGCCAGTATTTCCTCGGCCATGTATTCGTAATCATAGGATGAAGCAAGCGAGGTTTTCGACGGGAAGCCGCCCCCGATGTTGAGTGAATCAAGATCCGGGCAGATACGCTTCAAGTCGCAATAGACGTTGACGCACTTAGCCAACTCATTCCAATAATAGGCGGTGTCGCGGATGCCGGTATTGATGAAAAAGTGCAGCATCTTGAAACGGAATTTCTCATTTGGCCTGACCTGTTCCTCGTAGAAACTGACAATGTCGTTATAACGGATGCCGAGACGCGACGTGTAGAAATCGAATCTGGGCTCCTCTTCCGAGGCGATGCGGATACCGAGCTGCATCGGCACGGAGGGTGAATCCAACAGCGCGTCGAGAGCATAATATTCATTTTTATTGTCAAGAACGGGCACCACGTTGTGGAATCCGTCGCCGAAAAGCTCAACGATGTTTTCGATGTATTGCTGTTTTTTGTATCCGTTGCAAACAATGAATTTGTCCTTGCCGATGAGCTGCTGTCCGTATAGTTCGTGTATAAGATTGATGTCAAACGCCGAAGATGTCTCCAGATTGATGTCGTTCTTCAAGGCCTCCTCCAACACAAAGGAGAAATGGCTTGACTTGGTGCAATAACAATAGTTGTATGAGCCACGGTAGTCGGTCTTGGCTATTGCGACATTGAAAAGCCGCTTGGCCCGCTGAATCTGGCTGCTGATCTTGGGAAGGTAGGTGATTTTAAGCGGGGTGCCATACTGTTTGATTATCTCCATCAAAGGGATGTCGTGGAAATAAAGTTCGCCGTCTTCCGTGCGGAATTCGTCCTGCGGAAAGTCGAACGTCTGATCTATCAAATCATAGTATTTGTTCTTCATCGAATGGCCGGGATTTGCAAATCCAACTTGATTAAATTGGAGGCAAAAATACGATTTATTTCAGTTACATCGAAATAAAATATCAAATCCGGCACACTTACATCAATCTTTGGACAGCAAAAAAGTCAGGAAGAAAACACGTCTCCCTGACTATCAATCAGATGTTATAAGCAAACGTCGGTCCGACGCTCTCTGTCACAACACCGCCATACGGCGGACAACAGTGTTACGGTCCGCATCGACATGAAGGAAATAGACCCCGCGGGACCAGTGACGGACAGCAATTCGCAGTTCATCGGCGTCGGCGTCGGCGGCATAAACCGCACGGCCCGACATGTCATAGACTGTCACCCGACGCAATGCAGACGCTTCGACAATGAGCACCTCCGAGGCCGGGTTGGGGTAGATCCGGATCAGAAGCTCTGACCCGACGTCATCGATGCCGCTGGTGACATGGACAGTGACGCGGGCCGAGGCTGAGCACTGCCCGGCAAAACCCACCACACTGTAGACTGAGGTTGCATCTGGCCGAACCTGAATAGCAGAGCCGTCGTTGCCGGTGCTCCACTCATAGCGACTGGCTCCCGATGCCGTAAGCAGAACCGGCGTTCCCGCCGACACTTCGTCGACGGAAGCCGCTATGGTCACATCGGGGACATCCACCACGGTAAGCAGCAGGTAGGTCAGCTGACTGCCGGACGAGTCGACCCAGACGCTGGCACCGACCGCATCGGTGGACAAAGTCCGGCCGCCGAAGGTATAGGCACTGTTCTGACACACCGTGTCGGACAGATAGACAACAGGGCGGATGGGGGCAGGCAGGACAATATTGTCGACCCAGACTGCATCGTCACCTGACGAACGGAACCAGTTTTTCTGATAACTGAAGGTGAAAGTATGGCTTCCGGCGCTGATCGGGAATGCATAGCGGGTCCAGGCCACCTCTCCCGAGAGCGTCAGCATCTGCTGACCGTCAATCGAGAATACGAACCAGTCGCCGTTAGATTCGGACGACACCTTGGCGTGGAAGCGAATTGAATCGGCAAACTCTGCCGTGTAGGTGAACGACATGGTTGATGAAGAGAGGTTATTCATCGAACGGGCCGACCGGACTGAACAGGTTCCCTCGTAGGCGACCTCTGTATCTATCACCCACGGACGGTTGTTCATATCAGGAGTTATCTGGTCAATGGCTCCGGTCTCGAAGTCGATGACCGTGACATGGGCATAAGGCAATGAAACGGTGTGTCTGAAACCGGTACCGGCATAGTCCAGCTCCAACAGAAAGGGCAAATTGGAGGTGGGGGTAAGCGTGCTGGAAAAGTCGACATCGAATGTGGCCGTCAAACTTTCACCGGGCGCTATCGACACTGCCGTGTAGGGTATGGTCTGGACTGTGGCCAGGTCGTATTGGTGGCGAAGCGCGAGCGTGGCACCTGTAACGGCAGCGTGTCCATTATTGCGCACCGTGACCGTTATCGTCGACTCCCCCCCGGGCTGCACCTGCGGAGTCACAGACCAATGGCTCACCTCCGGTACGGGAGCCAGCAATGTGACAACGGTGTTGTAGGACGAGATGTCGGAGCCTTCGGACATATTGACACTGAGCGCCACCCGGGTCCCGTCGTCAACGCCGGCATGCACGACACCGCGGAAGACCGCCGCGACAGACAGTGTGTCGTGCGGCGCAACAGCCGAGAGGCGTACACTGTCGTCGAGCATCAGAAGCTGCGACATGTCTGCAGAGATGCACCGCAAGTCAAACGCAGCTGAAACAACGTCGGACAGATTGGCCACCCGGACGGAAAAGGTGACCGTGTCGCCTGCCGCGGGCACATTGTCGGCAGTAAAATCCACCACCGTGAGCGCCGATCCGGACGGCGACACAACATTGACGGTGCGGAATTCGGGCCGGTAGTTCTGCGCAGTGGCCACAAGTTCGTACTCGCCAAGCGGTATGGTGCCGGGAATGTCGAGCTGAACCATTCCGCTGGCGTCGGCATAGGCGGCGCTGACCAGCGTGCCCCTGCCATTTGTGAGGGCGACGTAAGCATAAGGCACAGCGGTCACCTGCAGCGTGCCGCTGCCTCTGTTGTAGGTGTCGCCTGCAGACAACGGCATGACAGACGCCTCTCCCAGCCACGGCTCCAGCGAAGGATCGCCCATGACATGATAGATTTCCCAGTAATATTTGACATAGGTGCTGGAGGGGTCGTGGTTCTGCACAGCCATGTTGCCGGCCGAGATGATGGCCCCGGCCGTTGTGCGCCATGACGGCGCACTCTCGCCATGCGTATGGAACAGAAGGTCGTACATGCCGACATTCGATGCGTCGTAAGAGGCGTCCATGGTGTTGAATATATTGCTGCGCACACCTACCGACCAACAGAAATCCTCTGTCCAATAGGTGGAATTGCTGGCACCAATATAGGCCACCGCTCCCGCGTTGTTGCCGCGGCGCAAGAGCGCCTCGCCGAAGCAGGTGGAGGTGTTGAAGTGATTGGTGAGACAGCAGTTGCCTATCATGAACATCGGCTTGCCGTAGTTGAGCAGGCCGTTGATGTGACTGACCTGCAGATTGGGTCTATACCATGAGTTTTCCGAACCGTGGGCTGAATAGTTGACCCAGCCGGCCCCCTCGTGATAGCGGAAACGCAGGCTGTCCGACGCGCTGTTTGCATTACAGCTGCCGGTCACGGTGACGCCGGCCGGAGCAAAGGAGGTGTTGTTTTTGTAATAGACCAATGTGTTGTAGCCGTTGGCCGCTGTACAGTAGACCTTGGCGGCATAATCCATGGACGGGTCGGCATAGGTGTAGGCATAGTCGCCGGACGAACCTTGGTCGACTCCCGAAACCAAAATGGCCCGGGAGAGATACGACGGATCGGAAAAGGCATATTGCTCGTAGAGCAATGTCTTGGAAATCTGCGGCGCAAGCTGTGCCTCGGTCTGGGCCGAGAAACGGCCGTAGTAACAGTCGGGCAGAAAATCGCCATCGGTCCATGTGGCATAATAAAGATCGGTGACGTGGTCGTTGTCGACTTGATTGGATGCACTGAAGGCGGGTATCTGGTCTACGTCGCCCACCAGCAACAAATAGGTGGGGGCCGGGTTGCCTGCCGTGGCACCGGTGTACTGGCTCTTGATGTAGGCGGCAATGGAGGTGAGCGTGGTTCCGACGGCGGCATCGTCTGTATAAACGATGTCGGTGAGGAATCCTTTACGGCGCTTCCAGGCGACAAAATCGTCCATCTGCCCGCGGAAACTGCTGTGACAGACTATCAAATAGCGTACCGGCGCCGAAGAGGCGTGGTCGGCCTTGTCGGTGGGGAGTGTCAGCAGCAAATCTGTCTGAGGGGCAAAAGCGGCGCTGTGGTAGCGACGTTGCATCTGGCGTGTAGCGCTGATGTCAGCGTCGGTATAATGCAGGACTACATCGACCTGCGAATAGAGCTCGACCATACCTGTCGCCGGGTTGTAGCGGACCGGCGAGTATGTCACAACAGCCAAGTTACGGTCGCGGGAGAGACCCATACGACGCACCTGCACCACGGGATTGCCGCAGAATGTGTCGGCCGTGTAGAGGACGTTGTCCTGCACCCATACGGCAGCCGTGGTGTCGGATTTGCGGCGGGCGGGTTGCTGCGGCATCAGCGGACCCGCCAAGCCTAACGAGGCCGCGCTGACAGTCTGCACCTGTGCAGAGACAATCTCGACCTGGACGGAAGCACACAGCGGAATCTCTATTGTGCGGCTATAGACTGGCAGCATGGGCGCTCCCACCGCTGCCACATTGACAAATCCGGGCACACGCAGCACACCGTAGCGGCCTGCCGGCACCACACATGTATCGGCCTGTATGTCAGGCGTAGAAAAAACAATGCGTGCCTGATGCAGATCCGAACCGTCGACCCGAACCGTCTGCGCACGGGAGACGAGCGACAGCATGCACACTGCTGTGAGGAATAAGATGTTTTTTTTCATATCTGTTTCTCCATAAAATCAAATGTGATTCCACCGAAGTCCCACGGCGCAACAATGCACAGCGGCTGCAGCGAGACCGGGTGTGTGAACGCGATGCTGCGTGCGTGCAACGCGATGCTGCCGTCGGCGTTGGATCGCGGCGCACCGTACTTGAGGTCGCCCCGGATGGGACAACCGATATGCGCCAACTGGCAACGGACCTGGTGGTGCCGGCCGGTGTGAAGGTTCACCTCAAGCAAATGGTAGCCGCCAGACGACGTGGCTATCAGCCGATAGTCCAGCAGCGAATGTTTGGCGCCGGTATCGGAGGCCGTAGCGACAAAGCTTTTATTGAGTCGTTCGTTGCGGACCAGATAGTCGGACAATGTGCCGCTGGTATGAGGCGGCATGGCCTTGGTGACAGCCCAATAGATTTTGGTGACAGCACGCTGCTGCACCAGCCGGTTCATGCGCGACAGCGCCTTGGAGGTTTTGGCGAACAGCACCACACCCGAGACCGGCCTGTCGATACGGTGCACCACACCGCAGAAGACATTGCCCGGCTTGTGGTCCCGCTCCTTGATATATCGCTTCAAGGTCTCAGACAACGGCTCATCGCCTGTCTTGTCACCCTGCACAATCTCTCCCGGACGCTTATTGAACGCCAACAGATGGTTATCTTCATATAGAATCCGGTCGCCGATCATAATCAAGATTGTCATTCTATACGGGCCAGCGGGGTGACAGCGTTGCGCACCACATCCTGAAGCCCGACTTCTATATCGAAACTTCTCGGGACAAAGATATCGACACGCGAACCGAACTTGATAAAGCCCATCTCCTGGTTCTGCTTGACACGCTCTCCCTCTCGGGCATAGCAGACAATACGTCGCGCCATGACACCGGCCACCTGGCGAATCAGAATCCGGTGCCCGCTGTCAAGCAACATGCCCACCGAACTGTGTTCGTTGAGCACCGATGACTTGGGGTATGAGGCCACAAAATAATTGCCGCGATGATATCTATAATATTCCACCAGTCCGTCACACGGGTAGCGGTTGACATGTACGTCGGTGCCGTTCATGAATACGCTCAGCTGAATGCAGTCCGACTTGAGATACTCCTTTTCGTAGGTCTCCTCGACGGTGACCACGGTGCCGTCGGCCGGGCTGATCAACCTTTGGGTGTCGTCGGTGAAGATACGCCGCGGGATGCGAAAAAAGGAGGTCAACGCTAACCAGAAAACAAAGAGCAATGCCGCAAAAACATAGTGAAACACGGTCCAATGGTGCACAAACAACGCCATCAAGGTGTAGAGGAACAAGATGATGAGCAGGGTCACAAGGACAAGTCGACGGCCTTCTTTATGGATGTACATAAGTAAAAGTGAAAAACAGTATTTACAGTGTGAGTATCAAGGTCAATCAAAGATGAATAGCATATAGCAGCAGACAACCGGGACGATAACAAGCAGGCTGTCGAAACGATCCAGAAAACCGCCGTGCCCAGGCATGACAGACCCGCTGTCTTTGACACCGACAGAGCGTTTAAGCATGGATTCCACCAAATCGCCTAACGTGCCAAGGAGTCCGCAGACAAGACCTGTCACCACCCAGTCGTACCACCGGGGCGTTGAGTTGAACAACGGGCCCGCCAGTATCGCCGCCGCCACACAGCATAAGACACCAAACGCAGTGCCCTCCCATGTCTTGCCGGGAGAATGACGCTGCCACATTGTATGGCGCCCGAAAAGCGAGCCCCCCATGTAGGCAAAGCTGTCGCAAACCCACACCAGGACCACGACGACGAGCAACATATTCTCATTGTTTAACACTGGCATCAAGCCCAACGGCAGGGCGATGTAGGCGACAGGCAACAAGGTGTAGGCGATGTCACGGAAAGGCTGGTCAGAGGGAGACCACAGCTGCCGGACCGCAGTGACAACGAAGGAGAGCACCGCGACGATCAGCAATAACAGAAGGCCGTTCCAGTTAATGCGCCACAAGCCACCGGCTGGCGACGGCCACGACATCATGCCCAGCGACAGCAGGGTGACTGCCACATAACAGTAGCCCAGCCAGACATGCGGACAACTTCCCTGCCCCCGCACCATGCGGTAGAACTCAAAGGTGCACCCCATGGCGACAAACATCAGGAACGCCAGAAGCACAAGGTGCCCCGCCGTCGGATTATGCAGCAGCCGTCCGCAACATATAGAACCGACAAACAGCACCGCATAGACGGTTGCCGAAGCTGTACGAATCCAAAACTTTTTCATCGTTGTTTCATTTAAAGGAAAGACTGCATTATGCCGGCGTCGAAGCGCTGTCTTGAGCGACATCGTCTTCGGAACGATGCGTTTCAGCCTCAATTTGCTTTGTTTCGTCCTCGTTCTTCGACGGGTCGGCCACTTCCCATGGACGCGGCCCGTATATTTTTTCAAGGTCCTCGCGGAAAAGCACTTCTTTCTCGTAAAGCTGCGCCGCCAATGAGTCGAGCTGAACGCGATGACTGGTGATAATCTCTTTGGCACGGGCGTAAGCCTCCTCGACGATACGGCGCACCTCGGCGTCGATGGTCTCGGCGGTATGTTCGCTGAAGGGCTTGGTGAAACCATAATCATTCTGGCCTGTGGAGTCATAGAAGCTGATGTTGCCCACGAGGGGGCTCATGCCATAGAATGTCACCATCGACTGGGCCATCTTGGTGGCCCGTTCAATATCATTGAGCGCTCCGGTGCTGATGCGACCGTAGACGACCTCTTCGGCGGCACGGCCGGCCATAAGGCTCACCATCTCGTCGAACATCTGTTCATAGGTTGTGATCTGTCGCTCTTCGGGCAGATACCATGCGGCACCGAGCGCTTTGCCGCGCGGCACAATGGTCACCTTGACCAACGGATTGCCCCAACGCAGCAACCAGCTGACGGAGGCGTGTCCGCTCTCATGATAGGCTATCGTGTGTTTCTCTTGGTCAGTAAGCACCTTGGTGCGTTTCTCCAACCCGCCCACGATGCGGTCAATGGCATCCAGAAAATCCTGTTTTTCGATGACTTGCTTACTCTTACGAGCCGCGCAGAGCGCCGCCTCGTTGCAGACGTTGGCGATGTCGGCTCCGGAGAAGCCGGGGGTCTGCTTTGCCAAAAAATCGCGGTCGACGAAACCGTCGGAAGCGCTTTGATTGTTGATTTTCAGGTTGCGCATGTGAACGTCGAAGATAGCCTTGCGCTCCTCCAAGTCCGGCAATTCTACATATATCTGACGGTCGAACCGACCGGCACGCAACAGTGCTTTGTCAAGCACGTCGGCCCGGTTGGTGGCGGCCAGCACGATGACATTTGTACCGCTGCTGAAACCGTCCATCTCGGTGAGCAACTGGTTGAGCGTGTTCTCACGCTCGTCGTTGGCGTTGCTCAGGCCCGAATGTCCACGGGCACGGCCCACCGCATCGATTTCGTCGATAAAAATGATGCAGGGTGACTTTTTCTTGGCCTCTTCAAACAGGTCGCGCACACGTGAAGCGCCCACGCCGACAAACATCTCGACAAAGTCGGAGCCCGACATGGAGAAAAACGGCACATTGGCTTCACCCGCCACCGCTTTGGCCAACAAGGTCTTGCCTGTGCCCGGAGGACCTACGAGCAGCACCCCTTTCGGTATTTTGCCGCCCAGATCGGTATAGCGTTTCGGATTTTTCAGAAAATCGACCACTTCCATCACCTCTTCTTTGGCACCTGCTAATCCCGCAACATCCTTAAAGGTGATATTGTTGGGAGTGCGGCTGTCGTACTGCTTGGCCCGCGACTTGCCTACACCGAAGATGCCGCCGCCACCTCCACCGCCCATCTGACGGCGGGTGATGACATTCATCAGTACGATGAAGATGATGAAGAACAGCACCGGACCGAACCAAACCATGATGTCCTTCCACGGGTTGGTGCGTGTCTCGGGTTCCATGTCGATGCGCTGACCGGTCCGCGCCTGCACCGAGTCGATATCCTGCGCAAAACGTTCGAAAGTGACAAAGTCGAAACGATAGTGGGCGGCGGGCTTGCGACGGCCGTTGGAGGACGGGTTGTAGATATCTTTATATGCAGCCGTGTCGCGGCGGATGGCGTCGCTTTTGACGTGGATTTCAGCATACTCTTTGTTGACGATGACTATCTTGCTATAGTCGTGGCGTTCCAGGATGGGCTCAAGGCGGCTCCATCCTATTTTCTTCTCGCCGACCGCGCCGTCGCCGCCCACAAGACCGACACCGATGAGCATCAGCAACGCAGCATATATGATATAGAGGATGACAGTGCCTGGACGAGGCTTGCCCGACGTGGGCGGCTTATTGCCCGGACGAGGGGTGCGGGGGCCGGGGACACTGTCGCGGTTTTGATTGGCAGATTTGTTTTTCTCAGACATAGATTAGAGAGTCAAAAAGTACTGTTTGTTAGTTTTCAGTTTCAATTATTGATGCGTCAAGGGTCCGGCGGTCGTCTTCCCCGCTGATGTGGATTTTCACATAACGTTGCGGCAGCAACGGCTCGACGAGCTCGGGCCACTCGACGAAACAATAGTTGCCGCTGTAGAAGTATTCGTCATAGCCGATATCATAGGCCTCGTCAATATGACGTAAGCGGTAGAAATCAAAATGGTAGACCGGATCGCCTGTCGCAGCGGTATATTCGTTGACGATGGAGAAAGTGGGGCTGCACACGTTGTCCTCGACACCCAGACACCGGCAGAACGCCTTGACCAATGCGGTTTTGCCGGCCCCCATGGAGCCGAACAGCGCAAAGAAACGTTCGTCAGGAAATGCCGCACGCAGACGGTTGGCTACATGCGACAACTCCGACTCGACATAATTCTCAATGAGCAGACCATTCATCGAAGTACCGGTTTAGTGGTTGTTCAGCGGAGCCTGTCGGCCGCACGCACCCGTGCTTCGTCGCGCTTGATGGCCCGTTGGGCAAGAAAGAGCAACAGCAGGCTGGCGGCTGCCGCCCATGTCGCCACACTGAAAGTGGTCTCCACCCATGGCGCCTGAACCATGGAACCTATACGTGTCACTTTGTCGGAATAGCGGTCGACAAGCCCGATGAAAATCACAAAAAGGTAGCCGACGTTGAGCAGAAACGCGCATGCCACGACGCGCACCTGAACGGTACGGTTTTTGAAGAGAAAAATGCTTATCAGCGCCAGCAACCCGACCAGCGCCGCGACGGCCGCCAACGGCCATGTGACAGCGGCACCGCGCTGCGGCATGGTGATGATCGGCTCGCCCTGCTCCACCTGGCGCAGGACATCGACCTCAGCCGAATCGACACGCGGGACAAGGTATAGTTGTGATACAACACGTGTGTCCACGCCATCACCTGAAGCCTCGAAAACGGCCACAGGGAACATGAAGCACAGTGCCACAGCACAGACTGCCAGCACGAGGTAAATGGATTGAATACGTTGAATCATAGTGAAAGAAGGTGTTTAACGCTTGGGGGCTACTGTTCAGTTTTCAATCAGACGGTTAATGTTGCGGTAGTGCCATTTGCCCAGCACCACTCCGTCTTTAAGAAGGACGACTCCGGGATTGGCGCGTGCCATGGTTTCGATGGCTGTGGCGTCGGCAAAATAAAAGTCCAAATTATCAAGGCCGGCGTCATGCAGATAACACTGCATTTCTTCAGGAAGCGCCGACGAGAGCACCACCGCGTGGACATCCTCCTGCCCGGCCCATTCAGCCAACGCCTGCAACGCCGCAGTGCCGGCTTCGTCGACCTGATCCAGATGATGGATGGTGGCAATGACGATGGAATCCGGAGAGCCAATCAGGTCGACGGCCCAATCGTTGTCCTCAAGGTCCAGCATGGAAAATCCCGGTGCATTGATTTCGTGCGGGTCGACGACACGGGTGCCTATGCAGAGCCAGCGAGCCGTATCGGCCTCATAGTCGTAGCACTGTGCCGAAGGCACCTCTATCTCCTCGCCTGTCTGCAGGTTGCGGTATGAAACATAGCTCTCCATGCGGAGCGTGGGGTCGGTGTTGATCATGCGGTTGCCCACCTTCCAGGGACGGAAGTCGATGCAGGGCTCATGATAGATGTTGAAAAGCGCGAAGACGACCATGGCGGCACACGAGAAAAGCAATACGATGACATCGCGCTCGAAACGCCGTTTGCGGCGCACATCGCGCGAAAGGAATATCCACACCGCCGGCACATCCAAGACGATGTTTTTCCAAAAGGTCTGCCAATTGGTCAACTTCACCGCATCTCCGAAACAGCCGCAGTCGGTCACCTTGTTGGTCAGAGCGTCAGCAAAGGTGGTCACTGTAAAGAAGAGCATCATCAGCAGCAACAGCCATGCCGTAAAACGGCGGAAGGTGTTGGTGACGAGCATGACGCCCACCAGAAACTCGCATGTCACAAGCGCCACCGACAGGAAATTCGCCAACGGCAAAGCCCATTCAAAGGTGATGCCGCCGATGGACCATGCGGTCATGTATTCCTGCACCTTGAAGGCAGTCCCCATGGGGTCGACGCCCTTGACAAAACCGGAAAACAGGAACACCAATCCTACAAACCAGCGTGCCAGGACATTGAGCGTGTAACGTATCTGCGTGTCTTTCATTGTTCGTCCTCCGTCATTCTGATGAGACAAAAAAGAGCATAATTGATTATATCGACATAACCGCCCTCTACGCCCTCGGAGACAAGGGTTTTACCGTGGTTATCCTCAATCTGTTTAATTCGGCGCAGTTTCATCAGGATAAGGTCGACCATCGAGCCGACACGCATCTCACGCCACGCCTCGCCGTAGTCGTGATTTTTGTTGTACATAAGCCTCGTGGCGGCACCGATGTGCTTGTCGTACAACTCCATTGCCTTCTCTAACGGCAATTCCTGCGGCCCGTCGGCCCCCAGCTCGCTTTGAATGAGCGCCATAACGGCATAATTGACCATCGCCACAAACTCGGCCCGCAGGCCTTCGCCCACACGGTTCTCGCCGCTTTCCTGGATGCTGCGTATGCGGTTGGCCTTGATGAATATCTGGTCGGTCAGCGAAGGCAGGCGCAGCACCCGCCACGAAGTACCGTAATCGCGCGTCTTTGCAGCAAAGAGGTCGCGGCACTGGCCTACCTCATGGCTGAATTCATCGGCTGTATTATGTTGTTGCTGCATGGGGTGCAATCTGGTGTTGGATGCATTTTTGCGCCGGCGCAGGCAATTTTAAACCCGTTCGAACGTTAAAGATGCATATTATATTATGAAAGTAATGAGCAAAGATACAACTTTTTCGTCATTTTCTGTCAACCTGCGCGACAAAATTGTCCTTTTCGAGCGGCCTGTCGTCATGGGCATACTCAATATATCGCATGATTCATTTTACGACGGCGGCCGGTACAGCGATGCCGACGCCATTGTCCGGCGGGCAAGGTCGCTGGTGGAAGACGGCGCTGACATCATTGATGTGGGCGCAGCTTCGACACGTCCCGGCGCCATGTTGCCGAAAGCGGAAGATGAGGCGGCGGCACTGTCCGGTGCAATAGATCTCATACGTGCCGCACTGCCCGACACACCGCTTTCCGTCGACACAAGCCGCAGCCTGCCGGCACGGTGCGCCGTCGAGCACGGCGCCGACATAATCAACGATATCAGCGGAGGGCTCTTCGACCCGGAAATTTTCTCCACCGTCGCAACATTGCAGGTGCCCTATGTGCTCTCTCACAACCGCTCGCTCCCCGACACCATGATGCAACAGACAAGCTACGACGACCTGACCGGCGAGGTGGTGCGTTTTCTGTCTGAACGGTTGGCACAGCTTTACTCTTTGGGGGTAAAAGACGTATGGATCGACCCCGGGTTCGGATTTGCCAAGACAACCGGGCAGAACTTTGAGTTGCTGGCACACCTGGACGAACTGGCACAACTGTTTCGCGAGCCGCTGTTAGTGGGATTCAGCCGCAAAAGTATGATATACCGCACTTTGGGATGCACACCTGATGACGCTTTGAACGGCACCACAGTATTGAACACCGCCGCCCTGCTGCACGGTGCACGCATACTGCGTGTCCACGACCCGCGCGAAGCGCGTGAAGCCGTCAGCCTCATCGGACAGCTGGACACTGCGAAAACATGTGATTGACCGTCAAAGACATTCAACCTTTCAAGTTTTTAAACAATCAAACCATGTTGACAGACATCATCTCCTTCCGCTGGATTGACCTTATCGACATCCTGCTGGTCAGCGCACTGGTTTACGAACTCTACCGTCTGCTGAAAGGCAGCAACGTGATGCGCATATTCTGGGCTGTCGTCATCATCATTGCCGCATGGCGGGTGGTCGACGCCTTTAACATGCGGCTGTCAGGTGCCATCCTGAGCGCCATCATCAACGTAGGCCTCATCGCCCTGGTGGTGGTGTTTCAGCCCGAGATACGGAAATTCCTTCTCATGGTCGGCACAAAAACACATCTGGACGGCAACGTGTGGAGACGGTTGCGTTTCTGGCACAACAACATGCAGTCGGCCAAACGCAACAACTACGACGCCTACATCCAGGCCTGCATGCACATGTCATCATCGAAGACCGGTGCGCTTATTATCTTTCGCCGCCAAAACGAACTGGACGAGATCATCCAGACCGGACAAACCGTCGACGCTCCCGTGTCGGCACCGCTGCTCGAAGCGCTCTTCTTCAAAAACTCACCGCTGCACGACGGCGCCGTCATAGCCAAAGGAAACCGAATCCTGGCGGCCCGCTGCATCCTGCCAGTCACCCAACGCACCGACATCGACCCCAACCTGGGACTGCGCCACCGAAGCGCCATCGGCATATCGGAACAACTGGACGTCATCAGCGTGGTAGTGAGCGAGGAAACCGGCGCCATCTCCTACGTTGTGAACGGCGAAATACACCACGATGTCTCCGCCAGCGAGTTGCAACGTTTCCTTGAGGAAAACGGAGAATATTAAGAGAGAGATCCGCCGACACCACCGTCAAGAAGACGACGATAGAGTTCTTGATACTGCGTCATGTGACGGTCGTAGCTGAACCGTGCGGCATAAGACTGAAGCTCCCGGCTCCGTCCGGGGGTGTGTTCCCGCAAAGTCCGCAACACCTGCGACGCCATGTGCCTCGGTTCAAAACTGTCGAAATAACAGGCGGCATCTCCACCGATTTCCGGCAATGCAGTCTGCCTCGAACAAAAGACAGGCTTACCCCACTGCATTGCCTCGACAACAGGCAGTCCGAACCCTTCATACAACGACGGGAAGAGCAATGCCTGACAGTGGGCATACAGCCAACGGCGCCCGGCCTCGTCAACCGGCCCCAGCACCCTCACATTGCCGCAACACCCGGCCTCCCTGCGGATTCTGTCGGCATACGGGTCGCTATCGTCGCCTGCAATCAAAAGATCATACTGCGGCAGACATTTCATCATCGGCAACAAAGTGTGCACATTTTTCTTCGCTTTGAGCACACCGAGGCTGAGCAGGAACGGACGCCCTGCATCCACACCCTGCGGCATGCGTTGCACACCTTCCGTCAGCTGTTCCACGCCGTTATACACCACCTGCATCGGCGCGTCGACATGCAGATACCGCAACGCATCCTCCATGGCAAAGCGGGATATGAAACAGACCAGTGCAGACCGGTCACACTCATGCTGCAACCGACGCAGGTAACGCCGGCGCTTCGCTTCCGGCTTCTCATACATGAAATTGACATCGTGAACCGTCAGCAGCCGCAAAGTCGAACGGACGGACGGGCGGAACGGCGAGAGCTGGTGTATAGAATGCCACAGATCAAAGCGCGGCATCAGCCACGGCATGGCGCGGTAGCAGTCGTGCGCCTCAAGGTAATGTACATGCGCGCCAAAATGTCCCGCAAAACCGCGGGGCACCAGCAAAGTCACCTCGTGCCCAGGCGTCAACCCGGCCGTATGGGCTCCATACCAGCGGCCATAATTCAACGCCACCTGCCCCAAACCGCACCAAGGATGGCGCAGCATACTCAAATCTATCAGGATACTCATAGGCGACAGGACATATCCTTAGTCCTTACTTTTACTTTTTTCAAAAAGCCGTGTGTATTTGATCAGCGTGTAGAACGCCGAGACCCGTGCCGAGACAAAGCCCATGCTTCCATCGCGGAAGCCGCCCTTCAACAGGTAGTTCTTCAGGAAAGTGCCCACAGGCTTCCACACCACTGCACCCATGCCGCAGCGACGGCCTTGCTCAAAAGCCTTTTCGCCGGCCAAGGAGGCGTACTTCGCCGTGCGGCGCACATGTTCGTCGACACTGTAGTATGTGTAGTGTAGCAGAATGCCCTTGAGACGCTGCCGCCGCACCGGACAGACATACTGCAACTGCTCGTGCACCACGCCGTCCCACCGTGCCACACCATTGCGCCACAGGCGTACATGCTCGTCGGGGTACCATCCTCCGTGGCGCAGCCAACGGCCGCAGTAGTTGTTCAGCCGGCACAATGTGTATACCGTGTCGGCGGCGAAACCATTCTTTTTCAGATCCATCAGTGTCGTTCGAAGGTCGTCCGACAGCGCCTCGTCGGCGTCGATGCTCAGAATCCACGGATACTGCGCCAGACTGTCGGCATAGTTCTTCTGGCCTGAGAAACCCTCCCAGGGGTGAGGGACAAAACGCGCTCCCGACGCCCGGCAGATAGACCCGGTGTCGTCGGTCGAACCCGAGTCCACAACAATCACCTCGTCGGCCACACCGCGGAGCGACTCAAGGCACCGCCCGATATTGCGTGCCTCGTCCTGCGTGATGATGACCGCCGAAATCCGCTCCATAGCACCCGATAATATAAAACAAGAGAGATGTCGGCTTTGACCGCCGTTTCTCTCTTTAAGCGGAAGGAGAGGGATTCGAACCCCCGGACCCTTGCAGGTCAACGGTTTTCAAGACCGCCGCATTCGACCGCTCTGCCATCCTTCCGTTTTGCATTGCAAAGGTACGAATAAATTGAAAATTTGAGCATCATTTTTTGCATGCCGTCGCTCTTCTGCATGGCACGGCTCTGTTCACAAGGCCATCAAGCGGTCTATCAGGGCGGAACAACCAATAGCAATGTCGTCGTAGGCGGTGTCGAAATCGCGCGTATACCATGGGTCGGCCACACCGCGGCCATGGTGACGGGAGTCGGCGGCAGTTGTATGGTCGAGCAACAGGGA
Organism: Candidatus Hemicellulosilyticus sp. P3; assembly: GCA_001543385.1. Lineage (GTDB taxonomy): Bacteria > Bacteroidota > Bacteroidia > Bacteroidales > P3 > Colimorpha. The sequence goes on from LPNH01000002.1 coordinate 155,451, forward strand.
CAGTTTGTGCTGCGGGTCGCCACCGAATATCCGGTGCAGATTGCGCAGGTTACTGTCGTCCATACCGACGATGAGGTCGTAGCGGTCGTAGTCGGCGGCAGTGACCTGACGGGCACGATGACCGTCGCAGGCGATGCCGTGCTCCTGCAGTTTCCTGCGTGCCGGCGGATAGATCGGATTGCCGTGCTCTTCGTCGCTGGTGGCGGCCGACGCGACCTCAAAACGGTCGGACAAGCCACGTAGCGAGGCCTGATGACGGAAAATGAATTCAGCCATCGGACTGCGACAGATGTTGCCCAAACAGACGAATAGTATTTTTTTATGTGTCATGGCGCGGTATAGCAAAAAAGCCGCATCGACTGCGGCTCTTGAGCTCCCCAAGTAGGACTTGAACCTACGACCCCCTGATTAACAGTCAGGTGCTCTAACCAACTGAGCTATTGAGGAAGGTTTCGTTCTCTCGAAATCGGTTGCAAAGATACAACGTTTTTTCGGATGGCACAAATTTATTTTCAAAAAAATTCAGCACATCTCCGCCGGACAGCGCAGCCGCCATCACGACAGCGTCATGGACGGGTGGCATACCTGAGCGCGTCGACAATATCGGAAGCGATGAGCGAGGCCTGCGACTGGCGCTGCACCGCCATATCCCCTGCCCTGCCGTGGATATAGACTCCCAGTCGGGCGGCATGGGCGCTTTCGAGCCCTTGTGCCAGCAGGGCCAGGATGACACCTGTCAGCACATCGCCACTGCCTGCCGTGGCCATGCCGGGGTTACCCGTTGTATTCACACTGCGGCCGCCGGCGGCATCGTAGACGGTCGAACGGTGTCCCTTGCGCACTATCGTGACACGGTAACGCTTGGCGGCATCGGCCGTATCGGTCGACGCGAAAAGGCGTGCATACTCGCCGTCGTGAGGTGTCAGCACCGCGCAGTCAGGAATAAGTGAGTGAAGCCCTGCAAGCGCAATGCAATTCAACGCATCGGCGTCGAGAACCAACGGTTGACGGACAGCACCAAGAGCTGCGGCGACAGCCTGCTGTGTGGACGGATCGGTGCCCAGGCCCGGACCCATGGCGACAGCATCGTAACGTTCCAAGCCGCCGGGCAATGCGGTGAATCTGTCCCCGTCGGGGTCGACGGAGACCATGGCTTCGGGCACGGCTGCCTGCAAGACCGGCACCAGATGCCGCGGCACATGCACTGTCAGAAGTCCCGCCCCGCAACGGAGACAGGCTCGTGCGGCAAGGATGGCGGCACCGGCTTTGCCATAACTGCCGGCAATGAGCAGGGCGTGGCCATAGTGGCCTTTATGGGTGTCCGTCGGACGGCAGTCCAACGTGGCGGGGAATTGAAACAAACACTGCTCTGGCATAAATCCTGATGAACGATTGGGGTTTAAAAACAGGAGATGTGACGCATAGACGCCACATCCCCTGTCAACAATGTGTTACAAGAATTATTCAGATTTTTGGCCGGCCTCGGGCTTGAGGGTCACGACAACATAATTCTTGAGGTTGATATACTTCTTGGCAATGGATTGCACATGTTTGGCGGTGACAGCTTTGACGCGCTGGCTGTAGTCCTCGAGCGAGGCGTTGCCATCGCGGCTCTCGTTGTACTGGTAACTGCCGAGTATCTGGTTCATCCAGTAACCGTTGTTTTGCATGGCGTTCTCGCGGTTGATAATCATCTGCTCCTGCACCTTGCCCAGTGTGGTGGCGTCAGGACCGTTCTTGATGTAGCCCTTGACAATTTCCAAAGCCGCGGCCTCCACATCGGCGGCCTTGTCGGGGTCGCAGCCAATGTAGAACATCCAGGAGAAAGTCTTGTCAGGCAGCAACTCATAGTCGACCTTGACCGAAGGGCTGTATGTGCCGCCCATTTTCTCGCGGATGACTTCAAGGGCAGTGATCTCCATGGCGTCACTCAGTTGACTGACAATCATACGGTTCTTGGGAGTGGCGTCAAATTTTTCGCTTTCGCCGTAAATGATGAGCATACCCTGGTTGTCCTCGCCTTTGTAGACGGTCTCACGCGGCATACCCTTGGCAAATTTGTTTTCACGCTTCACCCAAGTCTCCTTGGCTTGAGTGCCGTCGCAGGGCAGGCTGCCCAGATATTTCGCTATCAAATCGACATCGCCGTCGGCGACATTACCGACAAAGACAAACAGCTGATTGGATGCATCGTGGAAACGCTCGCGGAAGATACTGTAGATCTTGTCGAGATTCAGGCTGTTCAGCTGCTCTTCGGTGGGCAGCAGAATCTGACGCTTATTGCCCGGATAGGCTGTTTCGTAGAATTTTTTGAGAAATGCGAACTGAGGATTCTGTGCAACAAACTTCAACTGGTTGCGCAGGGCGTCGATGTTTTTATCGAATGACTCCTGGTCCTTGCGCGGCTCGTCATAGTAGAGATAGAGCAACTGCAACATGGTCTCGAGGTCTTTGGGCGAGCAGTTGCCCGAGAAGCCCTGTGAGAGTTGGCTGATGCTGGGGCTGATGGAGAGGTTGACACCCTTCAGCTTTTTCTGCAGCTGCGTGGAACTGAACTGGGCGATACCGGCGTCGTCAACCAGACCCGCCGCGGACTGGGCTGCATAGACATCCTTGTCCTCATAGAGAGAGAGTCCGCCCCAGGCGTATGAGCTCATGATAATCTCGTCCTCTTTGAGGTCAGTTTTCTTGACGATAAAACGGACTCCGTTGGGCAGCGTGTATTCCTTGTATCCAAGAATGGTGTTGTTCTTGGTCATCCGGTAATCCTTGACAGCCGGCAACTCTTTGGCAAAGAGCGGCTCGTCTTTAAAGTTGTCAACCCAGGGATCGGTCTTGATATTCTTGGTTTCATTGTAGATTTTCAACACTTCGGACTCAGTGGGGAAGCGATAGCCTTCCTGGTCGGGACCAGTCAGGTAGTAGACGAAATTTTCTTCGGTGATCCACTGTTGCACCATGGTGTTGACCTCCTCAAGCGTGACACCCGGGACAAACTCCTTGGCACGCTGCCATTCCCAGCGGATGCCGGGTATCACCTCGCCCTCAAGATAGTTGTTGGTGTATTCCTGAGCCAAGCTGTTGCTCTGGGTCTTGTTCTCCTCCTTGGCCATCTTGGTGTAGCGGCTGATAAGTTCCTCTTTCTGGCGGTCGAGCTCGGTTTGCAAGAAACCGTGCTGGTCGACACGACGCAGTTCGGTGAGCAGCATGCGGGTGGCATCCTCGATGCGGTTCTCTTTGGGAGCAGCCGAGCAGACAAAGGCATCGCAGCTGCGGCCAAGAAATCCGCCATAACCAGCACCGGCTCCCATCATAGGCGAAGTGGCTTTCTCGCACAGTTCGTTGAAGCGGTCATCGAGCATACTGTTGATAAGTTGACGGACAAGGCTCTGGCGGTAATCGCCCACCGTTCCCTGGGGAGCCTTGGGGTGCTTCCAGAAAAACATCAGGCTGGTTGATGTGGCCTCCTTATCGATGGCGATGGCAACGAGGGGCTCCTTGTTGTCGGGGATGTCGTAAGAGGGACGGGGCTTGGGGTTGACAGGGGCCTGGTGTTTTCCGAATATCTCTTTCACACGGGCTTCCATCTCGTCGACATCCTTGATGTCGCCGACAATGACCACCGCCTGCATATCGGGGCGGTACCAGTCTTTGTAGAAACGGACAATGTCGTCACGCTTGAACCCGAGGATGACGCTCTCCAAGCCGATGGGCAGACGCTCGGCATAGCGCGATCCTTTGAGCATGGTGGGCCATGTCTTGTCGCGCAGACGTTCGCCGGCGCCCTGGCCGCCGCGCCATTCTTCATGGATGACACCGCGTTCGTCTTCGATTTCCTGCGGGTCAAAAAGCAGATTGCCGGCCCAGCCATTAAGAATATCCAAGCCCATCTGCACCATCTCGGGACGGTCGGCCGGCATCTCGACATAATAGACCGTTTCATCAAACGACGTCCATGCGTTGATACCGCGGCCAAACTCAATACCGTTCTTCTGCAGGGTGTCAATCATCTTATTGTGGGGGAAACCCTCGATGCCATTGAACGCCATGTGTTCGCAGAAATGAGCCAGACCGCGCTGACTCTCGTCTTCGAGAATGGAACCCGCATTGCTCACCATACGGAACTGAATACGGTTCTCGGGCTTGCGATTGGCCCGGATGTAATAGGTAAAGCCATTGTCAAGCTTACCGATACGCACCTTTTTGTCGACCGGCACCGGAGCGCTGAGGTCTGTTTTCCTGGATTGCTTTTCGGCACCAGGCACCAGCTGGGCGAAAGCCATGCTGCCCGCCAGCAGGAGAAGCAGCATTGTCAAAAAACTTTTCTTCATAATATTACGGGGTTTGGTTAAAAAATGTGTAAAATGTTTGTTCAGTCTTCAACTTGCAACACCGCCTCGTCCAGCTGCCATTTTGCCTCATCGGAACGGTATTCAAGCACGTCGCCCGGCTGACAGTCGAGCACTTGGCAGATACGCTCCAGTGTGCTGAAGCGGACGGCCTTGGCTTTGCCGGTCTTGAGGATAGAGAGATTAGCGGGCGTAATGTCAACACGCTCGGACAACTCCGAGAGCGACATCTTGCGCCGCGACATCATCACATCCAGATTGACAACGATGGCCATACGGTAGTTGAAAGGCGGGTTATATGGTAAGATCCTGCTCCTGTTGCATCGTTTGGCCGATATGTATCAACTCGGCCACAAACAAGACTACGAGAGCAAAAAATATGCGGGTGAAATGGATTGTATAGCGGATCTGCGGCACCCAGTCGGTGGACTGCAGCACGGCGTAGGCCGCCTTGCGTTCGAAGAAGAGGGAAGTGTCGACAGCCAGTGTCATCAGCAACATCAGCACGCCAACGGCCCGCAGCATACGCACATTGCGCCACTGGAACACCCGTCCGCTTCTAATCGTGCGGTGCACGGCTGTGAGCATAATCACCACCAGCACCACGATGGCCAGCATGGCCAGCATGGAGAACAACTGCAGCACAAAAGCCCACGCGACCAGCGGCGAAGACGAGACATCGGCATTATTGGAAAAGACGGCCATATCGAATGTCGACACACGCGCCAATATCTCACCGCCGGTAGCGACGCCCTCCACACGGAAGGTGTGAAGCGTGTCGGAATCGGAACAAGGAAGGTCTGTGACTCCCAACACAAACGGACGATCGCCCGACACGGTGCGTCCGACCTGCCGCAGTAAAAAAGAATCCTCCGAACTGGCCAGCTGCAGGAAGAACAATGCAGCACAAAACAGCACAATGCCCACAAATGCGGCATAGATGAGCCAAAGGCGACGGATAGTGTTTGTAGTGTGGTCCATTGACATGCTTCCTTGATACAGGTGCAAAGATAGCAATAATTATTGAATTGCAAAATATTTTTTTTGTTTTTCGATAAATATCGGATGTAAAAACAAAAAAAAGGAGACGGGCTGAACAGCCCGTCTCCCGAAGTTATCGCTATCCGAAGTCCGGATAAGATGTCGATTATTACTCCGCAACGCTGATGATGACGCAGCGCGACACCTTGTTGTCGTCGAGGAACATGTTCTCCACACCACCCTTGGCGGAGATGACCAGACGGTCGCGGCTTACACCGTATTTGTTGACCAGCATGTCGGCCACAGCGTTGGCACGTTTTTCGGAAAGCATCTGGTTGTGGGCGGCAGTGGCGGTCTGGATGTCGGCATAGCCAGCCACGGAGATCTTCACGTCCTCAGGCAGCGCCTTGATGGCATCGGCAGCAGCGATGATCGAGACCTCCTCGTAATGGCTGATGTTCCACTTGTCGATGACAAAATGGATGGGAATCCAGAACTTGGTGGCCACACGCACGACCTGCGGAGCGGGGGCAGGAGCCTGGGTGATATAGTCAACATAATTGGGGGCGGCGATGCGGGCACGTTCAGCCAAATCCTTGTCGCCCGTCAGACGCTGCACATCAACACCGGCCAGTGTGGCGGCGGCGGCAACCTTGTCAAGCTGCTCGTTGTTGATAACCGTCATCTCGCGGATCACCTCCTGGCGGGTTTCCTCAGCCACATTCTCGGTCACATCGCGAATGATGGTAGCGGTGGGCATCCAAGTATAGGCCACCGGATCGGTGCGGTCGAAGCCAAAACGATAGGTGGCTCCCACCATGACGCCAAAGACACCGTCCAACGGGAAGTTGTCCACCTTATTGCCGGATCGCTGATCCGAATTATCCCAGCCTTCGCCGTCGAAATCCTCGGAGACGAGAGAGCCACGCAAGGTGGCATCGATGCTCCAACGGTCGTTGATCATCCACTGGTTGCGCAGACCGGCCTGAAATGCGACGCCAAACTGGGTGACATCCGTATGTACAGCAAGCAACAGACCACCGCCCATGTAGGCCTCCAGCTGATAGCGGCGTTCGGGTTTATAACCACCGCCGAAAATGTTAGTCAGATTGAGTGTGCCATAGAAATTCATGCTCAGATAGCCACCCTTGGACTGGATATAGGTATGTCCGTCCTTTGTTGTATAAATCTTGTCGTCGGCATCATAAAACGTAGCGTCGGCGTCACCAACGACCGACAATCCTTTGTAGCGGCTATAGGAAAGTCCGAAACCGACACCGAACAGCGGGCTGGCCCACTTGGTCAACGTAACGTCAAATGAAGGGAATGTCCACCAATCGATGAAATCCGCCTCCCAGTCATACTCGCCGATGTAAAACTGAGGACCCAGCGAAAAACTAAGCTCCCAGTTGTTGGCGAAACGGTTGGTGCGGACCAACTCCATCTGATAACTTGTAGTCGTGACAGAGCGGCTGTCATGAGTTGTCGTTTGGCTGCTCGTCGACCCAGGCTGCACCTGTGCACTGACACTCGCAGCCAAAGCAACTGCAAACAAAAGCAAAATCTTTTTTTTCATAAACATTTAAGATATAAAACTAATAATAAATTTTAAATCCAAGTTTTTTCTATGATAATCCTCAATTCCAACAAAATAAGCAGGAAACACCGTTTCCTGTGAGTGGACAAAGATACATTTTTTTTTATTATCAAACTCTATTTTTTCTTTTACAAACGGTGAATCACGCCAAACACGACACTTAACATCCCGTCAAAGGACACAATCCGCAAATCGTAAAAAAAACGTATTTTTGCACAAACATGCCGCATCCGGTCACCCCGCCAAACAGTCAAATGAACTGAATAACAAATATAGTGAAAACATTTATAATAGCATTGGCGGCCGCCGCGCTATGTGTTGCGCTGATGATGGCCGGACTGGGCATCAAAATGCTGTGCCGGCGAAGCCGCATGTTCCGTCGGCCCTGTGCCAACGCCGACCCCGCCACCGGGCGCTGCGCACACTGCACCTGCCGACATACCGAATCCGATACTGCCACCCGCGACAACAAAGTAAAAAAACACTGTTATGAACATTGATTTCACCTACGAGAACCCCACACGTATCCATTTTGGACGCACCGCCATGCAACATCTGCCGGAGGAACTGAATCTGTACGGACGCAACATCCTGCTGGTCTATGGAAAAAACTCCATCAAAGCCAGCGGACTTTACGACCAAGTGGTCGAGATGCTCCGCACTGCCGGCAAAGAGGTGCACGAACTGTCGGGCATCAACTCCAACCCACGCTACAGCCAGGTGCTGGAAGGCGCCCGTATGGTGCGTGAACACCGGATCGACCTCATCCTGGCCGTGGGCGGCGGGTCGGTGATTGACTGCTGCAAAGCCATCTCGGCCGCCGCTTACTGCGATGGCGACCCTTGGGAACGTTACTGGATGCACGGCGACGCGGTCACCGGACGCATCACCCCCATCGGCACCATCCTCACCATGACCGGCACGGCCTCGGAGATGAACAGCGGATCAGTCATCACCAATGAAGAACGCAAAATCAAACAGGGACGCATCTTCCCCATGGCCGACTTCAGCCCCCGCTTCTCCATTCTGAACCCCGAATTCACCTATAGCGTGCCGCGCTACCAGATGGTAAGCGGCATATTTGACATCTTCTCACACCTGATGGAGCAATATTTCGGCGGCGACGATGACTGCGTGAGCGACTACCTGCTCGAAGGCGACATGCGGGCGCTCATCAGCGCTTCACGCGCCGCCCTGCGCGACCCATACGACTACGAGGCTCGCAGCAACATCATGTGGTGCGCCACAATGGGTCTGAACAAGATACTGGCCGTATCGAAAATTCAGGACTGGGAAGTGCACCAGATCGAGCACCAGTTGGGGGCCTACACAGACTGCGCCCACGGCATAGGTCTGGCCATCATCTCCGTACCCTACTACCGCCACATCTACCGCTACGGACTGCACCGTTTTGTGCGCTACGCCCGTAATATCTGGGATGTAAACCCCGACGGCAAGAGCGACGAACAGGTGGCACTGGAGGGCATCGACCGGCTGAGCGGCTTCATCGCCGAGCTGGGCATCCCGCAAACCCTGCGCGAAGTGGGCGCCACCGAGGAGATGCTGCCCCTCATCGCCGCAAGCGCCAACAAGACCGGAGGCTACCATGTTCCCGACACCGAAGAGGTGCTCGCCATCCTCCGGGACTGCTTCTAAATCAGAGAAACAACAGTAGCCCGTATCAAGACCGGGACACAACCTCACGGTTAATCTATCGCCAAGCCGCCAAGCGAGGTCTCCTTGTAGAGGCTCGGCAGGTCTTTGCCGGTAAGTTTCATGGTGCGCACCACTTTGTCGAACGAGATGATGTGGCGGCCGTCGCTCATCATGGCATAAATGTTGATGTCAAGGGCACGCAGGGCGGCCATGGCGTTGCGCTCGATGCAGGGTATCTGCACGAGTCCGCACAGCGGGTCGCAGGTGAGACCCAGGTTATGCTCCATGGCCATCTCGGCAGCGTATTCTATCTGCTTCGGACTTCCGCCGAAAAGTTGGTTGCTGGCCACGGCCGCCATCACGCAGGCACTGCCCACCTCGCCTTGACACCCCACCTCGGCACCGCTGATACTGGCATTGTGCTTGATGACATTGGCAAAGAGGCCGGCTGTAGCCATAGCCCGCAATATCTCGCGGTCGCTGAATCCGTGATTCTTCTTCAAATGGTAGAGCACCGCCGGCAGCACACCGCTGCTTCCGCAGGTGGGTGCGGTGACAATACGCCCTCCACAGGCGTTCTGTTCGCTGGTGGCAAGGGCATAGGCGATGACCAGCGCACGGCTCTGCAGCGACGGTTTGAACGCCGAAGCGCGGATAAAATACTGGTGCGCCTTGGAACGCAGATGCAGCCCGCCGGCGATGACGCGGTCATCCAACAGCCCATCCTCAATAGTCTGCTGCATCTGCCGCCACATATCCTCAAGGTACATCCACAGGCTGCCGTCCTCGCACTGCTCCACGTACTCCCAGAAGCTCAGGCCCTCGCGGTCAATATGCTCCATAATGTCCTTCATGGTGTTGTGCGGGTAGACCTCGCCTTCGGGTGTGATGCCCAGCGGCACCTCACCCTCCTCGGTGGACAGATACCCGCCGCCAACGCTGTACACCAGCCAAGAGTCCTCCACCCCACCCTGCTCGTCAAGTGCCTCGAAAAACATGCCGTTAGGATGAAACGGCTTCACCACATCGGCACGCCACACCACCTCGGTGTCTTTGGGCGACAGTCCGCGGCAGACAGCCATGTCGGTATGGTGGCCCTTGCCGGTGGCCGCCAGCGACCCGTAGAGTGTCACACGGTAGCGCGACGCATCGGGTGTACGTTTCCTGAACATTTCCGCCGCCCTGTTGGGGCCCATCGTGTGACTGCTGCTCGGTCCGCAGCCTATCTTGTAAATCTTCTTGATTGTTTCCATAATAGTATAATAAACGCATCTGGCCGACAGATATTATCCGCCATCAGGCGCAGGCTGCCGCACAGATTCATACATGAACGGGCCTATAAGTTCTATCCTCACACAACATACGGCCGGCCGCTGCTCCATATTGCCACCGTCACAGAATACCCGCCGCATGCATCATCCGGCGGTAATAGGATGCCTTCTGCGCCAAAGGCATCGGGTAGGCACGCGACGTGGAGGGCATGCGCCAAAGGCGCATGGCCCGGCCGGACAACCCGAATTCGCTATACGACCCCATGGCGGGAACAGCGACGCCGTAGTCCCCGGCAAGGACGGAAAAACTCTTCTGTCCGGTACAGACAATATCGCGGCATTGCGGTATCTGCTCCAACAACGCCGGTATGTCAGTCCTTTCCACAACTTCCAGATCCTTGTCGGAAGCGTTGCCGCTCAAGCGGCGTACCGCCATGGCGGTGTCGAAAACGGCGATGCCTTTCTCCTGCAACAGCGCTTCAATCTCCTGCCGGCGAAACGTCCGGTTGCCGGCATCCACCAACCGTCGGCTGTCGTCAAAAAAAACCTCGCCGAAAACTTCCCACATCATGTTGGTCCGGTTGGGATAGAAGAAATCCATACACCAGCGCTTTCTAGGCGGCGGAAAACTGCCCAGCATCAACAGCCGCGCATTCCCGGGCAGGAAAGGGTTCAGGGGGTGCCGTTCGACAGCCATCCCGGCGTCGGGAGGTTCCACGGGAGTCAGCATACCACTTCCTGCAAAGAGCCCGTCTCCGAGTCGATGATAAAACCGCGGACCACCACATCTTTCGGCACCAAAGGGTGGGTGCGTATCGTCTCGACCGTCTTGCGCACCGACTCCTCGGTATCCTTGAAACCTTCCAGCCAGTGGCCCAGATCAATGCCGCACTTACGTATGGTGTCGAGCGTCTCGTCCGTCACGCCGCGTGCCAGCATCTGGTCGTGGAAATGACTATAGCTCATATGGCATGCCCCGCAGTGCGAGTGCGCCACCACCATGATATATTCCACACCCAGTTCGTAAACAGCCACTATCAGGCTGCGCATCGCCGAATCAAACGCGGAGATGACCAGGCCTCCTGCATTCTTGATGATCTTTGCGTCGCCGTTGCGCAGGCCGAGGGCGGCCGGAAGCAACTCCGTCAGGCGCGTGTCCATGCACGACAGCACTGCCAGCCTCTTGTCGGGATACTTGTCCGTGACGTATCGTTCATAGCTCTTCTCGGCCACAAAACGTTTGTTGAACTCCAAAATCTGATCAATCATAATAAAATAAAGATTAAACTCGAATACGCATTACTCAGAAACATGACGCTCCGTCATGTACTGCAAAGATACAAAGAAAAAAACGACGGCGGCAAGACAAGCCCGGCACCGCTGTTGCCGCTGCCGGGCCGCCATGCCCCGCCCTCTTCCTCGCAATACATTTCGTGTCGTTGCCCCGTCGTTCCGTCTGCCGAGGCCTGCACGATCCGCGTCGGCCAGTCTGGATGAAAGGTCTGATGAGGGGGCGGTGGTCATGCGCACACGACAAGAAAGGGACATAGGTGGGAAAATCGTATTTTTGCAAGAAAAAAAACGATGAAAATACTTCCATCCGTCAACCGAGGCCGCTCATCCCGTCGACTGCTGCTGGCATTGTTGCTGTCTGCGGCTTTCTGCAACGGATGCCGGACCGCCGGACCGCATGCTGAACACCTGCCCCCAGCCCCCGACTACACCGACAACGGCCAGTGGTTCACCGTGGAACGCGGCGCAGCGGTCGACCTATTCTACATCGTCTCGACCGAGACAAACGACTACACAACCGGCGACAACCTCCCGTGCCACTATGCAGACACCTATCTCGAATCCCGCCGATCCCCCTTGCGCGACGAGATGGCCGGTGCCGACCGGCTGCTTGCCGGTGGCCTCAACTTCTACGCCCCCTACTACCGCCAATGCACAATGGAGTCATTCGTCTCCGACAGCCTGGCACGGGCGCGTACAGCGCTGCCGCTGAACGACCTGCGACGCGCTTTCCGGACCTACATCGACAGCCTGTCGGCCGGCCGGCCCTTCATACTCATGGGCTTCAGCCAAGGCGCCATCGGTGTCGTCCAACTGCTCAAAGAGATGGACAGCGCCACCTACAGCCGCATGGTGGCCGCCTATGTGGTGGGATGGAAAGTCACCGGCGACGACCTGACGGCGCCCTTTTTGCGCCCCGCCCGCGACAGCGCCGACATAGGTGTCACCGTGTGCTACAACTCGGTGCGCAACCCCGACTGCGCCATACCCCTCATCAGCGAAGGCAACCTACTGGCCATCAACCCCGTCAATTGGCGTACCGATGCCACTCCCGCCACGCTGGTCAGCCCCGCTTCCGATGACACCCTCACCGTCACCCTTGACACCGCCAACCACCTGTTGCTGGTTGACGGCTACAGCCGCCAGGACTACCTGCTGCCCCTCATCGGACGTGAAGGCAACTACCACGGCCTCGAAATCCTCCTCTACTGCAGCCAGCTGCGCCGCAACCTCGCCCTGCGGGCGGCCGCCTTCGACGCACAACAATAGCCAGCCATAGAGACATCACCCCACCCCCCGACATGAACCAACCCGTTGAAATCGCATCGCTCGACCATCCCGCCCTCGCCCCCTATGCGCGGCTTACCGAGGCTCAGCTGCTCAATCGGTTGCACCCGGACCAAAGCCTTTTCATCTGCGAAAGCCTGAAGGTGATACAAGTGGCGTTAACGCACGGTCTCGAGCCCATCTCCTTCCTCTGCGAGGCAAAATTTCTGCCACAGGTGCCCGACTGCGGCGTGCCTGTCTACCACGGCAGCCGGGAACTGCTGTCACAGCTGACGGGCTATACACTTAGCCGCGGCATCCTGTGCGCCATGCGGCGCCCCACGCTGCCGCCGGTGGAGCGTGTGCTATGCGACGCCCGCCGCGTGGCCGTCCTCGACGGAGTGGTCAACTCTGAAAACACCGGCGCCATCTTCCGTGCCGCCGCAGCGCTGGGTGTCGACGCCGTACTGCTGACCCGCACCTGCTGCGACCCCCTGAACCGCCGGGCCTGCCGCGTCAGCATGGGCACCGTGTTCCAAATGCCCTGGACCTATATGGACCACTACGGACAGCTCCGCACCTGCGGCTTCACCACTGTGGCGCTTGCCCTCACCGACCGCTCGGTCCCCATCGACCACCCCTCCCTGCAACAAATTGACCGCGCCGCCATCATCCTCGGCACCGAAGGTGACGGGCTGGACGAAGCGCTGCTGCGACAATGCGACCATGTAGCCCGCATCCCCATGCAACACGGCGTCGACTCACTCAACGTCGCCGCTGCAGCCGCCGTCGCTTTCTGGCAGCTGCGCACCTCTTAGCGCCCCTGTCGTTTTCCACCAACGTGTTGGCTCCACGAGGTCGCCGACCTCAGTCCGAAACGGCGGAGCGGCCTTGGGGGCCGCGGGGTCCGCGAGTGTCATCGACTGCGTGGTATAAACTCGTTCAGGGATCAATCCATAGTGGCGCAAAGCCGATTGCATACTGACATACAACGGACCGTATAGGTGGTTGGCAATAAGTTCGGCCTCCGGCTGTGCTCCATCCTCCGCACTCCTGACATTGAGCCCCTTCTTTAATCTTATGATTCGTCCTTCCTGTTCCAAACGCCTCGATTTGTCGGAAATATGCTTTGTCGTAGGATAAATATCCGACAGCGCTGACATAGGGAAAGGGATGCTCCCTAATTGATATTGATTGCTTTGCCACATAATATCACGCTATTATTCCATTTGCGAATACACTAATTTCGTACAGATAAACGAAAAAAACGTTTTTCTGTACAAAATACACCCAATATAGTTTTGCGGTTATCATTTATTTTGTTGAATAAAATAATCCGCGTATCATTGTAACATGAAATAACAAAAAGGATTATGATATAGAATATAGAAATTAAGAAAGAAATAGATAGAGCTTGAAGTGCTTGTTCTCCTTGGTTTGAAGACTGGTAATCTAAACGAGGTGAGAATAAGACGCGACAGGTTCACGCATTGGCGTGAATCATTCGTTCCTTATTTGCTACAAGGGTATTTACCAGTCACCCAAACCAAGAAATAAGGATTGTTTTTACAGACGAAGGTTTCGCGCCTTTTTGTTGTCCTTAAACGGTATTGGCTTTTAGCATAATTGATAAACTAATTTAAACAAAGATCATATGAAAACGATAAAGTTTATTGCCATAGCTGCTACCATGTTGCTCGGATTGGCATCGTGCAGCGATGAAAAGAAAGCTATCAATTTCGTTAGCAAAGAAGTGTTACCTGAAAAAGAAATTGAAAACGAATTGATAAAACATCTAACGAAAGAGTATTGTAGCATTTTTCCTAAGGGATTTTATTATTATTTCAACATAGATTATCTTAGCAATGGAGGACGCAGTACTGGTGCATGTATTAAAATATCCGAAGATTACCAACACAAATATCACAGAGGTGAATATTGGCTGCTTGGATTACAACCCAACGGTCATACCACATCAGAGAAAATACTGGATACAATCTGTAGGAATGGCTTATTATTTATTGATGAAACCTTCAAACGAGGCGATAATCTTGATTCAGTAACAGCGACGTCACTTTCTTTAGAGCAACAATACAACAAATTGGCATCTATTGTAATTAAAAAGGATGATATTCAAGTATATTGTGATTTGTACGCCAATGGTATTATTAGCATTAATCCAGAAGAATTTAGGGCTTATTATGATTTGGATCCTATTGCCTTATGGGGCAAATTGTCCGAAAAAGAGAAAAACACGGTGAGAGAACTTAAAGGATATGATGGTTATTACAACTTTGACTGGACCATGATTAGTAGGGACAAACAACAAGAAATAATAAAAGAATATGCCAATTGGCAAATTGTCAGAGCACGAGAAAAGGTAAAGCAGAACGACTATAAACTCATTGACAAATCATGCATAACCATAGGAGAAAATGATTTTGAGGTAAGATATTTATTAGAGCCCCAGTGGGAAATTGTTTTCTCTGTCAGAAAAGTAGGGAAAACTTTTGTCTCTGACGGATATTGGGTCGAGGGTATTATACAAGATTCCAATTCAAACATATAATCTATTATATCTTCCGAAACCTATCCCAACATCCAATCGATATTGAAAACGGCCGTCGCGGGTTTTGAAATTGAAACAAAGTTATGATAGAATAAGTCTCATATAACCCACCAAGAAGCCATAAAGAAAGGAGCGTCAACTTTGGCGCTCCTTTTTTGTTGTTTTCATGATGGTTATATCAACCCTTTTTCTTGCCTTCGATTTCCCCTACCAGCTGGCGTAGATGTGCGTCGAATACATTGCTAATTTCGGTTATCCATTACGCGAAGAGGTTTCTTGCGTTTTTACGGGCTTTGCCTGCACACAACTCATCGAAAGCCGTAGTCAGACTTTCTTTCACCATTTTGGTCTGCAACTCAGTTTTTTTATCTTTACTTGTCTTCATAGTGACCGTAAGCAGTGAGGACGAGGACAACAACCTCAGTGTCGTAGATTTCATATACAAGGCGGTGTTTCTGCGTAATATGACGGCTCCACTGATTGGTACGATCACCACGTAACTGCTCGGGATGGCCGGTACCTGTACGCGGATGCTCTCGCAGTTCGGATTCCAGCTTCAGCAGTTTTTTAAAGGCATTCGGCTCGGTCTTCTGCAACTTTGCAGCATCAAGGACGGCTTGTTTCTGATACTTGATTTTGTACGCCATCAGCCGACACGTTTAATCAGGTCTTCAATAGTCTCACCATCTTGCAGCTCATACGAGGGGCCTTCTTTGGCTGCATCCACGCGGGCAAAGAACTCCTCTTTGGTCATAAGAGACGGATCTTTCTCTTTGGCCAACTTTTTGGCGTAACGAGTCAGACGGCGCATAAGGGCATCGTCATCGGCGATGTAGCCGATACTTTGCCACAGCTCTGTGTTCATCGTGTTTTGTTGTGCCAATGTCATCATATATACTCCTCTCTTTTTTTGTATAACGCAGACTATTGGGTATTATTGCCTTGGTAACAAAAAAAGAGTGCGTCTGCGATGGACGCACTCTCTTTTCTTCGCAGGCAGGCTTCCTGCGTACCTTTACTTCACCTCTTCGTAGTCGTTTTTTCAAACGTTGACTACTCGTCTGTTACTTCACCTCTTCGTAGTCGTTTTTTCAAACGTTGACTACTCTTCGGTTACTTCACCTCTTCTTATATAATCGGTACTGGTTATCAGGATTTTCCATTTTTGTGGTACAATTATGGAACAAAAACAAGGCTTTTACTCCATATTTTGACCGGCAATACCTTCAAAGAACTTTCTGCAAAAGTACGAAAATATCCGACACCCGATGCAGTATGGAACACTCGTGCTTAATCGTATGGCAAATGGTGTAGCAAATATAGTAGGATTATTGCGCGAATACGAAAAATCGAATGATACCGACTATCTTGTTATTGCGGCCTACTTTACGAGATTGACAATTCTTGATAGTTTTGAGGAGTATGGTTATAACCCGATGAATTTCTTGTATGCAAATATAGATGGGAGTATGACCAAACTATCATTTCTGCAAGTTAACATGATGACTTATGGAAAAATCACTGACTATACTGAACATATGGTCAAATCAGACAAGGAATACATTGATTCAATATTGGACAAGGAAGATGCTTTTTATGAAATTGACAAGCAAATTCCTTTGGAAAAGAAAAAAATAATGCTCGGATAATATGTATAACTATGAAATATTCAGCACAGCAAATAAATCAACTCTCATGGCAAGAGTGGAATGCCTTGATGGCAAAGGAACTCAATGCGGCTGGCTTCAAGACAAAAGAATTCACTGGAGAAAGATGGGAGAAGACGGGAAAGTACGATGCTAACGACGACCCCGAACTTTTTTCAGTTCAATTAGATGCCGCAGCCATAGAATACTGCAAACAATTAGGGCTGATCAACAATGGTCGCTGCATGATGTGTGGCGGACGAATTGTAGGAAATCCTGGACGGTTTACTGATGGATTTGATCATAATAGACATTATCAAATCTGTCAAAATTGCGTTAGCCGCGGTAAGCGAATGTCTGTTAATCCCGCAAATAACAGTTCTGGATGTATGGTGGCGCTCCTTTTGCTACCATTGCATATAATCAAATTATTTTTTATTAATTAAAACAAACAATTATGCAAAAATCAACAAAAGTAATCGTGACTATCGTTGCTGTAGTCCTCTTTTTCATTCTTTCCGCTGTAGTGACTGGAGTCCGCTCTGATGCAGGACACTCTACTCCTGGAATCTTTGGACTCATCCTTTTCGCCGCCTTGATTGGAGCCCTTCGTGCAATATGGAAGAAGAAGGACGACAATAATGACGACACTACTACATTGCAAAAATAAAAATGGAGTTTAAGGACTATTATGTAATCTTGGAAATTGGTAGGCAGTCATCCTCGGAGGAAATACGGGCTGCCTACCGACTCCTATCAAAAAAATGGCACCCAGATCTAAATCCAGGAAAGGATGTCACTCAAAAAATGCAAGACATCAACGAGGCTTATGCCATTCTGAAAGACCCTGTAAAGAAAGCACGATATGATTTCGAATACGACAATTACTACAGAACAGATGAAATAAGACAAGAAAGGGAAAGAAGTGACGAATGGGAGGGACGCAAACAAGAATATAAGGTACATGACGAGAACTTAAAACAAGATATAAACGAAGCAAGGAAATATGCAGAAGACCTTGTCGCAGAATTCTTCAAAAACCTAAAAGAAACATCTAAAGTTGCAGCGAAAGGGGCTTGGGAAGAAGCAAAAGGTTATATAGTCGCAGGTATCATAATGTCCATTATCGCCACAATGGTATTGACTTGCTCTGGATAAAAGACAATTTATTTTGCCACCTCGGAAATAATGTGTACCATTACACCCGTATTCATCGAATGTTAAACCACAAAAGAAAGGATTGAAGGATTCATTTTGCAATTCCAAGAGTGAGGGACTCTTGGGCAAAATGCTCAGAGCAACACAGTTGCTCTTCATGTACAACAAAGTGCAAAGGGTCAACCCGCGTGACCCGAAATACGTGTAGAATAAGAATTTACGTGGAACCCACCAAGAAGTAGTAAGGTGCTATGGTTCGTGTGCTATATGAGCAAAGGGAGCGTCATTTTTGGCGATCCCTAACTATAATTGCAATTGGAGTTCAGTCTTTCAAACAGCCTATCGGCACGACCAATACACCATCTTCACGGCGATAGGCGTACTTGCCCACGCCGACAAGGACCATCTTGAAGGCTGGGGCATTCATACGCTCGGTGTCGATTTTCTTCTCCAGCTTGCTTAGATTGGCGGCACCTTCGTCAATCAGCTTCTCACCACCCAACTTTATCTCCACCAATCCATATTTGCCATTGCGAAGGTGTATCACAGCATCGCACTCCAAGCCATTTTTGTCCCGGTAATGGTACACACGGCCGTCCAACGCATCTGCATAAACCCTCAGGTCGCGAACAGCCATTGTCTCGAAGAGCAGTCCCATTGTCTTCAGGTCATTCAACAGGTCGTTTGGACCTAATCCCAATGCTGCTGTGGCAATCGAAGAGTCTGTGAAATATCTTGTGTCTGAAGTACGTATTGCCGTCTTGCTCCGCAGGTTGGGATTCCAGGCAGGCATGTCCTCAATAACGAAAATCATTCGCAGGGCTTGCTGGTAGGAATTGATGGTGCTTGCGCTCATGTCGCCTTCGTTGGCTGCCATGTCATCGTTAAGCGATTTGACAGACACCTGACTACCTTGATGCCGGGCATAGCTGCGAAGAAGCCGTATAACATATTCTCTGTCCCTTGAAATGCCATCCACACGAGACATATCACTCTCTGCAACAGCATCAACATAGTTGAATGCCAGCCTGAGTGCGGCCGATTCAGTCATCCCTAATGCGCCAGGCCACCCGCCGCGGCAGATCAGATAGGCTATACGCTCAATCTCCATTTTCTTTTCCCCGGCATCGGCTTCTCCTCCATTAAAGAGTTCCGTTAAAGAGACCTCACCTGTTGAATCGCCAGACTCCCACAATGACATAGTGCGCATTGTCAACCATGAGAAACGCCCAGTGCCAGAATGTTTCATTGCGCTCTTGTCTGGAGGAACAGCTGAACCGGTCAGAATGAACTGACCGAAATGTTCTTCGCGATGATCCACCTCAAAACGGATGGCATCCCACAGTTGTGGAGCAAGTTGCCATTCGTCAATCAATCTTGGGACTTTGCCAACCAAAAGCCTACGCGTTGCCATCGATGCCATTCGTAGGTTTTCCATCTGTTCGTCAGGATCGTTCATATAGAGTTTGCTGGCAGCGAGCTGCTCTGCAGTGGTCGTTTTGCCACACCATTTAGGCCCCTGAATTAGCACGGCTCCCGATGATTCCAACTTCTGATGCAGCATCCGGTCTGCAATCCTGCTTTTATAATCCTTCATTTTCAATCATTTTGCAAGTAATAACGACAGACTTTCTGTTTTATTGTATAATTTGGCCGGTTTTTGACAATAAATTTGTCTTGTTTCCGGCAATGAATTTGGCCAATCACTGACAATAGATTTAGCTATTTATTGATCGTGAATTTGGCCGATAGAATGACTTAATAGCCCTTACCCTTTACTCCCCTTTTGATCATCTATTGCCTGACAAGTAGGTAACAACGTCCTTCCTGTTGGCCTTGTCTTGAAACATCGGATATTCTTTGAACGGACCAATCTTATGACGGTAATACGTGATGTGGTAAAGATTTTCAGTGCCTCGGTAATAGTGATGTATTCTGTTCCCGCCGCCTTGATTTTATCCAACACCTTTTGTCTTCGCTCCATTTTCTTCCTATCGTTAGATGCAGACGAAGCACACTGATGACTACAATACCCCGTCTTGACGGTTTTTGCCAAGAAGGTGTTTCCGCAATATTTGCAGACCTTTGGTATTTGTAGTTTGCTTTTACCAATCGTGTGATTGTCAATATTTTAACTTCAAGATATTCCACTTTGTCGTTAAAGATATTCCGGTACAAATATGGTACAAACATCCCGACATTTCTTCGGGCAAATCCAGTTCCCCAAAAAAGAAAAAGTGTGATACAACTTTGTCCATTGTACCACACAAATGCTTGGTTTTCCCTACACAACCAGTTCGGAAACCAATAAAAAAACGGGTGCTGAAATCTATCCAGCACCCGTTTCTATTTAGTGTATTTTAGTGAATTACTTCACCTCTTCGTAGTCGACGTCGGTGACGGTGTCGTCGTTGCCGGACTGCTGGTTGGCTCCGGGATTGCCGCCGGGGTTGGCGCCCATATTGTTGGGGTCGAAGCCGGCGCCGGGGTTTGCTCCATTACCAGTCGCAGACTGCTGGGCTTTGTACATGTCCTCGCTGGCGGCCTGCCAGGCGGCGTTGATTTTCTCCATAGCCTGGTCTATCTGCATCACGTTGCGGGCACTGTGGGCGGCCTTGAGCTCGGTAAGGGCGGACTCGATGGCGGACTTCTTGTCGGCGGGCAGTTTGTCGCCGTAGTCCTTCAGGTTTTTCTCGCTTTGGAAAATCATGCCGTCGGCGGCGTTGATTTTCTCAATCTCCTCTTTGGCTTTCTTGTCGGCATCGGCGTTGGCTTCGGCTTCGGCCTTCATGCGCTTGATTTCATCCTCGCTCAAGCCGCTCGAAGCCTCAATGCGGATGTTCTGGCTCTTGCCGGTGGCCTTGTCAAGGGCGCTGACGTTGAGGATGCCGTTGGCGTCGATGTCGAAGGTGACCTCGATCTGCGGCACACCACGCGGTGCTGGCGGGATGCCGGCCAGGTGGAAGCGGCCGATGGTCTTGTTTTGGTTGGCCATGGGGCGCTCGCCCTGCAGCACGTGGATCTCGACCTCAGGCTGGTTGTCGGCAGCCGTCGAAAACACCTGGCTCTTTTTGGTGGGGATGGTGGTGTTGGCATCGATGAGCTTGGTCATCACACCGCCGAGGGTCTCTATGCCGAGGCTCAGAGGGGTGACATCGAGCAGCAGCACATCTTTCACCTCGCCGGTGAGTACGCCGCCCTGGATAGCGGCACCCACGGCCACCACCTCGTCGGGGTTGACGCCCTTGCTGGGGGTCTTGCCGAAGAACTTCTCGACAATCTGCTGGATGGCGGGGATGCGGGTGGATCCGCCGACGAGGATGACCTCGTTGATGTCCGAGTTGCTGAGGCCGGCGTCCTTCATCGCCTGACGGCAGGGCTCAAGCGTGGCCTGAATCAGGTCGTCGCAGAGCTGCTCGAACTTGGCGCGGGTGAGGGTCTTCACCAGGTGCTGCGGCACACCGTCGGCCACCGTGATGTAGGGCAGGTTGATTTCGGTTTGCTGACTGGAGGAAAGCTCGCATTTGGCCTTCTCGGCAGCCTCTTTGAGACGCTGCATGGCCATGGGGTCTTTGCGCAGGTCCATGTGCTTGTCGGCCTGGAACTCGTCGGCCAGCCAGTTGATGATTTTCTGGTCGAAGTCGTCGCCACCCAGATGGGTGTTGCCGTTGGTGGACTTCACCTCGAACACACCGTCGCCGAGATTCAAAATCGAGATATCGAACGTGCCGCCGCCGAGGTCGAAGACTGCCACATTCATATCTTGGTTTTTCTTGTCAAGGCCGTAGGCCAAGGCCGCCGCCGTAGGTTCGTTGACGATGCGCTGCACCTTGAGGCCGGCAATCTCGCCCGCCTCCTTGGTGGCCTGGCGCTGGCTGTCGTTAAAGTAGGCCGGCACGGTGATGACCGCTTCCGTCACCTCCTGGCCCAGGTAGTCCTCGGCCGTCTTCTTCATTTTCTGCAGCACTATGGCGCTGATCTCCTGCGGAGTGTAGAGACGTCCGTTGATGTCGACACGCGGAGTGTTGTTGTCGCCTTTGACCACCTTGTAGGGTACGGCGTCCACCTCTTTCTGCACCCGATCGTAGGTCTCGCCCATGAAACGCTTGATGGAGTAGACGGTGTTGTGCGGGTTGGTGATGGCCTGACGCTTGGCAGGGTCGCCCACCTTGCGGTCGCCGTTTTCAATAAATCCGACCACCGAAGGGGTGGTGCGGTTGCCCTCGCTGTTGGCGATGACGACAGGTTCGTTGCCTTCCATGACAGCCACGCAACTGTTGGTGGTGCCAAGGTCAATTCCGATGATTTTTCCCATTTTATTGTTCCTTTCTTTTTTGATTTCTTAATTTTCCCACTCGCTTCGCTCACTAAATCTCATGAATTATGTAGATTATTTCGCTTCGCGGATTGAGCGTTGACACCCTCATACAACAACATCCGTGCCAATCGGCAGGGCTGATATGGATGCTGACAAAATGACAGTCGGCGTGTCGTTTCGTCCATTGCAAAATGAACGACACTGCCTCGTCCCCGATAACTAAGTGTTTAAAAGAAAGTTAAATGAACGCCCCGCTCCCGCGGACCAAATATTCATCGGTTTGTCGTCCATGCAATAAAAAAAGTCAATTTGGCGTTACCTTGTAAAATGAGTGCCCATGAACGACATTGAACGACTCTATCAAACATATCTGGCCTCGCAGAGGGTGACGACCGACAGCCGCGCCATCACGCCGGGTTGCATCTTTTTTGCCTTCAAGGGCGAACGGTTCGACGGCAACGCCTTTGCACAAAAAGCCTTGGAGCAGGGGGCCGCCCTGTGTGTCGTCAGCGACTCCAGCTATGCCGTCGACGACCGCTGCATGGTGGTGCCCGACGTACTGGCCACCTTGCAGGCTTTGGCACGCCACCACCGCAGCCGGCTGACCATTCCCGTGGTGGGCATCACGGGCACCAACGGCAAGACGACGACGAAGGAGCTGGTGCACGCCGTGCTGTCCAAACGCTACCGCACAGCGGCCACCCGGGGCAATTTCAACAACCACCTCGGCGTGCCACTGACGTTGCTGTCCATCCCCGCCGACGCCGAAATGGCCGTCGTGGAGATGGGGGCCAACCACCCCGGCGAGATAGCGCAACTCTGCGCCATCGCCGAACCCGACTGCGGACTCATCACCAACGTGGGTAACGCCCACTTGGAGGGCTTCGGCAGTTTCGAGGGCGTGGTGCGGACCAAAACCGAGCTCTACCGCCATCTGGCAGGCAAGCACGGGCTTGTGTTTGTCAACGCCGACAACGAGCGGCTGATGCACGAGGCCGAGCGGCTGGCGACCATTCCGGGGCTGCGCTCGGTCATACCAGCCTATGCACCGGACAACCCCGCCTTCGTGCCCTCCGCCATCGAACAGACACCGCTATCGATGCTCACCTACGGCAGATCGCAAGAAGCGGACATACGGGGAACGCTGGTCGCAGGACATCCCGACAACGAAACGACAACAAAACAAGGCAACGGCTCAACATCCCCCTATCTGCATTTCTACTTCGAGGTGGACGATCGGGTTTATAACGTGCGCACACATCTGCTGGGTGACTACAACTTCGACAACTGCATGGCAGCCGTGGCGGTGGGGCTGCACTTCGGTGTGGAGCCTTTCGACATCAAAGAGGCCATCGAAAGCTACATGCCCGGCAACCAGCGTTCCGAGTGGAAACAGACCGGCCGCAACAGCCTCTATCTCGACTGCTATAATGCCAACCCCTCGTCGATGGCCGCCGCCATTGCCACGTTCCGCAGCATGGATGCAGAACGTAAAATGGCCATTATCGGCGGCATGCACGAGTTGGGCGGCGCCGAACGCACAGAACACGAGCGGATAGTGGAGCAGCTTGCGGCGTGTGGATTGGAGCAATGCCTGCTGGTCGGCAGCGAGTTTGACGGGATGGCCCTACCCCACCCCATGCGACGTTTTGCCGACACGGAAGCCGTCCGCCAATGGTTGCGGCAAAATCCTGTCAACGGCGCAACAATCCTTATAAAAGGTTCCAACACCAACCGTCTCTGGACTTTGGAAGAGGAGCTGTAACTCCATTGAAGAAAAGTGAAAAGGAAGAGGTTCGGCAAACCGAACCTCTTCCTTTTCACTTTGTCGGGGCGAAAAGACTCGAACTTTCGACCCCTTGCACCCCATGCAAGTGCGCTAGCCAACTGCGCCACGCCCCGAACAACGGTGGCTTTTCTTCTCCGAAAAGCGAGTGCAAAGGTACTACATTTTTTGCGACCCTACAAATTTTTTCCGTTTATTTTTTGCGAAATGTCACCTCAAGCCAATCCGACAGGTTTCCGGCGCCGGACGGAGCAAAACTGTCGTCGACATTGTTGACATAGTGCGCAGCGGCAGGCGTATCGGCAAAGAAACGGCGTAACACCTCCAACCTGCGCTCGTTGATCATACTGTTGACATAGGCATCGGTCGTTCGGCTGCAGTGCAACACAAAGGTGACATGGAGGCCGGGGTTGTCGTGCAGAAACCGGCGCATCGACTCCAGTTGCCGCCCGGCATCGGCGGTGAGCGTCACATCGGCATTGTCGCCAAAGGGATTGTACAGATGTAACGGTGTGTCAAGCGACCAACCGTGGAGCACCACATCGCGGCGTAGTGGCTGCAGCAGCTCGCCGTGACGATGGCGCTCATTGATAAGTTCTGTCGCGGTGAAGCAGGCCTCATAAGAGTAGCGCAACTCGTAAGGTTTTCCGGCCTGCAGCGGCAGGCTGTAGCGGCCTTGCACATCGGTGACGAGCGAAGCCAGCCGGCGGCCTTCGCACCACACGTCGACCCGGACGCCCCGCATAGGCGCATGAGAGGTATCGGTGACACGACCCGAAAGCAGAAAGCCCTCGGGAGTGCCGGCAAAGGAATACAGCGCCGGCTCGCCGTCACGTTGCGACACCCAATAAACCCTTCGCTGGACAGTGTCGACGACAAGTTCGTTGTCGCCGTGGCCACTGTTGACACCGTCGGGCAGCCGCTGCACCTCGGCCTCGGCGACTCGCGCCGGAGCGGCAGTGTCGGCGCCGGAAGCTGTCAGGAGTTGCGTGGCGTAAAGACGCCATGTGGATAGGTCGAGACTATCACGCCCGCGCGAGGCAAAAAACAGGTGGTTGCCGCTGATAAAAGGCGATGTCTCGTCGCCGAACGTATTGACATGCCGGCCCATATTGACCGGGGCGGACCAGCCTTTCTCTGTCAGAACGCTGTACCATAGGTCCATGCCAGCCCCCGTTTGCAGGCGGGCGGCGAAAACCATAAGACGGCCGTCGGCCGAAAAGACGGGATGCGTGACACCATGCCTGATGCGGCCTATCTTGACACGACGGGCCTTGGGAGCCTTACCTTCGCGCGGAACCAATTCATAGAGGCTTGTGCGGCCACGCTTGTCTAATGTGGTGTAAAAGAGGTTGCCTGTGACAGGATGGCACACCGCATAGTCAATACGCTTGTCGAGACCATTCATCGACACATCGCCCACCAGACCCAGCACCTCGCCCTGCCGGCGGTCGGCACGCAGCATGAGTCCGGCTGAGTAGACAAAGAGATTGTCGCCCGTCAACGACAAGACGGCGTCGTTGCCGGGCAGTGCCACCGCCTGAGGCCGCGACACCGAGGCATAGGTCTCCGCAGACTGGCCCCGCAAAACCTGCGGGACGAACAGTACAGCCAGCAGACCTGCATAGAATATCGGACGGTATATCATGTCGCTAACAGTTACAACAGGCACTGCGCCCCCTACTCCAGGACAATGGGCAACGCCTCTGACATTTCACGGATGTAATGGAATGTGAGCCCCTGCAGATAGTCGGCCTTGATGTCTTCGACGTCGCGTCTGTTGTCTTCGCACAACAGAATGTCCGTAATACCCGCCCGCTTGGCGGCCAAAATCTTTTCGCGTATGCCGCCGACAGGGGTCACCGCTCCACGCAACGTGATCTCGCCTGTCATGGCATAGTTGGCACGCACCTTGCGGTTGGTGAATGTCGACACCATGGCCACAAACATGGTGATGCCGGCCGACGGGCCGTCTTTAGGTGTGGCGCCCTCGGGCACATGGATGTGGAGATTGGTCTCATCGATATGCGACGGGTCGACACCGAAACGCCCGGCGTTGGCCTTGAGGTATTCGAAAGCCAGCGTGGCCGACTCTTTCATCACATCGCCCAGATTGCCCGTGAGCGACAGGGTGCCTTTCCCTTTCGACACGGACGACTCGATGAAAAGGATCTCGCCCCCCACCTGTGTCCAGGCCAACCCCGTCACCACGCCGACCTTCGACTCGTTGCCGCGGCGCTCGCTATTGTGGACAGGAAGGCCCAGCAACTCTTTCAGCTCGCCGCATCGCACCCGCTTGTCAAACGTTTCGCCCGATGCTTTCTGCACCGCCTTGCGGCGCACAATCTTGGCAATGGTCTTCTCCAGCTGACGCACACCGCTCTCGCGCGTGTAGTCGCCGATGACGGCGGTCAGCACCTCTTTGTCAAACTTCAGCTCTCCCCTGCGGAAGCCGTGTTCCTTGAGTTGGCGCGGAATGAGGTAGTGCGACGCTATTTCGAGCTTCTCCTCCAGGATATAGCCACTCAGGTCAATAACCTCCATGCGGTCGAGCAGCGCCGGCTGTATGGTGCCGAGGGTGTTGGCAGTAGCAATAAAGAGCGCGTTCGAGAGGTCAAAGTCGACATCCAGATAGTTGTCGTGAAAGGCACTGTTTTGCTCCGGGTCGAGCACTTCAAGCAACGCCGAGGTGGGGTCACCGTTATGGCTCATGCCGTGCACCTTGTCAATCTCGTCGAGCACAAAGACCGGGTTGGAGGTGCCGGCTTTCTTGAAGCCCTGGATGATGCGCCCGGGCATGGCGCCGATGTAAGTGCGCCGGTGGCCGCGGATTTCCGCCTCGTCGTGCAGCCCGCCCAGCGCCACACGGACATATTTACGGTTCATGGCCGCGGCAATGCTCTTGCCCAGCGATGTCTTGCCCGTGCCCGGAGGACCTACCAGGCAGATGATGGGCGATTTAGCCGTTCCGTCTTTGGACTGCTGCTGTTTCAGTTGGATGACAGCCAGGTATTCAAGGATGCGCTCCTTCACCTTTTCAATACCGTAATGGTCGCGGTCCAGCACCTTGCGGGCATGGTCGATGCGCAGATTGTCCCGGCTGAACTCACCCCACGGAAGCGACAGCATCAGGTCGAGGTAGTTGAGCTGCACCGAGTAGTCCGGCGACTGTGTCGAGTAGCGCTGCAGTTTCTGCAACTCTTTTTCAAATATCTCCGCCACGGAGTCATTCCACAGTTTGTCGTTGGCCCGTGCGCGCAGGGCGGCCACATCCTGCTCGGCAGGGTTGCCTCCCAGCTCGTCCTGGATGACCCGCATCTGCTGGTTGAGGAAATATTCGCGCTGCTGACGGTCCAGCTCGTGGCGGGCCTTGTCCTGCACCTCGTCGCGCACGTGCAGGAAAGCCATCTCCTCGTCCATCATCAGCAACAGAGCGACCAGGCGGTCTTCATATCCCGGGCATTCCAGCAGCTGCTGCTTGTCGTAAGCCGACGCCTCCATGTGTGAGGCAATATAGTTAATGAGGATCTTGTCGCTGCCAATGTTCTTGATGCCCGCGGCCGCCTCCTGCCCCCGCCCTTTGGCTTTGAGCAGGGCGGCATAGCGCTTGCGCAGGGTGGTGATGTTGGTGCGGAAGTTACGCTTGTTGCGGATGGTGTCCGACTCGTCGATCAAGGCGATGCGACCATGCATATAGGGTGTCTCGTCCGTAATCTCAAGCAGATTGAATTTCATGATACCCTGCACCACAGCCATCGTGGTGTCGTTGGGCAGGTCGAACACCTTGAGCACACGCGCCACCACCCCCTTGCTGAAAAGGTCTGCCATGGTCGGCTCTTCCACCTCATTACTCTGTGTCACCACACCGATATGCGCGTTCTGGCGCCCGGCCATCTTGAGCAGCTGCACCGACTTGGCACGGCTGGCCGCAATGGGCAGGATGACCCCCGGGAAGAGCACATTCTCGCGGATGGGCAGCACCGGCAGCGTGTCGGGTATGTCGGAGTCGGAAAGCAGGAAGTCCTCTTCCTCCTTGGATATGAGCGGTATAAACTCTGTGTGGGCGATAAGCCCGTCCATCAGTTCTTCGTCAAAGTGGAATCTTGATTTCATAATGGCGTTGCGCTGTTTTTATCATCGGGCCGCGGCGACGGTGTGAATTATTTGATACGTCGGTTAGATGCAAAAAGTTTCGAACGTGGCCCCATAGCATACTATCAAGAACCGTGCCAAAAGGGTGGCGGAAAAGAAGGGAGCCGCACATTAAATTGCGCGGCTCCCTGTCTCTAAAACAAATTACGGGTCAATTCCATCGGGCGCCCTCCGCCCCGGCAGGCCGACAGTGTCGACATCCGGATCGGCGGCGCCGTTCAAAACGATGCCTTACTTCTTGGCATACTTTTTGTACTTGCTCATGAACTTGTCGACGCGTCCGGCGGTGTCGACGAGTTTCAGCTTGCCGGTGAAGAAAGGATGGGAGGTGTTGGAGATTTCCAACTTGACAACAGGATATTCCTTGCCGTCGGTGTAGACGACAGTCTCCTTGGTGCTGGCGCAGCTGCGCGTGAGAATCATATTGTCATTGGACATGTCTTTGAAGACGACAAGCCGGTAGTTCTCGGGATGGATTCCTTTTTTCATAATCGGTCTTTTTTGCCGTTTTAAGCAGTGGCTCTTAAACGATTGTTATCAAATTATCGGTTAACTTTGAGGTTGCAAAGATACGCATTTTTTTTTATCCGGCAAATTATTTTCAACGCAACGGACGGGCCGGGGTGGAACCGGCCGGAGCACAGGGCGCGTCGGTGTATGGATGTTTATAAAACGGAACCTATAAATTGATAAAAATACTGTACATTTGCAGCCATGAAAAAATTATTCATCGGCATCGCCCGTCTCTGCGGGTGGAAATATGATGTTCCGCCGCGCGGCACCCGCCCCGAAATCGAACGCTGTGTGATGATCATGGCACCCCACACCTCCAGCCTCGACTTCTATCTCGGCGCCACCTGTCTGTGGAAACTGGGCGTCAACTTCCGTGTCTTCATCAAGCAGGACTACTTCAAATATCCCGTCGTGGGTTGGCTGCTGCGGCGCATCGGCGCGGTGCCTGTCAACCGCGGCAACCGCCACAACGGGCTGGTCGAGCATGCCGTGAAAGCCTACAGCCAGTCGGAACGCTTCGTCATGGTCATCACCCCAGAAGGCACCCGCAAACCCACCCGTCACTGGAAGCGCGGCTTCTACGAGATAGCCATGGCCGCACATGTGCCCGTCGTGTTCACCTATGTCGACTACGGCAAGAAACGGATGGGCGTCGGGCCCCGCTTCGACCCCACAGGCGACTGGGACCGCGACATTGCCCGCATCAAAGAGTACTACCGCGGCATCCAAGCCAAACACCCTGAGAATTTTATTATCTAAACACATAACTACACATGGTAAGACGAATCTTCGTTGAAAAGAAACCGCAATATGCCGTCCGCGCCCACGAACTGCGCGACGAGATGGCTGATTATCTGAACATCAAAGACTGCAATGTGCGTGTGCTGATCCGCTACGACGTGGAGAACGTCAGCGACGAAACTTTCCGTAAAGCCCTGACCACCGTGTTCAGCGAACCGCCGGTGGACGACCTCTACGAAGAGACCTTCCCGCACCGCGACGAAGACTTCTGCTTCACGGTGGAATACCTGCCGGGCCAGTTCGACCAGCGGGCCGACTCGGCGGAGCAGTGCGTCAAGCTGCTCAACGACAGCGAAATCCCCGTCATCCGGTCGGCCACGACATACGTCATCGGCGGCGCCCTGACCGCCGAGCAGCAAAAGGCCGTGGTGGCCCACTGCGTCAACCCCGTCGACAGCCGCACCACCGACGCCCCCAAGCCTGCCACGCTGGAGGAGCGCTACGACGAGCCCGCCGACGTCATCACCTTCGACGGTTTCAAAGAGATGGCGGAAGGCGACCTCAAAGGGCTCTACGACTCGCTGGGATTAGCCATGACCTTTGCCGACTTCCGGCATATCCAGCGCTACTTCCGCGACGACGAACACCGCGACCCCACCATGACCGAGATCCGTGTGCTCGACACCTACTGGAGCGACCACTGCCGCCACACCACCTTCGCCACCGAACTGAAAGACGTACACTTCGACGACGGCCGCTACCGCCCCCTTATCGAAGGCGCTTTCCAGCAATATCTCGCCGACCATAAAGAGCAGTACGCCGGCCGCACAGACAAGTATGTCTGCCTGATGGACATCGGCACCCTCGCCGCCAAACGGCTGAAACGCAGCGGCCACCTCGACGACCAGGAGCCCAGTGACGAAATCAACGCCTGCTCCATCGTCGTGCCCGTGGTCATCGACGGCAACGAAGAGGAGTGGCTCGTCAACTTCAAGAACGAGACGCACAACCACCCCACTGAGATCGAGCCCTTCGGTGGCGCCGCCACCTGTCTGGGCGGCTGCATCCGCGACCCGCTTTCGGGCCGCACCTATGTCTACCAAGCCATGCGCGTCACCGGCGCCGCCGACCCCACCCGGCCGCTCGCCGACACCCTGCCCGGCAAGCTGCCGCAGCGCAAGATTGTCACCACCGCCGCCCGCGGCTACAGCAGCTACGGCAACCAGATAGGCCTGGCCACCGGTCTCGTCAACGAGATCTACCACCCCGGCTATGTAGCCAAGCGCATGGAGATCGGCGCCGTCATCGCCGCCGCGCCACGCCGCGCCGTACAGCGTCTCACCTCCGACCCCGGCGACGTCATCATCCTGCTCGGCGGCCGCACCGGCCGCGACGGCATCGGCGGCGCCACGGGAGCCTCGAAAAGCCACACCACCCAGTCGCTCACCACCTGCGGCGCCGAGGTGCAGAAAGGCAACGCCCCCACCGAGCGCAAGATACAGCGCCTCTTCCGTCGCGAGGAGGTCAGCCACCTCATCAAGAAATGCAACGACTTCGGCGCCGGCGGCGTCAGCGTCGCCATCGGCGAGCTGGCCGACGGACTGCTCATCAACCTGGACAAAGTGCCCAAGAAATATGCCGGCCTCGACGGCACCGAGCTGGCCATCAGCGAGAGCCAAGAGCGCATGGCCGTCGTCGTCGACCCCAAAGATGTCGACGCGATGCTGCGCTATGCCGACGAGGAGAACCTCGAGGCCACCGTCGTGGCCACCGTCACCGCCGAACCCCGCATGGTCATCCAGTGGCGCGGCAAAGAGATTGTCAACCTCAGCCGCCGCTTCATCGACACCAACGGCGCCCGCCAGGAGACCGCCGTCCGGGTGAAGATGCCCGCTGAGCCCGCCAAGCCCGCCGAATCTGCCAGATCCGTCAAAGAAGTTTGGCTGGACACCCTCGGCGACCTCAACGTCTGCTCGCAGAAGGGCCTTGTCGAGATGTTCGACAGCAGCATCGGCGCACGGAGTGTACTGATGCCCTTCGGCGGCATCTACCAGAACACGCCCACACAGGTGATGGCGGCCGGACTGCCGCTGCTTGACGGCCACTGCGACTTGGTGACGCTGATGTCCTACGGCCTCGACCCCTACCTCATGTCGTGGAGCCCCTTCCACGGCGCAGCATGGAATGTGGTCAACAGTGTGGCCAAGATTGCCGCCGCCGGCGGTGACGCCAGCCGGGTGCGGCTCACCTTCCAGGAATATTTCAAGAAGCTGGGCACCGACCCCTACCGCTGGGGCGAACCGTTCGCTGCACTGCTCGGCGCCTACAACGCCCAGATGGGGCTGAAGCTGCCCGCCATCGGCGGCAAGGACAGCATGAGCGGCAGCTTCAACGACATCGACGTCCCCCCCACCCTCTGCTCCTTTGCCGTGGGCACCACCACCTTGGACCACACCGTCAGCCCCGAACTGAAACACAGCGGCGACAGGCTGCTGCTGCTTGATGTGCGCGAAGACGAATACGGCATGCCCGTCTATGACGACGTGCTGGCGCAGTATGCCGCCCTGCACCGCGCCGTTCTCGACGGCCAGGTGCGCAGCGCCTACGTCGTGGGCTTCGGCGGCATCGTCGAGGCCGTCAGCAAGATGGCCTTCGGCAACATGAAAGGCGTCCGCCTCGCCGCCGATGCCTCGCAATGGCCCGAACTCACCGCCCGCCACTATGGCAACATTGTGGTCGAGGTGGCCGCCGACACCGCCGCCGACCAGCTGCCCTTCCGCTGCACCGAGATAGGCCGCGTCACCGACGACCCCTGCTTCGAGCTGGGCGGCGAATGCATCGCCCTTACCGAAGCCCTCGCCGCTTGGCAGAAGCCCCTCGAAGGCGTTTTCCCGACCCGCACCGTAGGATCGAAAAGCGGGGAACGGAAAGCGGACAACGTGAACACCCCGCTCTTCACGGCATCCGCCCCACTCCGACATTCAACATTCAACATTCAACATTCGCTATCAGCGAAGCCCCACGTCTTCATCCCCGCCTTCCCCGGCACCAACTGCGAGTACGACTCGGCACGCGCCTTCCACCGCGCCGGCGCCGACAGCGAGATTATCGTCTTCCGCAACCAGAACGGGCAGCAGATACGCGAAAGCGTCGACGCCTACGTCCGCGCCATCGACAACAGCCAGATTGTCATGATCCCCGGCGGCTTCTCGGCCGGCGACGAGCCCGAAGGCAGCGCCAAATTCATCACCAGCGTCTTCCGCAACCCCCGCATCAGCGAGGCGGTGATGAACCTGCTGCAGAAACGCGACGGGCTGATGCTCGGCATCTGCAACGGTTTCCAGGCCCTCGTCAAACTCGGCCTCGTGCCCTACGGCGAAATCCGGCCCCAGGCCGAAGACGCCCCCACGCTGACCTTCAACACCATCGGCCGCCACCAGAGCAAGATGGCCTACACGCGCGTCGCCTCCAACCTCAGCCCCTGGCTGCAGCAAGCCGAGCCGGGCAAAGTGTACGCCATCCCCGTCTCGCACGGCGAAGGCCGTTTCGTGGCGCCACAACCGTGGATTGACCGGCTCTTTGCCAACGGCCAGGTGGCCACCCAGTACTGCAACCTCGACGGCCAACCCACCATGGACGAGGAGTACAACATGAACGGCTCCTTCTGCGCCATCGAAGGCATCACCAGCCCCGACGGCCGCGTCTTCGGCAAGATGGGCCACAGCGAGCGCCGCACCTACCGCAGCGCCAGCAACATCGACTTCCCCGGCGACCAGCGCATCTTCGAAAGCGGCGTCGAGTACTTCAAATAAGATTGTCCCGCAGCCCCATGGAGACTGCGACCATCGAAGATAGGAGACCCCTGTGGTCTCCTATCTTCTAAATATAAAAAAGACAATGGCCAAACAAACAAAACCCAAGCAAACGAAATCGATGGAATCGGCCCTTTGGGAGTCGTGCAACAAACTGCGCGGTGCCGTCGAGCCTGCCGAATACAAACACGTCGTCCTCTCCCTCATCTTCCTCAAATATGCCGGCGACCGCTTCGAGCAGCGGCAGCAGGAGCTTATTGCGCAAGGTCTGAAAGAGTATGTCGACCAAGTGGAGTTCTATACGGCAGAGAATGTCTTCTATCTGCCGCCCAAGTGCCGCTGGGCATACATTATGGAGAACGCCAAGCAGCCCAATATCTTCCAGATAATCGACGACGCCCTTGTCGACATCGAGAAGAAGAACAAACAGCTGGAGGGCGCTCTGCCCTACAACTACTATTCCAACCTGGGACTGGACAAGACCAAATTCGCCTCGCTGCTCGATGAAATCAACAAGCTGGACACCGTCGCAGATACCGAGAACGACCTCATCGGGCGCGTGTATGAGTATTTCCTTGGCAAGTTCGCCATCGCCGAGGGCAAGGGCAAGGGCGAATACTACACCCCCAAATCTATCGTCAACCTCATCGCCGAACTTATCGAGCCTTACGACGGCAAGATCTACGACCCCTGCTGCGGATCGGGCGGTATGTTCGTCCAGTCGATGAAGTTCGTCAAGGCCCATCACGGCAATATGAAGAATGTGAGCGTCTATGGGCAGGAGAACACCAACACCACTTTCAAGCTGGCGCGTATGAACCTCGCCATCCGGGGCATCTCGGCCGACATCCGTCAGGGCGACACCTTCCACAACGACCACCATCCCGACCTCAAGGCCGACTACATCATGGCCAATCCGCCCTTCAACCAGAAGGACTGGCGCGAAACCAACCAACTCACACAGGACGGACGTTGGGACGGCTACGACACTCCACCCACCTCCAACGCCAACTACGGCTGGATATTGAATATATTTTCAAAACTCTCCACCCGCGGCGTGGCGGGTTTCCTGCTGGCCAACGGTGCGCTGAGTGCCGACGGCACCGAGCTGGCCATCCGCCGCAAGCTCATCGAGAACGACAAGGTGGAGGCCATCATCATCCTGCCGCGCAATATGTTCTACTCCACCGACATCAGCGTCACGCTCTGGATACTGAACAACAACAAGAAAGCCCGTGTGGAGACCAAGAACGGCGAAGAGGTGCACTATCGCGACCGCGAGGGCGAAGTGCTCTTCATCGACCTGCGGCAGAAAGGCGAGCCCTTCGAGAAGAAGTACATCCAGTTCTCGCCAGAGCAGATACGTGAGATTGCCGACACCTACCACAACTGGCAGCGGGCAGGCTACGAGCAGACCTACCACAACGAACCCGAATACTGCTACTCCGCCACACGCAACGAGATTGCGCAGAAAGGCTACAGCCTCGTCCCCAGCAAATACATTGAGTTCCGCAACCGCGACGAGCAGATAGACTTCGACGCCAAGATGCGCGAACTTCAAACCGACCTCCGCGACCTCTTCCAGCAAGAGGAAGAAAGCACAAAAGAATTAAAGTCCCTTTTTGAGAAATTGGGATACAAAATCTGATAAAACTTGATAATTTTGCAAGAATTATCAAGAATTATCAAATATTATTCATATCTTTGCTTCTTGAAAACGTAACTAAAGATATGATAGAAACACCTCCAAAAACCAGAGACAGATCCTGTTTTGATTTTATTACAGGGAATGTTGATAGTGCCATTTACCCCTTGATAGACAAGATAAATGACGGATATGAGTATTGGGACAAGGTTAAATACAAGAAACCGTTACCCAAAGGGGTGACTCCAGAAATACTTTGGTCTTACGTCAAAGCGTCACGTTTACAAGGACGGATGAATATTTGGCCCAAGTATGGCGTAAAACTGCAGGTTACAAATCAGATGCAGCGTTTCTGTCACGAGTTTGACATGCAGTTCGGCAGTTTTTTTGAAAGCGATAATCCAGCCGCAAAAGCCGAAAAAATGCAATACCAGACCTATTCACAGATGGAAGAGGCCATCTATTCCAGTATGATGGAAGGGGCGTCCACAACACGCAGGATAGCAAAGGAGATGTTGGTGAGGGGTATTTCGCCCAAAGATAAGTCTCAGCAGATGATATACAACAACTACCAGACTATGCAGTATATCGCACAGCGCAAGGACGATCCCCTGACAGAAGAACGGTTGTTGTATATACACGGCCTTATGACCCACAAGACTTTGAAAAACGATACTGACGCTGGCAGATTCAGAGTTGACGAGGACAATATCGTCATCCAAAATGAATTGACAGGCGATATTGTCTTCACACCGCCTGTCGCCTCCGACATAAAACAGTTTGTCAAGGATTTGTGTCATTTCTTTAACAGTAGTGACAAGGGACCATTCATTCATCCTATTATCAGGGGCATTATAGTCCATTATATGATTGCCTATGTCCATCCTTTTGTCGACGGCAACGGTCGTACAGCCAGAGCGCTCTTCTATTGGTATATGATGCGCGAAGGCTACCAACTGACGGAATATATGTCCATCTCCAGAATGATAATGGAATCAAAGACAAGCTACGAATATGCCTACCGCTATGCCGATTTGGATGACAACGACATTGGCTACTTCGTCGCATATAACCTTCGCATCTTGGGTCGTTCCTATCAGAAGTTGAAAGAATATGTCAATCGGAAACAGCAGGAGAAACGGGCAGCCAAAACTCTAATGACCAAAGGCGGCATCAGCGAACGGCAGTCAATGATATTGCAGCATTTCCACAGCAATCCTGACGATATGCTGACGGTCAAGGATGTGGAAAGAAACCTTGCGGTGACAACGATGACTGCACGAAAAGATCTGTCGTTGTTGGTTGAAGCCGGGTATCTCAAAGAAGTACAAATAAACAATGTCAAACGTGGATATATTCGGGGAAGTCAATTTGAAGAGTTAATTGGAAGATAAAACAATGGCAACGGAATATCATAGATTAGGCGATTATATCCGCTATGAGAAAGATGAAGCAGGAAAATCAGATAGTAATATATCAGACTGACGACGGACAGACACAGATTGATGTCCGTCTGGAGAATGATACCGTATGGTTGACACAGGCGCAGATGGTTGACCTCTTCCAAACCACTAAGCAAAACGTCAGCCTTCATTTGGCAAATGTTTACAAAGAAAAAGAGCTGGACCAAGGTTCAACTGTCAAGGAATACTTGACAGTTCGACAAGAAGGGGAAAGGACGGTTACCCGAGCGGTAAAGCACTATAATCTTGACGTAATTATATCTGTTGGCTACCGCGTAAAAAGTAAGCATGGCACCGCATTTCGTATCTGGGCCCGCAAGGTACTGAAAGACTATCTTGTCAAAGGCTATGCCGTCAACAAGCAACTGCGCAAAGAACAGATTGGTGAATTGCGTCAGCTGGTAGGCGTATTGGGACGCACCATCCAGAACCAACCATTGCTCTCCACCGACGAGACCACGGCCCTCTTCGATGTGGTGACCGACTATTCCTACGCGCTCGACACGCTCGACAACTATGACTATCAGCGGCTCGTCATCGACAAAACAACAAAAGAAGAAACCTTCCACGCCACATACGCGGGCGCGATGGAGGCCATCGGGCAACTTCGCGAGCGTTTTGGTGGCAGCAATCTCTTTGGCAACGAGAAAGACGAATCGTTCAAGAGCAGCATAGGGCAGATATACCAGACTTTCGACGGAGTGGAACTCTATCCAAGTGTGGAGGAGAAGGCTGCTATGTTACTGTACCTCGTCACCAAGAATCACTCTTTCAGTGATGGCAATAAACGCATAGCCGCGACGCTTTTCCTGTGGTTCCTGAACAACAACGGTGTCCTCTATCGTGCAGATGGCAGCAAGCGGATTGCCAACAACACCTTGGTGGCACTAACACTGATGATAGCAGAGAGCAAGCCGGAAGAGAAAGACGTAATGGTAAAAGTAGTGGTCAATCTTATCAATCAGCGCAATGACGAATAATCAAATAGCATATAAACGTTTAGGCGATTACATCCGCGAGGTGAATGTCCGCAACCGGGAGTTGAAGGTTACGGAGCCTATGGGCATTAATATTGACAAGCACTTTATGCCTTCGGTTGCTAATGTCATTGGAACAGACTTGTCAACATACAAACTTGTCTCCAAGAATCAGTTTGCTTGTAACCTAATGCACGTTGGACGGGATGAGAAGATTCCTATGGCAATGCAGACTGATGACAACCCTATCATTGTTTCGCCCGCCTATTTTGTGTTTGAGGTAACTAAAACGGACGAGTTGTTGCCCGAATATCTTATGATGTGGTTCTGTCGTAAGGAGTTTGACCGCAATGCTTGGTTTTATACCGATGCGGATGTACGTGGAGGCCTTGACAAGGAGGCTTTGATGGATATGCAACTTCCCGTTCCGAGCATTGAACGACAGCGGGAAATCGTGTCGGAATACGAGACGCTGACGCGCCGCATTCGCCTCAACAATCAGATGATTGAGAAACTCGAAGCCACCGCCCAAGCCCTCTACCGCAAAACCTTCGTCGCCAACATCGACAAACAAAACCTCCCCGACGGCTGGAGAATGGGAACCATTGGTGAGTTTTGTAAAGAAATAAAATCCGGAGGAACCCCAAATAGAAATTGTTACGAATATTGGAATAAGAAGGATTATCCTTGGCTAAAGACAGGCGAAGTCCAAAACAATATAATTTTTGACACAGAAGAATACATTAGCCAAACAGGATTGAACAACAGTTCAGCGAAATTGATTCCCAAAGGAGCTGTAATAATGGCAATGTACGGAGCAACTGCTGCACAAGTGGCATATCTTGAATGTGATACCACGACAAACCAAGCCTGTTGCAATATGATATGCCGTAGCAAAAAAGATTCAGCATTTCTTTTCTTCCATTTATTATCAAATCAGGAAGACATAAAAAAACTGGCTAATGGCGGAGCACAAGAAAACCTAAGCCAAGAATTAATAGCGCAACAACCAATAATACTTTTCAATAATGATGAAAAGAAACAAATGTTTGTGCCGATACTTGATAACCTTATTGTAAAATACAAAGAAAACATAAAACTAACCGAATTACAGTCTTTGTTTTTGGCAAAGATGGGGCAATAATAAATAATAATGGATAATATGGGACACAAATGTTTTATTTCATTTAAAAAAGAAGACATTTCCTACAAAAAAGAAATTCAAGAATGGAAAGAAAATAATAAGGTTGATATGATTGACAAATCGCTGAATACACCAATAAATTCAGATGATGAGGATTATATCATGAGAAAGATAAGAGAAGATTACCTCTCTGATTCCACTGTGACCATCTTTTTAATTGGGACGCGAAGCTCTGAGAATTTAGGATGGGAAGAACAAAAATATATCAAACGAGAGTTACAGGCTTCTCTGTATAATGGCGAAGGAAATACAAGAAGTGGGATATTGGGGGTCGTTCTGCCTCAAATGTATGATAGTATTTATAAAGGGAGCTATGATTGTTCCACTTGTGGGAATTCTCATAAGTGGGTTGCCATTGGTAACGATACTGTAATCAAGGAATTTGGCAGAAACTATTACCTGAACAGTCATGGTAAATGTTCATTTGCTGAAGAAGATCGTTATTGTGTGTTAGTTAAATGGATCGATTTCTCGCATAATCCAAACACATACATAGATATGGCATTTAATAAACGTAGTCAGTCGATAGCAAATGATGTTGTTGTGAGACCTAAATAATAATATAGAAATATGGAAAATAATGTCTGTTTTGTAATAATGGGATTTGGAAAGAAAAAAGATCCTGATACAAATAGAACCATTGATTTAGATGCAACGTATAAAAAAATAATTAAACCAGCCGTAGAGTCTTCCGGATGTAAATGCATTCGAGCAGATGAAATAATAGAGTCTGGCATAATAGACAGAAGCATGTATGCTTTATTGTATTATGCTGATGTTGTAATTGCTGACATATCTACGTTTAACCCCAATGCAATCTATGAATTAGGGGTGCGACACACGCTACGTCCTTACTCTACGATAATAATAAAAGAGGACGAAGGGAAAATACCATTTGACATAGGGCACGATAGAATGATTAGCTATAAACATTTAGGGAATGAGATATCTGAACATGAGGCAAAGAAGTGTACATCACAACTTAGGAATTTAATAAAAAATGTAATTGCAGATCCTCGAGTAGACAGTCCTCTATACACTTATATTCCTCATACAGAACAACCCAAAATATCCGAAGACGAGATAAAAGACATAATTGGAGAATTAAAAAACAACGAGGATACAATTTATGCTTTAACAGAAAAAGCTAAGAAAGAAATGGACGCCAAAAATTTTGCTGAAGCAGAAAAGTTATGGGAAAAGTTGAGTAAGAAAGCAGAGAATGACAAATACTATATTCAACAACAAGCATTATGTAGGTATAAAAGTGAGTGTCCGTCTAGATTAAGAGCTTTGACGGATGCTCTTTCCTTAATGGAAAAAATAGAAAACCCATCAGATACTGAAACGTATGGAATTATGGGGGCTATTTACAAACGTCTATGGGAAGAAACTAAGGATAATAGTTATTTGGATTCTGCAATAGAATCATATAAGAAAGGGTGGAATCAGTGTAAGGATTATTATACGGGGGAAAACTATGCGAATTGTATGTTTATGAAATCAAGGGTGTTAGAGGGGGAATTTAAAACCCACTCGAAAGTTGAAGCAGAATTAACTTTTCAAGAAATCATCGAAATAATACTCAAGTCCTTGGATGAGTCTGAACCTGAAGAAATAATGTGGAAATATGCCACTTTGTCCAACGCATATTTAGCATTAAAGCAGCCAGACGATGCGGATAAATATGAGAAAGCGTTTAGAGAGCAGAATCCTTCTCAATGGCAAATAGACACATTTGAAAAAACAAAACAAATATATAGAGAATAATATGGCAAAAACGTATCAGGTATTTATTAGTCATTCTTGGTCTCATGTTAATGACTTGAAAAATTTAAGAAACCTTCTTGAGTCAAGAGGTTATTTCCATGTAGAGTTTACAGAGGCACCTCCGATGAATCCGATTAATTCGGCAAACTCCTATTACGTCAGGCAGCGGTTATCCGAGAAGATTGTATCGTCTGATATTGTTTTGGGTATTGCGGGCATATATGCATCATATAGTGATTGGATGGAATGGGAGTTAGACAAAGCTATTGCAAACAATATTCCTATCGTAGGTGTTGTTCCATGGGGTCAGATTAATATTTCAAGAGTGGTGTCAAATAGAGCAAAAGAAATTGTGAGATGGAATACAGAAAGTATTGTGGCTGCCATTCGAAGAAATGTGTAGTGTAGCTATGTGTAAAACGACATTTTTATTATTGTAATATCCAATCTAATTTGAGACAGGAATATTTCTAAAGCGTGTTTTATGTTTGACAAAGTTGATTAAAGTGTTGCCAATGAAAGACGGATATTTGGACTTTGACGAGTATATTGTTGCGAGCGAACCGCATAAACGGGAACGAGCTGAGGTCTGGAAGATAGCCCCCGGCTTGCAGGCGGCGGATGGGCAGCAGGACAACCGTCGAAGGATCACCGAAGGATCGTAGAAGGATCGTAGAAGAGACATAGAAGGAGAACAGAACAAGTCGAATTGTGAAAAATGTGATTTTTTGATATTATTTTGGTCGAAAAATGTGATAATATAAAGAATAGACAATGAAGGACGGATATTTAGATTTTGACGAGTATATACGCCAGGGGGAGCCCACGAAACGGGAGGCTGCATACGCTTGGAGTACTGCCATTGGACTTCAGGCGGTGGATGGTCTGAAGACATCGGACTATCTGAACGATTTGGCACGGCGGAATATCGAAGGTGAAATCACAATCGACGAGGTGGACAGGCTTTTGAAAAGCTATTATGAGAGCAAGACCGTGCGTGATGCGGACGATGATGACAAGGAAGAGGCAGACAAGGCCTCGAAAAACATCAAAAGAATACTCTCATCCGATACACTCAACTTCACAACCAACGGCCTTGTCAGCCTTCATCGCCGTATATTCGAGGGCGTTTTCAAACATGCGGGCGAACTTCGCCATTACGACATCACCAAGAAGGAGTGGGTGTTGGAGGGTGACACTGTGCGTTATCTGAACTGGGAAGACCTGCGTGGCGCTCTCGACTATGACATCGAACAGGAACGCAATTTCGTTTACAAAGGGAAAAGCCAGGACGAGACTGTTGCTCACATAACCAGATTTGTATCGGGGATTTGGCAGATTCACGCTTTCCCTGAAGGCAACACTCGTACCACAGCCGTTTTTACAATCCTTTACTTACGTTCGTTGGGGTTTGATGTCGAGAATGACCTTTTTGCCAGTCACTCGTGGTATTTCCGCAATGCACTGGTACGAGCCAACTATCGTAATGTGGCCAAGGGGATAGACTATACACCTGTGTATTTGGAGCGTTTCTTCCGCAATTTGCTGTTGGGCGAGCAGTGGGACCTAAGAAACCGATACCTACATATCCATCCGACCCAAGAATGGAGTGTACAACCCAATCTCGCCACCCCTACAACTACCCCCACAAGCACCCCCACAAGCACCCCCACAAGTACCCATGTAAACGACATAAATCCAAATAGTAAACTTTATACAAATAATATAAATATCCTTGAACTTGTTCGGTTTGTCGGAAATGAGGAATTGAGCATAAAACAGATGATGGAGAATAAAGGCTTAAAAGACAGAAAGAACTTTTTGGAATATCACCTTGAACCCGCACTAAAAGAGCGGTTTGTCCGCTTGAAATATCCCGACCGCCCCAACCATCCCCGGCAGAAGTACCTGCTGACGGTGAAGGGTGTTGCCCTTTATAACGAATTAACGAAAGGAGAATAGCATTATGCCATACTTCAACGAAGGCCAGTTAGAGATGTCGATTGTCACCCTGCTGCAAGATAATGATAATATGAATAATAATCAGATAACAAAGACAAAATGAAAGATATTGTTCCTATAGAGAAAAGCTCATTACTAAACGACACCAGCGACATTATTGAACAGGCGCAGCAGGCAGTCTATCATACAGTGAATGTCACGCTTATTATGAGGAACTGGCTGCTTGGAATGCGCATCCATAAAGAGGTACTTAAAGAAAAACGTGCTGAATATGGTGAGCAGGTGTTAATAGAGCTGGCAAAACAGCTGACACAGAAATATGGTAGAGGGTTTAATAAGAGCAATCTGTATTTGTTTGTCACATTTTATCTGAACTATCCAAACATTTTCCAATCACTGACTGGAAAATCTAATGAAGAAGGCAGCGTCAACATTTTCCAATCACTGACTGGAAAAAAGCCCATTCTTCTTTCTTGGACTCATTATTCCATAATTCTACAGGAAAAGAATGCTGATGCTCGCGATTGGTATGAACGTGAGGCTGCCAACGAGGTGTGGAGCACACGGACACTGCAACGTAACGTCAGCAGCCAGTACTACCATCGAATGCTGATGTCGCAACACAAAGAGTTGGTGCATAAGGAAATGATTGAGAGAACCAGTCCACTGCAGGACAAGATGGAATTTATCAAAAATCCGGTAATTGCCGAATTCCTCGGTTTTCCACAGGAGGCGACGTTTACAGAGTCTGAACTTGAGACAAGTATCATCAACAACTTGCAAAAGTTCATTATGGAACTTGGCAAGGGCTACGCCTTTGTTGCCAGACAGCAACACATCCATACAGAGAAGGAGGATTATTATATTGACTTGGTTTTCTATAATTACTTGTTGAAATCGTTTGTGTTGATAGACCTCAAAACGACCAAGGTAACCCATCAGGATGTAGGCCAGATGGATATGTATGTTAGGATGTATGATGAGTTGAAACGAGGTGAGAATGACAATCCCACCATTGGCATTTTGATATGTGCCGACACGGATGAAGACATTGCACGATACTCAGTACTCCACGACAATGACCAACTGTTTGCTGCTAAATATAAGACCTATATGCCAACAGACGAGGAATTACGAGCAGAGATAGAGGCACAAAAGAATATATACTATTTGCAACACAAAGAAAAATAGCATTATGCCGTACTTCAACGAAAGCCAGTTAGAGATGTCGATTGTCACCCTGCTACAGGAGCAGGGGTATGACTACGTCAAAGGCGAGGACATCGTGCGCAACCTTGACGAGGTGGTGCTGCACGACGACCTTGCGGCCTATCTGCACAGTCGATACAAGAACGACGGCATCACGGAGCAGGAGGTGGAGGCTGCCATCCGCGTCGTCACGCAGCGGACGGGTGGCTCGCTGTATGAAGAGAACCGCCACACGATGAATCTGCTGATGGACGGCTTTTCGCTGAAACGTGAGGACGCGACCAAACAGAACCTCTACATCCAGCCCATCGCTTTCGAAGATAACCAACAGAAACACAATGTCTTCAGAGTGGTCAATCAGTTCGACATCGTTGGAAATCAGCATCGCATTCCCGATGCCATTATCTTCCTGAACGGCCTGCCTGTCGTAGTGTTCGAGTTCAAGAGCGCCATCAAGCAGAACACCACCATTGAAGATGCCTACAAGCAGTTGACCATCCGCTACCGTCGTGACATCCCGGCGCTGTTCAAATACACGGCTTTTATCGTCATCTCCGACGGTGTGAACAACAAGTTCGGCACACTCTACACCCCTTACGAATTCTTCTACGCTTGGCGCAAGGTCAACGCCAAAGACAAGGCCGACAACGGCATCCCCTCGCTGAAGACAATGATTGCCGGCCTGATGCGCAAGGACCGCCTTATCGACGTCGTCCACAACTTCATCTATTTCCCCGACACCTCGAAGGACGAGCGCAAGTTCATCTGCCGCTATCCGCAGTATTTCGCAGCCAGAGCCCTGTATCAGAACATCCTCAATCACAGCAAGCTCAACCCCGGCGGCGACGGTAAGGGCGGCACCTACTTCGGTGCCACGGGTTGCGGCAAGTCGCTGACGATGCTCTTCCTGTCGCGCTTGCTGATGAAGAGCAAAGCCCTGTGCAGCCCCACCATTATCCTCATCACCGACCGCACCGACTTGGACGACCAACTGTCGCGCCTGCTGCTCAACGCCAAGCAGTTTGTGGGCGACAGCGTGATAGAGCAGGTGGAAAGCCGAGAGGACCTGAAAGCCAAACTACAGGGACGCACCAGTGGCGGCGTGTTCCTCACCACCATACAGAAGTTTTCCAAAGACATCAACCTACTCTCCAACCGTGCCAACATCATCTGCATCAGCGATGAGGCGCACCGCTCACAGACGGGCTTGGAGGAGAAGGTGGAGATTACCGACAAGGGTGTGCGCCGCTCGTATGGTTTCGCCAAATACCTACGCGACTCGCTGCCCCGCGCCACCTACGTGGGCTTCACCGGCACTCCCATCGACCCGACACTTGAGGTCTTCGGTCCCATAGTTGATGAATACTCGATGATAGAGGCCGTGAACGACGGCATCACCAAGACCATTATGTACGAGGGGCGTGCCTCGCACGTCTTCGCCGACAGCGAACTCATCAAGCAGATAGAAGCCTACTACGACAAATGTGCCGAAGAAGGCTCGACGGACTACCAGATAGAAGAGAGCAAACGGGCGATGACGCAGATGAGCGTCCTGCTCAGCACTCCCGACCTCATACACCGGCTGGCTGTGGACTTCATTCAACATTACGAGCGTCGCGTGGCGGAA
Source organism: Candidatus Hemicellulosilyticus sp. P3 (assembly GCA_001543385.1). Lineage (GTDB taxonomy): Bacteria > Bacteroidota > Bacteroidia > Bacteroidales > P3 > Colimorpha. The sequence continues at coordinate 200,416 of LPNH01000002.1, forward strand.
GGCAGCACCGTGAAAGGCAAGGCGATGGTTGTCTGCGCCACGCGCGAGACAGGCTACGCCATATACAAGGAGATTGTCGCCATGCGCCCCGAATGGGCGGAGGTGAAGGTTTGCGGCGAGGGCGAAGAACTCAGCAAAGAGGAGGCCGAGAAGATAAAGCCGATGGAGAAGGTCAAGATGGTCTTCATCCGTCAGAAAGACGACCCCGAGGAACTATACAACCTGCTCGGCACCAACGAAGACCGAAAGAAACTCGACCTTCAGTTCAAGGAAGAGAAGTCGAACTTCAAGATTGCCATCGTGGTGGATATGTGGATTACGGGCTTCGACGTGCCCTGTCTGGACACGATGTACTGCTACAAACCGTTGCAGATGCACACCCTCATCCAGACCATCAGTCGCGTGAACCGCAACTATCCCGGCAAGGACAAAGGCTTGATTGTCGATTACCTTGGCATCAAGAAGAAGTTCAACCAGGCGATGAAGAGATACGCCAACGGCGGACAGAACGAAACCCCGGTGGAGACCGTCGACAGTGCCGTCAAACTGTTCAAAGACGAGTTGGATGTGCTGCGCCGGATGTTCCACGACATCGACTACACCAAGTTTTTCACAGGCACTCCGCTGGAACAATTAGACACCTTACAGTCGGCCGCCGAGCACATACAGCAAACCGACGAGTTGGAGAAACGCTTTATGAAGCACACCTTGATTATGAAGTCGGCATACAATATGTGCAACAACGACGAGCGGATAGCGAAGACCGAAGTCGATGATGTGCATTTCTTTACAGGCGTACGCTCGGTAATCTACAAGACCACCACTGGCGACTCGCCCGACGCCTCGCAGATGAACCGTCACGTGCTCAAGCTTGTCAACGAAGCCCTTATCTCCGAAGAGGTCGTGGCTATCAACACGATGCATCTTGACAATACCGACCAGATAGACCTGCTGGCGGGACAATATATGGAACGCTTGAAACGTCTGCCCTACCAGAACACCAAGGTGAAGCTGATGGAGCAACTGCTGAAAAGGGTCATAGACAGCGTTCGCAAGGTGAACAAAGTAAAAGCCGTCAGCTTCACAGAGCGGCTGAACGGCATCATTGACAGATATAACGACCGCTCGGACGACATAGTTCTGGCAGACGAGATTGTGACCGAAGTGGCCAGCCAGCTGGCCGAGCTCTTCGAAGAGATAAAGAAAGACGCCGTTCTGCCTGAGGGCATTCCCAATATTGAGGTGAAGGCCTTCTACGATATTCTTAAATCGGTAGCAGAACAGTACGGCTTTGCAAACAAATACACAGAGGAAGAATATATTGTTATGGCCAAAGATGTCAAGGAAGCGGTCGACGACAATACACAATATATAGACTGGGACAAAAAGGCCGATATAAAAGCGCAATTGAAAGTACATATAATCCTTACCCTTGCCAAACACGAATATCCACCTGACACACGCGATGAAGTATTCAAAGCTATCTTCGAACAAGCTGAGAATTTTAAAAAACACAGACTATCCACCATACATAATATGATGAACCCATATCGGTTTGGTGACGAATCGGCTCTCTATCTGGCAGCCGAGATGCCGCAAACGATGCCGGAAGAATCAGGAATGAATTAGATATTTGTATTATGAGACGTGCAATTTTATCAAATGTTTTGATTGCCTTGACGGCATGGGTGGTGGCAGGATGCCATCATCAACCCAAGGAGTTCGGCACCCATACCATGAGCGGCGAACGGTGTTACCTGCTGACGTGCGACGAGGAGTCAGGCCCCTGGGGAGAATCTGTCGGGGTGAAGGTCCGCTACGCTGTGGTATGGCCCGACAGGGGCGCCTTGTCAGCTGCGGCGGAACGGGAGCTGCAGTATCTCTGCTTCGGCGACAGCACAGCCAACCAGGTGGAGGTGGCGGCCAAGAGATGGCTGACGCAACCGTTCTTTTACGAGGACGAGTATGGCTGCGAAAAGAAGCCCGTGGATGCGCTCGACGAGAAGAGCGAATACAGCTATGTGGAGGTACGAAGCGACTGCTCGCAGGACAGCACGCTGGTCACTTTTGTCGTGACATCCGAAAGTTATTTCGCAGGCGCCGCCCACGGCATGCATTCGGCGGAGTTCCTGACCATCGACCTGGGGAGCGGAAATGCCGTCCATCTCCCCGACCTGGTGACGGACACCAACCTGCTCTGCGAGGCCATCGCTCACGCCATCCAGGATCTGGATGTGAACAAGGGGGTCCGGGAATGTCTCTTTGATGAATTCATCGGTGTGGAACGTATGCCCATGCCGCGGAATTTCGCCATAGACAGCGCACGCAACACTGTCACGGTATTTTATGGTCTTTACGAGATTGCCTGTTATGCCTGCGGCATACAAGAGGTCACGCTGCCTGTCTTCTGGCTTTCCAAGCACGTCCCCCTCACCCCCTACGCCAAACGACTGTTCGGGCCCGGCAGCTCGCTGTAATAATCACAATCCCACCACTCAAATTTCAATATTCAAAGATGTCCAGCAATCCTGATTTTGTGCAATATATCATCGACCAGTGTGGCGGAGCCGGAGTGATCGCGGCGCGGAAGATGTTCGGCGACTATGGCATCTACTGCGACGGCAAGATTTTCGGGCTTGTCTGCGACAACGGCTTTTATGTGAAGCCCACGAAAGCGGGGAGCCGGATGTTGCGCAACACCGACATGCGTCCACCCTACCCCGGCGCAAAGCCCTATTTCTATATTGAGGATGTGGACGACCGCGACTACCTGTCGTCCTTGGCGAGGGCTACCTGTTCTGAATTGCAGGGTTAAGCACCATGTCGATTCGACGACGATGGCATGGAGCATACAGACCAGAAAAACACAGCACCAAACACGAGACAAACAATACAAACAACTCTCAATACACTACATTATGACAAAACTGAGTGTCAATATCAACAAGGTGGCAACCATCCGCAACGCTCGCGGCGGCAACACGCCCGATGTGTTGCAGTTTGCCGTCGACTGCGAGCGGTTCGGGGCACAGGGCATCACGGTCCACCCCCGGCCCGACGAGCGACATATCCGCTATTCCGACGCACTGGCGTTGAAACCGCTGCTGAGGGAGGAGTTCAACATTGAAGGTAACCCAAAAGGCCGTGCGCAGAACCCGCCTTACGGTTTTATCGACCTGGTGAAGGAGATACGCCCGGCGCAGGTGACCCTTGTGCCGGATGCCGAAGGTGTGCTGACGAGCAATGCCGGATGGGACACCGTAAGTCATCAGGATTATTTGTGCGATGTGGTAAAAGAGTTTAAACGATGCGGCATACGTGTGAGCATCTTTATCGATGCCGACGCACGGATGATTGAAATGGCGGCCAAGACGGGCACCGACCGGGTGGAGCTCTACACCGAGAGCTATGTCAGCCGTTATACCGCGGACCGTGAGGCGGCCGTTGCGCCCTTTGTGAAGGCTGCCGCGGTGGCACACGAATGCGGGCTGGGGCTCAACGCCGGCCACGACTTGTCGCTTGAGAACCTGACTTTTTTCCACCAGCAGATACCGTGGCTCGACGAGGTGAGCATCGGCCACGCCCTTATCAGCGACGCGCTGTATCTCGGCATCGAGGAGACTATCCGCCGCTATCGGCAGTGTCTGGGATAAGTTTCACTTGACGCCTTCCAGCCCGGATATGTCAGGCTGGCGCAAGACGGGAGCGCAGGCCGTGCGGTCACAGCTCCCGCTTTTTGCTGTTGTTGACGAGGGCCACACCGGCGAACACCAGGACGGCGGCAACGGCCTTGGCGAGGGTGATTCGGTCGGTGCCGGCGGCGATGGCCAATGCGATGGCGATGATGGGTTGCAGATAGCCGTACATGCTAACCAGCGTGGGACGGATGCGGGCCTGGCCGACGGGAAGCAGGAAGTAGGCCACAAAGGTGGCAAAGAAGACCAGGAATGATATCTCCCACCAGACAGATCCGCTGACGGCGGCGAAGGAGACCCCGGGCAGCAGCGGCAGCACGAACGGCAGTGACAGCAGGAACGAGAAGAGGAACACCCATTTCATGAATGTCACCACGGAGTAGCGGGCTATCAGCGGACGGCAGGTGCCCAAATAGAGGGCAAAGAATGTGCAATTGAGCACACAATAGACGATGCCTTGCGGCGTGGTCGCGGAAGCGCCGCCGACATGGGCGTTGCTCTGCACGACAATCCACACCACTCCGACAAAACTGACGAGCACGCCCAACGCTTTTTTCCAGGTGACGGGTTCGCGCAGGAAGATGGCGGCCGCAAACATGGTGAGGATGGGTGTGACGGCGGTGATGATGGAGAGGTCGACGGCGGTGGTGCGGGCGATGGCATTGAGAAAGGTGAGCTGCGGCAGAAAGATGCCGAGGACGGCGGCACCGAGGATTTTGAACATATCGCGGCCGGCGACGCGCTCGCGAGGCGCAAAGAGCGACACGAGCCAAAAGAGCGCCCCCGCCACAAGCGCCCGCATGGCGAAAAGGACGACAGGAGCCAGCCCGCTCTTGGTGGCAATATCGCGGCAAAAGACGATATTGATGCCAAAAATCAAGTAGGTGCCGGCAGCGGCAAGATGGCCTATGGCTATGGATTTACGCACCGTCCCGAAAGGGAAATGCGGCAGGCCGCGACGGCGGCCTGCCGCATGCAGACAATCTACTTCAAGTTTTTCAGTATTTCGAGCGTCTGGTTCCAGAACATCTCGACGGTCTTAATCTCGATGCGCTCGTCGGGGCTGTGCACTCCGCGCAACGTGGGGCCGTAGGATATCATATCCATGTGCGGATATTTCTGGCCGATAAGGCCGCATTCGAGGCCGGCGTGTATGGCACGCACCACAGGCTCTTTGCCGTACATGCGGCGGTAGACGTCGACAGCCACCTGCAACACACGGCTGTCGGGATTGGGTGTCCAGCCGGGATAGCCGTCGCCGTGCGACACATGGGCCCCGATCATACGGAAGGTGGCCTCGATCTTCTGCGCCGCCGCCAGCTTGGCACTCTCCACCGAGCTGCGCTGGCTGGTGGCGATATGGATTTGCCGGCCGTCCATCTTGATGGAGGCCAGGTTGGTCGATGTCTCTACAAAGTCAGGGATCTCGCGGCTCATGGCGAGCACACCGTGGGCGCAGGCGAAGAGGGCGTTGAGCAGGTTGTACTGTGTCTGGCGGTCGATGAGACGCTCCGGCATGGCTATCGGCTCGAGTGAGACCTGCAAGCCCGGCTCGGTGGAACGGAACTCAAATTTAAGATGTTCGGCAAACTGCGCCACCATGGCTTTCCACTGCGCTTCGCAGGCGTCGGCCACCACGATGTCGGCCCATGCCTCGCGGGCAATGGCGTTGCGCAGGTTGCCGCCGTCGATGCGGGCCAGCCCGATATGGCACGTCTCGGTGCCGTTCCAGAGGATGCGGGTGAGCATCTTGTTGGCGTTGCCGTAGCCCTTGTTGATGTCGTCGCCACTATGGCCGCCGCGCAACCCGCAGACTTTGACACGATAGGCCTTTTCGCCTGCAGGCACCTCGCGGGTGGTGTAGTCAAGGGCCACCGTCGTGTCAATGCCGCCGGCGCAGCCAATGCAGTATTCTCCCTCGTCTTCGTCGTCGAAGTTGAGCAGTATGTCGCTCTGCAACCACTCGGTGGAGAGCCCGGCGGCACCTGTCAGCCCGGTCTCTTCGTCGACGGTGAAGAGCGCTTCAAGCGGTCCGTGCTCCACGGTGTCGTCGTCAAGGATGGCCAGGATGGCCGCCACACCGATGCCGTCGTCGGCACCCAGTGTCGTGCCGTTGGCCGTGAGCCAGGCACCGTCGAGCAGCGGCTCAATGGGGTCGGTCATGAAGTCGAACTCTTTGTCGCTGTTTTTTTCGCACACCATGTCCATGTGGGCCTGCAGACAGACGCGGGCGGACTGCTCGTAGCCTTTGCTGGCAGGCTTGCGGATGAGTACGTTGCCCAGCGGGTCATGGAGCGTCTCCAAGCCGTGGGAGCGGCCGAAATCCTGCAAATAGAGCGAGATGCGCTCTTCGTGCTTCGAGGGCCGCGGAATTTGCATAATCTCACCAAAATACCGCCACACACGCGACGGCTGCAAGTGTGTTAAAGATTCATTCATACTGATGATTGGGGATTAGTGGTTCGTAAAGTGTGACATGCGGCAGCCGGTTCGGTCAAGGGACCGGCTGCCGGGTCCGGAAAAGCAGTTACAAATATACAATTTTTTTCTCATTTCCGTTTTTCTTTGTATCTTTGCAGTGTTATTAACCTAAAAAACAAACATACAAATGGCTTACAAAATTACCGACACTTGCGTTGCCTGTGGCACTTGCGCTGGCGAATGCCCCGTCGGAGCAATCTCCGAAGGCGACATCTACAAGATTGATGCTGACCAGTGCGTGAGCTGCGGCACCTGCGCCGACGCCTGCCCCACTGGTGCTATCGTCGAAGGCTAATCGACAGCATATCGGAAAAACAAGGAGGCTGCACCCGACGGGTGCAGCCTCCTTGTTTTATACCTCATCGGCACCGATAACCGATGATTTCCACGCGGCGTTCACGCGCCATCTCCACACTGTATACCGGGTCCGCGCCACGGGCGGCGGCTGCCGTGCGGCTGCCGTGCGGCTCGGTCACGATGTGCAGCCGGCCGTCGGCGATATATCGTCCCAGCACCCCTCCTCGCCAAAGACGCATCTGGTTAACCACACAGGCGATACGACGGGCCGAGAGGCTGGCGTTGTAGGTGTCGCTGTGGGGTGTGCTGGCATAGCCGGCCAAGGTCACCGCTACACGGCGGCCGGCCTCGAGGTCGTCGCGCATCAGCTCCATCAGCTGCTCGAAACGGTCGCAGTTGCGACGAACCTCGTCAAAAAAGAGTTCCACCCTGTGCACCGCCGCGCTGTCGGCACCGCTGTGCCGTGATGCGGCAAGATAGGTGCCACGCATGAACATGTAGCGGTTGTATGTCTGGAAATAGGTCTCTTCCGTAGTGTCAGACCTACCGCCCGGGCCGGGCTCGTCGTTGTGGAAATAAAGTGTGACAGGGTGGGCATGGAGATGGAGGTCTGCGGCGGGAGGCACGCCGGCGGCGTCAGGGGCGGCGGTCGCCGCAGTGACAGCCGCGACGGGCACTGCGGCGGCACCGGCGGTATCGGGGTCGGCGACGACAACCCACCGATAGAGGTCGTTGCAACAGGAGCTGTCATGTTCGAAAAAGGAGTCTTCGCGGTTGGAGGCCAGAAAGCCCCAACACCCGCAGTTGGCGCCAACGGTGAAGTAGAGGTCGTTGTAGGTGCTGTTGAGCGGCGCCGGCAAAAGCTGCGGCAGGCGCCATCCATCGCGGGCACCGGCGGCGCGGTAGATGTCGTAGCCTCCCAGCCCGCCGGCACGGTCGCTGCTGAAGTAGAGCACCCCCTGCAATGTGTCGTAGAAGGGTGTCAGCTCGTCGGAGGCGCTGTTGACCGGCGTGCCGAGGTTGACGCAACGCCCCACTGCGTCGTCACGCACCACCGAATACCAGATATCCAGTCCTCCCAGCCCTCCGGCACGGTCCGAGACGAAGTAGAGCAGTGTGCTGCCGTCAGGCTGGTAAGCCACGGAGGGTTGGGTGTTGGTGGTGCCGCCGCGGTTCACGTCGCCGCCCAGCCGGCGCGGCCGTTGCCAGCGACCCTGAAGACGCCGCGACACCCAGATGGCGCACTGTATGGCACCCGTGTCGTCGGATTCGCAACGGGTGAAGAACAGGCGGTCGTGGCGTGCGTCGTAGGCCACGTTGCCTGTATGGGCACGACGGCTGTTGAGCCCCCAGGCGGAAGGGCGGCTGCGCCCCACCCTACCCTCGGCATCCACCGACGACAGGCGCAGCTGCATCATGTCGCGTGCACCGGTGCCGTGCGATGAGAAGAGCAGCAGCGTGTCGTCCAACACCACCGCCCCTGTCTCGCTGCCCGCCGTGTTGACGCCGCCGCCCAGATGAATCACTTCGTAGTGCTGTGCCGCGGCGGTGAGCAGCGCCAGGCAGTATGTCAAGGTCAGAACAAGTCTCTTTTGCATGGTTTCACATTATCGGACAAGGCAGCGCACGGCGCTGCTGTACACGTTGTTTCACGAAGCGGTATACTACCCCCAGTTCCACGGCGCCGTAGCCCGACGACGCCTCAGCCAGTGCCGAGGTGTTGGCGTCGTAACAGAAGATGACCTGCAGCGCATGATATTCCGCCGACACCGACAGCAGGCATGCGTCGCCGTGGCGCACGGCGATGCCGGCCGCCAGGGACAGCCGGCGCGACCCGTCGTCGCCGTCAGGCCGCCAACGCACGTCGGCGCCGTAGCAAAACTCGCTGTTGCCATGCTGTATCTGCGCCAGCGCCACCGGCGACAGCTCCCAATGTCCGCCCAGCCGGTAGCCGACACGGGCCGACATCAGGTAGCGTGGTTCCAGGTGAGCGCCGTCGCCTTCGAGTAGCGACAGCGACGGCCTGTTCAGGTTGTGTGCAGCCACGCCCACGCGCAGCCACCATGATTCGTCCGGATCGCAGGACCATGCGAGGCCACAGCCCACGGTGACATAGCGCAACTCACGCTGCAGCAACTGCTCCGCATCGTCGAAAAGTGTTGCCCGCGAGGCATCGTAGCCACGCAGGTGGAAACCGGCCTCGGCACCCAGGGCAAGGTGGTGTACGCCGTTCCAGTCCAGCGCCCGGTTGTAGGACACCATGGCTATTGCCGATGTGGTGCCGTAGTCCAATGTACCTGCCTTGTCGCGGACAAACGCCACGCCGCCGCCCGCCCCGTTACGCCGATAGCGGTCGCGCCACAGAAGGGCGTCGGCCGTCAAGGCGAATGTCCGGTAAGGGTGACTTACCGAAGCCCACTGCGTGCGACAGGCGGCGCCTACGCGACCTCCGCCGTCGACAAAACCTGCATAGGCGGCATTGAGCAGCACCGGATTGAAGTCCATCTGAGAGAAATGGACATCTTGCGCCGACGCCGCAACGGCTGTCAGCACAGCCCACAACCCGATCCACCGCCTACCGCGCATAGGGCGGAAGGCTGATGTCGGCAAAGTCGCGCTTCAGGTATTTGAAATAGCCGGCAATGCCCACCATGGCCGCATTGTCGGTGCAGAAGCTGAAAGGGGGTATGAAGACATCCCACTTGTGCCGGCGGCCCATCTGAATCAGTCCCTCACGAAGCCGCGAGTTGGCGCTGACGCCGCCTGCTATCGCCACCTGACGCACCCCGGTGTCCAGCATGGCACGTTCCAGTTTTTTGAGCAGGAAATCGACAATGCAACGCTGAATTGAAGCGCAGAGGTCTGCCTGGTGATGTTCAATAAACTGCGGGTCTTCACGCAGTCTGTCACGCAGAAAATAGAGAAACGAGGTTTTGACTCCGCTGAAGCTGTAGTCGTAACCTGCAACCGTCGGCGTGGCGAAATGGAAGGCGTCGTCGCGCCCCTCGCGTGCCAAGCGGTCGATGACCGGCCCGCCGGGATAGCCTAGGTCCATGATCTTAGCCGCCTTGTCGATGGCTTCGCCCGCTGCGTCGTCGATGGTCTGACCCAGCACCTCCATGTCAAAATAGTCGCGCAGGAGCAGAATCTGTGTATGTCCGCCCGACACCAGCAGACAGATGAACGGAAAGGCAGGCACCGCACTGTCGTCGCCGGTTCTGATAAAATGTGACAACACGTGTGCCTGCAGGTGGTTCACCTCCACCAACGGCACCTGCAACGCCTGTGCGAAACCTTTGGCAAACGACACGCCTACCATCAGCGAGCCCAGCAGACCCGGACCGCGTGTGAATGCCACGGCGTCGACAGCGCCCGGCTCCACCGATGCATTGCGCAACGCGGCATCGACAACGGGGATGATGTTCTGCTGATGTGCACGCGAGGCCAGCTCCGGCACCACGCCGCCATATTGTTCATGAACTTTCTGCGAAGCGATCTCGTTCGACAGGATGCGGTCGTCGTGCAGCACCGCTGCCGAAGTGTCGTCACACGAGGATTCGATGGCAAGAATAATAGACATACGACTGCAAAGGTACAACTTTTTTCCACGCCTATATAATAAATCAGCTATTTAGATGTTATATTAACAATACGCTTTTGTGAAGAGGATTCTCACAATACTCCGCCATGTTGCAGTAGCGCTGTTTGTGCTGCTCTATGTCGCTGTGGCACTGTGTAACCTGTCCATTGTACAATCTTGGATGGGCGCCGCCGCCAGCCGCTATTTTTCGCGCGAATGGGGCGGCACGGTGCGCATTGCATCGGTGCATGTCACGCCGCTGGGCCACGTCAAGCTGCGCGGCATACTGCTTGTCAGCCCCACCTCCGACACCATTTTTGACGGAGAGTCCATCTACTGTCATTTCGACCGCTTCCCCGTCGACGGCGAGGGACTCTCGTTCAGCCGGGTGCGCATCAGCAACGCCTCGTACCACATGGCCGTCGACAGCAACGGCATCAATCTCAAATATATTTTTAACTATTTCGCCCATCCCGAGCGCCCGGAGGACACGACCCCGAGCGGACCTTTTGTGGTGCATGTCCGACGGCTTATCCTCAACAACATCCATTACAAGCAGGATCTGCGTCAACAAGGCCACGGGTATGACTACGGCGTCAACATCCCGCACATGGATTTCACCCGCATCGACGGTAATTTCAAGGATATCCGCGTAGAGGGCTACAATGTCGACTGCCGCATTGTCCGCCTGGCGGCCGAAGAGCGCTCCGGGTTCTGCCTGCGCGACCTCTCGGCCGACGTCAAGGTCTCGGGCACCACCATCGCCGCCCACAATATGGAGCTCGCCACCGACAACACCCACTTGCGGTGCGACGCGGTGCTCAACTATAACGGGTGGGAGTCTTTCTCCCACAATGGCATCTTCGACAGTGTTCTGTTTTCGCTGCTGCTCAACGACGGCTCTGTGGTCGGGCTGAAGGATGCCGCCTATTGGGCGCCCGGACTGTGGGGCCTCGACGAGACAGTGCTTGTCGCAGGATCGGTCAACGGGCCGTTGTCGCTGCTGAAAATCGACAGTCTGAAGCTGGCCTTTGGCCAACACACGCGAATTGACTTCGACGGCGTCATCGACGGCCTGCCGCATATCAACCGGACTGCATTCAACCTCAATATCCAGCCCTCGCTCGTCGACCCGGCTGACCTCGCGGCATTCCACCAACCCCGGCATCCGTTCTTCCGGCTGCCGGCCACGCTGCATCAATTGGGCCTCACAAGTGTCGAGGCAACGTTGCGCGGATCTCTGCAGCATGGGAACGCCGACATCGGTCTGCGCAGCGATGCAGGCGACTTGACTGTCCATGCCGATGTCGCCTACGACAAGATGCCGCGCGACCTGCGTTACAGCGCCCTGCTCCAATCCGACCGCCTGCACCTCGCACGTCTCGTCAGGAACAGCCCTGTATCCACCACCGGAGTGAACATCAAAGTGCATGGCTACGGGACAAACCTCGACGACCTGAAAGCCGACGCCGATGTTGAGCTCGACAACACAATCATACACGGACATGCCGTCGCACCGCTCCATGCCGCACTTCGGCTCGACCGCCGCCAATTCGCCCTGCAAGGCCACCTTGACGACACCCTGGCCGCACTCCGGATCGACGGCAAAGGCAGACTCGACGGCGACAGCACGGCTTATGATGTCCGTCTCAACCTGCGCCACTGCCACCTCTCGGAGCTGCTCGGCAAGGATGACAGCACCCGCGCCGTGACCTTTTCGACAAATGCCGATATCTCTCTGCAGGGCACCCAAATCAATACGCTGCGCGGCGATATTTCCCTGTATGACAATATGCTGCGCATTGGCAACCGCCAAAGCCCCGTTGACGACATACGGCTGAGTCTTGACGAGGACAGGCTCCACAAGACGATGCACCTGCAGAGTGGCATAGCCAGCCTCGACCTTGACGGCTACCTGGACTATAATCATCTGCCCTTGATTTGGCAACAGTTCCGGCATCGCTTCTTGCCGACCGACATTGCCAGCGCCGCGCTGACATCGGCCGACAGCGCCGCACTGGCCACCACCGCCTTTGACATCAACCTGCGGTGGAACGACCCGCACCGACAGCTCATGCTTTTGCTGCCAGACCTCCACGTCGCCTCCGGCAGCCGACTCCATGTCAACTACAATTTCACCGAGTCGATGAAGCTCGTGGCGCAGTCCGACTCCGTCCGATACGGGAACCTGCTGCTGCGCGACATCGTCGTCACCGGCAACCCTGTCGGTGAGAGCTACGGTTCGACCTGCCGCGTGGACCGTATGGATATGAGCGGCCTTCCGCTTTTCTGGGATCTGCAGTTGTATGCCAGCGCCAACCCGACGCTCAGCCGGCTGCGAATCACCTGGGACGACGATGCAAACAATGTTCGGGACCAGGGCAACATCGCCCTGCTCGTCCACCATGCCGACAGCCGGCATCGTCTGCAGCTCACCGACCCCACGTTCTATTTGCGCGGCACGCGCTGGGATATCGTCTGCGACGACATCATGCTGGCGAAACAGACTTTGCTGATACCCCGTCTCGATGTGCGTAGCGCCACAGGCGCCATCAGCGCCACCGCCAGCGTCAGCCCTGACAGCGCTGTCGCCACCGCCACTTTCGAGCATATTGCCATCGACCTGCTCGACAGCCTGCTGCTCGCAGACAAGAACCTGCGGCTTGAGGGCACCATCGACGGCCAACTCCGCGCCCAACGCGCCGCACAAAATGCGTCGCCCTATCTGCTTGCCGACCTCAGTGTCGACGAATGCGCCGTCAACGGTCAACCGCTCGGCACTGTCAACATCCGTTCCGCCCTCGACATTGAGCGGCAACGGCTCAGTCTCGGCGCCACCTCCACCCTCCACCGCGAGTCCGGCACACTGCATCCTGTGGCCGCGCACGGCTACATAACCCTTGACGACAACCCGCAGATCGACCTGTCTGTCCATCTCGACAACTTTGCTTTGGCCACCGTGGCACCACTGCTGAGCAGCTTCGCCTCGCGCGTCGACGGCACTGTCTCGAGCAACATACAAATAGGCGGAGCCCTGTCGCAGCCACGTGTCGAGGGAGTCGCCCACATACACGACGGGCTGCTGCAAGTCGACTACACCGGTGTGACCTATAGTTGCGATGACAGCGTCAGTCTCGCCAACGGCCGCATCTTCGTCAACAACTTCCATATCCGCGACCAGCAGGGCAATGTGCTTGTCGCCAACGGCGGCATCGATTACAGCGAGGCCGGCAACCTGCGTATCGGCCTTGACGTAAAGTCCGACCGCATCCTTGTGCTCAACACCGGCGCACGCGGCAGCAACCCCTACGGGAGCCTTGTCGCAGCCGTCGCCGGCACCGTCAGCGGCACTGCCGGCAACCTCACCATTGACGCCTCGGCCAAGACTCGTGCAGGCAGCGAGATAACCATCCCAGTCGACAACAAGCTCAGCTCCGCCGAACATGATTACATCCACTTTGTCACGCCGAACCGCAGTGTAGAACACAAAGACGTCGACCCGTCGACTGTGGCGGTCGCGGCGACCACACCCGCCATCAACCTCACCCTCTCCATCACTCCCGACCTCATGCTCCATGTGCCCGTGGACCTCGGACAGATCGGCGCCGGCATCAGCGCCGCCGGAACCGGCAACCTGAAACTGCACACCGGCGCCGGACGCAAACTCAACCTCGTGGGCAATTACGAGTTCAGTTCCGGCACACTGGACCTCTCCATGCTCTCCCTCATCGACAAGAGTTTTGCCATCGAGCCCGGCAGCAGCCTGTTGTTTCCCGGCGAAATAAGCAATATTCGTTTCGACATCAGCGCCGTCTACGCGCTGCGTGCCAGCATCGCCTCGCTCACAGGAAACGAGACCGAAAGCAGCCAGCGCAACATTCCGGTACAAAGCATCATCAATCTGGCCGGCAACCTGCAGGAGCCTGCCATCACTTTCGACATCCGGCTTCCCAATGTCGACGCCGCGACATCGGAAGAAGTATTCGCCTACATTGACCGCAGTGACCAACGCGACATGCTGAACCAGACTGTCTCGCTGCTCGTCATGGGGCAGTTTTACAGCAATGCGAACGAGAGCCATATCAGTTCCGCCACCTCCACCAGTGGCTACGGTGTGATGGCCAAGTCGGCCGCGGCGATCGTGACGCAAATGGTGAAGGTGGTCGACATTGATTTTGGCTACACCGCCGCCACCGACCTCACCACCGAGCAGTTCGACATCGACATCAGCAAATCGTGGGATCGTTTCTATTTCGAGTCAACACTGGGCTACGGCGGCGAGTCACGCAACCTCAGCAACAGCGCCGACGCACACGCCATGAGCAACCTTGTCGGCGATATACTGGTCGGCTATCGGATTAACCCGCGGCTCCATTTCTTTGTGTTCAACCGCACCAACACCAACGATTACACCCGAATCGAACTGCCCTACAAACAAGGCGTCGGCCTCAAATACACACGCGATTTCAACCGCTGGAGCGACCTTTTCCACAGACAACGCCAACAATAACACCGCCATGCAGAAAATACCGCCCGCTTGTTACCGTGTACGAAGCAATATCATCTTCACCATCGCCGTAGCGCTTTTCTTCCTGCTCTTTGCAGTCCTCTATGTTCCTACGTTCGGCTTCGAGGCGTCCACGCTCGCACGCTGGAGCGGCCACAGCGACTTCTGTATTGCCATCCTCTCCGCCATAGTCCTTGTCGCCGTCGCGCTGTCTCGCCTGCTGATGGTCGTCCTCACCCGGCGGCATCACCTCAACGAACGCGAATATTTTGCCTGGCAGCTCTGTGAACTGGTCGTCGTATGCCTCTTCGCCGACCTATTCCTGGCGCTGTATTTCCACCAATCATATTTTCTCATGCTGCCGCGCACCCTCGCTATCGGGGCTGCCGTCGCCGTCTACCCCTACGCCGTCTACTGGCTCGTCCTCGAATATCAGGATCGCGCCCGGCGCCTGGCCGACGCCGACGCCACCGTCCAGCGGCTTCGCCAAGGCCTTGACAACGCAGCCTCGGCAAGTATCAACTTCCCCGACGAAAACGGCAATATCAAACTCGCTGTCCGCGCAGACCGTGTCATCGCCATCGAGTCCGCCGGCAACTATGTCACCATTCTCTATGAAGACGACGAGTCGCTTGCACGTTTTGCGCTGCGCAACACCCTCAAGTTCATCGACACGCTCTGCGAAGGCACCTCCCTGGCTCGTTGTCACCGCTCGTTTTTTGTCAATATCGATAAAATCCGACTGCTGCGCAAAGATCCCTCCGGACTTTACGCCGAAATCAACGTCGCCGGCGTTGCTGACATCCCAGTTTCTAAAACCTATGCCAGCGCCATCATGCAACGTTTTTCTGAAAAATAGCCCCCATGCGCTCTTACCCCAACTGCAAGATCAACCTCGGGTTGCAAATCCTGTCACGTCGCCCCGACGGCTATCACGACATTGCCACTGTCATGTTGCCGGTGTCCGGGCTCCACGACACCCTCGATATCGACCTCTTGCCCACCGGCGATCCCGGGCAGCCCCGTTTCGAGATTTCCGGAACGGCTGTCGACTGCGACGACGATCAGAACACGTGCCTCCGGGCTTATCATCTGATGCGCACCGTTTTTCCGGGACGTGTCAGTGCCGTGAGCATCCGGCTCCACAAGGCAATACCCCATGGCGCCGGCTTGGGCGGAGGCAGCAGCGACGCCGCTTTCACGCTGCGGATGCTCAACGTTGTCTTCGGCCTCCAACTCGATGACGACGCGCTCTGCCAACTCGCCCTTCGCATCGGTGCCGACTGTCCTTTCTTCATCCGCAACCGGCCGGCCTATGTCACCGGCATCGGCGACCGCATCGAGCAGGTCGACTTTGACCTGCAGCGGCTCGGGTTGCGCGTCGAGGTTGTCAAACCCGATGTCAGCGTCAGCACCCGCGAGGCTTATGCCGGCACCACTCCCCGCCCCGCCATTGTCGATTTGCGCGATGCGTTGCGCCAGCCTGTCGACCGCTGGAGAGACCTTATTGTCAACGATTTTGAGACAAGCGTCATGGCACAGCACCCCTCTATTGCTCAGCTCAAGCAGGACTTCTACGCCCGCGGCGCCCGCTACGCCTCGATGTCCGGCAGCGGCAGCGCCGTCTTCGGGCTTTTCGACATAGCATAACTAAAGATAAAAAATTTAAAATCATGAAATATCGCTCCACCCTTATTCTCGCACTCCTCGCCACAATCAGCTCCATGTCGCAACCCAGCGTTAACGACAGCACAGGTGCCTGCAGATGGTCCATGAATTTGCAGGCCGGCATCGGCAACCACCACGGTATGCGCGGCGACCAATATGCCGGCCACCGCAGGTCCACACCGTTCGGATCCCTTGGTGTCAGCTATCGCACCGGGGCCGCCTGGCGGCTCAACTTCAACCTCGGCTACGCCTGTCTGCACCGTGTCGACCACACCCTGCCATCTGCTCCGCCAGTCATCACAGCCTATATCGCACCCCTGCCTCCTGCCGATTACACTGACCGAAACCTCACCCATCTGCTTGTCACCGACCTCAGTCTCGATTTCAATTTCATGGAACTGTGGCCTCAGCGGCGCGAAGATCGTCTTGGCATCTGGCTGGGGGCCGGCGTCGGCTATCTGCATGGTTGGAACCGTCACGACGTCACATGGGAGTTTGCGACGGCCGGCGGCACCGACTGGACGGAGCGATGCACCAGCCGCCACCAAAGCGACGCGCTCTGCCTGCCATTCACGCTCTCTGTCGAGTACGGTCTCACCCCCGGACTCACTGTGGGCCTTGCCGGACAGTACAGCGCTGTTCCGCTCCACGTCGAGCACACGCCCCACGGCCTTTGGCATCTGGCCGCCATAGTGCGCTATGACTGGTGTGCCAACCACACCCGCCGTAGCAAGGAGAAGGAGATGATTATGCAGAAACTCATCGAGTCGTACCGCGACCAGGCCGAATACCGCGACCTGCTGCGCCGGGCCACCACCGACAATAACCAGCTTATCGACACACAGATGATGTTGCGTGCTGATATGGACAGCATGCAACGCGAAAACGACCGTCTCACAGAACTTGTCATTGACCTGCGTGACGAACGCGCCCGTATGCGTAAGTTAATCAACAAAGACGGCATTGCCGCGATCGACGCCGAGACGGCCGCCGCAACAAACAATGCCCCTGAAGGGAATGATGTCCGGGAAGCAGCAGCCGTGACAGCCGCCGCACTTGCATCGCCGGATGCCGAAACCGCAAAGCCCGCTCCGGCAGTTGCCTCAAGGGCTGACAGCGCGTCACAGCCGGCACCGGAAAACGTGAATATTTATTTCCAGGTCAGCTCATACAGGCTCAACGATGAGGGCCGGGCCACCATCCAGGCCGTGGCGCAGACGCTGGCAGACAACCCCGGAAAAAAAATCCATATCATCGGTTATACTTCCCGAAGCGGATCGAAAGAATACAATCTTAAGCTCGCCCGCAACCGTATGCGGGCTGTGCGACGCGCCCTTCTGAACGCCGGGGTGAGGCAGGAGCAGATTGCCGGATCGCATGCCAACGGCGAAGCGAACATGGGCTCAGGCGCCGAAAGCCGGCGTGTCAGCATCCTGATTAAATAATCCCCAAATAAATTTGCTCATGTCGCCGAAAGTTGGCACTTTTGCAAAAAATACACGAACTAAATTATTTATTTATTATGGTTGATTACAAAAAAATAGGTTTGGTGAACACCCGGGCGATGTTCTCCAAAGCCGTCGACGGCGGCTATGCAATCCCCGCATTCAACTTCAATAACATGGAGCAGATGCAAGCTATTATCCAGGCTGCTGTCGAAACCAAGAGCCCCGTTATTCTGCAGGTCAGCAAAGGAGCCCGCGAGTATGCCAACGCCACTCTGTTGCGCTATATGGCCGAAGGGGCTGTTGAGTATGCAAAGGAACTTGGCTGCACCAACCCTCAGATTGTACTCCACCTTGACCACGGCGACAGCTTCGAGACATGCAAAAGCTGTATTGACATGGGTTTCAGCAGCGTCATGATTGACGGCAGCGCACTCCCCTATGAGGAGAATGTAGCGGTGACGAAACAGGTTGTCGAGTATGCCCACCGCTTTGACGTCACCGTCGAGGGTGAGCTCGGCGTGCTGGCCGGTGTCGAGGACGAGGTCTGCGCAGCCGAGAGCCACTACACCAAGCCCGAGGAGGTTATAGACTTTGTCACCAAAACCGGTGTCGACAGTTTGGCAATCAGCATCGGCACATCGCACGGAGCGTACAAGTTCACTCCCGAGCAGTGCACCGTCGACCCGCAGACCGGCCGTCTTGTGCCGCCGCCGCTGGCTTTCGACGTACTTGAAGCCATCGAGAAAAAGCTTCCCGGATTTCCTATCGTGCTACACGGATCCAGCTCTGTACCTCAGGACGAGGTTGACACCATCAACGCCAACGGCGGATGTCTGAAAGCCGCCGTCGGAATCCCCGAGGAACAGTTGCGCAAAGCCGCCAAGAGCGCCGTTTGCAAAATCAATATTGACAGTGACAGCCGACTGGCTATGACCGCCGCCATACGTAAGACGCTGGCCGAGAAACCTGCCGAATTTGACCCGCGCAAATATCTCAAGCCTGCACGCGAAAGCATGAAGAAGCTCTACATTCACAAAATCGTCAATGTACTGGGCAGCAACGATAAACTCTAAATAAACAGAAAAGAAAAGCTGTCAGACGGTCCCGCGGCAATGCCGCGGGACCGTCTGACACAAAACGATGCACCAATGGCAAGGGGACAGGTATTCCCGGACTGTATCGGATTTAGTCGGAGTGAATTGGTTTAAAAGTCATCTTGGCCTTACCGGCCTCATTTTTCATGAAGCAGGACTACATCGAAATTAAAGGCGCCCGTGTCAATAATCTGCAAAACATTGACGTGCGCATACCCCGCGGCAAGCTGGTTGTCGTCACCGGAGTGAGCGGCAGCGGCAAGTCGAGCCTTGTCTTTGACACCCTCTATGCCGAAGGGCAGCGACGCTATGTGGAGAGCCTGAGCAGTTACGCACGCCAATTCATGGGGCGAATGGCTAAACCCGATGTCGACTATATCCACGGCATTGCCCCCGCTGTCGCTATCGAACAAAAAGTCAACACCGGCAACCCGCGCTCCACAGTGGGCACCACCACGGAAATTTACGAGTACCTGAAGTTGCTCTATGCCCGTATCGGCCAGACCTTCTCGCCGGTGTCGGGCTGCGAGGTGAAAAGACATTCCGTCAGCGATGTCGTCGACTATATCTACGGCCTCCCGACCGACACAGCGGTCATGATACTGGCACCTTTGAAAGCCGGTGCGGGGCGCGACTTGGACGGGCAGCTGTCCATGCTGCAGCAGGAGGGCTTCGTGCGCATCGCTGTCAAAGACACCGTTGTGCGCATTGACGACTATTTGTCTGCAGCGCACGAGACGGCAGACAGCATAGACCTCGTGGTGGACCGCATCCATGCCGACGCCGCAAACGATGATCAGCGCTCCCGTGTGGCCGAGTCGGTGCAGAGCGCTTTCTTCGAAGGCCGCGGGAGCTGCCGCATCGCCACCCGGACACCCGGCGACGACAGTTTCGTTTACAGCGACTTCTCCAACCGGTTCGAAGCCGACGGCATCACCTTTGAGAAGCCCAACCCCAACTTTTTCAGTTTCAACAACCCTTACGGAGCCTGCCCCACCTGTCAAGGCTACGGCAACATCATCGGCATTGATGAAAACATTGTCGTGCCCAACAAGAACCTCTCTGTCTATGAAGACGCTGTCGTCTGCTGGCGCGGCGAAAAAACGGGCGAATGGAAGCAGATGCTTGTCCGCCTGTCCGGTCGTATCGGCTTTCCTATCCACAAGCCCTACAATGAGCTCAGCGATGCGGAGCGCGACATCTTGTGGCACGGCAGCGGCAGTTGGGAGGGCATCGACGGCTTTTTCCGCTGGGTTGAATCGCAGAGCTACAAGATACAATACCGCGTCATGCTGGCGCGTTTCCGAGGTAAGACCGTCTGCCCCGACTGCCACGGGGGACGGCTGCGCAAAGACGCAGAATATGTGAAGGTGGGCGGCGCCACCATCACAGAATTAGTGCGTATGCCTGTCAGCGACTTCGCCGTCTGGCTTGACGCACTGCAACTCAACACCACCGAACAAACCATTGCGCAGCGACTGATGAAGGAGTTGCGCAGCCGCACCGCCTACCTCATTGAGGTAGGTCTCGGCTATCTCTCATTAGACCGTCTTTCCAACACACTGAGCGGAGGAGAGACACAGCGCATCAATCTGTCCACATCGCTCGGCAGCTCGCTCATCGGCTCGCTCTATATCCTCGACGAGCCCTCCATCGGCCTGCACCCGCGCGACACACAACGCCTAATCGATGTGCTGTGCCGACTGCGCGACTTGGGCAACACGGTCATCGTGGTCGAACACGACGAGGAAATTATGCGGGCCGCCGATTATGTTATCGACATCGGCCCCGGTGCCGGCCGCCTGGGCGGCACTGTCGTTTTCGCAGGCACCGTTGACGACGCCACGCTGCATGACGGAAAGTATGCCGCAAGCCTCACTCTCGACTATCTGAGCGGACGCCGACGTATCGCCCTGCCGGGGCACCACCGCAGCTGGCGCGACCGCATCAGCATCCACGGCGCCTATTGCAACAACCTGCGCCACATTGATGTTGACATTCCGCTCCACGTGCTCACGGTTGTCAGCGGCGTAAGCGGCAGCGGAAAGACCAGTCTTGTCAAAGGTGTCCTCTACGACGTTCTGCAGAAACGTTTTGAAGGCAATGCCGGCTATGTCGGCACATGCCAAAATATTGACGGTGACTTGCAGCGAATCAGCGCCGTCGAACTCGTCGACCAGAACCCCATCGGCCGTTCCACACGGAGCAACCCCGCCACATACATGAAAGCCTACGACGAGATTCGCGCCCTCTATGCCCGGCAGCCGATAGCCAAGGCTCGCGGCTACAAAGCCGGCTATTTCTCGTTCAACACTGAAGGCGGCCGCTGTGATAAATGCGAGGGCGAAGGATACGTCACCATCGGCATGCAATTCATGGCCGACGTCCACCTTGTCTGCGACGAATGCCACGGCACCCGATTCAAGGATGACACGCTCGAGGTGCTCTACCACGACCGTAATATCAGCCAGGTACTTGACATGACCGTTGACCAGGCTGTCGACTTCTTTGGCGGCGCCGACGGCAGTGAGAACCCCGCAATCACCTCGCGCCTGACCCCGTTACAGGAGGTCGGGCTGGGCTACCTCACGCTGGGCCAAAGCAGCAGCTCGCTGAGCGGCGGCGAGGCACAACGCATCAAACTGGCCTCCTTTCTGGCCAAGGGAGACGGCGACGGGGCCAAACTGTTTATCTTCGACGAGCCCTCCACCGGACTTCACTTCAACGACATCGACAAACTGCTCCACGCTTTCGACCGGCTCATCCAGAATGGCCACAGCATCGTCGTCATCGAACACCATCCTGATATCATCAAAACAGCCGACTGGGTCATTGACATCGGACCCGAAGGCGGCCGCGACGGCGGCACTGTCGTCTTCGCAGGCCCGCCGGAGCAGCTGGCACTATGCGACGACTCATACACCGGACGGGCGATACGCCCCCTGTTTCAGAAAAAATAATAAACATGAACCCGATCATCAGAAAAATCCAACGCACCGCCCGCATCGGCCTCTACGGAGCCATCATCATCGGCATTGCCACGCTGGCTCTTTATTACCTAAGCCGCTACCGGTTCTATGTCAACGATTACGGACACCGTCTCATGCTCATCGGCGGCGCCGTACTGACCGTGCTCGTCGTCGCCGCCATCCTGCTGGCCGTGCGGCGCACCATCCCGCAGATACGGCAGCTCGACAGTCTCGACGAGAGACTGCAACGCTATGCCACCCACATCGCCAACCTCTACCGCAGCGCCCTGGCTGTCGCGACCATCGACTGCACACTGATCATCCTCTCTCACGACAACACCCTTTTCATGCTGCTTCTGCTGCTGGTGATATGCCTCGTCATGCTCTACCCCGGCAGTCTCAAAATGAAAGTCGACCTCGGATTGACAGACGAAGAATTTGAACAACTTTTCCCCGACGAGAACCTGTAACGCAATACACCAACCGCAAACCTCCAGCCGCTTCAGAACCTCATGCATCACGACACCATAGCCGCCATCGCCACGCCGGCAGGGCGTGGCGCCATAGCCGTTGTGCGGCTGTCGGGGCCGCAGGCGCTCGAAGTCTGCCGGCACCACATCGACCGCACACCGGCACCACGCCAAGCCTGTTTCACCCCTTTCCACGTCGGGAGGGACAGACTCGACGAAGTGATTGTTGTCCACTATGCCGCACCACACTCCTATACCGGTGAGGAGGTCGTCGAAATCAGCTGCCACGGATCGACATACATCCAACAGGCATTGCTGGCCGCGCTCATCGACGACGGATGCCGTCTCGCCGAACCCGGCGAATTTACCCGGCGGGCCTTCCTGAACGGACGCCTCAACCTGTCGCAGGCCGAGGCCGTCGCCGACCTCATCGACGCCACCAACCGCGGATCCCACGGCATGGCCATGAGCCAGCTGCGTGGCGGCTACGCCGAATTGCTCGGCGACTTGCGGCGCCGCTTTGTCGACCTCACCGCCCTGCTTGAGTTGGAACTTGATTTCAGCGAAGAAGATGTCGAATTTGCCGACCGAGGCCAATTACGCACCCTTCTCGACACCCTCGTCAGCCGATGCGGCCAGTTGGCCGGCAGCTTCACACTGGGCAACGCCATCCGTTGCGGTGTGCCCGTCGCTATCGTGGGACCGCCCAATGCCGGCAAATCCACCCTCCTCAACCGCCTCGTCGGCGACGAACGTGCCATCGTCAGCGACCAACCCGGCACCACACGCGACACCATCGAGGAACGCATCACCATCGACGGCATAGGCTTCCGTATCATCGACACCGCCGGACTGCGTCACAGCGACGAACAAATCGAACAGGCCGGCATCGAACGCAGTTACCGCACCGCTCGAAACGCCGCATCCATCCTCTACGTTGTCGACCGCGCCGACACCGGTAGCCTGCCGCAACAACTCGCAGCACTCGCCCACGAAGTTCCGCTGGAGGGCAAACAGATCCTCGTGCTTTGCAACAAAAGCGACCGCCACCAATCAGTGCCGCTACCCGATGCCGCCACCCTCTCGTCCGACAGCACCTCTCCCCTGCCTGTCGAGGCCGTTCTGGCCCTCTCCGCCCGCACCGGCGCAGGCCTCGACACCCTGCACCGACTTCTCGCCGACCGCTACCGCGACGGCAGCGACGGCAGCGAACCCATCGTCAGCAACTTGCGTCACTACGAGGCGCTCACGCACGTCGTCGACGCCTGCACACGGGCGCAACAAGCGCTGGAAAGCCAATGCTCAGCCGACCTCGTCGCCATCGACCTGCGCGACGCCCTCCACCACCTCGGCACCATCACCGGTGAGGTGACCACCGACGAAGTTCTCGGCACCATTTTCGCCAAATTTTGCGTGGGAAAGTGATTTTTTGCAAAGAAAAGCATACTATCTGCAAATACAGCTCGTAAATCACATCATTTCAAGCATTTAAAAATTCATCCATTTTTGCAGATTTTTGATTTTTAACTTCGACATTTGCAGTTTTTCGCCCGTTTTGTCCCCCATCTGTCCCCCGAGATAGTCAAAAATAGCCGAGGGACAAAAAGATTTCATGGGTGGTGATTTACATTTTACTCATATTTTGGCAGATATACATTCCAGCTTAAACAATGCAAAGCGCCACCTTTTTTTGCAATATCTTCCATTTCAATTTGACGGATACAGCAATCGGGGAATGCTTCTTGAATGTATTGTTGGGCTATTGCATCTTCTGGAATATCGAATATAGGCATTATGATGTTTTTACCAACCTGAAGAAAGTTGATATATGCCCAGTTGAGATTATAACAAGGTGAATCAACTTTGTCCTTGAAACGCATTTCTGTAACTTCAAAGCCGTAACTTTCAAGAATCCTACGAATGGATGCAGCTTCTTCTGGATAGCAATCACCATGATTACCCATTAATATGCGATTATCACCACACCACTTAATGAAGCCATCCGAATGACCATACACATCATCTTCATGCGATGTCCAGGGAATAATGATGACAGGATGACCAAGTTCAGATTCCAATAAAGCCTTAAAGTCAGCATCATCTTTCTTTTTCCTGTTTTCTGGAAAAACCTTATCAGTCATCACGATATATGGACCGCATGACACCATATTACCACCATCAATAATGAGATTGGTAGAACGACAACTTATTCCCATACCACGCAACACTTTGGTAGCATCAGTAATTGTCTCAATATCATCAATATTTACAAGGTAATTTGGATAATAATGATAATTTAAAAATTCATCTTTACCCAATTGAATTGGCATATAGTCGCGAGCCCAATAATCATTTGTTGATTTCAGTTCCTTGAACTCAATTCCCATTTCATTAAGCACGCCCTTCAGATGCTGATAAAACTCAGGATGTCCCTCGTTTTTGTCTTTTAACCAAGGAGAGATAAAAACCATATTAGTATCTTCATCATGCATCAATTTGTCACATCGTATATACCTATAGAGTTTACCCTTAAATATAGTAAAGTCGTCGTATAGTTTTTCTTTCCCAGGATATACATAATAATTGTTAAGAATACTGTTCACTTTATCTTCGACTTTCTGCTTCGGTTGCAGAATATTGATTCGAGATCTACGAATGTATCCTACCATACCATTGTCGTACTTAACAAGTTGTGGTTCATTGAAACTGCCGGTCGTGCCATTGTGTTTGAATAATTCTGCACATTTCAAAGGCCCACTCAAGACCTTACTACTACCAACCTCATTGACACAAACTAACTGACGAATGAGAATACCACCAAAGTATGCATTATCATCAAGATTATATTTCTTTGATTCTCGACACTCTATATTACTTTTAAAATTCAAGTCAATACCTCCGAATCTATTGTCATACCAGCATAGTGGTTTTGATGAACGTGGATAAGTGATAATATCACGATGATTCTTATTGTAGAAGTAAAACTCAATCTCTTTAAAAAGATACTTCTTCTCTCCCTTTTGGATAGCAAAACTTTCAAACAGCATCTTTGCTATTTGTTCAAAACGCTCCTCAATGCCTATTGCATTTATGTTGGCACCAAGAGTCATTAGTTGCCGGAGTTGACATGTGTTGTCCATAAGAAAGCAAATTGTTAATCTTCGTGTATTGTCCACTTCCCATTATTGATCTCATAGACCCTTATAGGAACCTTTATTTTCTCTAACGGCAAACGAGTAACTATCATTTTTGCTTTAAATTGTCCATTAGGTAAATAGGCAACTTTTCATGTGCTCACAGAATTACCTTTAACATCTCCAAATATCAATTTGAAAGAAGTGTCATTCAATCGTTCAATTTCATTAGTCGTTTTCTCGCCATGCCAAAGTTCAAGCAAGCTTGACTCTGGTCATTTGGCTTATCGAAAACGTTCGATTTTTAAGAGAATAAAAATCATGAATATGATCCAAATTCAGTTGTTGAAGATACCTTACTCCCTCCTTACTCCAATAAAAACGGGATGACGTTATGAGTTTCAACTCTTTCTTAACGTAATTCTGCGCAATTTGATTTTCCTTTTTGAAGTTGTACTTGTTAGTCTTATAATCATTAATATATGTTTGCCGCAAAAGCTCGTCTGTAATTGGTGCTCTCAAAGCACCACGAGGATTACAATTGGATTCTAAAATACTTATAACTCTTACAATTTGTCCATTTCCATTATATACTTCATCGTTAAAAACACGGTATTGCGGATGTGACAGATATTTATTGTAAGACATTCGTAATGGATATGTCTCAAATACATACTCAGCCTTCTCATTATCAATCCACTCCCAACCTTCAGTAGAATCAATAATAATTGGAATCTTTGTGAAATCAGGATCGTCACCTTTATCATTCTTCATGGAATCCTCAAAAGATGACATATTATATCAATATGGTTATTAAGAATAATCTATTATTCATAATCTCTAAATATATAAAGGTGTAAATCTTTTTTTACTCTTCTCTCTTTTATCAT
Organism: Candidatus Hemicellulosilyticus sp. P3; assembly: GCA_001543385.1. Classification (GTDB taxonomy): domain Bacteria; phylum Bacteroidota; class Bacteroidia; order Bacteroidales; family P3; genus Colimorpha. The sequence continues at coordinate 226,649 of LPNH01000002.1, forward strand.
TATTAGCTATTTCTCGTTAGTCTCTTTTTCCTTCCATCTTATCTATAAAGGTTTCATAAATCAATGGATAAGCATCACTCGCATTGAAAGTAACATCTGGACGCAGAAGGGATTGCATGTCGTTGGTAAACTCAGAATCAGCCATCTTCTCCTGCATATTATTGACAAACTGCTTGTAAGATGGAGCCTTGTCTACGACAAACTCCATGTATTTCTTGTAGCAATGAAGGACTTTATCAACATCCACATTCTTTCGCTGTAAGGCGATATAAAGGTCAAAGAGGTCGCGACCTTTCTTGCGCTGATAAAGAGCACGAAGTTTGGTTCCCAACAATTCCTCGAAATAATAAGTCGTCAACTCGGCTTCTCCAGTGAACCATGAGTTCTCCACTTTGAACGGAATCTTTGTCAGCCCAAGTGCGTTGAAATGTTCAAAGCAATTGATTTCAACTTTCAGACGTATCTGTACCGTAGGCGGTATTTCAGACTCCACTCGAAACAGCATTGTATTATTATATCGCTTCTGCTTAGTTACCCTGTCTGGCAGCCAGTCAAGCACTTCCCCTAATCGATACATGATAGGCTTGATTGGTCCAGGAATAATCTGCACCAAATCAATGTCTTCGCTATAGCGTGGCTGAGGTGAAAGATAGAGTTTGTGCAAAGCAGTTCCACCTCTGAATGCCAACTGCGATGCAAGGAACTCATCGCTAAAGATGGAAACCAAGGCACGACATATAATCAGGTCCTGTTCAATCTGCGCATTATCTATCCATGGAGCATGCTCGCTCCACTGTTGTATTGCTGTTCTATTTATCATATATCATCTGTTTCTATTTCTACGTTTATGTTTATCTTCCATCGGCTGTCTCTGGATGATGGATTATCTTCTGTCGATGTGCTCAAAGGTTGATATTTGAGATAACCCAATGATGCTCGAAGCTGTTCATACATGTCATCTGCCAACTTCTTTTCCTCAACGACATTTTCAAGTATATAGCCAAGTCGTTGCCATACAACCTTTTTCACATAAGTTGCAAGTGGCGCAAACTGATTATTAATGTCAATCTGCTCTGAAAGT
>LPNH01000011.1:0-1605 GCA_001543385.1 Candidatus Hemicellulosilyticus sp. P3
TGCTGGTGTGCAAAATTGCTGCACATAAGCATTCCGTTCAAAGCGTCGATAGCTCTGAACGAATGTCGGCTGTGTATGTACAAATAGTCTCATTCCTTGTAGGATTCTTTAAAATTCGGCTGCAAAGGTACAAATAAAGAACGAAATCTTTTTGCGTAGCCCGGAAAAAGTTTTTGATTTTAACACTTTGGACCCTATTATACTTTATAAAACCTCGTTATTCGTTAGCTGCATCATATAAGTCCAGTGCCTCCTTGAATTTATCCCGCATGTACATGACAGCATTTCTGGGATAGATTATTCTAATGCCAGAGCCATAAGACATAAAGACCGAATACATCTCAAAGTTGATGACGACGTCTATCTGGAAGATACAGCTTCCATCCTCAGGATTCTCGCTAACCACCTGCTGAGACCGATGGATGGGCTTCGTCTTGATATAGTGGCTTTGCTCTCGGTTCGCCCAGAACCTGATACACCGCGGTTTGTTATTGATATTCTTACTAACGCCTATTACATCGTCGAAGAAGTGTTCTGAGTCGAAATCGGGATTCTCACTGTAAGGGACATCCACTGGCTCGACGCTCTTGATTCGGTCAAGGGCCAGATTGAAAAGCTTCAGGTCATCAGCCTTTGAACCGAACAAGAACCAACGGTTGCGGAACTCTTTCAGCAGATACGGGCAGAGGATAAACTCCGTTGGTTTTCTCGCATTGAACGACTGGTACATGATGCGCAGGGTCTGCTGATGAGCAATATAGTTATAAAGTGGATTAAGCAGACGAATACCTTCCAGATTCGGCACACTGTCGAAATGGATGATAGGCTTGCGGTTATGCCTGCTGATGGCCAGTTTATCCTGCAAGCGGCTGACCACATCCGACATTTCAGAGAACTGGTCGAAGTCCTCCAACTGGCGAAGCATGTCAACAGCCTCCTGCATCACGTCGTAGTCGTTCTGAGACATAGGCATATCCATGATGGAATAGTCCTTGTCCGCATAACGGTAATACTTGTGGTCATAGACCTCGATAGGAGCATTATAGCCAAGTTTGTCAGAACGCATCATCTGTATATCACCCTGGACGGTTCGCACAGAGACTCCCTTGTTGATCCCCTCCATGTCATAGAGAGCATCCGAACAGGCATCAACCAGGTCTTCGAGCGTCCACCGGCGATAGCGGTTGCGAAGACAATTATCAATGGTTTTGTAGCGAATCAACGCATTCTTGTTTGCAGGCATAATCCACGTTTTTTGCTAATGTTGGCACAAAGATACGAAAAAACTACGCAACCTATTTGCGCAGAACTAAAAATTTGCACTTTTTTTGCTGATTTTCATAACTTTTTTCCAACTACGCAGAAAGATTGCGTAGTATATATTTAATTTTGCAGTGCGGTTCAGAAGAAACTGGATACGTATTGAAGATGAGCTACGAGGCACCACTATTATTATTAAAGATGTGTAACAATTAAAAGAGAAAAGACAATGGAAGTAAAGATGATCAACAACCGTCCTGTCAAGATTTGGACGGACAATGTGGAAGAGTCTGCCATGCGTCAGATTGAAAACCTGACCACGCTGCCCTTCCTCTTCCATCACCT